>NZ_JBFTIJ010000003.1:0-631845 GCF_056394705.1 Variovorax sp. 10N420 | reverse complement strand
CAAGGAAATGGTCATGCCGGGCGACAACGTGTCGATCACAGTGAAGCTGATCAACCCGATTGCCATGGAAGAGGGCCTGCGCTTCGCAATTCGCGAAGGTGGCCGCACCGTCGGCTCGGGCGTCGTGGCAAAGATCCTCGACATCTGATCGAACGCACCAAGGAATTACCATGGCTACCAAGCAAAAAATTCGCATCCGCCTGAAGGCGTTCGACTACAAGCTGATCGACCAATCGGCTGCAGAGATCGTGGACACGGCCAAGCGTACAGGCGCGATCGTCAAGGGTCCCGTGCCCCTGCCGACTCGCATGAAGCGCTTCGACATTCTGCGTTCGCCGCACGTCAATAAAACGAGCCGGGATCAATTCGAAATCCGCACGCATCAGCGTCTGATGGACATCGTTGACCCAACCGACAAGACGGTCGATGCACTCATGAAGCTCGACTTGCCCGCAGGCGTCGACGTGGAGATCAAGCTGCAATAAGAGCCTTTGCTTACTTCAAAGCCCGCTGGCCTTTGTGTCAGCGGGCTTTTTTTGCGCCTGATATGGCATCCTAGAAGCAAGGCGGCAGGCCGTTGTGAAGGCCAGGGAGGCGCGGGATATGGGAAGTGAAGTGTTAAGGCGAGGATTAGTGTTATCTGCAGCACTGGCCCTCCTGGCGGGCTGCGGGGGCGGGGGTGGTGGCGGAACCGTCGGCGTCTCTCCCTCGGCGTCGCCCGCCTCTGGCGCGTCGGTGGCGGTAGCCAATGTTCGCTTGAGCGGAGCCGTTACCTATGACTCTGTCCCGAACATCACGGGCGCTCTGAACTATGCGGCAACAGTTGCGAAGCCGGTTCGAGGAGCAGTGGTCGAAATCTTGAACGCCGCATCAAACATCGTTGCCTCCGCCAATACGGATGAGAAAGGCCTGTACTCGGTGGCGGTCCCGTCGAATACATCGCTGATAGTGCGCGTCAAAGCTCAGTTGTCGCAACTGGGTGCTGGGCCGAGTTGGGATGTCTCGGTCCGCGACAACACCCAGGCCAATGCCATCTACGCAATGGAGACGCCTACGTTTGCCTCCGGCACCGCTGCTGTGCTCGCGCGTGACGTTCATGCGCCGTCCGGGTGGGGCGGGTCCGGATATAGCGGGATGCGTGTCGCGGCGCCGTTTGCTCTCCTGGATACGATTTATACGGCTCAGGCTAAGGTGTTGTCGGTCGCGCCCAATACGGCTTTTCCAGCGTTGCGTGTGTTCTGGAGTGCTAACAATGTCCCGGCCAGCGGCAATCCAGCTCTGGGGCAAATCGGCACGACCTTCTTTGGCAACGGAACGGCGGGCCGCACGATCTTTGTTCTGGGCAAGGAGAACGTTGACTCGGACGAGTACGATGAATCGGTGATTGCCCATGAATGGGGTCACTACTATCAGTCAGCATTCAGTCGTGACGATTCCCCTGGGGGCAGCCATGCCATCACGGACAGGCTCGATCGGCGGGTCGCGTTTTCGGAGGGTTGGGGCAATGCGTGGTCAGGCATCGCCCTGGGACGCAGCAATTACATCGATTCAGTCGGGCCCGGCCAAGCTCAAGGGTCCAATGTTGATCTCCGAGCCGGGGACGGTTCGGATCCTGGATGGTTTCGCGAGGCCTCCGTGCAGTCAATTCTGTGGATCTTGAATGGGCAAGTTGGCTTCAAGGCGATCCACGACACCATGACCGGGCCGTTCAAGCGCGGGTTGCCTGTGACCTCTATTCACCCGTTCGCCGCTGCCTTCTATTTGACCGCACCGGAAGGCGCTTCGAATCTGTCCGCGCTTTTGACGGGGCAGAAGATCAGCGCTTTTTCTGATCCGTACGGCGTTCTTGAAATGAACGATGGCGGAGTTCAGGCCGCTCTTCCCATGTATCAGAGCGCTGCGGCGGGCGCAGTCAAGTCGGCCTGTGTTTCCAATCAGGCGGGTGCCGGCAACAAACTGGGGAGTTACGCCTATCTCCGGCTCACCGCACCGGCGGCGGGTACCCATACGATCACAGTGCTAGCCGATTCGAGCGCGGTCGATCCGGACTGGGTCGTTTACAGCGGCGGACAGATTGCCGAAGCCGACGGTCTCGGCCAAAGTGAGGCGGCATCGGTCAATTTCCCAGCGGGAGAGAGCATCCTGGTAATCAACGACTTCAACAACACATCGGCCTCGACATGTTTCAAAGTGACCATTCAATGATCGCTGGACCTACGAAAGGAAAAGGCACCGTCGTCAGTGCGCCCCTTGCGTTGGCGCTTTTCGTTTCCTTGAATGCGTTGGCTGCTGCGGCGGACATGACTGGACTGCGCAAAGCGCCGGCCCCCAGCAAAACTATGAGCACGGCTCCGATGAAGGGGAACGGCTCGGGGGTGATCGTTCAGTATCGAGTCGACGGCACGCCCGTGCCCGGTGTTGCTGTTCCGGTGGTGCTGGCTTTCGACGGGGTGACTCAGCAGAGCGGCGCCGTGGTTAAGTTGACCACGGAGGGAGGTCTCAGGCTCCCAGGTGGCGAAGAGGTGCGCACGTTGCCAGCGGGCGAAGTGACGTCATTGACAGTCAACGTCACTCCCGCAGCGGCAGGTATTGGCTACCTACATGTGTTCACGACGCAGCACGGCGCGACCAGCGCAACTTCGATTCCAATCCAGACGCGAGCGTCCCCTTCTGCCCTACCGCATGCCGGCGAACTCAAGCAAACACCCGGTGGAGACCCAGTCCGATCGTATCGAGTTAAGTAGGCGTCCTGCTGGGCTGTTGGGAGCGTTGCGGTCTTTGCGAGATGCGCGCTATAATCTTCGGCTCTGCCCAAATTGCGCCTCCGAGCCTCTTTGCGCAGAGCTTTATTAACCTTCTTTCGCAAACCAAACGCTGTCGCCAATTGAAGTGGCAGCGGCGGAAGTTTTGGAGAAAACTATGAGTCTGAGCAACTCCCTCGGGTTGCTGGGCCGCAAGGTGGGGATGATGCGTCTCTTCACTGATGACGGGGACGCAGTTCCTGTCACGGTGGTGGATGTGTCGAACAACCGCGTGACCCAGATCAAAACCCAAGAGAATGATGGCTACGTCGCAGTTCAAGTGACGTTCGGTTCGCGCAAGGCATCGCGCGTCACCAAGCCTGAAGCCGGTCACCTCGCCAAGGCGGGCGTCGAGGCAGGCGAGATCATCCAGGAATTCCGCGTGACTGCCGATACGGCTTGTCAGCACAAGGCTGGCGGCGTCATTGCTGCCGCGAGCGTGTTCGCGGTTGGCCAGAAGGTCGACGTGCAAGGCACTTCGATCGGTAAGGGCTACGCTGGCACCATCAAGCGTCACAACATGAGTTCGCAGCGCGCATCGCACGGCAATAGCCGTTCGCACAATGTGCCGGGTTCTATCGGCATGGCGCAGGATCCCGGTCGCGTATTTCCGGGCAAGCGCATGACGGGCCATCTCGGCGATGTCACGGTAACAACCCAGAACCTCGATGTGATCCGTATCGACGAGGCTCGGCAGTTGCTCCTGATCAAGGGTGCAATTCCGGGTTCGAAGGGTGGCTTCGTCACCGTGCGTCCGGCCGTCAAGGCCAAGCCGCAAGCCGCTGAAGGAGCGAAGTAATGGAACTCGAACTCCTGAACGAACAAGGCCAGGCTGCCTCGAAGTACGAAGCGCCGGAGACCGTGTTCGGCCGTGACTACAACGAAGACCTGGTTCACCAGATCGTCGTCGCATTCCAGGCCAATGCCCGCCAAGGCACCCGCGCCCAAAAGGACCGCGAGCAGGTTAAGCATTCGACCAAAAAGCCGTTCAAGCAAAAGGGAACGGGCCGCGCCCGTGCTGGTATGACTTCCTCGCCGCTGTGGCGCGGAGGCGGCCGCATTTTCCCGAACATGCCTGACGAAAATTTCTCACAGAAGATCAACAAGAAGATGTATCGCGCTGGCATGGCGTCCATCTTCTCGCAACTCGCGCGCGAAGGTCGGTTGGCTGTGGTTGACTCGATCAAGGTTGACTCGCCGAAGACCAAGGCGCTGGCCGCCAAGTTCAAGGCAATGAATCTCGAGTCAGTGCTCGTGATTGCCGAAGAAGTCGATGAGAACCTGTATCTCGCTTCGCGCAACCTGGTCAACGTGCTTGTGGTCGAGCCGCGGTACGCCGATCCGGTGTCGCTGGTTCACTACAAAAAAGTGTTGGTCACAAAGGGTGCCGTCGACAAGCTCAAGGAGATGTTCGCATGAGCCGCATGAACCCTACTCCCGCACAACGTCAGTTCGACGAAGGTCGTCTGATGAACGTGCTGGTCGCCCCGATCGTGTCCGAAAAGGCCACGATGATCGGCGAAAAGTCGAATGCAGTCACCTTTAAGGTGTTGCAGGACGCCACCAAGCCCGAAATCAAAGCCGCCGTTGAACTGATGTTCAAGGTTGAGGTTCAGGGCGTGTCGGTGCTCAACACCAAGGGCAAGACCAAGCGCTTCGGCAAGTCCATCGGTCGCCGCGACAACGTTCGCAAGGCCTACGTGACGCTCAAGGCTGGTCAAGAGCTCAACCTCGTCGGGGAAGGCGCTTAATCATGGCCGTCATCAAGATGAAACCCACTTCGCCGGGCCAACGCGGCGCGGTGAAGATTTCGCGAGACCACCTCTACAAGGGTGCGCCGCATGCAGCTTTGCTGGAGCCGCAGTTCCAGAAGGCCGGCCGTAACAACAACGGCCACATCACGACTCGCCACAAGGGCGGGGGCCACAAGCATCACTATCGTGTGGTGGATTTTGTGCGCAACAAGGACGGCATTCCGGCCAAGGTCGAGCGTATCGAGTACGACCCGAATCGTACTGCTCACATTGCGCTCGTGTGCTACGCCGACGGCGAGCGCCGCTACATCATCGCCCCGCGGGGCCTGGAAGCCGGTGCAACGCTGCTGAGCGGTTCGGAAGCTCCGATCCGTGCCGGCAACACGCTGCCTATTCGCAACATTCCGGTGGGTTCGACGATCCACTGCATCGAGTTGCAACCCGGCAAGGGTGCGCAGATCGCGCGTTCGGCAGGCACCTCGGCCACGTTGCTGGCTCGTGAAGGCGTCTACGCACAGGTGCGCATGCGTTCCGGCGAAGTCCGACGCGTGCATGTGGAATGCCGCGCGACCATCGGTGAAGTCGCCAACGAAGAACACAGCCTGCGCCAACTCGGCAAGGCCGGTGTGAAGCGTTGGATGGGTATCCGCCCGACCGTTCGCGGTGTGGTAATGAACCCGGTGGACCACCCGCACGGTGGTGGCGAAGGCAAGACCGGCGAAGGCCGCCATCCTGTCGACCCCTGGGGCAATCTCACCAAGGGTTATCGCACCCGTAACAACAAGCGCACGCAGGTCTTCATCGTGTCGCGTCGCAAGAAGTAAGGGTTAGCAAATGACTCGCTCTCTCAAAAAGGGTCCGTTCGTGGATCACCACCTTGTGGCCAAGGCCGACAAGGCTGTGACGAACAAGGACAAGAAGCCGATCAAGACCTGGTCGCGTCGCTCAATGGTTCTGCCGGAATTCATCGGCCTGACGATCGCTGTGCACAACGGCAAACAGCACGTGCCCGTGTACATCACCGACCAGATGGTTGGTCACAAGCTCGGTGAATTTGCGCTCACGCGCACTTTCAAGGGGCATCCCGCGGACAAGAAAGTCCAGAAGAAGTAAGGAACGACCATGTCTGAAACACGTGCAGTCCTCCGCGGCGTTCGCCTTTCGGTCGACAAGGGCCGTCTGGTCGCTGACCTGATCCGCGGAAAGAAAGTCGATCAAGCACTCAACATTCTGCAATTCACGCAGAAGAAGGCCGCCGTCATCGTAAAGAAGGTGCTCGAATCGGCAATTGCCAACGCAGAGCACAACGACGGGGCCGATATCGACGAACTGAAGGTGAAGACCATCTACGTCGAACAGGGCGCCACGCTCAAGCGCTTCACCGCGCGCGCCAAGGGTCGCGGCAATCGCATCAGCAAGCCCACGTGCCATGTGTACGTGACGGTTGGCAACTAACAGGCCTGGAAGAAATATGGGACAGAAGATCCACCCAACCGGCTTCCGCCTTGCGGTCAGCCGTAACTGGTCCAGCCGCTGGTACGCAAGCAACCGCGACTTCGCCGGCATGCTGGCAGAAGATATCAAGGTACGTGAGTACCTGAAGAAGAAGCTCAAGAACGCGTCCGTTTCGCGCGTGCTGATCGAGCGTCCCGCCAAGAATGCACGTATCACGATCTACTCGGCGCGCCCGGGTGTCGTCATCGGCAAGAAGGGCGAAGACATCGAGAATCTCAAGCGCGAATTGGGCAAGCAACTCGGAGTACCGGTCGCTGTCAACATCGAAGAAGTACGCAAGCCCGAAATCGATGCACAACTGATCGCCGACAGCATCACTCAGCAGCTCGAGAAGCGGATCATGTTCCGCCGCGCCATGAAGCGCGCTATGCAGAACGCCATGCGTCTGGGTGCTCAAGGCATCAAGATCATGTCGGCTGGCCGGCTGAACGGCATCGAGATCGCACGTACCGAGTGGTACCGCGAAGGTCGAGTGCCCCTTCACACCCTCCGCGCCGATATCGACTACGGCACGTCGGAAGCCAAGACTACGTACGGCGTCATTGGCGTCAAGGTCTGGGTCTACAAGGGCGATACGCTGGGACGTAACGATTTGCCTGCTGTCGAAACGCCACGCCCTGACGAAGAGCGTCGTCCTCGCGGCCCGCGCCGTGATGGCCGCCCGGGTGGCGACCGTCCGGGCTCTGACCGTCGTGGTCCGCGCGCCGGCGCTCGTGGTCCGATTGGTGGCAACGTCGCCCCAACCGACGGCAGCGACAAGCCCGCAGAAGCTACTGGCGCCGCTCCGGCAGCTCCAGGTGCAGACTCGAAACCCGCCGTTAAGCGCGTCCGCAAAGCCGCGCCAGCTGCAGCAGCTGACGGTGCCAAGACCGAGTGATCGGTCTTAGAACTACGGAGTAATAAACATGCTGCAACCTGCACGCAGAAAGTTCCGAAAGGAACAAAAGGGCCGCAACACCGGCATCGCGACCCGCGGTAATGCGGTGTCGTTCGGTGATTTCGGCCTAAAGTCGATCGACCGCGGCCGCCTTACGGCCCGTCAGATCGAAGCCGCACGTCGCGCGATCTCGCGTCACGTCAAGCGCGGCGGCCGCATCTGGATTCGTGTGTTCCCGGACAAGCCGATCTCTCACAAGCCCGCAGAAGTGCGGATGGGTAACGGTAAAGGCAACCCCGAGTACTACGTCGCCGAAATCCAGCCCGGCAAGGTGATCTATGAGATCGTCGGCGTTCCCGAAGAACTGGCTCGCGAAGCATTCCGTCTGGCCGCTGCCAAGCTGCCGTTGCGTACGACCTTCGTCGCACGCCAGCTCGGCGCCTGATCGAGGAGAACACCATGGCAACACGTAAAAAGAAGGAAGTCGCGGCCCCGGCCAAGACTTCAAAGGCCACCGAGCTGCGCAACAAGGACGTTGCGGGCCTGCAGGCCGAAATCAAAGACCTGCAGAAGGCCCATTTCGGCCTGCGCATGCAGAAAGCCACGCAACAGCTGTCGAATACGTCGACACTGCGCGTGACGCGCCGCGACATTGCGCGCGCCAAGACCATTCTTGCTCAAAAGCAGCAAGAAGCCCAAGCCGCCAAGTAAGGAGTGAACATGACGGAAGCTAAAAAATCCCTCAAGCGCACCTTGATTGGCAAGGTGGTCAGCGACAAGCGTGAAAAGACCGTGACCGTGCTCGTTGAGCGTCGCGTGAAACACGAGCTTTACGGCAAGATCGTGGCGAAGACCAGCAAGTACCACGCCCATGACGAAAAGGGCGAATACAAGCTGGGTGACACCATTGAGATCACTGAGAGCCGGCCAATTTCGAAGTCGAAGAACTGGGTTGTGACCCGTTTGATCGAAAAGGCCGTTCTGGTCTGATCGCAGCCGAAGCAGTCCGAGCAAAAGCGGCCCACAATGTGGGCCGCTTTTCTTTTTCAGGAGTACTTCAAATGATCAATGTCGGTGACACGCTGCCTGCTGCAACGCTTCAGGAATATTCTGAGGTCGAAGGTGAGGGCTGCAGCATCGGGCCCAATCCTGTAGACGTCACCAAGGCTGCCGCTGGAAAGACTATAGCCGTCTTCGCTCTGCCTGGGGCTTTTACACCCACGTGCTCAGCGAAGCATGTTCCGGGGTATGTCCAGCATTTTGAAGATTTCAAGGCTGCCGGCGTGGACGAAATCTGGTGCGTGAGTGTCAACGATGCCTTCGTCATGGGCGCTTGGGCCCGTGATCAGAAGACGGGAAGCAAGGTTCGCATGCTGGCGGACGGCAGCGGCGCTTTTGCGAATGCAACCGGCCTGACGCTGGATCTGACCTCGCGCGGAATGGGTGTCCGCAGCAATCGCTATTCGATGCTGGTGAAAGACGGCAAGGTCGCGACACTCAACGTCGAAGATCCGGGCAAGTTCGAGGTCAGTGATGCTGACACGCTGTTGGCACAAGCCCGCAGCGTTGCGTAGCAACCCGTGGCCGACGCTCGCTTGAGCTACAGATCCGCCTTGAGATAGTGCGACCCTGCAATCGGGTTGTGATAATAGGGGGGCACTTCGGCGAACCCAAGCTCTTCGTAGAGTGCCCTCGCGGATTCCATATCGTCGAGCGTATCCAGCAGTACGCAAGCATAGCCCGCGCCGCGCGCGGCATCGAGGATGGCTTCCGCGAGCTGCCGTCCGACTCCCACTCCCCGAAACTCCGGCCGCACGTACAGGCGCTTCATCTCTGCCGCGTTGGAGTAGTCCGCCGAATCCAACGGACGCAGCGCGCAACAGCCGGCAACGTGCGCGAAACCTCCATCGGACCGTCGCAATGGCCGCCCCTTCACGGGTACCGCCGTGTCGTCGGTGTCGACCAATGCCAAAAACAAAGCGCCCCGAGGTTCAGCATAGTCCCCCGGCAATCCGGCGAGTTCATCATCAAAATTCTGAAAACCGAGATCGATCTCAAGTGAAGCCGCATAGTCTCGAAAGATCGCCCGCGTCGCTTCAATCTCGTCCGGCTCATCGGGTGTCAAAAGCACGATTTCCGGTGTGCCTGCCAGGGGCAGGGGACGTGACATTGAGTTGCTCATACGCGCAATGATGAGATCCAGCCTGCGAAGCCGGCGCAGGCCGCGAACACGACAATCGCCAGAAGCCTTGATGCGGCGTCATCGCGGCTTGACGCGCCGGTGCCGTCGGTGAGTGGCTTGTCACCGGAGATCATGGGCCGTATCAGCATGCGACCCTTGACAATCACGTAAAACAGAACGGCGAGCACGTGCAGACTTACAAGCGTGATGACGAGCCACTTGCCTGGCGCCGCGTGCCACTTTGTCGCGGCACTCACCAGCGAACCGGGAACGAAGCTTGTCAGCGGCCCCGACGCGGAGATCTCGTCATCGGCAACCAGCCCCGTCCCGACTTGCACCAGAAGCAGCCCAAGAACGGCGAACACCGATAGCGCGCCCAAAGGCGAGTGACCGATGAGCTGGTCCGGGTGCGCGCGGCCCCGCAGATACGAGACGACGGACCGCGGCGCGTAGATGAAAGCGGAGAAGCGCGACCACCGCCCGCCGACAAATCCCCAAAACAGCCGAAAAAGCAGGAGCGACAGCGCGGCGTAGCCGAGGCGGAAATGCCATTCCATGACCCCCGAAAGGCCGGTCGCGATCAGGCCGATCACGGTCAGTGCCAACAGCCAGTGAAAAACCCGCGTCGGCAAATCCCAGACACGGGTCGCTATGGCGCCAGGATCACCCGGCTTCGCGCGGCGCGTCGTGGGCTCGAAAGGGGCAGTCATCGATGGCTTGACG
Source organism: Variovorax sp. 10N420 (assembly GCF_056394705.1). Classification (NCBI taxonomy): domain Bacteria; kingdom Pseudomonadati; phylum Pseudomonadota; class Betaproteobacteria; order Burkholderiales; family Comamonadaceae; genus Variovorax; species Variovorax sp. 10N420. The sequence continues at coordinate 621,993 of NZ_JBFTIJ010000003.1, read as the reverse complement.
CAAGATGCGGGAAGCGCAGATTAGCAAACTTCGGCGCAAAGGTGACTTGCGGGTTGTCACTAGTCCCCGATGGCGCCGAGTCTCTAAACTGCCACGGCGCCGTACTCCGCGATGCGCGAGCAAAAAAAGGATCCACGATGAAATCTCTCGTCAGCCTTGCCCTGGCCGCCGTTTGCGCGGCCTTTTCTGTTTCGACTAGCGCCCAGTTCGCCAAACCCGAAGATGCGATCAAGTACCGCCAGAGTGCAATGTTTATCCAGAGCCAGCACGTGGGCCGCCTGGGCGCCATGGCCAGCGGCCGCGTGCCGTACGATGCGACCGCCGCCGTTGCCAACGCGGAGGTGGTCGCGCAGATATCGAGGCTTCCGTGGCCTGCCTTCGGTCCTGGCACGGAGGGCGGAAAGGCAAAGCCGGAGATTTGGAAGGAGCAGGCCAAGTTCAAGGATCTGAGCGATCGGCTGATGGCCGGAACCGACAACCTCCTTGTCGCCGCCAAAGCCGGGAACGTCGACTCACTGAAGACCGCAATGGGGTCGCTTGGCGAAACCTGCAAGGCTTGCCACGACACCTTCAGGAGCAGGTGATCCGGACCAGCCGACTCGCGCCTAGCACGGCGGCGGCCCCATCTACGCTTCGGCGAGCAGCTTTTCGATCAACTTGTGCAGTTCGGCGAAGTCGGGCTCGCCGACATAGCGCTTCACGATCTCACCGCGCTTGTTGACCACGTAGGTGGTTGGCGTCAGCTGGACGTCACCCCATGCCTTGGCAACCGCACCTGTATTGTCGATAGCCACCTTGAACGGCAGCTTGCGTGTCTCGGCGTAATTGACGACGTATGCTGGCGGGTCGTAGCTCATTGCCACGGCGAGGGTGTCGTAGCCCTGGTTCTTGTACTTGTCATAGGTCGCGATGACCTTCGGCATCTCTCCCACGCAGGTGACGCAGCTCGTTGCCCAGAAATTGACGAGCGTGACCTTGCCCTTTAGGTCCTCGGTGCTCTTTCGCGTTCCGTCGAGAAGCACGAAGGTCGATGCCGGCGCAGCGGAAACCCCCGTGTTCAGGTAAACGCCAACCCCGACGGCCAGGGCGAGCGCGGTTGCGGCGGCGTAGATGACTTTTTTCATGGAAGGACAGAGGAGTCCGCGAATTTTAGATCGCAACGCAGAGTCGTGCCGGCCGCCCGGAACGGTCGAAGGGGCGTTCGATAATCGATGTTCCATGCCGATCCTGTCCTTTCTGCGCTTCGGTCGCGCGACCTTGGTCGTGACCGCAATCGTGCTTGCCGCGTGCAGCCCCACCTTCAACTGGCGAGAGGTTCCTGTGGGAGACGCCGACGTGGTCGTCCTGCTGCCTTGCAAGCCGGATCGAGCCACGCGCCAGCTGCCGCTCGGGACCGACATGGTTTCCGTCGACATGGCCGGCTGCAAGACTGGAGGCGCAACCTTCGCCATTGCGCACGCTTCAGCCGGCAGCGCCGAACAGGCGGAAAGCTGGATTCGGGCATGGCGGGCTGCCACCCGGACCCAGCTCTCGAATGCCCAGATCGTCGAAGCCCCCGCCTCCGTGCTGCGCGCCGCTGCTTCACCCGCCCCGGCGCGGCTCGATACCCAGGGCGACACCCAGGGCACGCCGGGGGAAAGCAAGGGAGAAGGTGCGCACGTCATCTGGTTCGCGCAGCAGCGGCCGGATGGAATGGCGATCTATCAGGCGACCGTCCTGGGTTCCCCGTCATCCCCAGAAGCGCTGGCGACGTTTTTTGAAGGAATCCGCGTTCCGTGAGCCGACTGCCGCCTTGCCTTGTTTCTACACCTGGACGGATGGCCCCTCATAATTGCCAGACTGCCCGCCGAAATCCATGAACAGCATTTTCATCATTGCCCACTCGCCGCTTGCGCAGGCGTTACGGCAGTGCGCGCTGCATGTGTTTCCCGATTCCGAGCACGCCGTGGCGGCGCTCGACGTCTTGCCCAACGTATCACCCGACGAAACCCTCGCCGCCGCGCGCATCACGCTTGCCCAGCTCCAGCGCACTCCGCGTTCGCAAGTGCTCGTGCTGGCCGACGTTTTTGGTGCAACACCATGCAATGTGGCTCAGAAGCTCGTCGACGGCGCCCGATCCCGGCTCGTCGCCGGCGTCAACCTGCCGATGTTGCTGCGCGCCGTGAGCTATCGAAATGAACCCCTTGATACTCTCGTGCAGCGCGCACTCACCGGCGGAACTGCGGGCGTGATGCAGGTGGCCGTGACCGCTCCCCAGAATCAGGCAAGAAGAAAGCATAGTGACCAAGACATCCGTGACCATCAGCAATAAGCTGGGCCTGCACGCGCGGGCATCGGCCAAACTCACCAAGCTTGCCGGGAGCTATCCCTGCGAGGTCTGGCTTGCACGCGGCGACCGCCGGGTGAACGCAAAGAGCATCATGGGCGTGATGATGCTCGCGGCAGGCATTGGCGTCACGGTGGAAGTGGAGACGATCGGCGAACGCGAGGAAGAGGCGCTGAACGCGATCGTGGCCCTCATGAACGACAAGTTCGGGGAAGGTGAATAGGGGAGGTGAATAGATGGCGCACTTGGGGGAGTAGACAGTGACATTCGCGATCCACGGTCTCCCGGTTGCCCGTGGCATTGCCATCGGCCGCGCCGTGCTCGTCGTTTCGAGCCGAATCGACGTCGCCCACTATTTCATCAAGCCCGAGGAAATCGATGCCGAGATCGACCGGGTGCGTGTCGCTCGAAACGCAGTGGCGGAGGAGCTACACAAGCTTCAGGCCAGCGTCGCATTGATGGGTCCCAATGACGCGCCGCACGAACTCTCCGCGCTTCTTGATGTGCACCAGATGCTGTTGCAGGACGAGGTACTCACCGGCGGCGTCAAGCACTGGATCGTGGAGCGCCTGTACAACGCCGAATGGGCGCTCACCACGCAACTCGAAGTCGTCGCGCGCCAGTTCGACGAGATGGAGGACGAGTACCTCCGCGAACGCAAGGCCGATCTGGAGCAGGTCGTCGAGCGACTGTTGCATCGCATGAAAGGGACGGCGGCGGTGCTCGCACCCACACCGCCGCGGCGCAAGCGCTCATCCGATGACGATGAGCATCCGGACCCGACCGCCGGCGACGGTATCGACGTGCCGCTGGTGCTGATTGCGCATGACCTTTCGCCGGCGGACATGCTGCAGTTCAAGAAGAGCGTGTTCGCAGGCTTCGTGACCGACGTCGGCGGACGCACCTCGCACACGGCGATCGTTGCCCGCAGCATGAACATCCCCGCCGTGGTGGGCGCACGCAGTGCGAGCCAACTGGTGCGGCAGGACGATTGGGTCATCATCGATGGCGATGCTGGCGTGGTGATCGTCGATCCTTCGCCGATCATCCTGGCCGAGTACGGCTTCAAGCAGCGGCAAGGCGACCTCGAACGCGGACGTCTGTCCCGGCTGCGGCACAAGCCCGCCGTGACGCTCGACGGCCAGCGCGTCGAGTTGCTCGCCAACATCGAAATGCCCGAAGACACGGTAGGCGCGGTCCGGGCCGGCGCTGTCGGTGTGGGGCTGTTCCGGAGCGAATTCCTTTTCATGGGCCGCGAAGCGCAGCGGATGACGCGCCTGCCCGACGAGGAAGAGCAATACCGGGCGTACCGGAATGCGCTCGAGGGCATGCAGGGCATGCCCGTGACCATCAGGACGATTGACGTCGGCGCGGACAAGCCGCTGGACGGCAAAGCCCTCCGAGAGGACTCCCACCTGAATCCTGCCTTGGGTCTGCGCGCGATCCGCTGGAGCCTGGCCGATCCGGCGATGTTCCTGACCCAGTTGCGCGCCATCCTGCGCGCTGCGGCGCATGGTGAGATTCACCTGCTGATCCCCATGCTGGCGCACGTGAGCGAAATCCGCCAGACCCTGTCGCTCATCGATTTCGCGCGGGCTGAACTGGACAACCGCGGGATGGTGCATGGCAACGTAAAGCTCGGCGCCATGATCGAAATCCCGGCCGCCGCGCTCACGCTGAAGACCTTCCTGAAGTACTTCGATTTCCTGTCGATCGGCACCAACGACCTCATCCAGTACACGCTCGCCATAGACCGGGCGGACGAATCGGTGGCGCATCTCTACGACCCCGCGCATCCGGCCGTGCTGCGCTTGGTGGCCGACACGATTGCCGAGTGCCGGCGCCAGGGCAAGAGCGTCAGTGTGTGCGGCGAAATGGCGGGCGACGTCATGTTCACCCGCTTGCTGCTTGGCTTGGGTCTGCGCAGCTTTTCGATGCATCCTTCGCAGATCCTGGCAGTCAAGCAGGAAGTGCTGCGCGCCGACACCAGAAAGCTGGAGCCCTGGGCGCAGGCTGTGATCGAGTCCGAGGAACCCGCCGCCGCGCTGGGGCCGATCGCGGGCGCACCGCAATAAAACGAAACATGCCGAAACCGCCGCGAAAGGACTTCACGGCGATGCCAAAGCACCATCGAGTCTCCTGATCGACATCCGATCACATCCAAGGAAGACTCTCATGAAACGCTGGTTCAAACGTTCGCTCTTCGGTATTGCCGGTGCTGCACTGCTCGCAGGCAGCTTGGCAGGTTGCGGCCACCGCCCCGGCTGGGGTGGCGGCTCCGAGCAAGACCGGGCTGAATTCAGGGCGCGAATGGTCGAGCGCGTCAGCAGCAAGCTCGAACTCGACGCAACGCAGAAGCAGAAACTGCAGGTGCTGAGCGAAAAGATACAAGCCCAACGCGCAGCATTGCGTGGCGGCGGTGATCCTCGCTCGGAATTCCGCGCATTGTTCGCCGGCGCAAAGCTCGACCAGGAGCGCGCGAGAAAGCTGGTGGCCGACAAGACGGCTGCCGTGCAGGCTGGCAGCCCTGAAGTGATCGCGGCGGCGGCCGACTTCTTCGACAACCTGAATCCTGCCCAGCAACAGAAGGTGCGCGAATTCATGGACAGAGGCCGGCGCTGGAGGAGGGGATGAACGCCCGCTGACCATGCCCGCAGGCCTGGCGAACAGCCTACTTTTCGCGCGTATGCACAATGCCCGAATGCCCCGCATCCTGCTGATCGACGATGACGAGCACCTGGGCGCGCCGCTCGCCAGCTACTTCGCGCGCTTCGACTACGTGCTGGAGAGCACCACGCGGCCAAGCGAAGGGTTGGCGAAGCTGCGTGGAGCAACCTACGATGCCGCCATCCTGGACGTGATGCTGCCCGAGATGGACGGCTTTGCCCTGTGCCGCGAAATCCGCAAGGAAAGCGACATTCCGATCGTGATGCTGACAGCCCGCGGCGACGTCATGGACCGCGTGGTCGGTCTCGAACTCGGCGCCGATGACTATTTGCCGAAGCCATTCGAGCCGCGCGAATTGGTGGCACGTGTGCAGACGATCCTGCGCCGGCAAAGGGCAGCGGCGCCTGCTGCCTCATCCCAGCGCCGCGAGTTCGAGGGCCTGTCGATCGACCTCGACAGGCGGGAAGTGCTGCGACAGGGCGAGCGCGTGGACCTGACCGGGACCGAATTCGAACTTCTGGCCCTGCTGGCCGACCAGCCGGGCAAAGTCTGGAGCCGGGATGAAATCCTCAACCGTCTGCGCGGCCATGAAGCCGAGCTCTACACCCGGGCCGTCGACATCGTCGTGAGCCGGTTGCGCAAGAAGCTCGAGCCACTCGACTGCATCAAGACGCTGCGCAATGCGGGCTATGCGCTCGCTGTCGGCAAGAGCGGGCCATGAGGACGCGGCGAGCACGCCAGGGCTGGCGCCATCGCTGGGGCCACTCGTTGCGTGTGCGGCTGATCATCGTCTTCGTGCTGCTTGCGCTGGCGATGGCGGCGGTGTTCCTCGGCGGCATGCAGCGGGCCTTTTCGGGCGGGTGGCGCGATGCCGCCCGGCCACTGGTGGCCGACTACATGGACCGCATCGTGGCCGAACTCGGCACGCCGCCCGACGTGGCGCGCGCCGAGGCGCTGGTTGCCCGATTGCCGATCTCGATCCGCATCGAGGGGCCGGTGGTGAATTGGGATTCGCATCCGGAGCGCCATCAGCATGGCTTCGGTCCACGAGGCGACTGGCTCAGCCGCACGACTGCTGATGGTCATCGCATCAGTTTCGGGATTGCAACGCTGCCGTGGGAGCGTGAGCCGCAGGGTATCGGGTGGATCACGCTCGGGCTGTTGCTGGCGCTCATCGCTGTGGCGTATGCGTACGTTCGGCGACTGCTGCGGCCGCTGGACGATATCCGGGCGGGCGCCGAGCGCTTCGGGCAAGGGGCCTTCGAAGAGCCGATCCCGGTGCGTCGCCGAGACGAACTGGGTGACCTTGCCCTTCGCATCAACACCATGGCCCACGACATCCAGGGGATGCTTGATGCCAAGCGCGCCCTGCTGCTCGCACTCAGCCATGAGCTGCGTTCGCCGCTGACGCGGGCGCGTCTCAATGCCGAACTACTGCCCGCCACGCCCGAAGGCGCTGCCGAACGAGCAGCGCTGTTGCGCGATCTGGCCGAAATGCGCGACCTCATCAGCGACCTGCTCGAAAGCGAGCGGCTTGCCAGTCCGCACGCCGCGCTCCATCGCGAGCAGGTCGATTTCCCGGCCCTGGTACGTGAGGTGGCTGGCGAGCTTCCCGGCGGAGAGCAGGTTGCCGTGGAAACCCAGCCGGATCTGCCGTTGCTTTCGCTCGACAAGGCGCGCGTTCGTCTGCTCGTGCGAAACCTGCTGGACAACGCGCTGCGCCACGGCGCGGAGGGTGCCGCGCCTCCTCGCGTGAGGCTGCGCAGGTCTGGCCCAGGCGTGGAACTGGAGGTGCGCGATTTCGGCCCGGGCGTCGATGCGGCGCAATTGCAGCGGTTGGTCGAGCCCTTCTATCGAACCGACAGCGCGCGCCAGCGGGCGACCGGCGGCGTGGGGCTGGGCATGTACCTGTGCCGTCTGGTGGCCGAGGCGCATGGCGGCAAGCTCACCGTGAAGAATGCGGAACCGGGGCTGTCCGTCACGGTGCTTCTCAGCTGAAGCTGCAGGGCCCGGCGTCGAGGTTCGACCATCGACGGCCGATGATCGCTGTCGCCTTCGCTAACAACGCGCCGGCGGAGCGGCACTACGATGCGCTTGCCCCAGCAAGCCCTCCAGGAGACACGAGCATGAGCAATCCCCCTACTAATCGCCAAGTCCGACTCGCCAAGCGCCCTGACGGCATGGCAACGCGCGACAACTGGCAGTTCACCAACGAGCCTGCAGGCGAACCGGCCGAAGGTGGCGTTCTCGTCAAGACGCTGTCTCTCTCGCTCGATCCGGCCATGCGCGGGTGGATGAACGAGGGCAAGAGCTACATCCCGCCGGTCGAGATCGGCGCGGTCATGCGCGCCGGCGGGGTGGGGCGTGTCGCCGCTTCGCGCAATCCGGCGTTCGCGATCGGCGATGTCGTCTACGGCACGCTCGGAGTGCAGGAATACGCGCTGATCCCCCAAGAGGAAATCAAGCGCAATGGGCTCACGAAGATCGACTTGAACGCCGGTTCGATCACTCAATGGCTCAACGTGCTGGGCATGCCCGGCATGACCGGCTATTTCGGCCTGATGGACATCGGCGAACCCAAGCCGGGCGAGACGGTGCTCGTCTCCGGCGCCACCGGTGCTGTCGGCCAGACTGTCGGGCAGCTCGCGAAAATCAAGGGCTGCTGCGCAGTGGGCATTGCGGGTGGCCAGGCCAAGTGTAAGTGGGTGGTGAAGGAGCTCGGCTTCGATGCATGCATCGACTACAAGGCCGGGCCGGCCGCCTTGCGCGAGGGCCTGAAGACGCATTGCCCGAAGGGCGTCGACATCTATTTCGACAACGTCGGCGGCGAGATCCTCGATGCGGCGTTGGCCAAGCTCGCACGCGGTGCCCGCATCATCATCTGCGGCGCCATCAGTCAATACAACAACACCACGCCCGTTCAGGGGCCGAAGAACTACCTCAGCCTGCTGGTGAACCGTGCTCGCATGCAGGGCATGGTCGTGTTCGACTACGCAGACCGATATCACGTGGCGATCGCCGAGATGTCGGGCTATCTCAAGGATGGCCGCATGAAGAGCCGCGAAGACGTCGTCGAAGGGATCGAGACTTTCCCGGAAGCGCTGACGAAGCTCTTCACGGGCGAGAACTTCGGCAAGCTGGTGCTCAAGGTCGCCGACTGATCAGCCTCGCGCTCGCGTCCCCATCACTGCGGCCGAGATGATGAGAACCGCGGCGAGCGCGATGGTCCAGCTCAGCGGGCGTTGCGTCACGACCAGCAGCAATGCGGTCGATGTCAACGGCGTGATGTAGCTCAGGATGCCGATCTGTCGTGCGTCGCCGCGCTTGAGCGCCACGTCCCAGAAGAAAAACGCTGCGCCCAGCGGGCCGAGGCCGCACAAGACCACGAGCAGCCAGTCGCGCGGCGAGAGCGCGACGGACGGCTCCAGCAGTGCGTGGCACGCCAGCGAAAGCGCGCCCGAGACGAGCCCGAAGAGACCGATGGCGCTCGTGGGAAAGGCGGGCACGCGCCGCGTCCACAGCGAATAGCTGGCCCAGATGAACGCAGAGCCAAGCGCCGGCAGGAAGCCCCAATAGCTGCTAGCTGCATCGGCTGAAGTCCCGCTGCGCGCGCCGAGGATTGCGATGGCCGCGCCCGCAAAGCCCAGCAGTGCCGCAATCACGTGCAGTGGCCGCAGCGACACGCCCCGCAGAAGCACCGGCGCCAGCACCACCATGAACAAAGGCCAGAGATAGTTGACGAGGTTTGCTTCTACCGGAGGCGCGTGCCGCAGCGCGATGAACAACAGGAAGTGAAAACCAAACAGGCCGTAGACGCCGAGCGCCAATGTGCGTGGCGGCACGGCCCATGCGCGGCGATTGCGCAAGACGAGCGGCCAACTCAGGGCACTGCCGATCATGAGCGCCAGCCCCGTCAGCAGAAAAGGAGGCAGATGAGACAGCGAAGTGCCCAGCGATGCCAGCGTGGCCCAGAGTGCAATGGCGGCGAGAGCGTTCAGCGTGGAAGACATGCCGCCGAGCTTAAGCGGGTGCATTGCCGTCGATGTCACGCGAGTCGAAGGAGCAGCGCCGTCGTGCCGCAGACCAGCAGGAACGGAATGCTGATGCGATGGAATTCGCGCAATCCGTTCGGCACCTTCGCGAGTCGCAATGCGATCAGGTTGGCCAATGATCCCAGCACGCAGCCGAATCCACCGACGCTCACGCCGGCCGCGAGCGCAGGCAGGTCTTTCACGAAACCGTCTAGCAGAATGGTGGCCGGCACATTGCTGATGACCTGCGACGTGAAGATGGCCGCGAGATACGCGCGCCATCCCTCGCCGATCGGCAAGCGACCCAGCAGCGCCGCGATAGCAGGCAGTTCGGCCATTTGGCGCAGATCGACGAACATCAGCGCGATGATCGCGAGCAAGGCCCAGTCCACGCCGAGCAACACCCGCGGGCGCAATAGCAGGAAAGCCCCGAAGACCCCCGTCAGGCCTGCAAGCAACCAGTGCCGGTCGAGCGCGATGACAAAACCGATGAAGAGCACGCCCGACAGGACAAGCAGTCGCGGCTGGAGCGGCGCAGTTTCGCCGGAGGGCTTCAGCATGATCGGAGCGCGAGGCACCAGGAACCGGATCGCCGCGAACAGCCAGAAGAGCATCACCGCCACAGTCGGCGCCATCATGCTCATGAATCCGATGAAGCTTTCGCCAGACCGATGCCAGAGGAAGAGATTCTGCGGATTGCCGATCGGCGTCAGTGCGGAGCCCGCATTCACCGCCATTGCTTCGATGACCACCAGCCTGGCCAATGGCAGGTGCGCCTGCGTTGCCAGCACGCGCGTGAGTGGCACGAGCAGAAACAGGCTCACGTCGTTGGTCACCAGTGCCGACAGCACCGCGGCGCTCGCGGCGAGCAGAAAGACCAGGTTGCGCAACTCGGTCGTGCGGGACAAGAGCCGCGCCGCGGCCGCCTGCAGCATGCCGCTTCGCTCCACGCCCTGGGTGATCGCGAGCAAGCCAGCGAGCGCTCCAACCGTCTGCCAGTCCACGAGCCGCACATAGTCCATCGGCGCGCGTGGGCGCACCACGGCGAAGACGAACGCCGCCACCAGCAGTACCCACAGCAGCCCATTGCCGCCGCCGTGTTCGGGCTCTGCCGGCGCGATGTCAGCGGGCGTGGAGTTCACGCAGTTCGCGCTTGAGCACCTTGCCGATCGCGCTGCGCGGAAGTTCGTCGATGAACTGCAGGCTTGCGAGCCGCTGGGTCTTTCCCACTTGTGCGTTGGCCCACTGCAGGAGCGCTTCGGCGGCCGTTTCATCACCCTCGCGCCGCACGACGAAAGCGATTGGCGTCTCGCCCCATTGCTCGGATGGCACGCCGATCACCGCGACATCGGCCACCGCCGAATGGCCGCGCAGCACCGCTTCGAGGTCACTCGGATAGATGTTGAAGCCGCCGCTGATGATCATGTCCTTCTTGCGGTCGAACAGCGTGAGGAAACCGTCGCCATCGAAGCGGCCGACGTCGCCAGTGCGGATGAAGCGCTTGCCGGAACGATCGAACCACTCGGCTTCGCGTGTCTTGCCGGGCTGCCGGTGGTAGCCGACCATCATCCCTGCCGAATGGCCCACGACTTCCCCAGCCTCGCCGGGGGCGACCTCGTTGCCGGCCTCGTCGATCAGCCGGATGTCGCTGCCTTCGGCGGGGCGGCCGACCGTGTGCAGCTTGTCCGGATGGAGATGCGCTTCAAGGATGCAGGTGCCGCCGCCTTCGGTCATGCCATAGAACTCGATGAGCCCACCCGGCCAGCGAGCGAGCACGTCGGCCTTCAAGGCTGCGTTGAATGGCGCGCTGGTGCTGAACTTGAAGCGGAAATTCGAAAGATCGTGCGCGCCGAATCTGGGATGCGCCATCAGACGCTGGTATTGAACCGGCACCAGCATCGTGTGAGTGGCGCGGTGATGCTCTGCCAGCTTCAGGTAGCCGCCAGCATCGAACTTGGGCATCAACACGACGCAGCCGCCGAATGCAATGGTCGGAAAAAACACGACGAGTGTGGTGTTCGAATAGAGCGGCGTCGAAAGCACGGTGACGGTGTCGGGGCCGTATTCGTACTTGGCGCCGCGCCTGACGTGCGCCCATCGCATGCCGTGGCCCTGCACGATCCCCTTGGGCTCCCCGGTGGTGCCCGACGAATAGATGATGTTGAAAGGCGATGAAGGTTGCAGTTCCACAGCGGTTGGCCGCGCGCCATCGGGGGCGACCCATCCTTCGAAATCATCGCCCGCGTCGGAGGCGTCGAGTGCGATTCGCGCAACGGCGCCGGAGCCCGCAGGCCCTAGCACCTGGGCTGCGGCCTCGTCCACGAACAGGATGCGGGCGCCTGCGTCTTCGATCATTCGCGCGAGGCTGGCGGAGGGGGAGCCTGGTGCCAGCGGAGCAACCGCGACACCTGCGCGCAAGGCACCCAGGAACACGGCCGCGTAGTTGACGCTCGACGCGGCGCAGATCGCGATCGCATCGCCCGCACGCAAACCGTCGCGCTGCAGGCTGGCGGCAATGCGGTCCATCAGAGCGTCGAGTTCGCCGTAGCTGACTTCGCGGCTCGCATCGATCAGGGCAGGCCTGTCGTGAGCTTGCCGAGCGTGCAGGCGTATGAGGTCGGCAATCACGCCGAAGTCGCGGTCCATCGCCGCCGAGATTTCATTCATGTGCGGAACCCGTTTTGTCGCCGAAAGCATAGCGTTGTTCGGGGGCGGAGGGTGTCGCGGCGGTATCGCACCCCAGGCGCATTTTGAATGCGCAGTCCATGCGAATTGTCTGATTCCCTAATCCGAACGGGAATTTATCTCCTACCTCAGGAACATTCCTTTTTAATATCCGGAAGTGTCTGAATAGTATTTCGACTGCCTAAATAGATAGAACACTATGGTCCAATGCGATCCCTTCGGCAGTGCTGCACCCATTTCATATTGCCCGCTTCGAATCTCAGGAAATTAAAAAGACAATGACCGACACAAGTCGTGAATCAATTGAACAGCGAGTTGTGGAGCTCTTTGTGCGTACGACCAAGCTCGACGTCGCACAATTCCGCCCCGAATTGTTGCTCGCCGACACAGGAATTGACTCGCTCGGTCTGGTCGAACTGATTTTCGCGATCGAGGACGAGTACGACATTTCGATCCCGTTCAACGCCAATGAACAAGGTCGACAAGGTCGCTCTGCCGCGGCTTTCGAATCGGTGGGGCAGTTGATGGACCAGGTGGTCGGGCTCGTGCAAGCCAAGCAGTCCAATCCCGCCGTTGCTGCATGAGTCGGGTGGTCGTTACGGGGCGGGGCGTGGTCTCCGCCATCGGCCGGGGCGTGCCTGAGTTCTCCCGTTCGCTGCGCGCCGGCGCCCAAGGCATCGTCACGGTCGCGGACCTGCCGGTCAAAGCGGTGGCACCGGTCACCGGGTTCGAACCTTCGATGGAATTCGGCGCGGGGGAATTGGCGTTTCTGGACAGATCGGCGCAATTCGCCTTATTGACTGCGAGAGAGGCTTTGGCTGAAAGCGGTCTGGATATTTCTGCCGGGCTGGGCGCGCGTGCGGCTGTGATCGTGGGTGCAGCTTCCGGCAATATCTGCAGCATCGACGAGTCATACCGGCTGAGTTTGGTCGAGGGACGCCGGCGGCTTCCGCCATTCACCGTGCCGAAGATCATGGCCAATTCGCCGGCCTGCCACATCAGCATGGAATTCGGCGTGACCGGTCCGGCGTTCGTCGTGTCTACCGCCTGTGCGTCCTCTGCGTACGCGATCGGCCTGGGGCTGCAGCTGATTCGATCCCGCGCGGTAGACGTTGCGATCGTCGGCGGCAGCGAGGCCAGCCTTGTCGATGGCAATCTCAAGGGCTGGGAGTCGCTGCGCGTCCTGGCGCCTGACACCTGCCGGCCTTTTTCCAGGGAGCGTCGCGGGCTGGTCTTGGGCGAAGGCGCGGCCATGCTGGTCATGGAGTCGCTTGCACATGCGCGTCTCCGCGGCGCGCCCATCTTCGGCGAGGTTCGCGGCTGCGCACTCACCTCCGATGCACACCACATCCTGAGCCCGTCGATCGATGGCCAAGCCGACGCGGTCCGGAATTGCCTCCGCGATGCGCAGATGGGTGCCGATGATCTCGTCTACATCAACGCTCACGGAACGGCCACCGCCGCCAACGACGTCGCCGAAACGCGCGCGCTGCGGCTGTCACTCGGCGCAACCGTCGATCGCTTGCAGGTGTCGTCCACCAAGTCGATGCACGGCCACACGCTGGGTGCGGCCGGAGCGATCGAGTTGCTCGCAACGCTCGTGGGCCTGCAGGAGCGTTTTGCTCCGCCGACGTTGAACTACCTCGAGGCGGACCCCGAGTGCAACTTGAACTGCGTGCCCAACGAAGCGCAACCGCTGGGCCGCGGCGACTGCGCGCTGAGCAACTCCTTTGCCTTTGGTGGACACAACGCGGTGATCGCCGTTGCTTCCGCAGCGACGGTCTGACGGGGGCGACGGACAGATGCTTGAACTGCATGGCGTCAGCAAGACGTACCGGGAAGGCGACATCGAACTGCGCGCGGTGAAAGACGTGAACCTGCGCTTCCCGGCATCCAGCTTCTGCATGATCGTCGGCCCGTCGGGCAGCGGCAAGTCCACCTTGCTGAACCTGATCGGAACTCTCGATCGGCCCACGCACGGCCGTATCGTGATCGAAGGACAAGACGTCAATCGCCTTCCGGACCGCGAACTCACGCGCTTCCGGGCCGAGCGCATCGGCTTCATCTTCCAGTCCTTCAACCTCATGCCGGTGCTGACTGCCCAGGAAAACATCGAGTACGCGTTGCTGCAGACCGGCATGCCCAAATCGCAGCGGCGCGCACGCACCGGCGAACTCCTCGACGCCGTAGGGCTGACAGCGCATCGCGGGCACCGTCCGAACCAGTTGAGCGGAGGGCAGCGCCAGCGAGTCGCGATCGCTCGTGCGCTGGTCAAGCGACCGGCGCTGGTTCTGGCCGACGAGCCGACGGCCAACCTGGATTCGTCAAATGGCCTCGCGATCGTCGAACTGATGCGCCACATGCAGAGACAGTTCGACACCAGCTTCATCTTTTCCACGCATGACCCGATGCTGCTGGACCATGCGGACCAGGTGCTCTATGCCAATGATGGTCGAGTGACCTGCAATGAGGCCCCCCCGCAATCGGGGGGTGTGGCCGCATGCTGAACCTGTCCCTCGCGTGGCGGAACGTGCGGCGCAATCGGCGCCGTACGGGCATCACCTCGATGACCATTGCCCTGGGTGCGGCGGCACTGTTGCTGCTCGGCGCGCTCATGAACTACATCGTGCTGGAATTTCAGACCGCGACGGTGCGGCGCAGCGGACACGTTGCCGTTTTCCAGAGCGGCTACTTCCTGTACGGCGCAGGCAATCCTGCCGCCTATGGCATCAAGGACTACGCCGCGCTGATGGACGACATCCGCAGCGACCCGGACATGCGACCGCTGCTTCGGGTCGCGACGCCGGCGCAGATGATTGCCGGCGTGGCGGGAAACTACTCGGCGGGCGTCTCCAAGACCTTTTTCGGTCAGGGCGTGGTACCGGAGGACCGGCTTCGCATGCAGGGCTGGAACCAGCATGGGCTCGAAGGCATTGGCCCGAAGACCCATTCACCGCTGGCTCGCGAAGACGGTGTCGCGGTGGGAAAGGGCATGGCCCGCATCCTGCATTTGTGCGCCGGGGAAGGCTCAGGCGATTGCCCGCGCCACCCCAAGGTGCGCACGCAAGCTGCGGTGCCGGCTGTCGGGAGCAAGGGCGGGGGCGAGATCGAGAGCGATGTCGAGGCGCAAGAACTCGTTCTGCTGAGCCAGCGCGAGCATGCGGACACCGACGGCGCTCCCGCGGACGATGTGCCACGCATCGAGCTCCTGGCTGCGACTGCGGACGGCGCGCCCAACGTGGTGTCGGGTGCTGTGGAGCGGGTCGATGCCCACGGCGTGAAGGAGCTCAACGACAACCTGATCGTCATGCAACTGGGCAACGCCCAGCGGCTGGTCTATGGCCGCGGCGAGCGGCGAGCAACCGCCATCAATATTCAGCTTCAGCGCACCGAAGATGTTCCTGCGGCCCGGGCGGCGCTGGAGCGGCTTTTCACAGAGCGCGGACTGGATCTCGAAGTCCGCGACTTCGTCGAACTCAACTCCCTTTACGCGCAGACCCAGGCGTTCTTTTCCTTCCTGTTTGGTTTCGTTGCGCTGGTCATCGGAGCCATCGTCCTCTTCACCATCATGAACACCATGAGCATGAGCGTGATGGAGCGCTTCAGTGAAATAGGGACGGCGCGCGCATTGGGCGTGCAGCGCAGCAGCTTGAGGAACCTGTTCATTGTCGAAGGCGCGCTGCAAGGGCTGCTCGGCGTCACTGTTGGCGTTGTGCTCGCTGCCTTCATCGTCTTCGTGGTCAATCGAAGTGGCCTCGTCTGGAGCCCACCGACCACCTCGGGCGTCCTGCCCTTCAAGCTCTACCTGTTTGGCAGCCCCGTCATGATCGGCGCCACCTGGTTGTTGCTGATCTTCGTTGCCGCAGTGGCGGCATGGCTCCCAGCGCACCGCGCATCACGCATGCCGATCGTCGATGCACTCCGCCATGTTTAGCCGTCGCCTGCTACTGAAGGTGGTTCCGGCATCGTCGATTGCGATCTCTCCTCTCGGTGCCATTGCGCAGGACGCGAATCTCGCTCGGCGTGCCGTTGCGCGCGCCGACCAGATTCGCAATCCACAGCAATCCTTTCGGGCGCAGATGAGGCTGACCGAATACCGCAACGGCCGGGCGCGCGACTCGGCAACCCTGGTGCTTCACTCGAAGCCGGACACCCGAACCGGCCGCTTTCGCAACCTGGCGCGCTATGTAGAACCCGCTGCGGACCACGGAAAGGCCATCCTCATGGAAGACGAGGCCTACTGGTTCTACGACCCTGCCTCTTCCGCCAGCATACGAATCTCGCCGCAGCAGCGCCTCGTCGGGCAAGCGGCCAACGGCGACGTGATGAGCGTGAATTTCGGGCTCGACTACACGCCGCGCATGGTGGGCGAAGAGACCGTCAGGGACGCCGACAACGCCGAGCGCAAGACCTGGCGCATCGAACTCGACGCCGCAACGCCGGCGGCGGTCTACATGCGCATCGAGTACTGGATCGAGCGAGATAGCTATCAGCCAGTGAAGGCGCGGTTCTTCGTCGACAGTGGCCGGGCGCTCAAGCTGGCGTTCTATCGCAAGTTCAGCCGGCAGCTCGGGGAATTGCGGCCGGGCGAAGTCGTCATCCTGGACGAAGTGGACAAGAGCGTGGTCACCAAGCTCGTGCTCAGCGGCTACGCCGCCCGGGAGATTCCGGACAACTGGTTCAACCGCGGATACCTGCCCAAGTTGCGCGACAACGGCGGAGGCGCTCGACCGTGAAGTTGCTCGCTATGAGTGCGTGCGTGTGTGCGCTCGCGCCTCACGTCAGCCTTGCTGCGCAGCATGTGGCCGATGATGCCGATCGGATTCCGTCTGCCGTGCTGCTCGATGACGACGGACCATTGCCGATGCCGCCTCGCATCGGGGCGGCCTTTGTAGAGCTGAACGCGGAGACGGTCGACAGGCGAACGCCCAGGGTGCCCATCGCCTCGACTGCGCTCACCCGCAACATCGCGCGCGGCATCGTCGATGCCAGGGGCGAGTGGCAATTGGGGCCCTCGCTGAGCGCTCGTGCGAGCGCGCGCGCCGGGCTTTCGCGCACGCACGACGGAGCCGTTTCGCGTGACGAGCATCTCGACCCGCGCGAAGCCGCAGTGCAATGGCGAGCCGACGATCGTGACCTGTTCGAAGTGGGACGCATCAATGTCCGCAATGGTGCCGCGGTCGGCTACAACCCGACCGACTACTTCAAGTCCCGCTCTGCCGTCGACAACAGCACCCGCGACCCCGAGGTGCAGCGAAACAATCGCCTCGGGGCAGTCATGCTGTCCGCCCAGCGGATCGATTCGCACAGCGCAATCAGCGTGGCGGTAGCGCCGAAGCTGACCCGCCCCGAAGCGTTGGCCTTCAAGCCGCCCACCGAGCGGCTGCGCTTGGCCGACACCAACAGCGAACAGCGCGTGCTCTTCAAGGCAGCGTTCGATGCGCCTTCGTTCTGGAGCCCCGAAGTGCTGGCCTTCCGTGATTCGCGAGGATGGCGTCTGGGAAGCAACCTTACGCAGAACCTCGGTCGGAACACCACGATGTTCCTCGAGTATTCCGGCGGGCGTGGCGCTTCGCTCATGCGGCAGGCGTTGCGCAGCGGGGCAGCCCTTGGCGATTTGCCGGCGCGGGCATTGAGTTCGGCTCAGGTGCGGCCGGGCGACTCCTGGCAGAACGATGCGGCAATCGGCGCCACGTGGGCCGGCAGCTCCGGGCTGAGCTTCAGCGGTCAATTCAACTATCACGAGGCGGGGCTCGATTCGGCCGAGTGGCAGCGCTGGCTCGCCATGGGTTCTTCCAGCAAAGACGGTGCTGCGCTTGCCTGGTATGTCAGGAACTACGCGCAGGCCATGCAGGAGCCTCTTTCGCAGCGCAGCGTCTTTCTGCGCGCGCAGTGGGACCAGCTCGGATTTCGCGACCTGTATTTCAGCGCCTTCGTCAACCGGAGCCTTGACGACCAGTCATGGGTCTTCCAGACCGCCTTGGAGTACAGGCTGACGCCGGCCACCCGGCTGCGTGGCATGTGGGTCGCCACGGGCGGCAGCGCGGACAGCCTGTATGGCACCGATCCGGTCCGGCGGGCGCTTCTTCTCAGCATCACTCACTTCCTTTAGCCCACTCTCCTGTCATGAGCGAATTCATCGAGGCTCGCGCATGCCTGTGCGCACACGTGCTCTCCGGCGCCACCCTGAGGGGGATCTACTGATGGAGACGGTCGTCGCCCAACTGCTCGATTCCGCGGCGCGCCGGCCGGAAAAGATTGCCCTCGTCGATGAGCGCAGTGAAATCAGCTATGCCGCGCTGGCTCAGCGGGTCGAGGACTTCGCGCACGCAATGATTGCGCTCGGGTTGCGCGACAAGGGCCGCGTCGCTGTGTTCATGGACAAGTCGATCGACGCCTGCGCGCTCATCCTGGCCGCCATGCACGCGGGCGGCATCGTCGTGCCGCTCAATCCCAAACTGAAGCAGCAGCAACTGCGACACGTGCTGGTCGACTGCATGGCCGAGTTGCTTTTCACCACCACCGCGCGCCACGAAGAATTGGGCGGAAGCATCGACGATCTCGAAATTCGCGTGGTCCTTTGCGACCAGCCAGGCTCGCTGCCCAAGATCGTGCACGGAAAGGCGACTCTGCATCCCAGCATCGCCACGGACCCAGCGGCGCTGCTCTACACCTCGGGTTCGACGGGCCAGCCGAAGGGCGTCGTGGTTTCGCACGGCAATTTGATCGCCGGATGCAGCGCGGTCAACAGCTATCTGGGCACCAAGGAAGACGACGTCGTTCTGGCGCTGCTGCCGATCAGCTTCGACGCTGGCTTGAGCCAACTCACCACTGGGCTGGCTGCAGGCGCGCGCGTTGTGCTTCACTCACCGATGCTTGCACCCGCCGTTGCACGGCTCGTTGCCAGCCAGGGCGTGACGATGATCACGGCAGTACCGCCGCTCTGGTCCTTATTGACGCAGGCCCACTGGGACCAGGTCGATACCCGTTGCGTTCGTCTGTTCGCCAACACGGGCGGGCACATGAACGCAAGCCTCCTGGCGCAGTTGAGGGCGATCTTTCCTGCTGCGCGGCCCTTCCTCATGTATGGGCTGACGGAGGCCTTCAGGTCAACATATCTCGACCCCTCGGAAGTCGATCGCCGCGCCGGCTCCATCGGCAAGGCTATCCCGGGCGCTGAAATCCTCGTGGTGGATCCCGAGGGAGAAATTTGCGCAGTCGGGGAACCTGGCGAACTGGTGCATCGCGGGGCGCTGGTCACGCTGGGCTACTGGAACGCGCCGGCGCAGACGGCCGAGCGTTTTCGTCCGGTCCCCAGCCGCCTGTGCAGTGGCTTGACTCCGGAATACGCGGTCTGGTCGGGTGACATCGTCACACGTGACGCCGAAGGATTCCTCTACTTCGTCGGTCGGCGAGACGAAATGATCAAGTCGAGCGGCTACCGCATAAGCCCGACGGAAATAGAGAGCCTCATCATCGCCTTGCCAGAGGTTCGCGAAGTGGCCGTGTTGGGAGTACCCGCAGGCAACTTGGGCGATGCGATCTATGCGGCTGTCGTCGCATCCGCCGACAGCGGCGGGCTGGAGCATCTGAAGAGCAGCCTCGAAGCGCAGTGCCGAAAAATCCTGCCTTCCTACATGGTGCCGCAGCTCGTGCTTTTGTCTGAGCTGCCGCGCTCGGTCAACGGAAAGATCGACCGGCCGCAACTGCGCAGGCTGTGCGCAGACTTGCACAGCGGAGGGGGCGTGTGAGCACCGCAACCTTGTCCTCGGATCTGCATGTGCGCCGCCTCGCCGTACCCTTGCCGCAACGCGACCTGCAGGTGGACGACTGGCGGGTTCAGGCTGGCGAAAAGGTCGCGATCATCGGCCGCAACGGCGCGGGCAAGACCAGCCTGATGGAAGCGATCCTCGGCCTTCGCGCGACGGCCGTGGCGGAGGGCGACATGCTCGGCGTTGCACTCCAGCAGTGGAAACGCCGCCCCTTGCTGCGCCGACAGCTGGGCGTCCAGCTGCAGCGGGCGTTCTTTCCCGGCCGACCGCGCGTGAGCGAAATCGTCACCCTGCACCGAAACCTCTATCCCAAGACATCCGAGCGTGTGATGGATGCACTGGGGATTCCGGCTTTGTCCCGGCGGCTGTACGAGTTTCTCTCGCGGGGCGAAACGCAGCGCGTCGAGCTATTCCTCGCCCTGGCGCACGGGCCGCGCATCCTCTTTCTCGACGAGCCATTCACGGGTCTGGATCCGCAGTTCGCGCATCGGCTTCGCGAGCTGCTGAGCGAAATGCCGGACACCACGCTCGTGATGTGTTGTCACACGGTCGAAGAACTCGCACTTGCCTCGCACACCACCTGGTTGAGCCGCGAGGGCATCGTGCGTCACCAACCCACCGAGTCGCTGCGCCGCGATCTGGTCGGCGCATTCAAGTTGACGGTGCAATGCAAGGACGCGCAAAGCGCGCGGCAGCTCTCAATGCACGTGCAATGCAACTTTGACGTCGAGCGCCCGCCCGTCATTGAGCAGCAGACCCTGAGCCTGGCATCGTCCACGCCGTTGGCGGATCTGGCGAACGCCCTCATGAGCCATCCCGACGCATTGGCCGTCGAAGTCGGTCGCAGCCACCTGGCCGACCTGTTGCGCTATTGCGCGAAGGCATCGGAATGAGCTGGACGCTGCCCCGATTGATCGTGCACGAACTGAAGATCCTGACGAGAGATTCTTCCGCCTTGTTCTGGATCTTCCTGTTCCCGTTCTTTTTCATGTTCATGATGTTGTTCGCATTCGGTCGCGAGGGAAATCTCCCGCAGCAGATCGTCGAGATCGTCGATCTGGACGACACGACGCTCTCCCGGCGATACATCGGCGAGATGCGGCGCACGTTCTCCGGTGGCGAATCGATACCGGCCGAACTGCGCATGGCAGAGGATGAAGCGCCGGTGGCGGATCGTGCGTCTCGCGTGACCATTCCGGAAGGCTTCGGCCGGTATGTCGAGAATCGACGGCCGGTTCCGGTCGACGTCACCTTTGCACAGGATGGATTGCCCGCGCAGTTGGTCGTTCGTGTCATGCGCGCGCTGACGCTCAAGTTCGAGGGCGATGTCCGTGACGATCCGCCGCTGATCGAAGTCAGAGACGATCCGCGCGGCGCGCTGCCGGCGCTGTCCTTCGTGCATTACGTCCTGACAGGGACGATGGTGATGGCGATGCTTGCCGCCGGCATGAACTCCATCTGCAACTCGCTGGCGTATCGCCGGGAGCGCAGCGGCTTCAAGATGCTCGCGTGCATGCCGGTGAATGCGTTCACCTTCTTGCTGGGCATGCTGCTGTCGCGCTTGCTGCTGCTGATGCTGGCCTCCTGCGGGCTGGTCGCGGGGGCGCACTTTTTCTTCGATGTTCCGCTGTCGCTCGGCGCGGGCCAGGTACTTCGAGGCGGCGTGGTCATGTTCTTCGGCGGGATCATGCTGCTCGCGTTGGGCACTGCCATGGGTGCGCGCCTCGCGACGCTCTCCGCCGCGACCTTCACCACGGGCCTGGTCTATATCGCGCTGCTCTTCCTGTGCGACCTGACCATGCCCATGAATGCGATGCCCCCGGCGGTCAGCGCGGTGATGGCTCACCTGCCGCCAGCACTGCTGGTGGACGTGTTGCGCCATGTCTTCATCCAGGGCGACGACTTCGGCCAGCATCTGCGCAGCCTGGCCGAGATGGCAGGCTGGACCGGCCTCTTCGCGCTGGTCGCGTCGCTCACCTTCCGCTGGCACGAGCAATAGATCCGGATCCACGATCGCCTCCGCGACCACTTACTTTCAGGGAATGACGAAATGATCGAACAAGACACTCTCGGCCTGCTGGCCGGTCACCTCAAGGAAACAATGGGGCGGGACACCATCGATCCCGACGTTGCCATCGGCGAACTGGGCTTCGACTCGATGCGTGTCGTCGAGCTCATCATGATCTGCGACCAGGTCTATGGCACCACCATCGATGCGGAGTCCATGGAGCTGACGCAATACACGACCTTGCGAGAGATCGATTCGCAGTTTCGTGCCCAGGCACTTCGGGCGAGCGAGCAGGAGTGATGACGCCTGACCTCGCCCGCAATGCGCTGAACTCGTTGGACCCCGCCCAGCTGGCCAAACTCGAGACGCCTTGCTATCTCTTCGATCCGTCCATCGTGATCGATGACCTGAATCAACTGCAGCGAGAACTGGGCACTGAAGTCGTCGTTTCGCTCAAGGCCTGCCCGGTTCTCGATCTGCTGGTTCGTTGCAGCCATGCCCTCAATGGCGGGATAGAGGTCGCCTCCATCGGCGAATTGAACCTCACGATGGGCCGGATGAGTGTCCCGCGCTTTGTCAACACGCCAGCGCTGGACAGTCATCTGGCGGCTGCCGCAATGGCTTGTCGAGCCACACTGGTGGCGGACAGCCCGCACCAGATCCGACTGATCGAGCAAGTTCTCGAAGAGCGCAAGGCCGCGCAACGCGCGCCGCTCGGTATCGTGCTGCGCGTGAACGCTGCCAGCCTGCTCGAACAGCAAGGTCCGGCGGCGGATCACTTCGGCATGGAGGTGGCCGCGCTGCACCGTGAACTCGCGCGGCTGTCGGAGGGCGGCACCAAGCTCAAGGTCATAGGGCTGCACGTATTCGCGGGATCGAATAGCTTTGCCCGCAGCGCCAACGTGGTCGTGAAGCGGTTGACGGCACTTGTCGAGCACATCGACAGGTACGCCGCAGTGGATCTTCAGTTGACACTGATCGGCGCCGGTCTCCCCGCGGACTGGCAAGCCGATCGCGACACCGGCCTCGATTTCCCCAGCTATCGCGAAAGTGTCCGGAAGCTGCAAACACGCGTGCGCGTGCTGCACGAAGCCGGGCGTTCCGTCTTTTCTCGCGCCGGCCGCTTCGTTGCGCGCGTGGTCGCTACCAAGGAACTGCAGGGCGAGCCAGTCGTCGTGTGCGATGGCGGGATGGCGCAGTGTTTCAGCCTCGCGCAGACCGAGCATTTCGTGAAGCGCCGCCGGCAGCCCGTGCTGGTGCGATTGTCCGGTGGCGCCTTCGAAGACACGAACGCGATGCGTACGCACAAGATAGTGGGCAGCAGTTGCAGCCCTGCCGATGTGATCGGGCTCCTGCAGTCCCACGGATCGCCGGCCCCAGGCGACATGCTCGTCTTCGACCATTGCGGCGCGTATCACAGCTATTCGCCGACCGGATTTCTCAGCCTGCGTCAGGCCCAGCACTACATCGCGACATGAACCAGATCACGAGCCATCTGGCGGACCTGGGACCCCTGAGCGGCTGGTGCGCCGGCGGTGTGTATGCGCGTTCGCCCTTCGCCGGCAACTACCAGAAATCGGAGTTGCAGTGCGTGCCGATGAAGGAAGCAGGGGACTATGCGCACGTCTCAGAGTTCGAGCATCGCTGCGACACCCCGGTGCTGATGTCCTTGAGCGAACGCAACGCCGTGCTGGCCGGTGTGGTGGGTGACCTGCGGGCTCATGTCCCTGACTTGGGGTGTGTTCTGGTTCGCTTGTACGGGCCGGACTTCAACATCCCGTTGCCAGCCGACCTTTTGGCGCCTGATGTTCTTCTGGTGCATTGGCCGGCGGACATGGTGACGAGCGTACTTGAATCCGGTCGTCGCAACGTCGCGGTCGTTCAGCATGACATTCGGGCCGATGGGGTCGAGCTCGGGCGCAATTCGCTGTCTGTTGCACTGCTTGCACCCGACGCGCTAGAAGCGGGGCTGGCGGCGTTCTCGCGTTTCGTCGCGCGTTGCTCCTTCGTCCACCGACTGAGCGGACTGCGCTTGCAATATCTCGGTGAGACGCCCACGGCATGACGCAGAAGATGGAAGAACTTGCCTTGGTGAAGGTGCACGCCATGATGCATGCGCGCGTGGTCGCGCCGTTGCTGGGCGTCGGGGCATCGTTCGAGGAACGCCTGACGTGGCTGCGTAACGAAGTTGGCGAGCAAGCGGCGCGAGTACGCGGCGGCGTGAGCGATGACTCCTGCATTCACCTGATCAGCACCTCGATGCTGAGCAAGATCGCCACGGGATGGGACGCCATCCGTGATGGCTTTGTCGATGCCGTGGCGAAGCGCTGCGGCCGGTCGCCCTCTGGCTTTCTGCAGGCCTACCAGTGCGCAGGCTGGGGCTATGCAATCCGGTTTGCGGCGCTGCATACGGATTGCCGGAACTTGACGCTCACGATCCTGGACGCTGATCTGCACGAGCTCTTCTCGGGCGAGTACGAAGCCACCCTCGGAAAGATCGGCTATGGCGTCACCACGCTGGCATTGGAACTCCCGCCTGGGTTGATGCTGCCGACTTGCGATGGGCCGCTTCCGAACCATGGCTTTACCGACATGCTTCATGCGCTGCGTGCCCACCGGAAGACCACTGGGCCTCTCCCCACCTTCCTGCCGTTCATGCCCGATGGCCTCGACGGCATCGCCAGGCGTTCGGTCGGGGGCCGCCTCGCGCCCAATCGGTACGCCGACTACGGCCATTGTTTTGGCGCGGACCCGTGGATCGGCCTCATGGAACGGCTGCGCGCGCAAGCGCCAACGTATGCGGAGTGCGTCACGCTCGGCTCCTTCGCCTTCAGCGGCTACTACGCGATCGGCAGCGTGCAAGTCGGCCCGTGGACTCGGGTCGAACCGATTTCGCCGGAGGGGGCATGTCTGGCCGCCCTCGGCGGCTGATGCCTGGCGCGCCATGGTCTATCTTTCCCCAATCGCTTCACATGAAGGCCGAGTCGACGAGCGCATGGGCTTGCGCCGCGCGCTCATTACGCGGCGTGCCAACCTGGGCGACTGCACCGATGCGCCGAGCGTCGTTCGACGTCTGTTGTCCAGGTCGTCCATGCGCTACCCCGCTGCGGTGATTCCGCTTGCCAGGCAGCGCACCGGCCAGGAAAGCGCGGTGGAGTTGGCACTGCAGGTTTCA
The DNA here is from genome assembly GCF_056394705.1 of Variovorax sp. 10N420. Classification (NCBI taxonomy): domain Bacteria; kingdom Pseudomonadati; phylum Pseudomonadota; class Betaproteobacteria; order Burkholderiales; family Comamonadaceae; genus Variovorax; species Variovorax sp. 10N420. The sequence goes on along the minus strand of NZ_JBFTIJ010000003.1, from coordinate 597,329 downwards.
AGTCGAGCGGTCGATGACGTCGACAAGGAGAGCGTCGGCGGAATCATCTACTGCCACGCGACGTCGGACGAGGAACCGACGGATTCCAGCGTCGGACACGTGCAGTTCGAATTGCAGTTGCGCAGCGCCTTCCCATTTTCGATTTCCCAGGCGCACAACACCGGGGTGTTTATTGCCTTGGACATGGCTGCGGCTCTGATCGAAGGCCCGGAGGCGATATCGAACGTGCTCGTGATCGCGTCCGACAAACTGCTTTATGGACGGGCACCCAACCGGCCCTCGCAAATGCACTGGCGCGACGTGGCCGCCGCCGTGGTGGTCAGTCGCGAGAAGCGCGATGGTTGGCGACTGGATCACGTCGCGGTTCATCATTTCGCCACCGAGTCCAGATCGCACCAGAGATGGCCGCAGCGCGAACTGGATACCTTCGCAGGCTTTTGCGCTGAGCGCATTGCAGGCTGCCTGAGCCATGCGGGGCTTGCGGCGGACGAACTCGGTGCGGTGTTGCCGATTTGCCCTGACGCCAGCCTGGAACGGCAAATCCAAGCATCCGCGGGCCTGAGTGCTCTGCGCCATGAAAAGCCCTCGGGCTTGCGCGCCGAGTACATCGCTTCGGCCGATCTGCTGGTGAGGCTGTCGGCCTTGGAGCAGCGGGCCGAAACCGATCGGCCGATCCTGGCCTGGTGTACCGGGAACAACGGAGAGTTCGCATGCTGCGTCCTGACAAGATCGATCTGAAGACTGCCAATGCGCCTGCAATCCCGCAGTTCGGCATCGCAGCCGGCGCCAGCTACGTGCCGCCTATCAGCAGGCATCTCGATGAATGGGCCGCGGCGGCAGGGCCTGCTGCGAGAAAACTGCTGCCGACGATGATCGCGAACGGATTGGCGAACTACCGCGTGGCACCCGAACTCGACATCGAGGGACTCAGTTGCGCCGGTGTGCAGAAGCTGCTGGATGGCGGCGGCTTCGTGCCGGGCGACATCGACCTGGTCATCTTCTGCCATGCCGCGACCATGAGCACGATGGCAGCGCCGGCCAGCATCCCCGCAGTGATCATGAAGCGCTTCGGGCTGGGCAAAGCAATTGGGTATTCGATCTCGCAGCAGAACTGTGCGTCGATCATGTGCGCCGTGCGGCTGATTCGGACTTTGATGTGGCGACACCGGTCGCTGCACAACGTGCTGATCGTCGGCGCCGACAAAGTCGTCGGCGAGCCCTACCGGAATGTCGGGGCCTATGCCATCCAGAGCGATGGCGCGCTGGCCCTGCTGGTCCGTCGCGACAACCCACTCAACCGTATCGGGCAGATCGCCTATTCGATTGACAGCCGCTACTACCGCGGCACGGCCAAGAGCGCCGAACTCGGCCAGCGCTACGTGCTCAACTATCCCCTGTTGGCGCATCGGATGGTGTCGGACGTGATGTGTCGATCTGGCTGGTCTGCCGGTGACGTCGATGCCATTCTGCCCATGAATGCCAACCTGTCGGCCTTCAAGCGCGTGATGCAACTGCTGGGCTTGCCGCTGCACAAGCTGCACAGCCGGAACATCGGCGAGATCGGCCATGTCTTCTGCTGCGATCCCTTCGCGAACTTTCTGCAGCGTTTCGCGCAACCGCACGCTGTGGGCAGCGGCAACGCGATCTTGTTTGCCTCCGCGACCTCAGGCGTTTTTTGCGCCCTGGGGATTTCCGACGCCTGGACGGCGCAGGGGGCGCCCCCTCGCACGTCCCTCTCATCCTGAACCTGGAATTCTCATGAAATCGAATAACGCTTTGCTTCTGTCGGCCGTCGCCGGCTGCCTGTTTGTCGCCGCTCCTGTCGCGTTTGCCGAGACCCATGCCGCTCCTGCCACGAACATCGCTCCTGCGGGTCTGCGTGTGGTCTATCACGTGGATGACGTCGGCTCCCTGCGCAAGGCGCTCAACAACATCAACAATCAGTTGGCGGCCACCCCCAACGCCAATATCTCGCTCCTGGCCAATGGGCGGGGCATCTTCTCGCTCGTCAGCGGCGAGCGCGATCGCCAGGGAGATTTCGGCAGCGCCATTGCTGAGCTACAGGGCAAAGGCGTGCATTTCGTCGCCTGCGGTATGTCGATGAAGAAGAACAACGTGGCCGCTTCGTCTCTCATCGCTAATGTCGCGGTCGTCCCGTCCGCGGTGGTCGAGTTGACTCGCCTTCAAGGCGCCGAACGCTACGCCTACATCAAGCCCTGATGCTTGGATGAAAAGCGTCGTCCTTTGGCTTGCTGCTGCGCTGGCGCTGGCCGGCTGCGCGCCTCGCGCCGAGGTCGAGCCGGGCGCCGACGTCGAGACCGATGTCGCAGACCCGAGCGCCCGCGCGCAGTTCCCCGCGGACAAGCATGGAGAGCTTGTCTACCAGGGCTACCGGGTCTTCACGCAAACGCCGAAGGCGGCACGCATCTACACCGGCAATCGCCTGACCTGCGCGAGTTGCCATCTCGATGCTGGACGCAAAGCCGATGCGGCGCCCATGTGGGCCGCGTTCGGCATGTACCCGGCCTATGTATCGAAGGTCGATCGCGTTGTCACTCTCGAAGAACGCATTCAGCAGTGTTTCCGCTTCAGCATGAACGGTTTGTCTCCTCCGCAGGACAGCCACGAGATGCGAGCCTTGATGGCCTATCTGCAATGGCTGGCGATCGATCGCCCCGTGGGCGTCGAACAAGAGGGACGAGGTTTCCCGACGATCCCGCGCACGGGCTCCGACCCGAACCCGCTTCGGGGTAAGCAGGTGTATGCGCAGCGCTGCGCGAGCTGCCATGGTGAACAAGGCGAAGGCCGGGGCTACCAAGCCCGTGAGGGCACCTACGCGGCGCCGCCTGTGTGGGGATTCGGCAGCTTCAACAAAGGGGCGGGAATGCACCGCACCGATCTGCTGGCCGGCTTCCTGAAGGCCAACATGCCGCTCGGCAATGCGAACCTGACCGACCAGGAAGCATTGGACGTTGCGGCGTGGATGGGCCTGCAGGAACGCTGGCCTGATCCCCGCAAGGGCCTGTTGCCGGGCCTTCTTGCGAACTAGCCGCTGGTGCTCGAAGGTTGCGTCAAATACTTCCCGGCTCGAAGCGACGTCCGGGCTGCATGGGTGTCGGCGTTGATCATGCTGCCGCAAGGGATCGCGTTTGCGATGCTCGCGGGCTTGCCACCGGAAATGGGCATCTACGCGTCGATCATCCCGGTCATCGTCGCCTCTTTGTTGGGGCCGTCTGGCGTGCTCCTGTCCGGCCCGAACACGGCCGTCGCCATGATGCTGGGCATCGCGCTCCTTCCGCTCGGCGTGCCGGGCAGTGCAGACCACCTCCGGTTCGCAGCAACGCTGACTGCAATGGTTGGGTTGATGCAGCTCGCGGGCGCGTGGTGTGGTGTCGGTCGCTTCTTCGCGCTGCTGCCGCAATACACCGGGACAGGTCTCAACATCGGGATCGGCATGCTCATGCTGGCCAGCCAGATCGCACCCGCCATGGGCTTGCTGTCCGCGCCCGATCTGCCGCCCTGGGCGATGCCCTGGTTGTATCTGCAGCGTTGGGGAGATGCAAATCCTTGGGCGTTATTCGTGACCCTGATGTCCATTGGCGCGGGGCAGTTCTTTGCGCGATGGCGCAGGCCCTGGATGCCGTCGCTGGTGGCCGCGATGCTCTTCGGCGCCATCACAGGTGGCGTGCTGGACCTCCTGATCGGCGTGGAGCCGACACGCCTCGATCGAGTGGGACATCTGCAATTGACATGGGACGTGCTTCGACGGCCCGCGTTCGATTCAGGCGAGCTCTACATCCTCAAGCAGTTGGTGCTGAGCGCGGCCGGCATCGCGATTGTCGCAAGCCTTCAGTCCGTGATCATTCTTCGCTCCGTGGTGCCGGAGGCCGATCACCGGGCCTGCCGCCGCGAATTGTTGGCGCAGGGTTGCTCGAACCTGTCCGCATCCTTCACCAACAGTTTCGCTTGCTCCGGGTCTTTCAATCGGACCTCGGCTCACATTGAAGCCGGCGCGCTGACGCGGTGGGCTGCGGTGCTGTCGTCTTTGTTCATGCTGCTGCTGGCGTGGATCGCCTCGCCGGCGCTCGCCCATGTGACTCACGCCGCGATCGCGGGCACGCTCGCGCTGGTGGGATGGCGAATGGTGTGTTCCGGTTGGCAGACCGCGTGCCGAGAGCGCGGTTTCGGGCGCTTCGCCGCGGTGGGGCTCGGCCTCAGTGTTCCGCTCGCGGGCGTAGAGACGGCGTTGCTGCTCGCGATCGTGCTGGTAGTGGTGCAACTGGTCCTGAGCCGCTCGCGCTAGCAGCACCGCCCCACCTTTTTGCGGAATCAGGCTTGCGGCAGCACCTGAGCGTCTGCCGCGTGCGAAGCCGCCGCATGCGCCTGTTGGTCCGCGTGGTAGCTGCTGCGCACCATCGCGCCGACAGCCGCATGGCTGAAGCCCATCTTGTAGGCCTCTTCCTCAAACATCTTGAACGTGTCGGGATGCACGTAGCGACGCACCGGCAAGTGGCTGTTACTGGGCGAGAGGTACTGCCCGATCGTCAGCATGTCGATCTTGTGCGCGCGCATGTCGCGCATCACCTGCAGGATTTCTTCGTCGGTTTCTCCGAGCCCGACCATGATGCCGCTCTTTGTTGGCACGTCCGGATGCAGCGCCTTGAACTTCTTGAGCAGGTTGAGGCTGAACTGGTAGTCGCTGCCAGGCCGCGCTTCCTTGTAGAGGCGCGGTGCCGTCTCGAGATTGTGATTCATGACGTCCGGCGGCGCGGCCTTGAGGATCTCGAGGGCACGATCGTCGCGGCCGCGAAAATCTGGCACCAGGATCTCGATCTGCGTCTGTGGCGAAAGCTCGCGGATGTTGCGGATGCAATCGACGAAGTGCTGGCTGCCGCCGTCACGCAGGTCGTCGCGGTCCACGCTGGTGATCACCACATATTTGAGGCGCAGCTTTGCGATGGTCTTGGCGAGGTTGAGCGGCTCGTCCTTGTCGAGCGGGTCGGGACGGCCATGGCCGACATCGCAAAACGGGCAGCGCCGCGTGCACTTGTCGCCCATGATCATGAAAGTTGCCGTGCCGTTGCCGAAGCATTCGCCGATGTTGGGGCACGAAGCCTCTTCGCAGACGGTGTGCAGGTTGCTTTCGCGAAGGATCTGCTTGATCTCGTAGAAGCGTGTCGTGGGGGAGCCTGCCTTGACGCGAATCCATTCCGGCTTCTTGAGCACTTCGCCCTGGACCACCTTGACGGGGATGCGCGACAGCTTGGCCGCCGCTTTCTGCTTGGCGAGAGGGTTGTAGTCCTCGGGGCTCTGCGCGTCGCGGACAACATTGAGTGTGCTCATGGCTTCTCTTTGGCGGGGCTCAAGGTGCGAGATAGATGTTGAGCTTGCTGCCCAGCACCTGCGCGGCTTCGTCCCAGGTTGTTTGAACGCCGATTGTAGAAAGATCGACGGTTTTCAGCCCCGCGTACCCGCAAGGGTTGATGCGGGAAAAGGGTTCGAGGTCCATCGCGATGTTGAGTGCGACGCCGTGGTAGGTGCAATGGCGGCTGACCTTGATGCCCAGGGCGGCAATCTTGCCGAGACCTCGAAATGGATCGCCCGGATGAACGGGGCCGGTCAGCGCTGCGTGCGAATACGGGTCGTCGAGCCGCACGTAGATGCCGGGTGCGCCGCCGACGCGGTGGCCGGTGACGCCGAAATGGCCCAACGTGCGGATCACCGATTCCTCGATCCGGTAGACGTATTCCTTGACGTAGTAGCCGGCGCGGCGCAGGTCGATGAGCGGGTACGCCACCACTTGCCCGGGCCCGTGGTAAGTCACCTGCCCGCCTCGGTCGGTCTGCATGACGGGAACAGGTCCAGGGCTCAATACGTGGTCCGCCTTTCCGGCCAAACCTTGCGTGTAGACCGGCTCGTGCTCGCAGATCCACAGCTGGTCGGGCGTTTCCGCTGTCCGCGCCTGCGTTGCCTTCTGCATCGCGTTGTAGGTCGCGGCATAGTCGACGCGTCCCAGCACCGTTACTTGGAGCGCTGCGGTCATCGGTAGGCGCTCAGAGCACCACCTTCACCATCGGATGACTGGAAAGCGCCCGGTACAGATCATCGAGCTGCTCGCGGCTGGTCGCGGTGACCGTGATCGTCACGCCGAGGTAATTGCCCGCCTTGCTGTTGCGCAGTTCGACGGTCGCCGCGTCGAAGGTCGGGTCGAACTGTTCGGCGATCTTCGTGACCGCGTGCACGAAACCGTCGACCTTCGCGCCCATGACCTTGATCGGGAACTTCGACGGGTACTCGATCAACGAGTCCTTGCGCGCATCGGCTGTGGTTTCCGTCGGTCCGTCAGTGGGTGGGATGGTGCTCATGCTGCGACTCCGGTGTCTTGCTTGCTGCGTGCCTTGGCCTGCTGATAGCCGGCATGCAAGGCTTGGTAGATGGGTCCGGGCCGGCCTTCGCCAATCGTTTGCCCATCGAGCGTCACGACCGGCAGGATCTCCTTGCTGGCAGACGAAAGCAGAAGTTCGTCGGCCCCGAAAACTTCATCGCGCGCGATGCGGCGCAGGCTGAATGGAATGCCGGCATCGGCGCACAGCCGTTCGATCAGCCCGTAGCGAATGCCTGCAAGCACCAGCTCGTCCTTGGGCGGACCGCTGATCGCGCCGTCCTTCACGACCCAGACATTGCTCGAGGACGCCTCGCTCAGCGACTCGCCGCGAAACATGATGGTCTCCGCCGCGCCGGCTTCGACGCTGATCTGCCGAGCCAGCACGGCCCCAAGGAGGCTGGTGCTCTTGATGTGCGCCTTCTGCCAGCGGAAATCATGTGCACTCACGCAGGCGACGCCCTTGGTGCGCACTGAATCCGGCACTGGCTTCATCGGATTGGCCATCACGAAGACTGTGGGAGTGAGCCCCTGCGGCATCGCATGGTCGCGCGGTGCGACGCCACGCGTGACCTGAATATAGATACCCTGCATGCCGCTGCGGACGGTCGGCGGGGCCTCATCGATCAGCCGCATCGCAATGGTGCGCCACTGGCGCGCCGTGAGTGGATTCTTGATCTGCAGCTCGGCCAGCGAGCGATCGAGGCGGGCCATGTGCTCTTCGAAACAGAACGGCTGACCGCCGTAGACCGGCACCACTTCGTAGACGCCATCGCCGAAGATGAAGCCGCGATCCAGCACGCTCACTTTGGCATCGCGCAGCGGCGTGTAGTTGCCGTCGAGGTAACACATTGAATCGGGAAGAGCGTCGGTGATCGGATGCATATCGAATTATGGTGGGGGCTCATCCGGGCTTTCCAACCCGGACCCGATTCCACACCGGAGCGCAAGGATCATTTCCACGGCATGCTCGGTCAATTGGCGGGAAGCCGTAGCTTTCTCCCTATAATCAATGGCTTTGTAGAAATTCTGGGTCGTCATCCGGGCTTCATTCGAAATGAAAACAATCGCCCGCGATGCCTCCAAAGGGGTCCATGAGGACACCCTCGATTCAGAAGACGACTTCAAGCCGTTGACAGCCGAGGAGGCGCAACGGCTTCGCGACAAGAAGCCGTCGATCTCGCCATGGCGCGTGATCGCAATTCAAGTCGTGGCGGGGCTCCTGGTGGCGTTGGCCGCCTGGGGGTTGACAGGGAGGCTAAGTCTGGGGTGGTCCGCCGGGTACGGCGCACTGGCGGTGGTTGTGCCTGCTGCGGTTTTCGCGCGGGGACTGACCGGAAGGTTTTCTTCCTTGAATGCGGGCACTGCGGTGTTCGGATTCTTCTTGTGGGAGATGGTCAAGATGGTCTTGACGGTGGCGATGCTGATCGCCGCGCCAAGACTTGTAGTGGCGCTGAGCTGGCCAGCAATGCTGATCGGCCTGGTGGTGACAATGAAGGCGGCGTGGGTGGCGGTAATGTTTGCCCCCAAGCGCCAGAAACTTTGAGACGAGTAACGGATGGCTGCTGAAAACGCTGCGGAACATGGTCAAACCGCTGGTGAATACATCGTTCACCACTTGACGCATCTTCAGAGCTCCAAACCTGGAGGGGTTGCCGACTTCACCGTTTTCAACTTCGATTCGCTTTTCTTTTCGATCGCGCTCGGCGTGCTGGGCTGCTGGCTCCTGTGGCTGGCGGCTCGCAAGGCCACCTCGGGCGTACCGGGCCGCTTCCAGGCCGCGGTCGAAATCCTGGTCGAGGTCGTCGACCAGCAAGCCAAGGGCATAGTCCACAACGCGAAAAGCCGCAAGTTCGTCTCGCCGCTGGCGCTCACGGTCTTTCTGTGGATCGTCATGCTCAATGGGATGGACCTGCTGCCCGTCGACCTGCTGCCGTTCCTGTGGGCCAAGATCTTCGGCGTGGCCGGTGGCGATCCGCACCACGCCTACCTGCGTGTGGTCCCGACGGCTGATCTCTCGGTGGCCATGGGTCTCTCGGTCTCGGTGCTGCTCATCTGCCTCTACTACAACATCAAGATCAAGGGTCTGGGCGGCTGGGTTCACGAACTCTTCACGGCCCCCTTCGGCAACCACTGGGCGCTGTATCCGTTCAACTTCGCGATGCAGATGATCGAGTTCATCGCCAAGACCGTCTCGCACGGCATGCGGTTATTCGGCAACATGTACGCCGGCGAACTGATCTTCCTGCTGATCGCCTTGATGGGCGGTGCCTGGACCCTGTCTGCAACCGGCATTTTGCTGGCCATCGGCCACATCATCGCGGGCACTGCCTGGGCCATCTTCCACATCCTGATCATCATCTTGCAGGCCTTCGTGTTCATGATGCTGACGCTCGTGTATGTGGGCCAGGCTCACGATAAACACTGAGCCGCTGCTTTCGATCTCGTTTTTTTCTTTTCTCTTCAACCAAAGTCCTCTAGGAGTCATCATGGAAGTTATTAGCTTTGTCGCACTGGCCGCCGGCCTGATCATCGGTCTGGGTGCTGTTGGCGCTTGTATCGGTATCGGCATCATGGGTAGCAAGTACCTCGAGTCGGCTGCGCGTCAACCTGAGCTGATGGGCGAACTCCAAACCAAGATGTTCCTGCTTGCCGGTCTGATCGACGCCGCGTTCATCATTGGTACTGGTATTGCGCTGTGGTTCGCTACCGCCAACCCGTTCCTCTCGCAAATCGCCAACCTGCCGAAGTAATCGGATTCAGGCTTTCTCGTCGAACCCATGTCGTTCTTTCGCTGAATGGCGTTGGATTCATTCCCAAAGAGAGGGTGAAAAGTGAGCATTACCGGTACCCTGATCATCCAGATGATCGTGTTCCTGATTCTTGTCGGGTTCACGATGAAATTTGTGTGGCCGCCTATCGCCAAGGCGCTGGACGATCGTGCCCAGAAGATCGCCGAAGGCCTTGCCGCAGCCGACAAGGCCAAGTCCGAGCTGACTGCCGCCAACAAGCGCGTGGAAGCCGAACTCGGGCAGGCTCGCAACGAGTCCGCGCAGCGCCTTGCAGATGCCGAACGTCGTGCGCAGGCCATCGTTGAAGAGGCCAAGGCCCGTGCCACGGAAGAAGGCAACAAGATTGTTGCGGCCGCTCGCGTCGAAGCCGAGCAGCAAGCCATGAAGGCACGTGAAGTCCTTCGCGAGCAAGTGGCTGCACTGGCCGTCAAGGGCGCCGAGCAGATCCTGCGGAAGGAAGTGAACCCGGCTGTCCATGCCGATTTGCTGTCCCGCCTGCAGACCGAACTCTGATCGAAGCCATGGCAGAACTCGCCACCATTGCACGTCCTTACGCCGAAGCGCTCTTCAAGGCGTCCTCATCGGACCTGTCCGGCGCCGGCGCCTGGCTCGAGAAGGTTGCGGCCATTGCCGCCAGCGCCGAGCTCCAGCAGTTCGCCGACAACCCGAAGGTCACGGCAGAACAGGTATTGAGCGTCGTCTCCGGTGCCTTCGGATCACCGCTGCCGCCCGCCGCGCACAACTTCCTGACGGCGCTGCTCGAGAACGGACGCTTCACCGCGCTGCCCGAAATCGCCAAGCAGTTCCGGAGTCTGGCGAATGCGCAGAGCGGTTCGTCCGATGCGGTGGTGTACAGCGCCTTCCCCATTGATGCAGCCGCGTTGGGTAACGTGTCTGCCGCGCTCGAAAAGCGCTTCGGCCGCAAGCTGCAGGTCTCGGTCCAGCAGGATCCGTCGCTGATCGGCGGCGTCCGCGTGGTGGTCGGCGACGAAGTGCTCGACACCTCCGTCAAAGCGCGTCTTGAACAAATGAAAGTTGCGCTGGCAGCCTGAGGCCGCCAGCCCCCTTAACGAAAGAAGGAAAGAGTCATGCAACTCAATCCCGCAGAAATTTCCGAACTGATCAAGAGCCGCATCGAGGGTCTCGGGGTCAGCGCGAACATTCGCAATGAAGGCACCGTGGTGTCCGTGACCGACGGCATCGTGCGCGTGCACGGCTTGTCGGATGCGATGCAAGGCGAAATGCTCGAGTTCCCACCCACGCCGGACGGCACGCCGTCATACGGCCTCGCGCTGAACCTCGAGCGCGACTCCGTCGGCGCCGTGATCTTGGGCGAGTACGAGCACATTTCCGAAGGCGATACCGTCAAGTGCACGGGCCGCATTCTTGAAGTGCCGGTCGGACCCGAACTCATCGGCCGTGTGGTGAATGCACTGGGCCAGCCGATCGACGGCAAGGGTCCCATCAACGCCAAGATGACGGACGTGATCGAAAAGGTCGCTCCAGGCGTGATCGCCCGCAAGTCGGTCGACCAGCCCATGCAGTCCGGCCTGAAGTCCATCGATTCGATGGTGCCGATCGGCCGCGGTCAGCGCGAGCTGATCATCGGCGACCGCCAGACCGGCAAGACGGCAGTGGCTATCGACGCGATCATCAACCAGAAGGGTCAAAACATGACCTGCGTCTACGTCGCGATCGGCCAGAAGGCTTCGTCGATCAAGAACGTGGTTCGCGCTCTGGAACAAGCCGGTGCGATGGAATACACCATCGTCGTCGCAGCCTCCGCTTCGGAATCGGCTGCCATGCAATACGTGTCCGCCTATTCGGGCTGCACGATGGGCGAATACTTCCGCGATCGCGGCCAGGACGCGCTGATCGTCTATGACGATCTGTCCAAGCAAGCCGTGGCTTACCGCCAGGTGTCTCTGCTGCTGCGCCGCCCACCAGGCCGTGAAGCCTACCCTGGCGACGTGTTCTATCTTCACAGCCGTCTGCTCGAGCGCGCAGCTCGGGTGAACGCTGACTACGTCGAAGCTTTCACCAAGGGTGAAGTCAAGGGCAAGACGGGTTCGCTGACCGCACTGCCGATCATCGAAACGCAAGCCGGCGACGTGTCCGCCTTCGTTCCGACGAATGTGATTTCGATCACCGACGGCCAGATCTTCCTGGAAACGAACCTGTTCAACGCCGGCATCCGCCCCGCCATCAACGCCGGTATCTCGGTGTCCCGCGTGGGTTCGTCGGCGCAGACCAAGGTCATCAAGGGCCTGTCCGGCGGTATTCGTACTGATCTGGCGCAGTACCGCGAGCTCGCCGCCTTTGCGCAGTTCGCTTCCGACCTCGACGAAGCGACCCGCAAGCAGCTCGACCGCGGTGCACGCGTGACCGAGCTGCTGAAGCAGGCGCAGTACAGCCCTCTGCCCATCTCGCTGATGGGCGCGTCGCTGTTCGCAGTGAACAAGGGCTTCATGGATGACCTCGAGGTGAAGAAGGTGCTGCCGTTTGAACATGGCCTGCATCAGTTCCTCAAGTCCAGCCATGGCGCGCTGCTCGACAAGATCGAACAAGCCAAGGCGATCGACAAGGATGCCGAGGCCGAGCTGACCGCAGCCGTCACGTCGTTCAAGAAGTCGTTCGCCTGATCGGCGACGCAAGGAGTCCCAATGGCAGCTGGTAAGGAAATCCGCGGCAAGATCAAATCGGTGGAAAACACCAAGAAGATCACCAAGGCCATGGAAATGGTGGCCGCGTCAAAGATGCGCAAGGCGCAGGAACGCATGCGCGCCGCCCGCCCCTACAGCGAGAAGATCCGCAACATCGCGGCCAACCTCGGCCACGCGAACCCGGAGTACACGCACGCGTTCATGAAGACGAACGATACGAAGGCGACGGGCTTCATCCTGGTCACGACGGACAAGGGTCTGTGCGGCGGCATGAACACCAACGTGTTGCGTGCATTGACCACCAAGATGCGCGAGTTGCAGTCCGCAGGCGTGGGGATCGAAGCGGTCGCCATTGGCAACAAGGGCCTCGGCTTTCTGAATCGCGTCGGCGCGCGCGTCGTATCGCATGTCACCCAACTGGGCGACACGCCACACCTTGACAAGCTGATCGGCCCGGTCAAGGTGTTGCTCGACGCCTATGCCGAGGGCAAGCTCAGCGCCGTCTATCTCTGCTACACCAAGTTCATCAACACGATGCGCCAGGAGTCCGTGGTCGAGCAGCTGCTGCCGCTCGCGGCGGACTCGCTGAAGGTCGAAAAGGGCCAGCATTCGTGGGACTACATCTACGAGCCCGATGCGCAGAGCGTCATCGACGAACTTCTGGTGCGCTACGTGGAATCGCTGGTGTACCAGGCAGTCGCCGAGAACATGGCTTCGGAGCAGTCGGCACGGATGGTTGCGATGAAGTCCGCCACGGACAACGCCGGCAACGTGATCAACGAGCTCAAGCTGGTCTACAACAAGACCCGCCAGGCAGGCATCACCAAAGAGCTGTCGGAGATCGTTTCGGGCGCCGCGGCGGCCGCTGGCGTCTAAGTCGGCCAGTCGCTCGACCTCAACAGATTTAAATTTTTATCGGAGCAGATGATGGCTCAAGAAAACGCAGTTCAAGGCAAGATCGTTCAATGTATTGGCGCCGTTGTCGACGTGGAATTCCCGCGTGACCGCATGCCCAAGGTGTACGACGCCTTGAAGTTCGAAGGCGGCGGACTGACCCTCGAAGTGCAGCAGCAGCTCGGCGACGGCGTGGTGCGCACGATTGCGCTCGGCTCGTCGGACGGCCTGCGCCGCGGCCTGATCGTGACCAACACCGGCGCGCCGATCACGGTGCCCGTCGGCAAGGCAACGTTGGGCCGGATCATGGACGTGCTGGGCCGCCCGATCGACGAGCGCGGCGAAGTGAGCCAGGAACTCACCGCTTCGATCCACCGCAAGGCACCCGCCTACGACGAACTTTCGCCCTCGCAAGACCTGCTCGAAACCGGCATCAAGGTGATCGACCTGGTCTGCCCATTCGCCAAGGGCGGCAAGGTGGGTCTGTTCGGTGGCGCCGGCGTCGGCAAGACCGTGAACATGATGGAGCTCATCAACAACATCGCAAAGGCGCACTCGGGTCTGTCCGTGTTTGCCGGCGTCGGTGAGCGCACCCGCGAAGGGAACGACTTCTATCACGAGATGGCCGATTCCGGCGTCGTGAATCTGGAGAACCTCGGCGAGTCGAAAGTGGCCATGGTCTACGGCCAGATGAACGAGCCCCCGGGCAATCGTCTGCGCGTGGCGTTGACCGGCCTGACCATCGCCGAGTCGTTCCGCGACGAAGGCCGTGACGTGCTGTTCTTCGTGGACAACATCTATCGCTACACGCTCGCCGGTACCGAAGTGTCCGCGCTGCTGGGTCGCATGCCTTCCGCCGTGGGCTACCAGCCGACGCTGGCCGAAGAAATGGGTCGTCTGCAGGAGCGGATCACGTCGACCAAGGTCGGTTCGATCACGTCGATCCAGGCTGTGTACGTGCCGGCCGATGACTTGACCGACCCTTCGCCCGCAACGACCTTTGCCCACTTGGACTCCACCGTCGTGTTGTCGCGTGACATCGCTTCGCTCGGTATCTACCCTGCCGTGGACCCGCTGGACTCGACCTCCCGCCAGCTCGACCCGAACGTCGTTGGTGAAGAGCACTACAACGTCGCGCGTTCGGTGCAAGGTACGCTGCAGCGCTACAAAGAACTGCGCGACATCATCGCGATTCTGGGCATGGACGAACTGGCGCCGGAAGACAAGCTGGCCGTGGCCCGCGCTCGGAAGATCCAGCGATTCCTGTCGCAGCCCTTCCACGTCGCGGAAGTGTTCACGGGCTCGCCCGGCAAGTACGTGCCGCTGTCGGAGACCATCCGCGGCTTCAAGATGATCGTGAACGGCGAAGCCGACCACCTGCCGGAACAAGCTTTCTACATGGTTGGCGGCATCGACGAAGCGTTCGAGAAGGCCAAGAAGGTCGCTTAAGGCTTAAGGAATCACCATGGCAGGCACCATTCACGTGGACGTGGTCAGCGCCGAAGAGTCCATCTTCTCCGGCGAGGCCAAGTTCGTCGCGCTCCCCGGCGAAGTCGGTGAGCTCGGCATCTACCCGCGCCACACGCCGCTGATCACGCGCATCCGCCCCGGCGCCGTGCGCATCGAGACGGCCGATGGCGGCGAGGAATTCGTCTTCGTTGCCGGCGGCATTCTCGAAGTGCAGCCTACCTCGGTGACCGTGCTGTCCGACACCGCGATTCGCGGCAAGGACCTCGACGACGAGAAGGCGAACGTCGCCAAGGCTGCCGCCGAGGAAGCATTGAAAAACGCGAAGACGGACATCGACATCGCGATGGCCCAGTCCGAACTGGCCGTGATGGCTGCTCAACTTGCTGCTTTGCGCAAGTACCGCGAAAAGAAATAAGCTCGCCCCCAGGCTCGCGCACTTCGTGTCGCTCTCCACCCCCTGACCGGGGGCAACACCAGCGGCCCGGCTAAGCCGGTTCCGCGGTGTTCCACGGGTTGGGAACAGCAGAAAAGCCGCCTTTGGGCGGCTTTTCCTCGTTTGGGGAGCTTGTGCAGCGTCGCTTTGAATTTTATTTGGTCGAAGTTAAGACTTGTTTGGCTGAAGCGCGGCTCATAGTATTCGGCTTCGCTTGGATCGGACGGATCTGAGCGCAGAACAAATATGACGGAGACAACGTGGGCCCTTGGAGTCGCCTGACGACGGATGAGCTGCAGTTGCTGGAAACGACCTTCTGGTCGGCCGGCGGCTCGCGTCATCGCATGGCCGACGAGTTGGGTTTTTCCAAGAGCAAGGCGAATTCGCTGATCGCGGGGCTGGTCGAGCAGGGGCTTTTGGCCGAAGCGGGGCTTCAGCGTTCCAGCGGCGGGCGGCGTCCCGAGAACCTCCAGTTGCATGCCGGCATTGGCGTGCTGGTGGGCGTGGACATCGGCGCGACCAGTCTCGATGTGGCCGTCCTTGCACCCAATCTGAGTGTGCTGGCGCATCACGCGGAACCTGCCGATGTGCGGGAAGGGCCGGGCGCGGTGTTAGCTCGCGTGAGAGGGCTGATGCGTGAGCTGCTGCTGCAGGCGGGCTTCGAGGCCAAGCACGTGATCGGCATCGGGATCGGCGTGCCAGGACCCGTCAATTTCGAGATCGGCCAACTTGTGAACCCGCCGCTGATGCCTGCGTGGGACAGCTTTTCTATTCGCGACTACCTGCGCGAGGACTACGCGGCACCCGTCTTCGTCGACAACGACGTCAACCTGATGGCGCTGGGCGAGCTCTGGCGGCTGAAGCGTTCACTTTCCAACTTCCTCGTGATCAAGGTGGGGACTGGTATCGGTTGCGGCATCGTCTGCCACGGGGAGGTTTACAGGGGTGCGGCAGGCTCTGCGGGCGACGTTGGCCATATCTGCGTGGACCAGGAAGGACCGCGCTGCCACTGCGGCAATCTGGGATGTGTGGAGGCCATGGCAGCAGGACCGGCGATCACGCGCATGGCGGTCCACGCGGCTGAAGCGGGTGAAAGCGCTCCGCTGGCGGAATGCCTACGCACGCAAGGCCGCATCGAGGCGACTGATGTCGGGCAGGCGAGCCGCGCGGGCGATGCCGCGGCAAACGCGATCGTGCAGCGCGCGGGCAGCCTGATCGGTCAGATGCTGGCGTCGATCGTCAACTTCTTCAATCCGTCGCACGTGTTCATCGGGGGCGGCATCACGCGCATCGGACCGCTGTTTCTTGCCGCAGTGCGCCAAAGCGTTTACCAGCGCTCGTTGGCGCTTTCAACTCGGCATCTGGAGATCCAATACACGCCGCTCGAGGGCCAGGGCGGGCTGATTGGCGCTGGGGTGCTTGCCATGCAGCAGACCCTCAAAGTGCGGGGCGTGGCGCCATGATGGACACGGCCGTCAGCCCCTCGAACGCGAGAGCCGCCGTCGCGGTGGAATTCGAAAGGGTGGAGAAATCCTTCGGCCCCGTGCAGGTGCTGCACGGCGTCAGTTTTGCGCTCGCGCCCGGCCACGTCTACGGTTTGCTCGGCGAAAACGGCGCAGGCAAGTCGACATTGATGAAGATCCTCGCCGGCTATGAATCGCCGACCGCCGGGACCTTGCTCATCAACGGCGAGCCCCAGGTGTTCAACAGCTCGCGCGATGCCGAAGCTCTCGGCATCGTTCTGATCCACCAGGAGTTCAACCTCGCGGAAGACCTGAGCGTCGCGCAGAACATCTTCCTCGGCCACGAAAAGAAAAAGGGTTGGCTGCTGGATGACGCCGCGATGGTGCGCGATTCCGCCACTGCGCTCGCCCAGGTCGGGCTGCGGATCGACCCGACCACGAAGGTGCGCCGACTCATCGTCGCCGAGAAGCAGATGGTCGAAATCGCGAAGGCAATCTCGCGCCATGCACGGTTGCTCATCATGGATGAGCCCACGGCGACCCTCACGCCGGGCGAGACCGAACGCCTCTTCAACCTGATCGCGCAATTGCGCGCGGACGGCGTGACGATCGTCTATATCTCGCACAAGCTCGACGAGGTGGAGCGCGTGACGGACGAAGTCATCGTCATGCGGGACGGCCGCTTCGTCGCGCGCGCGCCGACGACCGACGTCACGCGGCACCAAATGGCGAACTTGATGGTTGGGCGCGAACTGGCGGATCTCTATCCGCCGCGCGATGCTGTTGTCGCCACCGCCGCCCCGGCGATGAAAGTGCGCGACTTCACAGTGCCCGGGTGGGCCGAAAACGCCAACTTTGAAGTCCGCCCCGGCGAGATTCTTGGCTTTGCCGGCCTGGTGGGAGCCGGACGCACCGAACTGTTCGAAGGCCTGCTCGGTCTGCGCCCTGCGAGCGGTACGGTCGAAATCGAAGGGCGCGCCGTCCAGTTTCGCAACCCGCGCGACGCCGCAAGGCACGGACTGACCTATCTCAGCGAGGACCGCAAGGGCAAAGGCTTGCACGTCCATCTCGGGCTGCGCCAGAACCTCACGCTGATGGCGCTGGAGCGTTACGCAGCGCCATGGCTCAAGCCTGACGCAGAGCGTGCGGCCTTGGCCGAGGCCGTGAGGGACTACGGCATTCGCACCGGCAACCTCGGTGCGCGCGCGTCGGCGCTCTCCGGCGGCAACCAGCAGAAGCTCGCGCTCGCCAAGGTGCTGCAGCCGCATCCGAAGGTCGTCGTGCTCGACGAACCGACGCGTGGCGTCGACGTGGGCGCCAAGCGCGACATCTATTTCCTGATCCAGCGGCTGGCCCGGCAAGGGCTTGCCGTCATCGTCGTGTCGTCCGAACTGATGGAACTGATCGGGCTGTGCCACCGCGTCGCGGTGATGCGAGCCGGCCGTCTCGTCACCACGCTCGACGCCACCCACCTGACCGAAGAGGAGCTCATCGCTCATGCCACCGGAACAGCCCCAGAGCGTTGAGCCGAGCGCTCAGCCCGCGCACCGCAGCGAGGCACGGCCGCGCTGGACCGAGCGCCTGCACGGCCTCGGCCCCGTTATCGGCCTGGTGCTGCTCTGCATCGCCGGCACGCTCCTCAACAGCGACTTCGCGACGCTCGACAATGCGATGAACGTGCTGACGCGCACAGCCTTCATCGGCATCATTGCGGTCGGGATGTGCTTCGTCATCATCTCCGGCGGCATCGATCTTTCGGTGGGTTCCATGGCGGCGCTGATTGCCGGTTGCGTGATCATGTTCATCAATGCCATGGGGCCGGCGCTTGGATCGCCGCTGCTGGCGGTGATCCTCGGCGCGGTCCTCGCGATCGTGCTTGGCGCCGCGTTCGGGCTTGCGCATGGGCTGCTGATCACCAAGGGGCGGATCGAACCCTTCATCGTGACGCTGGGCACCCTCGGCATCTTTCGCGCCTACTTGACCTATTTCGCCAACGGCGGCGCGCTCACGCTCGACAACGACCTGTCGGACCTCTACGCGCCGGTGTACTACGCGAGCTTGCTCGGCATACCGGTGCCGGTCTGGGTGTTCCTGATCGTGGCGATCATCGGCGGGGTGATCCTCAACCGCACGGCTTACGGCCGCTATGTGCAGGCGATCGGCTCGAATGAACAGGTCGCGCGCTACGCGGCCGTCGGCGTCGACGGCGTGAAGATCATGACCTACGTGCTGCTCGGCGTGTGCGTCGGCATCGCGACCTTGCTCTATGTGCCGCGGCTCGGCTCTGCATCGCCGACCACCGGGCTGCTGTGGGAGCTCGAAGCCATTGCCGCGGTGATCGTCGGCGGCACTGCGCTCAAGGGTGGCTCGGGCAGCGTCGTCGGCACGGTGATCGGCGCCATCCTGCTCTCGGTCATCAGCAACATCCTGAATCTCACCAGCATCATCAGCGTATATCTCAACGCCGCGGTGCAGGGCTTCGTGATCATCGTCGTCGCCTTCCTGCAGAGAGGTCGGCGGTAGCGGTTTTTCCAGCGTTCTCGTCCGTTTCGTTTCATTCACCAAAGGAGACAAGCAGCATGACTTCCATGGCTTCCATCACCCGACGCATCGCACTGAGCGCCGTCGCCGCCGCCACCATCGCGGCATTCCCGGTCCTTGCGGCCGCCGAGCAGGTCAATCTCGGCGTGTCGATCCCGGCGGCGACGCACAGCTTCATGGGCGGCATCAACTACTGGGCCGAACAGGCCAAGAAGGACCTGGAGAAGGAACACAAGGATCTGAAGATCACGATCAAGACGGCCGCCAACGCGCCCGAGCAGGCCAATCAGCTGCAGGATCTGTCGACCGTGAGCAAGATCAACGCGCTCGTGATCTTTCCGTTCGAATCGGCGGCACTCACCAAGCCGGTGGCACAGGTCAAGGCCAAGGGCGTCTACGTCACCGTGGTCGATCGCGGCCTGACCGACACCAGCGCGCAAGACGCCTATGTGGCCGGCGACAACACCGCCTTCGGCAAGATCCCGGCTGAATACATCGCGAAGAAGCTCGGCGGCAAGGGCAACGTCGTCGCCCTGCGCGGCATCCCGACGACGCTCGACAACGAACGCATGGATGCTTTCAACAGCGTGATGAAGGGCTATCCCGACATCAAGATCCTCGACGCAAAGTACGCCAACTGGAACCGCGACGATGCCTTCAAGGTCACGCAGGACTACCTGACGCGATTCAAGGACATCGACGCGATCTGGGCCGCTGACGACGACATGGCCGTCGGCGTGCTGAAGGCAGTCGAGCAGGCCAAGCGCAACGACATCAAGATCGTCTTCGGCGGCGCCGGTGCCAAGGGCATGGTCAAGACCATCATCGACGGCAAGGACCCGCGCATCGACGCCGACGTGAGCTATTCGCCGAAGTTCATCTACGACGCGATCAAGCTGACTGCCGAAGCTCGGCTGAAGGGCGAGAAGCTGCCGGCGACCACGATCATTCCTTCGGTGCTGATCACGAAGGACAACGCGAAGTCCTTCTATCACCCGGATTCGCCGTTCTAGATAGAGCTCGCCCCCAGGCTCGCGCACTTCGTGTCGCTCTCCACCCCCTACCGGGGGCAACACCAGCGGCCCGGCGAAGCCGGTTCCGCGGTGTTCCTGTTATTCGCCCTCAGGCTGCGCGCAGATCGTGTCGCTTCGCCTTCCCCTGACCGGGGGCAGCATCGGCGGCCAGGCTAAGCCGGTTCCGCGGTGGTTCTGGATTGGAAAGGGAGGAGCTTTTGGGTTTACATCATGAATGACGATATTTCTTTGCGGAGGCTGCGCTACGCCATGGTTGGCGGGGGGCGGGATGCCTTTATTGGTGCTGTGCATCGGAAGGCGATGGCGCTGGATGGACAGGTGGAGCTGGTGGCGGGGGCGCTTTCTTCGAATGCGGAGAAGGCGAGGGCGTCGGGGCGCGATCTGTTTCTTGCGGAGGACCGCAATCATGGGGACTGGCGGAGCCTGCTTGACGACGAATTGAAGCGGCCGCCGGATGAGCGGATCGATTTTGTTTCGATCGTGACGCCCAACCACATGCACTATCCGGTCGCGCAAGCGTTTGTCGACGCGGGCTTTCACGTGGTTTGCGACAAGCCTCTGGTGCACACGCGCGAGCAGGCGGATGCGCTGGTGGCAGCGGTGGCGCGGCAGGGTACGGTTTTCGGGGTGACCTACAACTACACGGGCTATCCGATGGTTCGGCAGGCGCGGGAGATGGTGCGCTCGGGCGAACTCGGCGAAATTCGCAAGGTGGTCGTTGAATACAACCAGGGATGGCTCGCGACGCGGCTGGAAGGCACGGGCAACAAGCAGGCCGCCTGGCGCAGCGATCCTGCGCAGAGCGGCGCGGCTGGGGCCATTGGGGATATCGGTTCGCATGCGGAGAACCTCGTCGCAACGGTGACGGGGCTGGAGATCGAAAGTCTTTGCGCTGATCTCAGTTCGCTGGTACCGGGGCGGCCGCTCGACGATGACGGCAGCATGCTGCTGAGGTTTCGCGGCGGCGCTCGAGGAGTGCTGATTGCATCGCAGATCAGCACGGGCCTCGAGAATGACCTGCGCTTGCGCATTTCGGGGACGCTCGGCACCCTGGAATGGCATCAGGAGCGACCCAGCGAATTGACGCATCTGCCGCACGATGGGCCCAAGCGCATCTTCACGCGGGGCGCGAGCTGGCTGTGCGAATCGGCGCGGCGCGCGAGTCGGCTTCCGAGTGGGCATCCGGAGGGCTTCATCGAAGCCTTTGCCAATGTCTACGGTGGCGTGGTCGCGGACATTCGTGCGCGGACGTCGGGCGTGGCTGCAGATCCGCTCGCGGCGGACTATCCGCGCGTGGAGGACGGTGCGCGCGGAGTGCGTTTCATCGAACGCACGGTGGCTTCATCGAGCAGCACGGTCAAATGGACGGGGTGGTAGCCGACATGACTGAGAGGGTCGTGTCGGCTTAAGCTGACGGGGTGTCGCGCGACCTCGTCATTGCCCGCCCCGAAGGACTTTATTGCCCGCCGGGCGATTTTTACATCGACCCATGGCGGCCGGTCGGACGCGCAGTCATCACGCACGCGCACTCTGACCACGCCCGCGTCGGCCACGGCCACTATCTGGCGCACACCGACAGCGCCGGTACGCTGCGTGTGCGGCTTGGCGACATCACTTTGCAGACCTTGCCGTATGGAGAGGCGATCGAACACAACGGCGTTCGAATCTCGCTTCATCCGGCGGGTCACGTGCTGGGTTCCGCACAGGTGCGACTCGAACATGAGGGGCGCGTGTGGGTCGCGTCGGGCGACTACAAGACCGAAGCCGATGGCACCTGCACGCCGTTCGAGCCGGTGCCTTGCGACACTTTCATCACCGAATCGACCTTCGGCCTGCCGATCTATCGCTGGCCTTTGCAGGCGCAGTTGTTCGCCGAGATGAACGACTGGTGGCGCGCCAACGCGGAGCAGGGGAGGGCATCGGTGCTGCTGTGCTACGCCTTCGGCAAGGCGCAGCGCATCTTGCATGGTGTGGATCCGACCATCGGGCCGATCGTGGTTCACGGCGCAGTCGCGGCATTGAACGACGTCTATCGCGCCGCGGGTGTCGCGTTGCCGGCGACCTTGCGTGTGACGGATGCCGGCGTCGATGCGGCTCTGCTCAAGCGCGCGCTTGTGCTTGCGCCGCCGTCGGCGCACGGTTCGACGTGGATGCGCCGCTTCGGCAACTACGCCGACGCATTCGCCAGCGGATGGATGCAGCTGCGCGGCACACGACGGCGCCGCGGGGTGGATCGCGGCTTCGTGATGTCCGATCACGCCGACTGGAATGGCCTGCAGTCAGCCATCGCCGGAACCGGTGCGGAGCGCGTCATCGTCACGCACGGCAGCGTGGAAGTCATGGTGCGATGGCTCTGTGAATTGGGACTCGATGCACAGGGCTTCAAAACAGAATACGGGGACGAAGATCTGGAGCCGACCGACACGCCGGCCGCAGCGCCATGAAGGCATTCGCTGCCCTCTATCGCGAGCTGGATGCGACGACTTCCAGTCTCGCGAAGCAGGCGGCCCTTCAGCGGTACCTGCGGCTCGTCCCGGCGAAGGACGCCGCTTGGGCCGTTTACTTTCTGGCTGGCGGAAAGCCGCGCCAGCTGGTGCCGAACAAGTTGCTGAGACTGCTCGCGCAAGAAGCCGCGGGGCTGCCCGAATGGCTCTTCGATGAAAGCTATGAAGCTGTCGGCGACCTCGCGGAAACCATCGCGCTGCTGCTGCCGCCGCCCACGGATGCGCACGAGCTCGGATTGGCGGACTGGGTCGAACAGCACCTCTTGCCGCTGCGCAACAAGCCGCCGGAAGCGTTGACGGAAGCGTTGCGTTGGCAATGGCGGCAGTTGGCGCCGGAGGAAAGGCTGGTCTATTTCAAGTTGATCACGGGCGCATTCCGGGTCGGTGTGTCGCGTCTGCAGGTCACGCAGGCGCTCGCCGCAGTCGGCGCGCTCGATGCCAAGCGCGTCGCGCAAAGGCTGATGGGCTACACCCACATCAGCGGCAAGCCCACCGCCGCCGACTACGCCGCACTGATTGCGCCCGAGAGCACGGGCGAGGTCGACCAGCAAACCAGCGGACAGCCTTATCCGTTCTTCCTGGCGCATCCATTCAATATTCCGCTCGAGCAATTCGACCCAGTTCTCGGGGACCCTTCCGGATGGCTCATCGAATGGAAGTGGGACGGCATCCGCGCGCAGTTGGTCAAGCGCGCCGGGCGCGTGTGGCTGTGGTCGCGCGGCGAGGAACTGGTGACGGACCGATTCCCGGAACTCGCAGTGATGGGCGAAACGCTGCCCGACGGAACGGTGATCGATGGCGAAATCGTCGTGTGGCGGGATGACCGCGTGCAACCTTTCGCCGAACTGCAAAAGCGCATCGGGCGCAAGACGCTCACGCCGAAGCTCCTGCGCGAGATTCCTGTCGTGCTGCTTGCCTACGACTTGCTCGAATGGGAAGGACGCGATCTCCGCAGCACGCCCCAGCAGGAACGTCGTGCGCGCCTCGATGAAGTGCTCACTGCAGCGCAACATCCCTCGCTGATCGCCAGCCCGATGCTGCACGGCGACGGCTGGCTCGATCTTGTACGCCAGCGCGAAGCTGCGCGTTCGATGGGCGTCGAGGGCTTGATGCTCAAGCAACGTGACGCGCACTATGGGGTCGGGCGCACCAAGGACGTGGGGGTGTGGTGGAAATGGAAGATCGATCCGCTCTCGGTCGATGCGGTGCTTGTGTACGCTCAGCGCGGCCATGGGCGCCGTGCGAGCCTCTATAGCGACTACACCTTCGCCGTCTGGGACAGTGCGCCCGAGAACCCCGACCGCAAGCTCGTGCCCTTCGCCAAGGCCTATTCAGGTTTGACCGATGCCGAAATGGCACGTGTCGATGCGGTGATCCGCAAGACCACGATCGAAACCTTCGGCCCTGTTCGGAGTGTGGAGCCAACGCTTGTCTTCGAGCTCGGGTTCGAGGGCATCGCGCGGAGCGGCCGACACAAGAGCGGCATCGCAGTGCGCTTTCCGCGGATGCTGCGTTGGCGCCAGGACAAGCCGGTCGAAGAAGCCGACACCCTTCAGACGCTGGAAGCCTTGCTGCCTTCTTGACGGCCGGGCGTGCGGCTGTCGGACAATGAGGCATGGACAATCCTCGCGATTCTTATCCCGCCGCCGATCTGCGCGAGCAGGCCGTCTACATGCTGACGCAGGCCGCGCCCATGATGGACATGACGCCCGACGAGGCGCGGCTCGTGCTGGATGTGATGCGCCCGGTGCATCTCGTGGCCGACACCCTTTTGTTCGAAGAGGGGGACACGCAGGACAACAACTATATGGTGCTCGTGCTCGAAGGACAGGTTCGCGCCACCAGTGCCGGCGTCCCGGGCGATGAGGTGGTGATTTCCGTCATCGGGCCAGGCAGCCTCATCGGCGAAATGGGCGTGATCGATGGCGGTCCGCGTTCGGCCACGTGCACGGCACTCACGGACGTGAAGCTTGGGGTCTTGTCGCGGGAGGCCTTCATGGGCCTCATCAAGACCCAACCTGCGGCGGCATCGCGCCTCGCATTGGCGCTGTCGAAGGGGCTCGCGGATCGTCTGCGTGAAAGCAATCGGCGTCTGCGCACCCTGTCGCAAGTGACGCGCGCTTTGCAGGCCGAACTGGATGCAGTGCACGCAGTCAATCGAAGGCTTCTCGACGCTCAAGGCTTCTGAGGCCCGCCCAGGTCGGAACGCTTCAGAGAATCACCAGCGCATTGGGGAGCTCATTGCGATCGGCTCCGCCTTCCGCCAGCGGAAAGTGCTCGACCAGCAGCGCGGACATTTCTTCGAGCGCCTGCGTCAGCCCATCCTCGAATCTTCCTTCACGAAAGGCTGCGCCCATCCGCTGCGCCATGGCCGCCCAGTCCTCATCGCTCACGCGCGAATCGATGCCGCGATCGGCCACGATCTCGATCGCGTGCTCGGCCAGCAGAAGGTAGATCAGCACGCCGTTGTTGTGCTCGGTGTCCCACACGCGCAGCTTGCCGAAAAGCGTGATGGCGCGCTCGCGGGGATTCGCGTCGCGCCATAGATAGGACATCGGCAAGCCGGCTTCGACGCAGATTCGGATCTCACCGCTGTGCCGGCGTTCGCTCGCGCCGACGCGGCGTTCAAGCCTTTCGAGTACATCGGGCGGCAGTGCCCGGCGCACCTCGGCCTCGTCCACCCAACGGTGGCGCCAGAGCCGCGCAAGACGGGACGTGATTGAAGCCATGGTCACCAATCGCCCGAGGCGCCGCCGCCCCCGAAGTTGCCGCCGCCTCCGGAGCTGAAGCCTCCGCCGGAGCCTCCGCCGCCGAAACCACCGCCGCCAAATCCGCCGCCGCCGAAACCGCCCCCACCAAAGCCCCCGCCTCGGCGGCCCATGCCCGATCCAAAAGCCAGCGACAGCAGCGTGAAGAGCAGGGCGCCCAAGCCAGCCAGCACTGCGATCACGATGCTCGACGTCAGCAGCATCACCAGCGCACCTGTCAGTCCGCCCATCGCGAGCGAGCCGGGGATCTTTCCGAAAATCCGACGCGCGATCGGCCCGGCCACCATCACGCCGACGAAGAGAAACACAGCGAGGTCTTGCCAGTTGAATCCGCTGTTGTTGCTGCGGCCATCGCCGAAGTCGCCGCTGCGCGCATCGACTTCCGGCAACGGCTCGCCCTTGACGCGAGCGATGAGTTGGTCCGCCGCCGCGTCGAGGCCACCCGCGAAATCGTTCTCACGGAAGCGCGGCTTCATCGCGTCATCGATGATGCGCGCGGCGGCAAGGTCGGGCACCGCGCCTTCGAGTGCTTTCGCGACTTCGATGCGCATCTTGCGGTCGTTCTTTGCGACGATCACGAGAATGCCGTCGCCAACCTCCTTGCGCCCGATCTTCCATGCATTGCCCACGCGGTTGGCATAGCTTGCGATGTCTTCAGGCTGCGTGGTCGGCACCATCAGCATCACGATTTGCGAGCCCTTCTGCTGTTCGAAGGCCTGCAGCTTGGCTTCGAGCGCGGTGCGCTGCGCGTCCGTCAGCGTGCCGGTCTGGTCGATGACGCGTGCGTCGAGCCGCGGCACCGGCAGCAACCCCTGTGCATGGGCGCCGAAGACGGCCCACAGCACAAGGACCGCCAGGGCGCGCAGGATTCGGGCAGCCGTCATGGCAAAGGCCTGGGCCTACTTCTTCGGCGCGCTGAAGTCCACCGTGGGTGGCGTCGAGATCTGCGCCTCGTTCTGCACCGTGAAGTTGGCCTTGGGCTCGTAGCTGAAGATCTTGGCCGTCAGGTTCGTCGGAAAGCTGCGTGCCAGCACGTTGTATTCCTGGACCGTCTGGATGTAGCGGTTGCGCGCCACTGTGATGCGGTTCTCGGTGCCTTCGAGCGTCACGCGCAAGTCGCGAAATGCCTGGTTGGCTTTGAGGTTGGGGTACTGCTCCGACACCGCCATCAACCGCGACAACGCGCTCGACAGTTCGCCTTGCGCCTGCTGGAACCTGTTGAAGGCCTCGGGGTTGTTCAGCGTCTCGGGCGTGACCTGGATTGACGTCGCCTTGGCGCGGGCCTCGATCACCTTGGTGAGCGTCTCCTGCTCGAAGTTGGCTTCGCCCTTGACCGTGGCCACGATGTTCGGCACCAGGTCGGCGCGGCGCTGATATTGATTGAGCACTTCGCTCCAGGCCGACTTGCTGGCCTCGTCGAGCCGCTGAAAGTCGTTGTAGCCGCAACCCGCCAGCGAGAACGCAGCGAGGATGATCAAAAGCCAGCGTTTCACCATCACCAAGCCCCTTGTTGTGAAGTCGGCAAAGGTAGCATAGATGCAATGGCTGTCGATCCATTCCAAGCGCTGCAGGCGGCCCATCGCGGGCCCGCGTCCAGCCATGCCGCGGCTGAATCCACTGGCACCTTGCTGATCTGCGGCGCCACCGGCGCGCTCGGCCAGGAACTGGTCCGGCGCCTGGCGGGACGGCATCGGTTCGATCACACGCAGGTGCTGGTGCGCGAACCCATCCGCGACGGACTGCGCAGCGTCGAAACCGTTCTGGTGCCGAACGCACCCCTTGCCGAATGGCCGCCGGTCAGGGCCGACACGGCATTGGTCCTGTTCGAGCCGCCGCGGCTTTATTACGACCGCGAGCGCGCGCTCTGGACGCCCGAGCCCGCCCAATTGCCGGCGCTCGCCCGGTGGCTTCGCGCCAGCGGTGTCCACACCCTCGCCGTCGTGCAGCCGCACGCGCAGGGGCGCTTGCCGGAAGCGCTCAAGCGGGGACTGGCGAGCCTCGACGAACAGGCGGTGGTGGCGCAGGGCTTCGACCGCGTCATCCTCGTGCGCTCCGCGCAGAAGCCCGCGCAGGTGCGTTTCATTCATCCGGCCGAACGGCTCGCGAACTGGATGCTGTCGATCGCGCGCTTCATGGTGCCCACGAGCGAACAGCCGGTGCGCGCGTCCAAGGTGGCTGAACTCGTCGACGTCGCATTGCGGATTGCGCCGCCGGGGGTACACGTCGCGGCGCCTGAACTGGTGTGGCAGGCGGCCCAGGCTGATGTTCGCGTGGTGGCGGAGAGCTGGCTGTGTGGGCGTCCATGAAGGCTTCGGCCAAGGCAAAATCGGCGCTCCAGCTTCATCATCCATGTCCACGAAGACCAAACTCCGCGCCGCCACTGTCGGCGGCACCGCCGACGAAGTCGAAGCGGCTTTCTACGAGGCATTGCAGCGCGGCGACGTCGACGCGCTGATGAACTGCTGGGCCGACGAGGACGAAATCTTCTGCGTGCATCCTGGCGGACCGAGGCTGGTCGGCCCCGATGCCATCCGCGCCGCGTTCGAGCATATGTTCGGCAACGGTGCCATTCGTGCGACGCCGGCACGCGTGCGCAAGGTCGAATCGCTCGCGAGCGCGGTACACAACGTGCTCGAGCGCATCGAAGTGCTGACTGCCGAGGGCCCCCGTCACGCCTTCGTACTGGCGACCAACGTCTATCACAAGACCGCGCAAGGCTGGCGCATGGTCGCGCACCATGCCAGCCCGGGCAGCGTGCAGGATCCTGGCGATTCCGGCGAAGCTCCGCAGACCATTCACTGATGCAGTACGTTGCGCCGCGTTGGTTGCCGGGCGGCAACTTGCAAACCATTTGGGCCGCGTTGTACGGGCGCCGTGTGATGACGCCGTTGCCCGACTACCGGCGTGAGCGCTGGGGCACTCCCGACGGCGACTTCATCGACGTCGATTTTCTGGACGCCCCGCTTGGCGGGCGAAGTGAAGCTCAGAAGCCCTTGCTCGTGCTGTTTCACGGTCTGGAGGGTTCGTCGCGCAGCCACTATGCCGAAGCGTTCGCTGCCTTCGCGATGGAGCGCGGCTGGGACTATGCCGTGCCCCACTTTCGCGGCTGCAGTGGCGAACTCAACCTGGCGCCGCGTGCCTACCATTCGGGCGATTTCGAGGAAATCGGCTGGATCCTCGCGCGGCTGCGCGAGCGCCGCGAGGTCGTCAGGGCGGCGGGTGTGTCCCTCGGCGGCAATGCCTTGATGCGCTGGGCCGAGGAGGCGGGCAGCGAGGCGTCGAAATCCGCGCGCGCGGTCGCGTCCATTTCGGCGCCGCTCGATCTGGCCGCAGGGGGAGCCGCCATCGGGCGCGGGTTCAACAAGCTTGTCTACACGCGCATGTTCTTGTCGACCATGAAGCCGAAGGCGCTCGCCAAGCTGGCGCAGCATCCGGGCTTGTTCGATCGTGAAAAGCTCGCCGCCGCCCGGACCCTGTACGACTTCGACAATGTTTTCACCGCGCCGCTGCACGGCTTCCGTGACACGGATGATTATTGGAAGCGCGGCTCGGCCAAGCCGCATCTGCATGCCATCCGGATTCCGGCGCTGGTCGTGAACGCTGCCAACGATCCTTTTGTGCCGGCCTATAGCCTTCCGCGTCAAGGGGAAGTCGGTCGCCACGTGACGCTTTGGCAGCCCGCCCATGGCGGGCACGTCGGCTTTCCGGGTGGAATGCCGCCCGGTCATGTGCGCGAAATGCCTGAGCGCGTCGTCGAATGGTTGGGTCAGCGCTGATTGGCCATGACAGGCGCAAAATCGGCCCTATGGATGACATCGTCAAGCAGGCGCTCGCCAAGTGGCCCAACGTGCCGCACTGTTATGGATGGCTGGGCCTCGATGCACGCGGCAACTGGTACCTGCGAGACGATCGAACGCAAGCCGCCGGAGCGTTCGCGCTCGCCAAAGGGTCGATGCTGCGCCACGAGAAGCTGATCGACTTCATCCAGCGCAACTACGAACACGACGATCTCGGGCAGTGGTTCTTCCAGAATGGGCCGCAGCGCGTGTATGTTGAACTGGAAACCGCACCGTGGGTCTGGCGTATCGGCGAGGATTTCTCCGTCCGCTCGCATACGGGCGTGGCGATCGAACCTTCTGCTTGTCTTCTGGATGAAGCGGGAAAGCTGTACCTGGCCTCGCCCATCGGGCTTGGGCTGGTTCATACGCAGGACGTCGGCACAGCATCGGATGCCATCGATCAGGGACGGTGGGCGCCGCAGGAGGTACGGGCAGGAGACTTGCCCGGCCAATTTGGGTTCGTCGTGAGCCCGGCTGCGCGGCAACTGGCCAGATCATCCGCGTCGGACTGACCACTCGCTGGCAGGAAGCAACAAAAAAGCCCACGAATGCGGGCTGTTTTGCGTTGGGTGACTGACCGAAGACTACTGCTTCGTTTCGGCGGGCTTGGTCTCTGGCTTTGCTTCGGCAGCGGCTGCTGCCGGCGCTGCGGTAGCCGCCGGTGCAGCATCGCCCGCCGGTGCAGCGCCATCGGCCGGAGCCGCCGCAGCAGCAGGTCGATCCGGCACGGGGAACGTGGCACCGCCGGCGTTCGCCATGTAGACCACTGCGCGACCCACTTCCAGGTCCTCGAAATCGCCACCGCCTTGCGGAGGCATCATGCCCTTGCCCTTGAGCGCATGCTCCAGCAGCGTCGCGTAGCCTTGGCCGATGCGGGGCCCCCAGGCGGCGGCATCGCCCAGGTGCGGCGCGGCGGGAATGCCCGGGCTGCCGTGACAGGCCACGCACTGCGCCTTGAACACCGCTTCGCCGGCAGCGAGGGGACGATTGGCATCGCGGATCTCGATCGAGCCGACCTTCTTCAGGCGCTCGGCGATTTCGCGATCGCGTATGTCTTTTGAGACGCCGTACAGCGACATGTTTTCGCCCACGGCGGAACCCGAAGGATGGGTTCCGGAGACCACGTACGAGACGAGGCCCGCAATGATCAGGATGGGAGCAACGAAGGAGAAAAATACCGCGAGCAGGAGTTGCTTGGGATTCTTGATCGGGCCTGTGTGGGCTTCTTCTGTGGCCTGGTAGTGCGGGTCGTCGCTCATTGGGTCCTCAGTATCGGGGGCTCTTCGGGGGGCTTTTCGAAATCAACCGCGGGATTATAGAGAGACCCCCAGGTTGGCTCACTTCGTGTAGCCGCCCACCCCCTTGCAGGGGGCGCTGCCGGCGGACCGGCGAAGCCGGATCCGCGGCAGCCCGCGAAGGGGCGGGCGCTTTGCGCCGCCCTTGATCGTTGGCTTACTTTGTGCTCCAGCCGCCGCCGAGGGCTTTGAAGAGTGTTACCTGGTTTTGTAGCCTTCGTTGACGCGTTTGAGCTGTTGCGAGTTGGGACGTGTAGAGCGAGCGTTGTGCGTCCAGCAGGTCCAGGCCGCTTGCCACACCGTTTCGGTAGCGCAGGTCCGAGAGTTTGAAGCGGATCTCCTCGGCGTTGGACTGAGCGAGCAGGGCGCGCAGTTCTTCATCGAAGGTTGCACGGCCCGCTAGCGCATCGGCGACTTCCCGGAAGGCCGTCTCGATGGTCTTTTCGTACTGCGCTACGGCAATGTCGCGGCTCACGCGTGCCGATTCGAGCGTCGCTCGGTTTTGGCCCGCGTCGAAGATCGGCAACGTGATCTGCGGTGCGAAAGTCCATGCCTTCGACCCACTGCCGAAGAGCCCCGAGAACTCGGTGCTGGCGGTGCCGATCGACGACGTCAGTGTGACGCGCGGGAAGAAGTTGGCGCGGGCTGAGCCGATGTTCGCGTTGGCCGAAATCAACTGCTGTTCGGCCGCGCGAATGTCGGGCCGTTCGATCAGCAGGTCCGATGGCAGCCCGGCGGGCAGGTCCTGCATCGGCGCGAGCGCCTGGAGCCCCTTGCTGCTTCCCGTGGTGGCATCGGGCGGCATCGGCGCGCCAAGCAATTGCGCCAGCGCATTCTCATCCTGCATGCGCAGGCGTTGCTGCTGTGCGTAGGTTGCGCGCGCGGTCTCGGCTTGCGATTCGGCAAAGCGATAGTCGATCTCTGAAGACACGCCATTGTCGAAACGCATCTTCGTGAGCTTGAGCGACTCGTCGCGCGTCACCATCGTCTGGCGCGTGATCTCGAGCACCTCGTCATCGCCCAGCACCGCCAACCAGCCGTTGGCGACGGCGGCGACAAGGCTGATTTGCACCGCCTTGCGCGATTCCTCGGTGCTGAGATATTGCGCCAGCGCCGCATCCTTCAGGCTGGAAATGCGCCCGAAGAAATCGAGTTCCCACGACGTGATCCCGACGCCGACTTGGTAGACGGTCGACACGCCAGGGCCCACCAGAGAAGGCCGCTGACGGTTCTCGCTGCCGGACGCATTGAGAGCCGGAAACAGCGCCGATCGCTGAATCTGGAACTGCGCACGCGCCTGCTCGATATTGAGCACCGCCACGCGCAGATCCTTGTTGTTGGCCAGCGCCATCTCGATCAGCTTCACAAGCCGCGGATCGGTGAAGTAGTCCTGCCAGGCGATCGTCGATGCCAGCGGTTGCTGCGCCTCGGCCGCCTGCGTGTTCGGAAACACCGCAGGCACAGGCGCCGCAGGCCGCTCATAAGTAGGAATCAACGAGCACCCGCTCAGAAGAACCGCCACGGCCGCCGCCCCAGCGGCAAGCCCCCCGCGTGAAACACCGCGGAACCGGCTCCGCCGGGCCGCAGGTGTTGCCCCCTGCAAGGGGGTGGAGAGCGACACGAAGTGCGCGAGCCTGGGGGTGTACTTACTCTTTGTCATGGTCTTCCTCGATACCCGCAGCCTGCGCATGTCGCTTGTCCATTTCGTGTTGGCGATCGCTGCCCTTGAAGAGCGTGCGCACGACCACGAAGAACACCGGCACGAAGATCACGGCAAGCGTGGTCCCGGTCAGCATGCCGCCGAGCACGCCGGTGCCGATGGCACGCTGACTTGCGGAGCCGGCGCCGTTGGCGAGCACCAGCGGCAGCACGCCGAGGCCGAAGGCCAGCGACGTCATGATGATCGGCCGGAACCGCAGGTGGGCGGCGGCCAATGCGGACTCGATCACGCCCTTGCCCTGCGCCTGCAGGTCCTTGGCGAATTCAATGATCAGAATCGCGTTCTTCGCGGACAGGCCGATGATCGTGATCAGCCCGACCTGGAAGTACACGTCGTTGGAGTAGGAGCGGATCAGCGTCGCGAGCAGCACGCCGAGCACGCCCAGCGGCACCACCATGATCACCGACAGCGGAATCGTCCAGCTTTCATACAGCGCGGCCAGGCACAGGAACACCGCCAGGATCGCGAAGCCATACAGGATGATGGCCTGCGAGCCGGCGAGCTTTTCTTCGCGCGATTGCCCGGTCCACTCGTAGCCGAAGCCGGCCGGCAGTTGGGCAGCGATCCTCTCCATCTCCGCCATCGCAGCGCCCGAGCTGTAGCCCGGTGCCGCTGAACCCGAGATGCGGATCGCCGGATAGCCGTTGTAGCGCACCGTCTGCTGCGGACCGGTGATCCAGCGGGTGGTCGCAAACGTCGAGAGCGGCACAGGCATGCCTTGGCTATTGCTCGCGTTGAGCTTGAGCAGATCTTCCGGCTGCATCCGCGCCGGCGCGTCGGCCTGCACCACCACACGCTGCAGACGGCCCTGATTGGGGAAGTCGTTCACGTAGGCGGAACCGAGCGCTGTCGATAGCGTGGTGTTGATCGCATCGAAAGTCACGCCCAATGCATTCGCCTTGTCGCGGTCGATGTCGATCTGCAACTGCGGCGCATCTTCGAGGCCCTCGGGACGCACCTGTGTCAGCAGCTTGCTCTGGCTCGCCGCACCCAGGATCTGGTTGCGCGCGTTGACGAGCGCTTCGTGGCCCAGGCCTCCACGGTCCTGAAGTCGGAACGTGAAGCCGCTGGCATTGCCCAGTTCGGGAATGGGCGGCGGGCTCAGCGGGTAGATGAACGCGTCGCGAATGCCGGAGAGCGCGCCGAACGCGCGACCTGCCAGCGCATCAGCGGAATGGGCCGGGTCCTTGCGCTGGTCCCAGTCCTTGAGCGTCACGAAGGCGAGACCGGCATTCTGGCCCTGGCCCGAGAAGCTGAAACCCAGCACCCCGACCATGCTCTCGACTTCGGGTTGCTTGAGGATGTAGCCCTCGACATCCTGAATGACCGACAGCATGCGCTCCTGCGTGGCGCCCGGAGGCAACTGCACGTTCACGATGATGTTGCCCTGGTCTTCCTGCGGAAGAAAGGACGTGGGCAACTGCCGATACACCAGCACCACCGCCGCAATGATCGCGACGTAGATCAGGAGATAACGCGCGGCGCGCCGCAGAATGCGCGACACGAAGCTTTCGTAGCCCTTGGCCGTGCGCGAGAAGCCGCGATTGAACCACCCGAAAAAGCCCGTCTTCTCGTGATGATGACCAGCTTCGACGGGCTTGAGCAGCGTTGCGCACAGCGCCGGCGTCAGCGACAGCGCCATGAAAGCTGAGAAGCCGATCGACGCCACCATCACCGCCGAGAACTGGCGATAGATGTTGCCGGTCGAGCCGGCGAAGAATGCCAGCGGCACGAACACCGAGATCAGCACCACCGTCACGCCGATGATCGCGCCGGAGATCTGGCGCATCGCCTTGCGTGTGGCTTCGAGCGGCGACAGTCCTTCCTCGCTCATGATGCGCTCGACGTTTTCGACCACCACGATCGCATCGTCCACCACGATACCGATCACCAGCACCATGCCGAACATCGTCAGCACGTTGATCGAGAAGCCCAGCGCGAACAACACCGCGAACGTACCGAGCAGGGCGATCGGCACCACGATCGTCGGGATGATCGTGTAGCGCCAGTTCTGCAGGAACAGGAACATCACCACGAACACCAGCGCCACAGCCTCGAACAGCGTCTTGACCACTTCGCGGATCGAGATGCTCACGAAGCGCGAGCTGTCGTACGGAATCACCCACTTCACGCCCGGCGGGAAGAAGCGCGAGAGTTCGGTCATCTTGGCGCGAATCGCCTTTGCCGAAGCCAGCGCGTTGCCGCTCGGCGCCAATTGGACGCCGATACCGACCGCGGGCTGGCCGTTCAGGCGAGCGGACGTCGAATAAGCCTGGCCGCCGAGCTCGATGCGAGCGACGTCTTTCAGCCGAACCGTCGAGCCGTTGGTGTTGGCACGAAGAACGATGTCGCCGAATTGCTCGACCGACGTGAGCTGCCCATTGACCACCACCGTCGCGGCAATGGCTTGGCCGGGCACGTTCGGCAGGTCGCCGATGATGCCGGAGGAGACTTGCGCGTTCTGCGCCTTGATGGCTGCATTCACGTCCCCGGGCGACAGGTTGAAGCCCTGCAGCTTGGCCGGGTCGATCCACACACGCATCGAACGCTCGGTACCGAACAACTGCGCCTGGCCGATACCGGCGACGCGTTGCAGCTCAGGCACCACGTTGCGCGATGCGTAATCGCCCAGCGCGATCGGGTCGAAATCGGGGTTGTCCGAAGACAGGATCGTGAACAACAGGAAGTTGTTGCGCGACTTGTCCACCCGCACACCCTGCTGCGTCACGGCCGCCGGCAGGCGTGGCGTGGCGCGCGAGAGGCGGTTTTGCACGTCCACCTGCGCGAGGTCGGGGTCGGTGCCCGTCTCGAAAGTGATCGTGATCGTGCCCGTGCCATCGGCCTGGGCGACCGACTCCATATAGATGAGACCGGGCGAGCCGTTCATTTCGCGCTCGATCACCGACAGCACACTGTCTTCGAGCGTCTGCGCCGACGCACCGGGATAAGCCGTGTTGATCACGATGGCAGGCGGTGCCACCGGCGGGTATTGCGAGATCGGCAGCTGCGTGATTGCCACGCCGCCCATCACGATGAGGAACAGCGCGATCACCCACGCGAAGATGGGACGATCAATAAAGAACTTGGCCATGCGGGCGAGCTCCTTACTGCTTCGCGGCGGGAGCCGGAACTTCTGCCGCGGCAGCAGGAGCTGCCGGCGCGGGGGCCTTCCATGGCACCGCCTTCACGGGCGTGCCCGGCGGCATCATCTGCAGCTTCTGGAAGCCGTCGACCATCACCTGCTCGCCGGCCTTCAGGCCTTCGAGCACCACCCATTGGTTGTTCTGCGCCGCGCTGATCTTGACGGTGCGCTTGGTGAGCTTGCCGTCAGGTTCGACCACCGTCAGCGTGTCGCCCTGCTGCGTGCGCGTAACGGCCTGTTGCGGCACCGTGATCGCATTGGCAGCCTGAGCCTGCTCCAGGCGCACGCGCACATACAGACCCGGAAGCAACGTGCCGTTGGGATTCGGAACTTCGGCCCGCAGCGTGACCTGGCCGGTGGTGGCGTCGACCGTCAGGTCAGAAAACAGCAGCCTGCCGGGCAGGGGGTATTCGCTGCCGTCCTCGAGCACCACGCGCACGCTGGCGGCGTTCGGGCCACTGGCGCGCTTGAACTGGCCAGCTTCCATCGCGCGGCGCAGCCGGAGAACGTCCGTCGCCGACTGCGTGAAGTTCACGTAGACCGGATTGATCTGCTGGATCACCGCCAGCTCGGTGGCATCGCCCTGGCCGACGAGGGCGCCTTCGGTCACTAGCGCACGCCCGATGCGGCCGGAGATCGGCGCAGTCACGGCGGCGTAGCCGAGATTGATCTTGGCGGTCGTGACCGCGGCGCGGCTCACGCCCACGTCCGCTTCGGCCGTCTTCTGCGCGGCGACCGCGTTGTCGTATTCCTGCTTGCTGACGGCATTGGCGGCGACCAGCGGCTTGTAGCGCTCGGCCAGCGCCTTGGCCTGCGCTGCGTTCGCTTCGGCGCGCGCGAGGCTCGCCTCGGCACTGCGCGAGGCAGCGGCATAAGGGGCCGGATCGATGCGGAACAGCAACTGGCCCGCCTTGACGTCGGTGCCCTCCTTGAAGAGGCGCTCTTGCAGGATGCCCGCCGCGCGTGCGCGAACTTGCGACACCCGCGAGGCCTCGAGCCGTCCCGGAAGTTCCGTGATCAGGCCGACGTTGGTGGGTGTGGCAACCACCACGCCGACTTCAGGCGGTGGTGGCGCCGCGCCGCCGGCATGGCCGGCCGGGGCTTCGCTCTTGCCGCAGGCGGTCAGCGCAAAAAGCGCTGCGGCGGCGGCTGCAATGGCCGCGTTGCGCGGCGAAAACAACGAGAGGCGCGAGACATGCAGGACGGGCATGCGATTCCTTTG
Source organism: Variovorax sp. 10N420 (assembly GCF_056394705.1). Taxonomy (NCBI): domain Bacteria; kingdom Pseudomonadati; phylum Pseudomonadota; class Betaproteobacteria; order Burkholderiales; family Comamonadaceae; genus Variovorax; species Variovorax sp. 10N420. The sequence continues at coordinate 561,167 of NZ_JBFTIJ010000003.1, read as the reverse complement.
AAACGAGGACGGGGACAGCGCATGTCCGCGCGGCTGCCAAAGGCAACACGGCGAAGTCGGCCATCGGGAAAGTGCCGTAGTTTACATACATTCATGCATGTATAGTGACGGCTTGCGCAGCGCAGCAGATTCTATAAAAAGGGGACAAGGTGGCTCGTCGTACCAAGGAAGAGGCACAGGAGACCAGGCATCGCTTGCTCGATGCGGCCGAAGTGCTCTTTCAGGCGCAGGGCGTATCGCAGACGTCGCTGCAGCAGATTGCCCAACACGCCGGCGCCACGCGCGGCGCGATCTACTGGCACTTCAAGGACAAGGCCGATCTCTTCAACGCGATGATGGATCGCATCACGCTGCCGCTGGAGGCTGCCGCGCAGAAGGTGGCCGGCGGCCCCGACGCCGACCCCGTTGACGATGTCGAAAGCATGATGGTCGAGGCCCTGAAGCAAATGACCTCCGACCCCCAGGTGCGGCGCGTGTTCGAGGTGGCCACGCACAAGGTCGAATACACGCACGACATGGAATCGGTGCACCAGCGGCACCTGGAAGCACGCAACGCCTGCGTGGTTGATTTTGAGAAGGCATTGCTCGGCGGCGCCCGGCGCGCCCGCATCCGGATGCCGATCCCCGCGGCGGCGGCGGCGCAGGGGCTGCATGCGCTGATCAGCGGACTCATCCAGGACTGGCTGCTGGACCCGGAGGCCTTCGATCTCGTGTCCACGGGGCGGCGAACCTTCCGTGTCTATCTTTCAGGCCTGGGCTTTGTGCGGCCGTTGGCGAGCGCTGGCTGATAGGCGATAATACGAGGCTCCTGACACGCTCAGGAGACACCCATCTCGCTGTATTTCAACGGATAGAATTCGGCCCTCCGAAGGCTGAGATCCAGGTTCGATTCCTGGCGGCGGGACCAAGTTACAAACTCACAGCGTCTCACACCGTCTCAAAACCCGCGTACTTCCCAGGTACAGCGGGTTTTTCTTCGTCTCACGTCGCCTCGGACAGTACTGCTACGAACGGTACCGTCGGTTCTTTCGTAAGTACCGGCTACCGCTTGGATTTTGAGGTACTTACAGCGTGGAAGGCGAGGCATGGCACTTGGAGACACAGTCGACGCATGGAGGCGCGGGGCATCCCATGAAAGCGCCCACGGCCTCGTGCAGATTTGCTCACAAGTTTTTCGCTACGCCGTTGCGACTGGCCTAGTAGAGCGAGATGTGACGGCGGATCTTCGTGGCGCGCTAGCGACCATCGAGCCGACCCACTACGCCGCTATTGCGCGGGCACATGTATTCCCTTACTGCACTGAAGCTGTCTGTGCTCGTGTTCGTGCGCCCCGGTGAACTGCGTACGGCCGAAATGGGCGGAGATTGACCTCTACGCAGCCGAGTGGCGCATCCCGGGCGCAAAGATGAAGATGTGGATTGATCACATCGTTCCGCTGTCGACCCAAGCGGTTGACCTTCTGCGCGACCTGCACCCCGCCACGGGTCACGGGCGATATGTGTTTCCGAGCATGCGCACCGGGGAGCGCCCGATGAGCGAGAACACGGTCAATGCCGCGCTGCGCGGAATGGGGTATGCCAAGGACGTGATGACCGCCCACCGGCTCCGGGGCACGGCGCGCACGATCATGGAAAATTCCTGGCGGTGCCAGTGGGGTCGTGCGTCAGACCCTCTCAAGAATCTGCCGGACTTCCATAACTTCGAGGGAGGGCAGGCTTCCCACATTGATGCTGTACTTGATGCCAGTGACGCCCAACGGTGGTACGTAGTCATCGGGGAGCCGCGGAAATGATCCGGCCACCTCGAACACATGGACATAGCGGAAGGTGAATCTCAGGAGGGCGCCGGTCTGCCTGAGTCCTTCATGCCAGCCGAGCTGGGACAGCCGCGAATCAAAGACGTCGAGCGCATGCCCATCGCTTCCCAGCTTCTCACGAATTTCATCTATGCGGTCTGCGAGCGTTTCATCACCACCCAGACTTCTCTCAAGCAGGACGCTGATGAAGAGGAGGCGCTTGCCGGCGGGGACTCGAAGCTGATCGAGGCGAGAGATTTCATGCCTCGGCTCTGACTTCGTCGTGGTTTTCACCTCCACGTGAACACTCTGTCCCACGAAGTCGTGGCGTTCGCTTTCGGGACCACTCCACAGGTGACAAGCCCGCGCGCCGAGTGTCGGGAAAAGGACGTTGGAAAGCACCCATAGTTCACCGAAAAGACCGATCTGTTCACTCGTGCCCAGCTCAGGAACGAGCGTGCGCAGCGCTGCGCGTATGTCATCGATGGTCCGCTCGACCGATACGGCCGGATCGCGCCCTTCAGTGCGAATCCCATGAAGGACCTTGTTGGCGATCAGCGTGAGCAACTCTTCATGATGACTGCGGGCTGAGATGTCGATCCAGATCTGTTCGCCCTCCAGGATACGAACCTGGATGCTCTGCAGGTCCGGAGGCAGGCTTGGCGGGGCCAAGTCGATGGCCAGCAGAAGGTGCAGCCGACCGTCTTCAGAAACACCGATGAGTCTGGTGTCGCAATCGTCGTCAGCCTGTTCGTAAATGGTCTCGTGAGGAGGGCGCTCTTCACGCAGTCTGGCCCATCGCTGCTGCGTGATTTCAGTCACTACGAAGTCCCCGGTTTACGACGACACGCTGTTCGCCGTCAGTGGTCCGAGGCAGTGACAGAGCGACACCGAGTACGGCCTGTGTCGGCGAGCGTAGCGGTTCCGGATCGAGGGGGTAAAGCAGCAGCAGACCCTGTTGAGCAGGGCGATCCTCACGCATGGACTTCGCGCTGAACCCGGCGGCCGCCCGATAGTTTCCGGGTCCCCCGTGCAGGTCGACACCCTCATGACGCGGATCGATAAGAATGCCGATCGACTCGTTGGCCTGCAACGAGCGACGCACAAGGCCGAAAGGCTTTCCTCCCAGGAGAACTTGACGTTCACGATTTGGACTGGCTACGAAAACCGTCCAGTTCACCAGCTCGCCGGCTTCCGTACGCTCCAGAATCCAGTCGGCAATCTCGGATCCCTGAAACGCAATGCTGTTCGGATGTCCTTCATAGCGACGCAAAAAGAGCGCGATGTCTTCGGCAGGCACATCGTGCGCGATTGCGCCGCCGTGTGCGTCCTGGGTCGGGGGATGCTGGCGCAGCAGCTCTGAGGCCAGATCCAGATTCCGCTCCAGCAAATCTCTGTCGTACAAGGGAAACAGAATGGTCTGGGGGTTTTCGCCGGACCAGGAGCGAGCGTCATCCGTCTGCATCCTGCTCTTGTTCTTGCTGGTGAGCAGGAGCTTTGAATGTGCGCGCATCCGGATGGCCATCTGGTCAGGGCGTCGGCCGGCCTTGTTCAGTGCCGTGATCGAATCCCGCAAGGACTCTTCCACCAGAGCCAGCTCTACGAACCACTGTGCTATGCCTTCTGTGGTCCAGATGCGAATCAGGTCGTCATACCCTGCGCGGAACCCGTACCAGCGGGCCATCTGAAGCAGGGCATCAGCAAGAGTAGTGGTGCGCAGAAAGTAGGCGACAGTCAGGCCTTCGAGCGTCAGACCACGCGAAAGGCGGTTGCCGCCGACGGCCACGAGCTGCCGTCCGGGCTTGTCGTCGTACTCGAGTTCTTCGCCTGTCTTGCTGTTCAGTACCACAACATCCAGACGAGCCAAGTTGTTGATGGCCTCCTCGAGAACGGTCTCCTCAGTGCTAGGCAGTTCGACCGTACCCAGTCCGGCCAACGTTGACCGGAACATCTGTTTCAGCACGCCGGGCTCGGCTTCCTCGTGATGGAACCAGTTCCGGATCTGCTCCTTGATGGCTGCACCGATACGCCGCTGATCCTGTTGAAGCTGGGATACATGCACAAGCATCGTGTGCGGCTTGCCTGACTGACCCCGCAGCAGTCTGATTGCACCGACAAGCGCAAACGTCAGCAGGGCATCGGCAAGCGACTGCGGCAGGTCGAGCGGCCCTCTGGCAACGACGGCTTCACTTTTCCTGCGCTGCTTCGGCTTCAGTGCCTTTACGTCCGCCGGGTCCACCGGACGCAGGACATCGCGCCCCAGGGCGCTTGTACCGAAGAGTTCCTCTGTACCGGTATAGCCGTCGGGACGCGGGAGCTGAACGACAAAGTCCTTGGGAAAAAGGTCTTCGCCCACCTGACTGTCGCTCGCGTCGGGATCAATAAGGATATTCGCGAACGGGGTTGCCGTGTAGGCAATGTAGGTGGCCCGCGGGATCTTTCTCAGGATGTCCCGGATCAGTTCGTTGGTCAGCGACGGAGCTGTGTCGTCATCCGGGGCAGCCTCCTTGTCGATACTTGGATCGCGGCGATTTCCGCGTGTGTTGATGGATGCCTGGTCGGCCTCGTCATCGATGAGGAGAACCGGTACCTCTCCGAGTCGACCTTCCAGTTGACGGAACCACTGGTTGAGTCTGTTAAGGATTGGCGTGATCTTCTTTGCGACGATTAGCACAGTGCCTGTCGATGCAAATCCGTCAGCGACTGCCGGGACCTGAAAGTCGCTGGTCTCGTCGGTCAACGTGATCCAGTCGACGCCAACGCCGGCAAGCTCCTGATCCAGCCGCCGCTGGGTTTGGTTGCGAAGAGAGTCGTGGATGCCTGAAAGCACAATGATCAGGCGGTACCCGACATCGGCAGCACGTGCTGCAACAGCAGTGAAGTTTGCCGTCTTGCCGGACTGGACGTAGCCGACCACCAAACCGCGACACCTGAATTCCGGACGACCTACCGGCGTGGTCTTCGAAATGATCCGAAGCGATTCTTCCGCGACCGACGCGATCTGGTGAGGCTTCCACTTGGGCAGGGACCGGAGATACGCTTCATGCCGGGACCAGTTTTTCCAGATGGTCCCGTCCGTCCAGAGGGCAAGCCTGGGCTTCAGAGCATGGAGCTGCGGCAGTTTGACGGCCATCAGGCCTTCGCCAGTAGGTCGGGAACCCCTGCCGTCTCGAGCACCCGAAGGAATTCGGAAAGCGCGGCCTTCGCGTCGGCATCCTTGTCGAGAATTTGCACGAGCGCTACCAGCGTCGGCACAAGCGGCGTAACTTCAACTTCCTCGCCTTTGAATCCGAGTTTGCGCTGCCATGGCGTGGACCCGCTGCTGACAATGCGAACCGATGTCCTTTCCTTTTTGGGCGCAACGACTGCAGGCGTTTCATTGACGGGGACCCCTCCTGGAGTCGACGCCGGAGGCATAACGCCGCCGGTTGAAGGCGTACCTGTCGGCGAGGTTCCGGAGGAGCGGTTCTTGCCGACAGTGCTCGATGGCGTGGCTGCGGGTTTCTCCTTCTTGTCATATCGGGCACGAGCTGCGGCGCGAGGAGCCTTTAGAAGCTCCTTGAGCGGCTCGGTGACGGCAAACGGCAGGCGGACAAGCTGCTTGCTGATATCCACCTGCAGCTGCTCTTCAGCGGTCCGGTCGAAGTCGACGGCGACGCGAAGCAGCTTGGTGTGCTCGTCCTTGGCAAACAGCTCTTCCCACCCGCCCCACTTGATGAGCCGGTCAAGGCGGTAGAAGTAGAAGCCCTGGGCATCGTTGGCTCGACCGTTCAGGCTCAGGCGCTCCCGCTCAACGCGTTGCTCCAGAGGGCGCAGCGGCTTGATATATTCCTCGAACTCGGCCTCGTTCGGCGTGACATGCGCGCGAACGTAGAGAACCGGCGCCTTGTCCGGGGTCAGTCCCTGGAGTTCGATACGGCGCTCGTCAAATTCCGTCGTGAGCGGATGACCCATCGGATTGTTGGGCCGCAACGTGTCGTTGTTTAACCGAATGACGACCTTTTCACGCCCCTGCACCTTGCCTTCGAGATAGCGGTGGAAAACTAGCTCGAGGTGGCCCTTGATCGCTGCAAGCTCCTGCGCATATGGCGACTCACCCCGGCCTCGGGTCGGTTCCATCGCCGGGCGCATCAGCGTGAGCAGCACTGCGGTGCCTGATTCCCCGATCTCGACTGCAGAGGAATGCTCGGGCGCTACCGGGTCGCTCAGAAGCTCCCAGCGTCGCGTCTTCGCAAGGTGATCTTTATCCCACGTAAGCGTGCCGACCTTGTCTCCTGCTGCCTTCGACACCACCGTAAGGCGATCTGCCTGAGACCATGCGGCACCCTTAAGTCCGTAGCCGAACTTGCCCAGGTCGGCGTCGTCGTAGTCACGCTGATGCCCGATCTTCATCGCATTGCGCAGACCGGCGGAAGTCATACCGGTACCGTCATCGCGGATACACATCCACCGCCCGCCCTCGTTCGGGCTCGGGAAGGTGATGCAGATTTCCCGTGCCCCATGCGAAAGGCTGTTGTCTACCAAGTCGGCAACAGCGCTCGCGAGGCTGTGGCCGGCGCGCGCCAGGATCTTGAACAGGCCGAGCGGATCAGGTGCGACGTCATCGTAGTTGTTGCTGCTGACGACTTGTGTTTGTGACGTCTCGGACACTGTTTCTGCCTCCTTGAATAGCTGCGGGAAGTGCTCTGCAAGCACGGCTTGGCAGTGCTCGCCTTCATCACCGTACAACGCGATCATTGCGGACTTGCCGAGCCGTGCACTCTCCCCGTGGCTGAGGATCGCGGTGCCCGCAGGGTGGTCAGCGGGAATGACGGTCCATGATGCCTTTGCCGGGGTAGTCGAGGCGTCGGCGACCATTGCGAACAGGACGCCGGGATCGACAAAGCCATAGTAGGAGGTGGTCGGACAATCGCCTTCGAATCTCCAGTTCCTGTGCTGACGCTTGAGCCACGATGCGACTTCGATGACTGTGTTCTCGTCTTCCAGGCGTCGGCAGTGGATGGAGATGGTGTCCGAGTCCTTCGCGGAAGGGAAAACCCGGTCGACTACATCCCAGTCGAAGTTGATTGCGCGCTGTTTTGCGCGTTCTTTCCCCTGACGGCGGTATTCGTGAAACATGCCGAGTTCGGAATGAGTCAGCAGTCGGAGGATCGTGAACTTCACTTTGTTCCTTCGGTGGTCTTGATCTGCGATGGAGTCAAGCCGAACAGCGCCACACGCATGTCCGGTGTTGCAGGGGCACCCAGCGACTCCCGGATGCCGCGCGCGATGGCATACGCAAAGAGCGGAGGTACCGCGTTGCCGATCTGCTTGAAGGCCGGATTCATCGAGCCCTTGAAAACGAAGCCGTCCGGGAAAGATTGCAGGCGGGCCGCCTCGCGAACCGTGATGGGGCGTGCCTGATCGGCGTCAAAGTGGATGTGGGAGTAAGAATCCTTGCCAAGGTGCGCCATCAGCGTGCGCACAGGAGCGTCGGGTCGGAGCTTCCACCACTTGTTGGGGAACTTGGACGGATCGTAGGGGATGCGCCAGGATGTGATGAAGTCCCTGACATCCGGATCCCGGGGACTGGTCGGCAGGCCGCGCTGCTTCCGACCTGAAAGCCAGGTTGCAATCTTCTGCTCGACATAGGCATGAACCTGCGGGTACTCCCAACCCGGCTCGATCTCGGCAAAGATTTTGTAGTCACGCGGCAGGTACCGGAATACATGACCGGTTGTGGCCCGGGTCGCAAAACCCTGCCACTCCCGCATCAGCCGCGAGTAGGCTGTCGCAGGCTTTTTCGTCGTGTAGTCGACGGGTTTCGACGGGTCCTTTGCTCCACGCCGGATAGCCCCCGTACGCAGCATCTCTTCTGCGTACAGGTGCGGCAGATCTGCAAGGGCCGCGGAGGCCGATGTGGCGGCTGGAGCGTCGGGTGCTGGATCCGGAATCCAGCGGTGGTGCTCCGAGCCTTCGGCTTTCAGCACGCGCCTCGCAGCGTTCTTGGAACTGGTGTAGCCGGACGGCAAGACCAGATGATGCGTCGGCACCGGAAAACGTGGCCTGATGCCGGTCGATCGGTGAAAGCCGACAAGAATCATTCGCTCCCGCATTTGCGGAACTCCGTACCAGACGGAGTTCAGCAGCGTATAGGCAACGTCGTAGCCCTCTTGGGCAAGGCTCTTCGAGACCAACTCGGCCACGTTTGTGCCACCGTGATTGAGGATGTCCGGCACGTTTTCCATCAGGAGCGCTACCGGCTTCGTCGCCCGGATGAATGCAACGTACCGTTCCCACAGGCTCACCCGTCCGTCGACGAGGAACGCATGGTCTGCTGTTACCTCTTCGCGTAGCCGGGCCTGCTCGCGGAGCTTGGCCCGCCCCACACGTGCGAAGGCCTGACACGGCGGGCCTCCAACCAGTACATCGATCTGGTTGTCTGTCGCACCCCCGAGTTCAAGATCGGCAAACACGGTATCTGCCGTTTCTGTGACCGCATCACGCGCTGCATGATGCGCAGCTCGATCGCCACCTGTGGAGCGCGGCCCGAAATTGGCGCCATGGGAGCGTGCGGCCCAGGGATCGCTTTCGATGGAAGCTACGGGCGTGAAACCTGCAGTGAGGAAGCCAAGCGAAATTCCGCCGCATCCGGCAAACATGTCCATGTAGCGGATCTCGCCGCCCGCCTGGATGCGTTGCAGCTTGCTGCGGATCAGCTCATCGTCAGAGTTCCACGCAGGCGATGCTTTACCGGGGGAAAGGGGCCGGTCGGCACGCGGTGCGCGGGGCTTTTCGTACGTCTTGCTGGGCTGCGATTTCTGCAGAACGTTTTGGATGGACATCCGGTATCTCTCATAAGGAACATGCGCCAGGGCTGCCTGCACAGGTCGACTTGGACGGGGCGTCTCAGGCCTGTTCATGCGGCGCGCCGCAGCCCAGATTGACAATGCGTCAACCGGGGCGGTGCGCTGCTTCGTCACAGAGTGTAATGAAGCCGCAGGCAGGTCTGAGGTCTGCGGCTGGCAAGAAGCGGACCGGATGGATTTACGGAGGAGGGAACGGATGCCGGTGTCGATTGAGTTCAGGATTCCCTGCATGCCCCGGAGCTGCATCGCGTCTAATATGAATTCGCATATCCGAAGGTGATCTGATGGATATCGTCTCTCCCGAAAAGCGTTCCCGGATGATGGCTGGCATCAAGGGAAAGAACACCAAGCCGGAAAGAGTAGTCCGGAAGCTGGTTCATGGAATGGGATTTCGTTTCCGACTTCATCGGAAAGATCTGCCTGGTTCTCCAGATCTTGTTTTCCCGCGAATGCGAAGAGTGATTTTTGTGCATGGCTGCTTCTGGCACCGGCACCCCGGATGCAGACTTGCCTACACACCAAAATCAAATACTCAGTTCTGGATCGACAAACTGGAAGCTAACACGCGCCGCGACGCCCAGGCCCTGAAAGCGCTAGATGCCCTTGGTTGGGAGGTTCTGATGGTTTGGGAGTGTGAGGTTTCCAATCTGCCCGCGCTCGCCCAGAAGCTGAATTTGTTTCTTGCTGCAGAGCTTCGCTGAACCACTGAAGCTTTGGCCGACCACAGATGAAAAGGGCCGGGTGGCGCTGGCACACTGATGCAAGTGTGGGCCGCACGCGCCAGAGTTCCGTAAAGCGGCCATACCGGCCGACGCCGGTCGCTGGACCCAACGACAACATCGTGCCAGTAAGAGTGAGCGCGATGGCTCGCGGTCAACGTTTGCAATTGCTGCATAAGAAGGTCCGGCTCAAGGCCCGATAGCCGTCGGTTCATCGCAAACGGACTTCAACGTGTACAAAGCCTGTGCTATCTGGCGCTTCCAGAACGTCAAGATAAGGTTGCGCGCGGACGAGTTCGCTGAGCTTCTTGAAGCCGTAGTTTCTCGGATCGAATGACGTATGCGTCTTGCTCACGAGGCCACCAACTGTCGATAGTCGGGACCACCCGCTATCCCGGGTCGTCTCGCGTATGGCATGTGTGAGCAATTCTCTGAGATCCGGAACGTCCGGTACCTGCACTGGGGCCGCAGCTTCCACGGGCCTCTTCAGGACCTCGAAGAAAATGAACTTGTCGCATGCGGCGATGAAGGGCTCTGGGGTCTTCCGCTCGCCCAGGCCATACACGATCTTCCCGGCCTCTCGGAGTCGCGTGGCGAGGCGGGTGAAGTCGCTGTCGCTCGAGACCAAGCAGAAGCCGTCAACGTTGCCAGCGTACAGAAGGTCCATCGCATCGATGATGAACGCAGAGTCCGTCGAATTCTTGCCCTGCGTATAGGCAAACTGCTGGATAGGCTGGATGGCGTGCCGATGAAGGTGAGCTTTCCAGCCAACAAGGTTCTGGGTGGTCCAGTCGCCAAATGCACGCTTGACCGTCGCGGTGCCGTACTTGGCAACTTCCTCAAGAAGTTCCTTGGCCACCGATGCAGACGCATTGTCTGCATCGATGAGCACGGCCAAGCGGTTTACCTCAGCGTTCGCCAAGAAAATTCTCGAAATCATTCATCGGCTCCATGCTGCCACAAAGTGCCAGTGAACCCGCCCGACGATCCTCTGAGGCTCACTCCTTCATTGGGAGGGGGTGGATGGCACATACACGCGCCTATTCGAGGAGCTAGTCAAGGCCGGCGTGCTTGCTCCAACGGCCGACGGTAGGCACAACGAGTTCACAAAGAGCTACGCTTTCTCCAGCCCAAGCGCAGCTGCAGCGATCGTGGCGGGGCGAACCTCAAGCGGTCGCACCCATTGGGTGGTCGAGGGATCCGGTAAGACATACGCCGAGTGGCAAGCAGAACAGGTCGGACAGTGCCAACTCTTAGCCAAGCGGATCAAGAAGGCGCTGCTCCGACTTAGCGGGATGAATCGCAGCGTGGGACGCCGGGCTCGTGCTAGAGGCTGAGCCGATCGAACCGAACCGAACCGAACTGAAAGCAATCAGTAGCCACGAACCATCTCGAACAGGTCGAACACCGTCAATTCGAATGCGTTCGCGATGACTTCCATCGCGTTCAGGGTTGGATTTGCGCGTCCGTTCTCGATGCGGCTCAGATAGGTCTGATAGAAGCCGCAGCGCTCGCTGAACTCGACTTGGCTCAAGCCGGCTTCTTCGCGCAAGTCGCGCACACACTCTCCGAATCGTTGGGCAAGGGTCTTTTTTTTCACCCTTGGGAATCTCCGCGCTATGCTCTAATTCGCATAAACACTAATTCGCATAACTTGGCGTCTGCAGCCGTGAGCGATAGCAACAGAACCTTCGCCAGAGCCTAGTCAGTTTGTGCTGCAGAGAGAGCCGTTCGCCTTTCCTTCAACGACACCAGGGAGTCGCCTTGCAACAACTGCGCAGACACTTATCTCTTGCTGCCACATCATCGACCGAGCCGACCGCTCTTGCCCGTGAGCCCGCCGATTCGGCTTACCCGACAAGACCCATCCGCATCGTCCTCGGCTCATCGCGCAACAGCGCCATCGAAACCATCGCGAAGGTCTTCGCCAGCAGGCTCGGAGTCGAACTAGGGCAGCCTGTAATGATCGACAGCAGACCCGACATGGGCGGCACGCTCGCCCTCGCCGCAGTGGGGCGTTCAGCGCCGGACGGACACACGCTGCTGATGACCGGCACTACGACGATGTCGATCGCGCCGCACCTCTACAACAAGATCGAGCACGACCCGCGCGAGGACTTCGTGCCCGTGGCGCTGGTCAGCCTATTGCCATGTGGCATGGCGGTGAATTCGTCCATGCCCAGGACAGACCTCCAGGATCACATCGAGTGGCTGAAGAACAGCGGCGGAAAGGTCGACGGCATCTACGCACCCCCTGGTACGTCCGGCGCGATCGTCGACGAGCTAGCCGATGCGATCAAGCGCGCGATCCATACGGCCGACGTGCGGGCGCAATTGGCAAAGCAGGGCGTCGACCTCGTGCTTCTCACGGGGCCCGCGGTCCGTGCCTTCCTCGACCAGGAAGATGAGAGCCGACTTGCGGCTCGCAGTAGCTCTCCCCGCCGACTTTGATCATGATGGCGGGCATGGCAATTACCGACCTCGCCCGCTCCTGGCTAACCTTCAGCGCCCCCGTAGCCGCAGCGCGCGTCGCCGGCCGCCCCATCGTCGCGCTCGAATCAACCATCATCGCCCACGGCATGCCGTACCCGGACAACGTCCGCACGGCACGCGAAGTCGAAGCCCTGATCCGCGCCCTAGGCGCCGAGCCCGCAACGATCGCAGTGATCGACGGCCGCATCCGCATTGGCCTCTCCGACGAAGAACTCGAACTTCTCGGCCGCTCCAAAGAAGCCCAGAAAGTCAGCCGCCGAGACCTCCCAGCCGTCCTCGCCAGCGGCGGACTCGGCGCCACCACGGTAGCCGGCACGATGATCTGCGCGGCGCTGGCCGGCATCGAAGTCTTCGTCACCGGCGGCATCGGCGGTGTGCACCGCGGTGCATCGGAAAGCTTCGACATCTCCGCCGACCTGCAAGAGCTGGCGCGAACGTCGGTGGCCGTGGTCTGCGCAGGCGCAAAGTCGATCCTCGACATCGGCCTCACGCTCGAATACCTGGAAACCCACGGTGTCCCGGTGCTCAGTTGCGAGCAGGACAACTTCGCGGCCTTCTACACGCGCGACAGCGGCTTTCGTGCCGACTACAGGCTCGACGACGCCGAAGCGCAAGCCCGTTTCATCCGGACGAAGTGGGACCTCGGCCTCGCAGGCGGCGTGGTGCTGAGCACGCCAGTCCCGCAAGCGTCTGCGATGCCCCGCGAGGAGATCGACGCCCTGACTGAGCAGGCACTCGAAGAGGCGAAGGCGCAGAACATCACGGGCAAGGCGGTGACGCCTTTCCTGCTGGCGCGCATCAAGGCGCTGACGGGCGGTCGCAGCCTCGCCACCAACATTGCACTCGTGAAGCACAACGCCGAAGTGGGCGCGAGGCTGGCGCTGGCCTTGGCGGCCCTGCAGGCTCGCTAACATGCCCTCCTGAACGATCAACCCACAGGGAGCACAAGCCGCATGACCAACGAGAACGAGAGCAACCGAAGAGCCGAGCTGAAGAAGATGACGCTCTGCGCATCCTGCGCAGGCATCCAGCGCAACTGGCGCCGCGCGCCGGGGCACGCCGAACTCGTGCAGTCATCCAGCCGCAAAGCCGAGCGCAGCGACCCCGACGGCGGCAGCCATACGGTCACGCTCACCAGCTATCGCTGCGACGCTTGCGGCACACGCTGGGAATACGAGAACGACAAGACGAACCAGCAGGCGGGCTGGTCGGTGGTCGGGCAATAGGCTCGGTCGGCCGCTCGGTGACCGCTTCTTTCGCGGAGGCTCCATTTCCATGGCTTACCAACTCCACTATTGGCCTTCGATTCAGGGCCGCGGCGAATTCGTACGTCTGGCGCTGGAGGCGGCGGGCGCTCCCTACATCGACGTCGCGCGCGAGCCTTCGTCCAAAGGCGGCGGCGAAGCCGCGTTGATGCGCAAGCTCAACGACCCCGGCAATCCGCACCCATCCTTCGCGCCGCCTTTTCTGATCGACGGCGATGTTGTCGTCGGCCAAACGGCCGCGATCCTGCTCTACCTTGGCCCGAAGCTGGGACTGTCCGGCGCCAGCGAAGCCGACGCGCTCTGGACACATCAACTGCAACTCACCATCGCCGATGCCGTTGCGGAGGCCCACGACACGCATCATCCGCTCTCGACCGGCCTCTACTTCGAAGACCAGCGCGATGCGGCACTGGCGCGCTCGAAAGCATTCCGCGACGAGCGGATTCCGAAGTTCCTCGGCTGGTTCGAAAAGATCCTGCAGCGCAATCCGTCAGGCGATCTGCATCTGGTCGGTGATTCGCTGACCTATGCCGACCTGTCGCTGTTTCAGCTGGTGGCCGGTCTTCGCTATGCGTTTCCGAAGGCGACGGCGAGAGCGCTGACGAAGACGCCCGGTGTCGCCAAGCTGCATGCCAACGTGGCGCGTCGGCAGCGGGTGCATGAATACCTTCAGAGCCCGCGCCGGATTCCGTTCAACGAGGACGGCATCTTCCGGGCGTATCCCGAACTGGATGGCTGATTCGGGCGATTGGCAACCGGCGAGCGGCGCTCAGTCGTCTTGCGCCTCGCGCATCCGCAGTCCGGCCTCATAGAGCGCATTGCGCGGAGCGCCGCTGATTTCGGCGGCCAGTCGCACAGCACTCTTCAACGGCAGTTCGGCGAGCAGCAAGCGCAGCACGCGTTCGCCCTCCGCGCCATCGTCAACCGCGGCAGGTTTCGGATGCAGCACCAACGCAAATTCCCCGCGTGTTCGATCGCGGCTCTCCGCGAACCAGCCGGGCAGCGCGTCGGCGGCGACCGTGGCGATCTCCTCGAACTGCTTCGTCAATTCGCGCCCGACCGTCACGCGCCGTTCGCCCAGTGTCGCGAGCGAACGCGCCAGCGCCTCGATGCGGTGAGGCGCTTCGAGCAGCACCACGCTCCGCGGCTCATTGGCAAGCGCAAGCACGGCAGCATCGCGCTCGCCAGCTTTGCTCGGCAGAAATCCCGCAAAGACAAATGCGCTGGCCTGATCGCCGTCTGCAACCAGACCCGCCGCGCCGACGAGGGTTGTCACGCTGCTCGCGCCTGGCAACGGAAGCACACGGTGGCCGGCGTCACGCACGGCCGCTACCAGCCGCGCGCCGGGATCGCTGACGCCCGGCGTACCGGCATCGCTGACATAGGCGATGCGCTCACCATTCGCGAGCCGCGCGATGACGGACTGCGCGGCCTCGGCCTCGTTGTGCTGGTGCACGGCCATCAAGCCTGCGGACGGCCGGTCGATGCCATAGGCACGCAGCAGGCTCTGCGTATGCCGGGTGTCCTCGCATGCCACGGCATCGACGATCTGCAGCACGTGCAACGCGCGAAGGGTGATGTCGGCGAGGTTGCCGATGGGCGTGGCGACGACGTAGAGCGTCGCCTGCGGATAATGCTGCGCGCCCGCGGCATCGCTTGCGGCTTGCAGAGCGGTGCCAAACGAAGCGGGAGCGAATGAGTTCAATGGGTTTTCTCCAGAACAAGACAACAGGGACGTCGTCCAGCGTGACGACCAAACAGCGCGGCGATGCGGCCGAGGACGCCGCGCTCGAGCATCTCGAGGCAGCAGGCCTGCGCCTGGTCGTGCGCAATTATCGAACGCCCGGGCGCGGCGGTGGCGAGATCGACTTGATCATGCGAGATCCGCGCGACGGCACACTGGTCTTCGTTGAAGTCCGCCGGCGCACCGCTGCAACGCACGGTGGTGCTGGCGGAAGCATCACGGGCGTGAAGCAGCGGCGCATTGTCTTCGCGGCTCGTCACTACATCAGCGGCCTTCGGGCACTGCCGCCTTGCCGATTCGACGTTGTGCTGATCGAGGAGGAAGTCGAGTGGATCCAGGGCGCCTTTGACGCAGCTTGATTCGGGGCTGAACACCTTGCGGTGGCTCGGTGTTCACCCTTTGTTCATGAGCCGAACACTCACGCGCAGTTATCATGCCGCCCCATGCTTGAGCAACGGATCCAGCAGCATTTCATCGACAGCGCCGACCTGAAGTACCAGGCGGGCCCTCTCCTCGGTAAACCAGTTTCCCAGGCCATGCAGGCTCTGCTTGCGTGCGTCACCAGCGGCGGCAAGATTCTCGCGTGCGGCGCGGGCGTTTCGAGCTTTCTGGCGTCGCAGTTCGCAGCGCAGTTCGTCGGCCGCTTCGAGCGCGAGCGCCCCGAGTTGGCTGCGATCGCCTTCACCTGCGACGCCACCGACCCCGCCGCCGACACGGTTGATGCACCAGACGCAGACCGCTATGCGCGGCAGGTCCGCGCGCTGGGGCAAGCCGGCGACGTGCTTCTCGCCCTGAGCGCGAGCGGCCAGTCGGCCTCGGTGCTCGCCGCGGTCGAAGCCGCCCATGCGCGGGACATGACGGTCGTCGCGCTTCTCGGCAACGCCGCCAACTCTGGCGGTGGCCCAGGTGGCGCCGTCGGCCGGGCGCTGCGCGAAACGGACGTGCAAATCTGCGTGCCGCACGAGCGCGCCGCGCGCATCCACGAAATCCATCTGCTCGTCCTGCATTGCCTGTGCGACGGCGTGGACGCGCAACTGCTCGGTGATCAGGACAGCGATTCGTCCCTGCTGTCTCCCTGACCCGCGCTGTTTCTCGCTACTGCTGCGAAGCCGCGCTTCCCTTCGGACCCGGCTTGCTTTCGTCGATGTTTTTCAGCACCTGCTGAAAGGTCGGCGACTCGCGCAGCAGCCGCGCGCCAAGGTCGCGCAAGCGGTCGACGGCTTCCGGGGGCAGGACAAAGGTCGTCGGGAGATTCATGAAATAGCTGCGCTCTTGTGGGTTTTCGATCGAATCGAAGCTCACGTCGATGGAGTCGAAGCTCAGTTTCGGCACGGCGGCTTCAGCCTGCGCCTTCGACATGCCGTCCAGTCGGCGCTCGGCGATCTCGAGCTCGCGTTTGTCGGCCCAGCGCTGTGCGATGTCTTTCAGCAGTTCGACGGACTCGTAGGAGAAGTGGTCAATCGGCACGCTCGACGACTGGAACACCTGCGAGATGATGCCGGGCGCGTTCGGGTAGCGATCCCAATCGGTGTCCGGCGCCGAGCGCGAGTTGACGACCACCACGACGATGCGGCGGATTTCCTTGAATCCGATTTCACGCTGGTACGCGGGGCTGGTTTCGACCTCTTCGAGTGCTTCGAGGAGTCCGCGCAGGCCCAGGTTGTCCGAGACACCGCCGTCGACCACATGAAGGTAAGGACGGTTCGTGCTGTTCTCATAGTTTTGAATGTCGCGATAGCGCAGCAACGCGCGGCCAGCGGGGCGAGTCGGTCCGGCGGGGTTGGTCACATCCTTCACCCATGCCGGCATGACGGCGTTGCAATTGCCGCCGTAGTTGTGATAGGTGACTGGCGACAACACCGCGGGCACGGCGGAAGAGGTAGCCGCGGCGCGCGCGAGGCGAACCTTGCCGAGATCGGAGCAAAGCAGGTCGAATTGCTCCTGTGAGAAACCGAAGCGCGCGCCGGTCGAGAGATCGGTGCCAGTCACGGCCGTCGCCGGCGTGGGCTTGTCGATCAGGTCCGCAAAGGTTGCTCCGTTGAAGAGAATCTCGTCGTAGTAATCAGCCGCCAATTCCGATCGGCCGTAGAGCCCGCTGCCGAGCGAAAACCAGTTGGCCGGGTTCAACGCGCGCCGGGTGAGCGTGCCCTGCACGTCGCGCTTGAGGAAGCGCGGCTCGTATTCGGTAAAGAGCCGATCGCCATAGAGCGCATACGCAAGCGCCGTGAAGCTGCCGCCCGAGACTCCGGCAATGGCATCGACCTCCGAAAGAAGATTGACGGTTTTGCCTTTGACGACGACGTTCGTGCGTTTGAGTTCTTCGAGCACGCCGTACGAGAAGGCTGCGGCGCGCGTGCCGCCTCCGGAGAAGGTGAGCAGGAACAGGGTGTCTGCGTCGGCCTTGAGGCCATGCGTACGCTTGAGCAGCTGGCTCATCCGGTAGCCGCCGTTCACGTCGACCTGATCGATTGGCGGATTGACGGGTGCGAGCGCGTTGCATCCAGCCAGAGCCAGCGTCGCCAACGCGCCGCAGAGCTTGCCGGCAAGCCATGCTTGCGATCCAGTGAACGGATTCAAACGATGCATCCTTTCTCGCTTGCAACAACTGCGCCGCCAAGCCATCAGCCGAGCGCAAATTGTAGGGACGTCGGCCCATTGCGCGTGCAAATGTCGGACGATGACACGCGGTAACCGGCCCGCAAATGCGCTGGGCTAAACTCGCCGCGATCAGAAAAAGAGAGCGGGCGAAAGCCTGGCCGGCACATGCCCGACCAGAACTTTTCGGCACCGATCAACTCATCAGGCAAGACGACAAACGGGGTCTGCAAATGGCATCCGCAGTCGTATAGCGCCCGACAACTTCAATACCCAGCATCGGAAGGTCCAACTCATGACGAAGACATCCCCTCAACGCATCGCGATCGCACTGGCCGCAAGCGCCGTCTTGTTGGCCGGTCTGTCCGCATGCGTGCCGCTGGCGGTCGGAGGTGCGGCCGCGGTCGGTGCGGGGATGGTGGCGACGGACCGCCGCAGCTCAGGCGCGCAGGTGGACGATCAGGCGATCGAGCTGCGCGGCGCCGCACGCATCCGCGAAATCGCCAATGACCAGATGTATGTGACCATCACCAGCTTCAATCGCCAGGTGCTGCTCACGGGCTCCGTCGGCAATGACGCCGACCGCCGCAAGGCCGAGGATGTGGTGCGCCGGGTCGACAACGTGCGCTCGGTCGTCAATGAACTCACGGTCGGGCCGTCGAGCTCCTTCCAGGAGCGCTCCAACGACACCTTCATCACGGGCAAGATCAAGGCTTCGCTGCTCGACCAGAAGGACATCTTCGGAAACTCGTTCAAGGTTGTGACCGAGCGCGGCACGGTCTACCTGATGGGCATCGCCACCCGCCGCGAGACGGACCGCGCCACCGAAGTCGTGCGCGGTGTGTCGGGCGTGCAGAGGGTGGTTCGCATCGTGGAGATCATCAGCGACGCCGAACTGGCGAACATGCAGTCGCAGCAGTTGGTGCCGGGTGGAACAGGATCGACACCGGCTTCGTCAGCCCCAGGTTCTTCGGCACCGGCCTCGCGTTCGAACGTCCCGCTGCCGCCGATGGAGCCTCTGCCGGCGTCGCCCTCATCAGCCCCATCGTCGCAGCCGCCTGCCAGCGGCGTGACAACGTCGCCCATCCGCTGAAGGCTACTTGAGCCTGGTGATCAGGCTTGAAGTGTCCCAGCGACGGCCTCCGGCCTGTTGCACGTCGGCGTAGAACTGGTCGACTAGCGCCGTCACCGGCAGCCGGGCGCCGTTGCGCTTGGCCTCGTCGAGGACCAGCCCGAGGTCCTTGCGCATCCAATCCACCGCAAAGCCGAAGTCGAACTTGCCTTCGATCATGGTCTTGCCGCGGTTGTCCATTTGCCAGCTCTGCGCGGCGCCCTTGCCGATAACGGCCAGCACCTCGTTCATGTCCAGACCGGCGCGTTGTCCGAAGGCCACCGCTTCGGACAAGCCTTGCACCAGCCCGGCGATGGCGATCTGATTGACCATCTTCGCGAGCTGTCCGGCACCGCTTTCGCCCAGCAGGGCGACCGAACGCGCGAAGGCCGACATCACCGGCCTGACGCGATCGAAGGTGGCCGAATCGCCGCCGCACATCACGGTCAGCACGCCGTTCTGCGCGCCGGCCTGTCCGCCCGAAACGGGCGCATCGATGAATTGCAGCCCGCGTTCGGTCGCCGCCTTCGAGAGTTCGCGCGCGACATCGGCCGAAGCGGTGGTGTGGTCGACAAAAACCGCGCCTTTGGCCATGCCGGCAAACGCGCCGTTTTCACCAAGCACGACCGACCGCAGGTCGTCGTCGTTGCCGACGCAGCAAAACACAATGTCCGCATCGGACGCGGCGCCGCGCGGCGTTGCCGCGTGGGCCAGCGTGCCTTTGGCTTGCGGCTTCAGTTCTTCCTGCCAGGCAATGGATTTCGCGTCGGTCCGGTTGTAGACCGTGACGCTGTGCCCCGCCAGCGCAAGGTGGCCGGCCATGGGATAGCCCATCACTCCCAGGCCGAGAAAGGCGACCTTTTGCGAGGGGATGGTGTCGTAGGTTTTGGGGTTGAGGCTGCTCATGCCCCAAGCTTAGCGCGAGCCCACTAGCTTTTTCATCGGAACACCGCGGAACCGGCTTTGCCGGGCCGCTGGTGTTGCCCCCGGTCAGGGGGTTAGCGAAGCGACACGAAGTGCGCGCAGCTTGGGGGCGAGCAAAATTTCTAAACAATCGCGAAGTGCTCAGTCCCCGCCGACAGGTCCGTCGTGCGAGCACGCTGGCTATTCAGCTTGATCTGCAAGCGCAGGTCGTTCGCCGAATCGGCGTTCCGGATCGCGTCCTCGAAGCTGATCGCATTGCCTTCGAACAGATCGAACAGCGCCTGGTCGAAGGTCTGCATGCCGAGGTTGCGGCTCTTCTTCATGATTTCCTTGATCTCTCCCACTTCGCCCTTGAAGATCATGTCGGAAATCAGCGGCGTGTTCAGCAGCACTTCGACGGCGGCGATGCGGCCATGGCCGTCTTCGGTCGGAATCAGCCGCTGCGAGACCAGCGAACGCAGGTTCAGCGACAGATCCATCAGCAACTGCGCCCGACGTTCTTCGGGGAAGAAGTTGATGATGCGGTCCAGCGCTTGGTTGGCGCTGTTGGCGTGCAGCGTTGCCATGCAAAGGTGGCCGGTCTCGGCGAAGGCGACCGCATGTTCCATGGTTTCACGGTCGCGGATTTCGCCCATCAGGATCACGTCCGGCGCTTGGCGCAGAGTGTTCTTCAGCGCGGCTTCCCAACTGTCGGTGTCGATGCCGACCTCGCGTTGCGTGACGACGCAATTCTTGTGCGGATGCACGAACTCGACCGGGTCCTCCACGGTCACGATGTGGCCGAACGAGTTCTCGTTGCGCCAGTCGATCATCGCGGCGAGCGTGGTCGACTTGCCCGAACCCGTCGCCCCGACCAGGATGCACAAGCCCCGCTTGCTCATCGAGACATCCTTGAGCACCTGCGGCATCCCGAGCCCATCGATGGTCGGCAACTTGGCGGGGATGGTCCGCAGCACCATGCCGACCTTGCCCTGCTGCACGAACGCATTGACGCGGAAGCGTCCGACGCCCGTCGGCGAAATCGCGAAGTTGCACTCCTTGGTGCGCTCGAATTCCGCCGTCTGCCGGTCGTTCATGATGGAACGCGTGAGCGCCAGCGTGTGTTGCGCCCCAAGCGCCTGCTGCGAAACCTTGGTGACCTTGCCGTCGACCTTGATCGCCGGCGGAAACTCCGCCGTGATGAACAGGTCGCTGCCGTTTCGGCTCACCATGAGCTTTAGCAGGTCGTTGATGAACTGGCTGGCTTGATCGCGTTCCATCTGAGAGCTCCTAGTGCAGTCGTGAGGGCCGCTTTTGTGCCCCATCATTCCAGAAATACCGCGGAACCGGCTTCGCCGGGCCGCTGGTATTGCCCCCGGCGAGGGGGTAGGCGAAGCGACACGCAGTGCGCAAGCCTGGGGGCGAGCAACAGGAATACCGCGGAACCGGCTTCGCCGGGCCGCTGGTATTGCCCCCGGCGAGGGGGTGGGCGGCTACACGAAGTGAGCCAACCTGGGGGAGTGCCATATTCACCCGGGGAAATTCTCTGGGATCTTGGCTTTCCCGCGCGCTTCGGCGGAGGAAATGACACTGCGGCGCACGAGGTCCGTAAGGTTTTGGTCCAGCGTCTGCATGCCTTGGCCACTGCCGGTCTGAATCGACGAATACATCTGCGCCACCTTGCCTTCGCGGATCAGGTTTCGGATAGCAGGCGTGCCGAGCATGATCTCGTGCGCCGCCACGCGGCCCTGGCCGTCCTTGGTCTTGCAGAGTGTTTGCGACACCACTGCCTGCAGCGACTCCGACAGCATCGCGCGGATCATTTCCTTTTCTTCGCCCGGGAAGACGTCGATGATCCGGTCGATGGTCTTTGCAGCCGACGAAGTGTGCAGCGTGCCGAAGACCAGGTGGCCGGTTTCGGCCGCGGTCATCGCGAGGCGGATGGTTTCGAGGTCGCGCATTTCGCCCACGAGAATCGCGTCGGGGTCTTCGCGCAGGGCGGAGCGCAGTGCATTTGCGAAGGAGAGCGTCATCGGCCCGACTTCGCGCTGGTTGATCAGGCACTTCTTGGATTCATGCACGAACTCGATCGGGTCTTCCACGGTGAGGATGTGGCCGTACTCGGTTTCGTTGAGGTAGTTGATCATCGCGGCCAGCGTCGTCGATTTGCCCGAACCGGTGGGGCCGGTCACGAGCACGAGGCCACGCGGCTTGAGCGCGAGGTCGCCGAAGATCTTGGGTGCGTTGAGTTGCTCCAGCGTCAGGATCTTCGACGGAATCGTCCGAAACACCGCCGCCGCGCCGCGCGACTGGTTGAATGCGTTCACGCGGAAGCGAGCGAGGCCATCGATCTCGAAGGAGAAGTCGACCTCGAGGAATTCTTCGTAGTGCTTGCGGTGCGTGTCGCTCATGATGTCGTACACCATGGCATGCACAGCCTTGTGGTCGAGCGCGTCGACGTTGATGCGCCGCACATCGCCGTGCACGCGGATCATGGGCGGCAGGCCGGCCGACAGATGCAAGTCGGAGGCCTTGTTCTTGACGCTGAAGGCCAGCAGTTGGGTGATGTCCACGAAGCTCCTCGGTGACGTTTTGATACGCTTTGACGATTATGACGATGATTAGCGGCAACCTCCAGCAAGTTCGGGCGCGGATTGTGACTGCGTGCACGGCCGTCGGACGCGATCCAGCGAGCGTGCACTTGCTTGCCGTCTCCAAGACTTTCCCGCCCGAAGCCGTGCGCGAGGCTTACGCGCTCGGTCAGACGGCCTTCGGCGAAAACTACGTTCAGGAAGGCGTTGCCAAGATCCAGGATCTGCACGACCTGCGCGACAGGCTGCAATGGCATTGCATCGGGCCTCTGCAGAGCAACAAGACACGCGTCGTTGCCGAGCATTTCGATTGGGTGCACAGCATCGACCGCTTGAAGATCGCCGAGCGCCTGTCGGAGCAACGTCCTGCGCACCTGCCGCCGCTGCAAGTGTGCTTGCAGGTCAACGTGGATGCGGGCGCCAACAAGTCGGGCGTGCCGCTCGAAGAAGCACTGCCGCTGGCGCGCGCTGTGGCGGCGCTGCCACATTTGCGGCTCCGCGGGATCATGGCGATCCCGGAGCCGGCGCCTGATTTCGAGGCGCAGCGCGAGCTGTTTCTCCGCGCAGCCGGCGTTTTCGTCCAGATTCGCAAGGAAGGGATCGCGCTCGACACGCTGTCCCTCGGCATGTCCGCCGATCTCGAAGCCGCTGTTGCAGCGGGCAGCACGATGGTGCGAGTGGGCACGGCGATTTTCGGCCAGCGGTAGCCCGGCGGCTGGTCCGCGCTTGGTCTGCGGCCTATTCGAACAAGCCGAGCAACGCGCCCTTCACCCATTGGTGGAGTGCGGAGGTTTCATGGCGCTGATGCCAGAACAATTCGACGATGCGCGCTGGCGCTTCGAGCGGTACGGGCACTTGCCGCAGGCCTGCCATGCGCGGCGGATCGAGGCCTTTGGAGTGCGGCAGCACGGCGATCAGGTCCGATCGGCGGACGACGTCGAATGCGGTCGCATAGTGGTTCACCGTCGCGACCAGATTGCGCTCCAGGCCGCGGCTGCGCAAAAACACGTCATAAGTGGGCTGCGTTTTGCCGATCAGGCTGACATCGATGTGTCGCGCGGCGAGAAATTTCTTCAGCGGAATCTTGTCGGCGCGTCCAAGCGGATGGCCGGTACGCATCACGCAGACGAAGCCGGGCGACCACAGTGCCCGTGACTTCAGGAACGCCGGTCGCTGCACTTCATCCGCGTAGACGCTGATGGCGAAGTCGGCGTGGTTGTTGGCGAGCACCGGTCCCAGGTCTACCAGCGTGTTGGGGATGGTGTGGATCTGCATCGAAGGCGCTGCCTCGCTCAATCGGCTGGTCAGCCTCGGCACCACGATGCTTGCCACGTAGTCGGACATGGCGATGCTGAGACTCGCGCTGCTGCGCAGCGCGTCGAAGCTGCCGACTTCCAGGGTGCCGCGGATTGTCTGCAGGGACTGTGCGAGCGGTTCCCACAAGTCGATCGCCCGCCGCGTCGGCTTGATGCCCGCGCCGCTGCGCACGAACAGGCGATCGTCGTAGGTATCGCGCAAGCGCCGCAGTGCGTTGCTGACGGTGGGCTGCGTCAGCGAAAGCTTTTGCGCCGCGCGCGTGACGTTGCCCTCGGTCATCAGCGCCTCGAAGACTTTCAGGAGATTGAGGTCGGCGCTTCGGTAGGTCGAGGTCATAAGGTTCGCGCGGCGAAACCATTCAGAAGAGGAATAAACACCATAGTAACTATAAATTTGTCGGCATAAAACGCCCGACCTACGATGCGGCGAAGAGACAAGGGGTTCACACATGACGGTACTTTCCGCGCGCATCGAACGGCTGCCGTTCTCCGGCTTTCATCGGCGGTTGCTTCTCGTGGGCGGCCTCGGCTACAGCTTCGATGCGATGGATGCCGCCGTCATCGCTTTCGTGCTGCCCGTGTTGCGAACGGCCTGGTCGCTGAGCAGCGTGCAGATCGGTGTTCTCGCCAGCGCGAACTTCATCGGTTTCTTCTTCGGGGCACTCGCCGCGGGCTCGCTGGGCGACTTGATCGGCCGACGCAAGGTGATGATGACGGCCCTCGCGATCTACTGCGTGGCGTCGCTCTTCAGTGCGATGGTCAATGACTGGAGCCATTTCCTGGTGCTGCGCGTCATTGCGGGATTCGGCACCGGGGCTGAAAGCGTGATCATCGCCCCCTACCTGTCGGAATTCGTGGCGCGGCGCTACCGGGGAGCTTTCACCGGTGCGTTGGCCGGATTCTTTTCCTTCGGATTCGTGGCCGCGGCGGTGCTCGGCTACCTCATCGTGCCCGCCTACGCTGAAGGTTGGCGCATCGTGATCTGCATCACCGCGACGCCGGTCCTGATGCTGCTGTGGTGGCGACGTGTTCTCCCCGAGTCGCCGCGCTGGCTCGAAAGCCAGGGCCGCGTGGTCGAGGCTGGCGAGATCATGGACGCGGTCGAGGCCGACGTCGGGCGGCGCGGGCATGCGCTTCCCCCGCTCGATCCGCAGGACGTCGCGGCCCCGCCGCCCAGTGCGCACCGGGGCAGCCTGTGGAGAAACTATGCGACTTTGCTGTCCCGCAAACTCTTGCGGATCACGAGCATGACTTGGCTCATGTGGCTGTCGATCACCTTCAGCTACTACTCCTTCTTCACCTGGATTCCGAGCTTGCTGGTTCAGAACGGAATGACGATCACGAGAAGCTTCGGCTATTCGCTGGTGATGTACATCGCGCAGGTGCCGGGCTACTTTTCCGCCGCTTGGCTCAATGACCGGATCGGGCGGCAGGCCACCATCGTCAGCTACATGCTGCTAGGCGGGCTCGCCGCCTTGGGACTCGCGTTTACACACAGCGATGCGCAGATCATGGCGGCCGGTGTGTTGCTCTCCTTCTTCATGAACGGCACCTATGCGGGGGTGTATGCCTACACGCCCGAGGTGTTCCCGACGCAGGTGCGTGCAACCGGTGCCGGACTGGCATCGGCGATCGGGCGCATCGGCGGGATCACGGCGCCGATTCTGGTCGGCTTCATCTACCCGACGCTGGGGTTCGGAGGCGTCTTCGGGATGACGACCGCTGTGCTTTTGCTGGGCTCGGCGGCGGTCATGATCATGGGCGTACCGACGCGCGGCCGGTCGCTGGAAGACATCGCGGCTGCGGAACTGTCTTGAGGGGCGAGCGATGCCATTCGAAATCCAACAACTTCTGTCGGCGGTCGCCGAGGCCCACAACGACATGCGCCAGCCGCAGGCCACTTTCGAGGCCATCGAAGCGGCATCGGCCAAGGCGATCGGGCATCGTCTCTTCACGATCCTGGTCCACCACCGCGCCGAACGCGAGTCCGAGCGCATCTACAGCAACATGCCGGACGCCTATCCCGTGCAGGGCCGAAAGCCCGTCACCGATTCGCCATGGATGCAGCAGGTCATGGTGCGCGGCCTGCCGTACATCGGCCGCAACGCTGACGACATCCGCGACGTGTTCTTCGATCATGAGCTGATACTTTCGCTGGGCTGCCGCAGCGTGTTGAACGTCCCACTGCGCTGGCGCGGCCAGACGCTGGGCACCTTGAATCTGCTGCACGAGGAGAACTGGTATCAGGTTCGCCACATCGAAGTGGCCACGGTGCTGGCGCAGTTGGCGCTCCCGGCCGTCATGGCGCAACATCTTCCGGATTCCTTTTGAGGTGTCTATGACGACTGCCGTACTTTTCAAGAATGCCAACCTGCTCGATCCTTTGCTGGGCGAGTTGCAGGAAGGTCGCGACATCCTGGTCGAAACCGGCGTGCTGAAGGAGATTTCGGATCGGCCGATTCGCGCGAACGCTGCGGCGCGTGTCATCGATGTCAAGGGCAAGACCGTGATGCCTGGTCTGATCGATTTGCACGTGCACGTGATTGCGATCGAACTCAACCTCGCGCAGCAAGTGCGCATGCCTAACGTGCTGGTGACCTTGCGCAGCGTGCCCATGTTGCGCGGAATGCTGCGCCGTGGCTTCACCACCGTCCGTGATGCGGGCGGCGCCGGCTTCGCGTTCAAGCAGGCGGTGGAAGCAGGCCTCGTGCAAGGGCCGCGCCTGTTCGTCTCGGGGCGGGCCCTGAGCCAGACCGGCGGCCATGGCGATATGCGCACGCGGTCCGACTACCTGAGCAACGATCCTCCGTGCTCGTGCGTGCGTGTCGGCGCGCTCGCGCGCGTGGTCGATGGAGTCGATGCCGTGCGCAAGGCCGCGCGGGAAGAACTCCAGATGGGCGCCGACCAGATCAAGATCATGGCGTCGGGCGGCGTCGCGTCGCCGACCGATCCGGTGGGCGCCTTCGGCTACTGCGAAGACGAAATCCGCGCCGTCGTCGGCGAAGCCCGGGCGCGCAGCACCTATGTGCTCGCGCATGCCTATACGGCCGAGGCGATTGCGCGCGCGGTGCGTTGCGGCGTGCGGACCATCGAGCACGGCAACCTGGTCGATGCGCCCACCGCGTCTTTGATGGCCGAGGCTGGTGCCTATGCGGTGCCCACTCTGGTGACGTATGACGCGCTGGCGAGCGAGGGCGCCACCTATGGCCTGCCGCCCGAAAGCGTCGCAAAGGTGGCTGATGTGCGAGAGGCTGGCCTGCGCTCGCTGGAAATCTTCAAGGCGGCTGGAGTGAAGATGGGCTTCGGCTCCGACTTGCTGGGTGAATCGCAGCGCCTGCAGAGCAATGAATTCCGCCTGCGGGCGGAAGTACTGTCTGCCGCCGAAGCCGTGGCGAGTGCGACGACCATCGGCGCGGAAGTGCTCGGGATGAGCGATCGCCTGGGCCGGCTCGTGCCTGGTGCCTTGGCCGATCTTCTGGTGGTCGACGGCAATCCGCTGAAAGACGTCAACTGCCTCCTTGGCCAAGGTGAACACATTCCCTTGGTCATGAAAGAAGGCGTGATTCAGTTCGACGAACTGTGAATCGGCTTGCTCCTCGCCGCTTCAACCGCCCATCGGCAACCGCGCACTGCTCTTCACTTCTTCCATTACCGCGTAGGTCCTCGTTTCGCGCACGCCCGGTAGCTGCCAGAGCACCGTTCCGGCGAATGCCCGATAGGCCGCCATGTCGGCCATGCGCGTCTTCAGCAGGTAGTCGAAGCCGCCTGCAACCATGTGGCACTCCATGATTTCGTCGTGCACCTGCACTGCGGCCTTGAACTCGTCGAAGACGTTGGGCGTGGTGCGGTCGAGCAGTACCTCGACAAACACGGTGAATCCACGACCGAGCTTGTGGGGATCGAGGCGGGCTTCGTAGCCGAGGATGAAACCGTCGCGGGTGAGGCGCTGCACGCGCGCCAGAACGGCGGTCGGGGAGAGCGAAACGATCTCCGCAAGCTTGAGATTGGAGATTCGACCATCTTCCTGAAGAACTTTCAGGATTTTCATGTCGATGCGATCCAGATCGTCGGGAGGGTTGTACATGGAAAGCGAATTATCCGGTGATGGGCTGATTTTTGGTGAATAACTCGCCGCGGAAAGGCGGAGCATTCGCTTCATCTCCTGGAGTGACACCATGCGCCTGCCTACCCCGTATCGACCCCAATCCGAAGTCGTCTCCCATCGCCTCGCATCGCTGAAGGGCGCACTCGACTGGACGTCGGTCACAGCCGCCGCAGCGCCCTGGGTGCGGGCGGTTCGCGATCGTCCGCCGCCGTTCTGGGCGATGGAAAGCCTGCTGCGCGAATACCCGATCTCCAGCGCCGAGGGTCTGGCGCTGATGCGCCTGGCGGAAGCGCTCCTGCGCGTGCCCGACGCTGAAACAGCCATTGCGCTCACGGCCGATCAGCTTGGCCGCGCGGATTTCGATGGCGCCGCCGACTCCACGCTGTCGCGCTTGTCATCGTCGGCCATTGCCTTGTCGAAGAAGTTTCTGCCGCACCTTTCGGCAGAGCCGGGGCAGGCCGAACCCGGGCCCGGGCTGATGGCCCGGCTGGGCGCCCGCACCGTGGTGGCCGCTGCCTTGAGGGCCGTGCAACTGCTCGGCCGTCAGTTCGTGCTCGGCCAGACCATCGACGACGCCATGGGCGAAGCCCGCTCGGCACACCGAAAGCATGCCGCGCTTCGTTTCAGCTACGACATGCTCGGGGAAGGCGCACGCACAGACGCCGATGCGCTGCACTACCTGGACAGCTACGCCAACGCGATCCAGTCGATCGCCGCCGGTGCCGACAGGGCCGGCAAGCCGGAAGACAACGACGGGATTTCGATCAAGCTCAGCGCCCTTCATCCCCGCTATGAAGACGCGCAGCGCGATCGCGTGATGAGCGAACTGGTGCCGCGCGTATGGCGGCTGTGCGAGCTGGCGGCCGACGCCCAGCTGAATCTCACGATCGACGCGGAAGAGGTGGACCGCCTGGAGCTATCGCTCGACGTGTTCGAGGCACTGGCGGCTCGCGTCGCCGCCGAGCGGCCGGGGTGGCGCGGCTTCGGGCTTGCGATGCAGGCCTATCAGACGCGCGCGCTCGAACTGGTCGAGCACGTCGCCGCGATGGCGCGCAAATACAAGCTGCGCCTGATGTGCAGGCTGGTCAAAGGCGCCTACTGGGACGCCGAAATCAAGCGAACCCAGGAGCTGGGGCTGCCGTACTATCCCGTCTTCACGCACAAGCATCACACCGACGCGAGCTACCTCGCCTGCGCACGGGCGTTGCTCGCCGCGCCGGACGCCATCTACCCGCAATTCGCCACCCACAACGCCGGAACGATCGCGGCCATCCTCCAGATGGCAGGCGATGCACCCTTCGAATTGCAACGGCTGCACGGCATGGGCGAGGGCGTTTATCGCGAAGTGATGAAGCGCAGCGGCGTGCCCGTGCGCATCTATGCGCCGGTCGGGCAGCACAAGGACCTGCTCGCCTATCTCGTGCGCCGGCTGCTGGAGAACGGGGCCAACTCATCGTTCGTGAATCAGCTGGGGGATGAGTCGGTCGGGATGGATGAACTGCTCGTGTCCCCTCTCTGGCTGGACCGCGACAGTTCACTGCCGTTGCCGCAAGCACTGTACGGACCACCGCCTGCTCGCCCCAACAGCCGGGGCGTCGATCTCACAGTCGAGTCGATGCGCGCGCCATTGCTCGACGCATTGAGTGCGGCCATCGTGCCAACAGTGCCGGAGGCCGACCCGCGCAGAGTGGCTGACGCTGTCGCGGCCTCGGCGGCAAGCTACCGAACATGGACCTACGCCCCAGTGGCGCAGCGAGCGGCTGCGCTCCGGCACGCCTCTGATGCTCTCGAAGCGGCCTTGCCGCGATTCTGTGCGCTGCTGGTCAAGGAAGCCTTCAAGACGTGGGGCGATGCCGTCGCTGAAGTGCGCGAGGCGGTGGATTTTCTGCGCTACTACGCGGACGAGGCGGAGCGCATCATGGCGCCGATCGTGCTGCCCGGGCCCACGGGCGAGAGCAACGAATTGCGCCTGACAGGGCGAGGGCCCTGGGTGTGCATCAGCCCTTGGAATTTCCCGCTGGCGATCTTTCTGGGCCAGGTTGCCGCAGCACTGGCGACCGGCAACACGGTGCTGGCAAAGCCTGCGGAGCAGACGCCCGCCGTCGCGTCCGAGGCCGTCAAGCTGCTGCATGCGGCGGGCGTGCCGAGGGATGCGCTGCAGTTGCTGCACGGTTCCGGTGAAACGGTCGGTGCTGCGCTCGTTGCGGCGCCTGGCGTGGCCGGCGTCGTGTTCACGGGATCGACCCAGGTGGCGAAGATCATCCATCGCACGCTTGCCGGCAAGGACGGTCCCATCGTGCCGCTGATCGCGGAAACGGGCGGCATCAACGCGATGCTGGTGGATTCCAGCGCGCTGCCCGAGCAGGTCGTCGATGCCGTGATGCAGAGCGCGTTCCGCTCGGCGGGACAGCGTTGTTCGGCCCTGCGCCTGCTGCTGATCCACGAAAGCATTGCCGACGAAGTGATCGAAATGATTCAAGGCGCGGCGAAGGAACTCGTCGCGGGCGACCCGGCTTTGCTGAAGACGGACGTTGGGCCGGTGATCGACCGTGAAGCATTCGAAGGCATCCAGCGCCACCTGCAACGGCTGAACGCCGAAGCCAAGGTGCTCGTCGGCCTCGATCGCCCGCCGGGATCGCGCGTTGCCAACCTCGTGCCGCCTCACGCCTACGAGGTGCCCTCCATCGAGAGCGTGCAAACCGAGATCTTCGGACCGGTCCTGCACGTCGTGCGCTGGTCCGGCGATCCGCAGGCGGTGATCGACCGGGTGAACACGCTTGGCTTCGGACTCACGCTCGGCATCCAGACACGCATCGACAGCCGCGCTCAGTCCCTTGCGGCTCGGGCGCGCGTCGGCAACGTCTATATCAACCGGAACATCATCGGCGCGGTGGTCGGCGTGCAGCCTTTCGGTGGGGAGGGCCTGAGCGGAACCGGCCCGAAGGCGGGCGGGCCGCATTACCTGCCGCGCTTCTGCGCGGAGCAGACGCTCACCATCAACACGACGGCGGCCGGCGGCAATGCGGCGCTCCTTGCCGCAAGCGCATAACCGGCAAAGTAACGCGCATAGGCATGGCGCTGCCGGTGCCGGAGGACTATCGTCGCGCCTATCCGTTCAACAACGAGGAGACGCCATGAGTTCTGTCCTGTCCTACGTCCAGCCGACCGCCAACAGCCCCTGGGGTACCTACCTTTCGCAAGTCGATCGGGTCATCCCCTACCTGGGCGAGCTGGCCCGCTGGGTCGAGACGCTGAAGCGCCCGAAGCGCGCGCTGATCGTCGACGTGCCGATCGAAATGGACGACGGCTCCATCGCCCATTTCGAGGGCTATCGCGTTCAGCACAACCTGTCGCGCGGTCCCGGAAAGGGCGGGGTGCGCTTTCATCCGGACGTCACACTCGAGGAAGTGATGGCCCTGTCGGCCTGGATGACCGTCAAGACGGCCGCCGTCAATTTGCCGTATGGCGGCGCCAAGGGTGGCATTCGCGTCGATCCCAAGAAGCTGTCGATGAAGGAGCTCGAAAAGGTCACGCGCCGCTACACCAGCGAAATCGGCATCATCATCGGCCCGCACAGCGACATTCCGGCGCCGGACGTGAATACCAACGCGCAGATCATGGCGTGGATGATGGACACCTATTCGATGAACGTCGGCGGCACGGCCACCGGCGTCGTGACCGGCAAGCCGCTGCACCTGGGCGGATCGCTCGGCCGCGTCAAGGCGACCGGTCGGGGCGTGTTCGTGACGGGGCGCGAAGCCGCGCGCCGCCTGGGGCTTGATCTGCGGGGCGCCCGGATCGCCGTGCAGGGTTTCGGCAATGTGGGTTCGGTGGCGGCGGAATTGTTCGCTGAAGCGGGCGCCAAGGTCGTCGCGGTGCAGGACCACACGGGCACCATCTTCAATGACAAGGGCCTGGACCTCGCCAAGCTCGTTCCGATGTCGCGCACCGACGGCGTGGTCGGCTTCAAGGGCGGCGATGTGATCGAGAACGACGCTTTCTGGGACGTGGCCTGCGACATCCTGATTCCGGCCGCGCTCGAAGGCCAGATCAACGCCGAGCGCGCCAAGAAGACGAAGGCGAAGCTGGTGCTCGAAGGCGCGAACGGCCCGACGGTGCCGGAAGCCGACGACATCCTCGCCGAGCGTGGCGTGCTGGTCGTGCCCGACGTCATCTGCAACGCCGGCGGCGTGACCGTGAGCTACTTCGAATGGGTGCAGGACTTCTCGTCCTTCTTCTGGGACGAGGACGAGATCAACGTGCGGCTCGACCGCATCATGATGAACGCGCTCAACCAGATCTGGGACAAGGCCGATCAGCACAAGATCAGCCTGCGAACCGCCACCTACGCGGTCGCCTGCGGACGCATCCTGATGGCTCGCCAGGAGCGCGGTCTCTATCCATGATGCGGGTGCCTGCCCACGCGCTGGCGCGCATCGACGCGCTCATGGCCGGCGGGCGGCGCCGGCTTCTCGGGTTGGTCGGCGCACCGGGTTCGGGCAAGTCGACCTTGGCCGAGGCGCTGCTGCAGGCATTGCCGGGTCGGGCGCAGGTGGTGCCGATGGACGGATTCCACTTGGCGAACGTCGAGTTGCGCCGCCTTGGCCGCGCGGACCGCAAGGGCGCGCCGGACACCTTCGACAGCGCCGGCTACGTCGCGCTGCTGCAGCGGCTGAGGGAGCAGCGCGAGGATGAGATCGTCTACGCGCCCGAATTTCGCCGCGAAATCGAAGAGCCGATTGCCGGCGCCATCGCGGTGCTGGCCGAGACGCGGTTGGTCATCACCGAAGGCAACTACCTGCTGTTGGACGAGGGGCCGTGGGCCGCGGCGGCGCCTCTGCTCGACGACGTCTGGTACGTGGACGTCGACGATGCCTTGCGGCATGAACGTCTCGTGCGTCGCCACGAGCAATTCGGGCGCAGCAACGCCGAGGCGCTGGCCTGGGTGGCGCAGACCGACGAGCCCAACGCGCGCCGCATCGCGGCCACCCGCGGGAGAGCGCAGCACGTCGTTCGCCTGGACAGCTGATTCCCGCCGCCGCGCGGGAACGCCGAACCCACCGGCATGTCCAAGCAGGGCCGCGGATCAGCGGGTACCCGCTAGCATTGCGGAGTTCCGCTTTTCCCTGCTGCCAACCGTCTGCTTCAACTGCTGTCGCCCTGCTGTCATGCGTTTCCCGTTTTCCCGTGCGGCGATTGCCGTGCTGTCGATGTCACTTCTCCTGGCTGCCGGATGCGGGTCTTCACCGCGCCGGGTCTCCTATGAGCCGGAAGAATTCGATTCCACCACCACCCACACCCGCACCTATGCCGCCAGCGAGGGGCAGACTTGCGAAGCCGCCCGGCGAGCGCTGCTGAGCCAGGGCTACATGATCACCGCCGCAAACCAGGAGCTGGTGACCGGCCGCAAGAGCTTCCAGCCGGATGCGGAGGTGCACGTCGAAGTGGAATTCCGGGTGGTCTGCGCGCGCGAAGCCAGTGGTCGCTCACGCAGCACCATCGCCTTTGCGAGCGCATTGCAGGACCGCTACGGCGTGAAGAAGGTCAACAATTCGGCCAGCGTCGGCGTCGGCGCGATCGGCTCGCTGTCCCTGCCGTTCTCTTCCAGTGACGACGCCATGGTCAAGGTGGCGAGCCAGACGCTGACGGACGACCGGTTCTATGACCGCTTTTTCTCGCTGATCGACCGCTTCCTGCCCGAGACGACCGAAGAGCCGCCTGCGGAGGCGCATCCCGTCGTCCCCGCCAAGCCATTGATCGAGACCCCGCTCCAGCCCGTTCCCGCAGCCCCCACGCAGGGCTGACGTGACGACCTGATCTCAGCGGACCAGCGTCGACTTGCCGAACAGGCTTTCGATCAGCTCCACCGCCACTTCCGCCGTGCGATTGCGCACATCCAGCGCGGGGTTGAGCTCGACCACATCGAGCGAGCCCAGCCGGCCGGTGTCGGCAATCATCTCCATGCACAGTTGCATCTCGCGCCACGTCGGGCCGCCGCGCACGCCGGTGCCCACACCCGGCGCGTAGTCGGGATCAAGGCAGTCGAGGTCGAAGCTCACGTGCAGATGCGTGTCTTCGCCGACGTCCTGCAGCGCCTCGGTCATCGTGGTGCGCATGCCGT
The DNA here is from genome assembly GCF_056394705.1 of Variovorax sp. 10N420. Lineage (NCBI taxonomy): Bacteria > Pseudomonadati > Pseudomonadota > Betaproteobacteria > Burkholderiales > Comamonadaceae > Variovorax > Variovorax sp. 10N420. The sequence continues at coordinate 527,561 of NZ_JBFTIJ010000003.1, read as the reverse complement.
GCTCGTCGATGTGGCGCATGTCGAACACGCTCAGGCCAAGGGTGCGGATGGCGGCTTTCTCGTCGGCATCGACGCTGCGAATGCCGATGAAGCGGATCGCGTCGTGTTCGAGCGCCGCCCGATCACCGCTCCAGCCTGTCAGCGCCGCCGGCCCGTGGCCGAGCAGGCATGAAACCGGCATCCCGTGCAGGTTGCCGCTCGGGCTGGTGGTTTCGGTGTTGACGTCCGAATGGGCGTCGAGCCACAGCACGCGCAGCTTCTTGCCGCGCTGGCGCGCGTGCCAGGCCACGGCGCTGATGGAGCCGATGGCGATGCTGTGGTCGCCCCCCAGAAGGATCGGCAGGCGATTCGCATGAAACGCCTGATCCACCGCCCCGTAGACCGCCCGGTTCCATGCGATCACCTCATCAAGGTGATGCAAACCTTCAGCCGGCGCAACCCACGGCGTCGAAGGGCCGGCCAAGTTTCCGCCGTCCACGACCTTGAAGCCCAGGCGCTCGAGCATGACTGCGATTCCCGCGACCCGCAGCGCATCGGGTCCCATGCCCGCGCCTCGGGTGCTTGCGCCAATGTCGGTTGGCGCGCCGATCAGTTGAAGGGTCGCGGTCATGCTGGAGGTTCCTTGAAGTGCCGGTGTGTTCCGACCCCTGACGGTACTCCAGCTGCAGCCGCGTTGCGTCCAATCAACGACGCAGCAACTCGTCGCTGATGATGACCTTGCGAACCTCGGTCGTGCCGGCGCCGATCTCCAGCAGCTTGATGGCGCGGTAGAGCCGGTTGATTTCGGACTCCCAGATGTACCCGGTGCCGCCGTGGATCTGCACCGCCTCGTTCAACACCTTGTTCATGGTCTCCGCCGCATACATGACCGATGCGGCCGTGATCATGTGGATGTCGCCGCGTCCGCCCCCTCCGATCTCCAGGTCGTTCGCTGCGCGCAGGGCCTGGTACGTGAAGACGCGCATCGACTCGATCCACACGTACATGTCCGCCAGCTTGGCGCGGATCATCTGGAAGTTGGAGATCGGCTGGCCGAACTGCTGGCGGGTGCGCGCGTAGTCGAGCGCCAGCTGCAAGGCCCGCTCGCAGATCCCCAGGCAGATCGGCGAGATCATGGCGCGCTCGAGATCCAGGCCGCTCATCACGACCTGCACCCCGCGGTCTTCCTCGCCGATGCGGTTGCGTGCCGGCACCCGGCAGTTCTCGAACACGAGTTCCGCCGTCTGGCTGCCGCGGAATCCCATCTTGGTGAGCTTCTGGGCGACCTTGAAGCCGGGCATGTCCTTCTCGACGACGAAGGCCGAGATGCCCTTGGCGCCCTTGTCCCGGTTGGTCTTGGCATACACCAGCATCACGTCCGCCACCGCGCCGTTGGTGATGTAGATCTTGCTGCCGTTGAGCAGGTAGTCGTCGCCGTCGCGCGTGGCCGTCGTGCGCATCGAGCCCAGTGCATCGGAACCCGCGCCGGGCTCGGTCAGCCCCAGCGCGCCGATCGTCCTGCCGCTGCAAAGTCCAGGCAGCCAAGACTTGCGCTGCGTCTCGTCGGCGTTGCGGTAGATGTTGTAGAGGCAGAGATTCTCGTGGGCGACCCAGCTCAATGCCAGCGCGTGGTTCCAGCGCGAGAACGCCTGGACGACGAGCCCGCTCGCGAACAGGTCGAGCCCTGTGCCGCCGTAGGCTTCCGGCACCGGGATGCCGAAGTAGCCGGTCGCGCCGATTTGTGCGAACGCTTCAGGTGGCCACCATTCCTCGTCGTCCATGCGTTGGGAGAGCGGATACAGCTCGTTGCGCGCGAAGCGGTCGGCCTGGTCGAGGATGGCCTGTTCGTCGTCTGAAAGGCCGGAGAAGCGCTGTGCCGCGCTCATGGTCGAAGCGATGGTGTTCATGAAGATGCGATACCGGGATGAAAGATGGGAAGAGAGATGTGCGCCGGGATCAATCCACGCGCTGGCTGTCGTCGAGAGGAAAGCGCGCGAGCTCGTGTCGCTGCAGCTTGCCGGTGGTGCTGCGCGGCAGTTCCTCCGAACGCACGAACTGCAGATACCGTGGCCGCTTGTAGCCCGCAAGCCGCTCGCGGCACCAGGCAACGATCTCTTCGCGCGTGGCGGTCTTGCCCGCCTGTAGCACCAGCACGGCCTTGATGGTCTCGCCCCAATGCGCGTCGGGCACCCCGAACACGCAGGCTTCCTGGATGGCCGGATGCCGGCCGATCACCGCCTCGACCTCGGCGGGGTAGACGTTCTCCCCGCCCGTCTTGATGAGGTACTTCTTGCGGTCGACGAAGCTGAGCGTGCCGTCGTCCTCGCGACGCAGCAGATCGCCAGTGTGAAGCCACCCGCCCCTGAAGACTTCGGCATTGGCGGCATCGTCGTCGAGGTAGCCGGACATCACCGTCGGGCCGCGGACCACGCATTCGCCAGGTTGCCCGATGGGCATGTCGTTCATGTCGTCGTCGACGATGCGCACGTCCATCAGCGGTGAAGGCAGCTTGCGCAAGGTCGGCGTCTCGCCCGGCCCCGAGCGCCGGTGCGCGAGCAGGTAGCTGGTCTCGCTCTGCCCGAAGGCATCGTAGAAATCGATGCCGCAGCTCTCGGTCAATCGCGCAACCACCTGCGGCATCATGTTCGCGTAGCCGATGGCGAAGCGCAGCGTCGACAAGTCGTGCGCGGCGCGTGCAGGGTGGTCGAGAAAATCGGTGATCACGCCCGGCAGCAGCAGCGTCCAGGTCAGGCGGTCGCGCTCGATCTGCTCGAACATCTGCGCGACGTCTGCGCGCCTGAAAGTCGCGTAGGTGCCGCCGGTCCAGACCGTCGCGTAGAGCGACTCGTCGCCGCCGCAATGAAAGAGCGGAAGCCATCCGATGAAGCCGTCGTGCTCGGTGAGTCCGAACCACTGCGCGAGCCGCAGCCCGCGCGTCGCCGCCGCCTGCTGGCTGATCAGCGCGCCCTTGGGTTTGCCGGTGGTGCCACTGGTGAAGAGAATGTTGTGGATGTCGCCGCCTTGCGCGATGCGCGGTGGTTCGGCTGGATGGCTCGCGCGCAGCAGGGCCTCGTAGTCGTCGAATCCTTCCGCCGGGCCGAATGAGATCCAGTGCCTGATCTCCGGTGCGTCGGCGCGAAGCTTGACGGCGAGCGGCGCGAGCGTGTCCGACACCAGCATTCCGACAGGGCCGCATTTGCGCAGGCAAGCCGCGAGCTCGGCCGGATGCAGACGCACGTTCAGCGTCGCGACGGTGATACCCAGCGCGGCCATGGCTGCATAGCACTCGATGTACTCGGGCCGGGTCTCGGAGAGCACCGCGACGCTGTCGCCGCGGCGATAGCCGAGCGAATGCAGCGCGTTGGCCAGCCGCCAGGCGCGATCACCCAGTTCGGCGTAACTGCGCCGGCCGTCGGCCCAACTCACCGCGGTGCGGTCCGCATGGAGCGAGAACGCGCGGCGAAACATCGCATCGACCGTGATGCTGCCGGCCTGCTCAGCTTGCGTGCGCCAATCACTCATGGCGCACCCCCTTGGATGGCCGCGCATCGCCGCGGGATGCGAATGCGGCGACCCGATTTGCGAAGTCCTCGGTCGCCGCGCAGCGGATGAAGGCTGCCTTCTCGCGGTCCAGATGAGCCTGCAGGGCATCCCGGGTCTGCACCGCAGTCAGCTGCTTGAGCTCGGCGATCGATTGCCGGGGCATCGCGGCAAGCTTGCGCGCCCACTTGTGCGCTTCTTCGTCGGCACTCTCCGCATCGACGACGTGATTGATGAACCCGAGCGCATGTGCCTCCTCGACCGTGAGGGTGCTGCGCAGCGTGAGCAGCTCGAAGGCACGCGACGCACCGACGCGCTGCGTGAGCCTGAAGCTCAGGCCGCCATCGGCCGATCCCCCGAGCTGCGCATACGCCGTCACGAAGCGCGTGTTGCGCGTCGCAAGCACCAGGTCGCAGGCCAGGGCCAGCGAAATGCCACCGCCCGCGACCGCGCCCTGCACGCTCGCAATGACGGGGAGCTCGGTCCGGTTGAGCGTCATCACACTGGCGTGAAAGCTGTCGATCATCCGGTTGATGAAGGCCGGCAGGTCACCGCGATGGGCGTGCATCGCCGCCACGTCGCCGCCGCCGCAGAACGAGCGGCCTTCGCCGCGGATCACGATGGCGCGGGCGTCCGGCGCCGCAATCGCGCGGTCGATGGCATGGCGCAGCGATTCGATGGCGGCGTAGTCGAGCGCATTGAGCGCAAGCGGACGCTGCAGCGTGATCCTGGCGACTTCGCGGTCGACGTCGACGCGCACGGCTTGGTCGTTGTTCATAGGTCTCCGGAACGTCGCTCGTGCAGTTCACCTGCGTTGTTGACCATCACTCAATAATCTGGCTGCGACGCGATACAGATCAGACACGCGATCGCCTGGATTGGGAAGTGTCGATGCGTCGGGTTTTACCCTTAGACGCTATAAACGAGAGTGGAGATCAGATGGGTCGATCTCCGAATGGCAGCATCGGATTTCATTGAAGAACGTCCATTCAAAGAAATTGAGTAGGGGTCAGAAAAACTGTTGACACCCCCAATTTGCCAACGCAATATCCGCCTCGATCAATCCCATCAAGCCGGCACCGGCGCGGAGACAAAGCCTTGATCCTCGAACCCGCATCGCCCTCCGAGGGCCAGCGCCCATGCTGAGCATCGCCAATCTGCAGGTGTTCTACGACCACGCGGTCGAGGCGGTGAGGGACGTTTCGCTCGAAGTGGGCAAGGGCCGCATCGTCGCGCTGCTCGGCAGCAACGGCGCGGGCAAGTCGACGGTGCTCAAGTCGATCTGCGGTGTGCTCTATCCGGAAGACGGCGAGATCACGGGCGGTTCGATCCGCTATGACGACGCGGCCATCGACCATTGCCCACCCCACGAGATCGTGCGCCGGGGCCTGGTGCAGGTGCCCGAGGGGCGGCGCCTCTTCGACACGCTCACGGTCGAGGAGAACCTGCGCATGGGTGGCTATCTTCGTCCTGCCGGCGCTGCTGCCGAGGCACTGGCGAGCATCTATGCACTGTTTCCGGCGATCGAGGCGCACAAGCATCGCGTGGCCGGCTACCTGTCGGGCGGCCAGCAGCAGATGGTCGCGATCGGACGCGCGCTCATGGGCGAGCCGCGCCTTCTGCTGCTCGATGAGCCGTCGCTCGGGCTGGCACCGCAGATCATCGAAGAGATCTTCGACATCATCCGGCGCCTGCGCGACGAGCGCGGCCTCACGGTGCTGTTGGTCGAGCAGAACGCGAGGCTTGCCCTGTCGATGGCCGACTACGGCTACATCATGGAGCGCGGCCGCGTCGTGCTCGACGACACGCCGGCGCGGCTGCTGGCCAACGACGACGTGAAGGAGTTCTACCTCGGCGTGCAGGCAGGCGGCCAGCGCCGCAGCATGCGCGAGATCAAGCACTACAAGCGGCGCAAGAGGTGGCTTTCATGAGCCGCCCGGCCGCTCCGAAGGCGAATCCCGAAGCGCTGCTCGCACCGGTATTGCTGGAACTCGAGGGCGTTGGCAAGCGCTTCGGCGGTCTGGAGGCGCTGGCAGGCATCGACCTGCGGGTGCAGCAGGGGCACATCTTCAGCGTGATCGGGCCCAATGGCGCCGGCAAGACGACGTTGTTCAACCTGATCTCCTGCCTGCTGCCGCCGAGTTCTGGGCGCATCGTGTTCGACGGCCAGGACATCGCGGGTTCTGCCGCGCACAGCCTGCCGAAGCGCGGTATTGCGCGCACCTTCCAGAACCTGGCGGTGTTCAAGCACGAGAGCGTCATCGACAACATCCTCACGGGGCTGCATGCGCGACTGTCGACCGGGGTCTTCGGCGCCGCCATGTTCTGCGGCGCGGCGCGGCGTGCGGAGATCGCCGCGCGCGAGACAGCCGAGGAGATCGTGGAGTTCCTCGAGATCGAGACCGTGCGCGACCTGCCTGTCGGAACGCTGTCCTATGGCCTGCAGAAGCGGGTCGAGCTGGGCCGCGCGCTCGCAATGCAGCCGCGCCTGCTGCTGCTGGACGAGATGGTTTCGGGCATGAACCAGGAGGAGACCGAGGACATCGCCCGCTTCATCCTCGACATCCGCGAGGAACGCAACATCACGGTGATGATGATCGAGCACGAGATGGGTATCGTGATGGACATCTCCGATCACGTCTGCGTGTTGAACTTCGGCCGCAAGATCGCCGATGGGACGCCGGCCGAGGTCGCGGCCGATCCCGCGGTCGTCGCGGCGTATCTCGGCGTGGGCATGGAGGCACTGGCATGACGCGCGACCATCGTCTGCTCGCGGACTCCACGCTGCCGCCGGGCGTGGCCGAGGGCCGCGCGACCATGCCGGGCCTTCTGCGCCACCGCGCGCGCCACACGCCGGATCGCGTCGCCCTGCGCGAGAAGGTCCGCGGTATCTGGAAAGGCACCACCTGGGCCGACTACTTCGAGCAGGTGCGCGCCTTCGCGCTGTTCCTGCAGGACGCGGGCTTCGGGCGGGGCGACAAGCTGGTGATCGCGTCGGACGGCACGCCCGAGTGGTTCATTGCGGATCTCGCAGCGCAGTCGCTCGGCGGCGTGACGGTCGGCATCTATCCGACCAATCCCTGGCCGGAGCTTCAATACATCGTCAGGCACTGCGGCGCCAAGGTTGCGGTGTGCGGCGACCAGGAACAGACCGACAAGGTGCTCGAAGCCATGCGCCAGCCGGGTGGCCTGCCTGCGCTCCAGCGGGTGCTCACGGTCGACTGGAAGGGCATGCGCCACTACGACCAGCCGATGCTCATGCCGTTCGCGAAGGCCCTCGAACAGGGCCGCTCGCTGGCGCAGCAGACCGGCCGCAGCGACGCGTGGGAATCGATCGTCGACGGCCTGAGCGCCGACCAGGATGCGCTCATCGTCTACACCTCGGGTACGACCGGCATGCCCAAGGGCGCGCGCATCTCGCATGCGGGCATCCTGTTCGATGCCGCCGTGCTGGGGCAGGTCCAGGGCTTTGCCGGCAAGCCGCTCACGGTGGTGTGCTACTTGCCCCTGTGCCATGTGGCGGAGCGGCTGATGTCGCCTGTGATGCAGCTCGTGTACGGCTCGGTGGTCAACTTCGCCGAATCGATCGATGCGGTTGCGCACAACCTGCACGAGATCGGGCCGAGCTTCTTCTTCGGCGTGCCGCGCATCTGGGAAAAGCTGCAGTACGAGATCCTCATCAAGTCGCGCGATTCGCGGCCCATCGCGCGCCGCGCCTTCGAGCGTGCGATGGCCATCGCAACGCCGATCGCCGAGCGCACCATCGCCAACGGCGGCCGCCCGGCGAGCCGGCGCGATGCCTTCGTCGCCTGGCTGCTTCGCGTCGCGGTGTTCAGCAACCTGCTCGCGAGCATTGGGCTCGACCGCACGTGGGTCGCGATGACGGGCGGCGCGTCGATCTCGCCGTCGGTGATCCTGTTCTTCCGCGCGCTCGGCGTGCCGATCTACCAGATCTACGGCATGACCGAGACGAGCGGCGCGACCCACGCGCAGTCCGCCGCCATGTCGCGGCTGGGATGGTGTGGCCCGCTGCTGCCGGGCATCGTGGAGCAGCGCGTCGCGCCTGATGGCGAGCTTCAGGTGCGCGGCCCGGTGGTGTTCAAGGGCTATCTGCATGACGATGAAGCGACGCGCGCCGCCTTCGATGACGGCTGGCTGCGCACCGGCGACATCGTCGAGCTGGACGAGGCCACCGGCCAAGTGCAGATCGTAGATCGCAAGAAAGCCATCCTGATCACCAGCGGCGGCAAGAACATCACGCCTTCGCTGATCGAGAACGCGTTGAAGGAAAGCCTCTACATCAGCGAAGCCGTGCTGCTGGGCGATGGCCGGCATTTCGTCTCGGCGCTGATCCAGATCGACCTCGACACCGTGGGCAAGTGGGCGCAGGAGCACGGCATTGCCTACACCACCTACGAGACCCTCGCGCAGCTCGACGCCGTGCGTGAACTGATCGGCATCGAGGTCAAACGGGTAAACGAGCGTTTCTCGCGCGTCGAGAGCATTCGCAAGTTCGTCCTCATCCGCAAGCAGCTCGACCACGACGACGGCGAACTCACGGCGACCATGAAGGTGCGCCGGAGAGTCATCGAGCAGAAGTTCGCGGCCGAGGTCGCGTACATCTACGGACCGGTGGAGGAGGCCGCCTGATGAACTACTTCCTGAACCTGGTCACCTCGGGTCTCGTGATCGGCGCCCTGTACGGGCTGGTCGCGATGGGCTTCGCCATCGTCTACCGCGCCACCGGCATGGTCAACTTCGCCCAAGGCGAGGTGATGATGCTCATCGCCTATATCAGCTTCAGCATCGCGACCATCCCGGGCATCGGCTTTGGTCCGCTGCTGGTGGCCGTGCTGGCGGTGTCGGTGCTGCTGGGGCTCGCGATCGAACGGGTATTCATCCGGCCGATGCTCGGCGAGCCGATGTTCTCGCGCGTGATGGTCACCATCGGTCTGGCGGTGGTGATCCGCTCGGTGGTGATCCTGGTCTGGGGCGTGGAGCCGACCGCGTTCCCGCGCCCCTTCGGCAGTGCGGTGATCCGCTTCGCGGGGCTGGCGCTCTATCCGGGGCAGATTTTCGCGCTGGTGTCGCTGGCCGTGCTGTGCGTGCTGATGTGGCTCTTCTTCTCGCGCTCACGCATCGGTATCGCGATGCGCGCGACTTCGAACAACGAGACGACCGCATTGCTGATGGGCATCAACGTCAAGCGCATCAGCGGCATCGCATGGGCGCTGTCGGCGGTGTTCGCGGCCTTCGCGGGGCTGGCCTTCTGCCTCATGTTCAGCCTGGAGCCCGAGATCTCGCAGATGGGGCTGCGCGGCTTTCCGGCCACCATCCTCGGCGGGCTTGACTCGGTCGTTGGCGGCGCGCTCGGCGGACTGGTGATCGGCGTGTTCGAGAACCTTGCCGGCGGCTACCTCGGCCGCGGGCTCAAGGAAATCGCCGGTTTCGTGCTGATCATCGTCGTGCTGATGGTCAAGCCCTACGGCCTCTTCGGCCAACGTGAGATCGAAAGAGTCTGATGCGCAGCAGAACCTATCAAGTCTCCTACGCGGGTCTGGTGTCGCTCTCGACGCAGCCCGCAACCTGGTGGTGGACGTTCGCTGGGCTGGCACTGCTGGCGTTGGCACCGGCGTGGTTCGGCTCGCACGGCCTCAACATGCTGACCAGCATCTTCGTGGTCTCGATCGGTGTGCTCGGGCTGAATCTGCTCTCGGGCGTGGCCGGGCAGATATCACTGGGCCACGCGGGCTTTCTGCTGATCGGCGCCTATGCGCAGGCCATCCTGACGACCGACTATCGCGTGCCGACGCTGCTGGCGATCCCGCTTTCGGGTGGCGTGGCCGCGCTGGCGAGCCTCATCGTCGGCGTGCCTTCGCTGCGCCTCAAGGGCCTGTACCTGGCGATCACGACGCTGGCCTTCACCTTCATCGTGCGGCATGTGGTGCTCTTCGCCGAAGACATCACGCGCGGGTCGGCGGGGATGCCGGTCGAACCACTGAGCGTGCTCGGTGTGTCCTTCAAGGGCGACCAACGCTTCTACTACGCAGCGCTGGCCATTCTGGTGCTGTTCGTGCTCATCACGCTGAACCTCATGCGGACACGCATCGGCCGGGCCTGGCTTGCCCTGCGCGACCACGACATCGCGGCCCGTGCAATGGGCATCGACCTCATGCGCTACAAGCTGCTGGCTTTCATGGTCAGCGCCTTCTACACGGGCGTGGCCGGCGCGATGGTCGCGTTGCAGACCCGCTTCGTCAACGTCGATACCTTCAGCGTGCTGATCAGCATCGAGGCGCTGGCGATGATCATCGTGGGCGGCATGGGCCGCATCCATGGCGCGATCCTCGGCGTGGCGCTGATCCTGCTGCTGCCCGAACTGCTGAACCTGGGATTCGATGCCGCGGGCGACGGCGTGCGCACGCTGATGGCCGATCGCATCTACGAGGTCAAGGGCCTGATGTACGGCGTGGTCATCCTGCTGTTCCTGCGGCTGGAGCCCGAAGGGCTGGCCGGCATCTGGCGCAAGTCGAAGCGCTTCTGGGTGCAGTGGCCGCTGTCGCAATGAACGAGGTTTCGAACACTACAAGGAGACAAGCATGGACGAGAGAGAAGAAGCGGTCAGGACAAGCGCGCTGAAACGCCCTGCGCCGCGAGGCGCCTTCATTGCGCTGGCAGCTTGGGTTGCGGCATCGGCTGCGATGGCGCAGGACGTGGGCGTCACCGCCACCGAGATCCTGATCGGCGAGGTGCAACCGATGTCGGGTCCTGCGTCGCTGATCGGCAAGGCCGGCGCGGCAGGTTCCAAGCTGGCCATTGCGGAGATCAACGCGGCCGGTGGCATCAACGGCCGCAAGCTGCGCGCCATCTACGAGGACGACGGCTACGTCCCCGCGCGCTCGGTGTCGGCCGTCAAGAAGTTGATCGACTCCGACAAGGTCTTCGGCCTGACCGGTACCACCGGCAGTTCGCACATGGTGGCGATGCTGCCGGCCATCGAAGAGGCGAAGATCCCGACCATCGTGCACATGGCGCCCAACCCGGCAGTGGTCACGCCGCGCCGGCCGAACGTCTTCATGATCGGGCCGGACTACGACTATGCGGGCTACGTGCCGATCCGCTACATGGTCGAGAAGATGGCCAAGAAGGGCGGCAAGTTCGGCATCCTCTACCAGGACGACGACTTCGGAAAGGCACTGCTCGCGGGCTACCAGAAGGCGGTGAAGGAATACGGGCTCAACAGCGTCGCCGAGATCTCCTTCAAGCGCGGCGCCAAGGATTTCTCGGCCGAAGTGCTCACGCTGAAGGAGAAAGGCGCCAACGCCGTTTATCTCGGCACGCTCACCACCGAGTCGGCATCGATCATGTCGGAGATGCGCCGCCTCGACATGGACGTGGCGATCGGGACCTTGTGGGCGGGGCAATTGCCGGCCGCGGTGAAGTTGGCGGCGCCGGCAGGCTACCAGTACCTCATCCCCGACTACTACGCGTCGAACTACGACCCGGCGGGCGTGGCGCTCATGACGTCGGCCAAGAAGTTCCTGAGTGCCGACGACTACGCCAACTTCAACCGCTACACGGTCAGCGGCTACGTCGGCACGATGGTGTTTGCCGAAGGCGTGCGCCGCTGCGGCGCCAACGTGACGCGCACCTGCGTCGTTGCCCAGCTCGACAAGCTCAAGGACTTCAAGGTTGGCGGCCTGAGCGGGCCCGTCTCCTTCGACAACCCGAAGGGACAGGCCGTGATGCCGATCAAGCTCTTCCAGACCGATCCGCAAAGCGGCACCGTGAAGTCGCTGACCGACTTCGTCGCGTATTGAACTGAACCGCCCGCGCACCGCACCGAATTCGTCCAAGACCATGACGCAAGCTTCATCTCTCAAGAGCACCGAGCGCTACCGCTCGGCCTTTCGCCCTGGCCTTTTCGAGGGCCGCACGGTCGTGGTGACCGGCGGCGGCAGCGGGCTCGGTCGTTGCACGGTGCACGAACTGGTCAGCCTCGGCGCGCGTGTTGCGCTCGTCGGGCGGCAGATGGCCAAGCTCGATACGGTGGCCGAGGAGATTGCCGAGATCTACCCGGAGCGCACAAGCGGCGTCACGCGCCACGCCTGCGACATCCGCGACGAAGATGGCGTCAAGGCCACGGTGGCGGACATCGTGGCGCAGCACGGGCGCATCGACGGGCTCTTCAACTGCGCCGGCGGGCAGTATCCGGCGAGGCTGCGCGACATCTCGCTCAAAGGCTGGGACGCCGTGGTGCGCAACAACCTGCACGGCACCTTCCTCTTTTCACGCGAGTGCTATGTGCAATCGATGGAAGCCCATGGCGGGAGCATCGTCAACATGCTGGCCGACATCTGGGGCGGCCTGCCGGGCATGGGGCATTCCGGCGCGGCACGTGGCGGCGTGCTGACCTTCACCGAAACGGCAGCCTGCGAGTGGGGACATGCGGGCGTTCGCGTCAATGGTGTCGCGCCGGGCTGGATCGCATCCGCCGGCATCGACACCTACGACGAGGACTACCGCAACGTGCTGCGCGGGCTGCGTGACAAGGTGCCGCTGCAGCGCTTCGGTACCGAGGCCGAGCTGTCGTCGGCCGTGGTGTACCTGCTGTCGGAGGCCGCCGGCTTCATCAACGGCACCGTCATCCGGGTCGATGGCGGCGTGCCCACCGCTCGGCCCACCTGGAAGCTGGAGCCGGCCGAGCGCAGCTTCCCGTTCGACGGGTTCCCGCAGTACCAGCCGCCCGAGACCTTGGCGGACCGGCAGCCGGAAGGAGATGGGAAATGAGCGCCGAGAACGAGGCCGCCGGGCGCCCGCAGGTCAAGGTCGAGCGCGACGGTGCGGCCTGCCGCATCACCATCGACCGGGCGCCATCGCACAACACGATGTCCGACGCCGTGATGCTGGAACTCGTCCAGGCCCTGCGTACAGCGGAGTCGATGGAGGGCGTGCGCGCCATCGTCCTCACCGGTGCGGGCGACAAGACCTTCTGCGCGGGCGGGCAGCTCAAGCCGACAGCCGACGGTTCGCCCTTCGCGCTGGAGCCGGGCCGCTTCGACAACCCGGTGGCCGACCTGTTCCGCGCCCTCGACAAATGCAACCTGCCGGTGATCGCGCGGGTCAACGGCAGCGCCTTCGGAGGCGGCCTCGGCCTGGTCTGCGCATGCGATTTCGCGGTGGCCTGCGATGACGCCATGTTCGGCACCACCGAAGCGAAAGTGGGCGTGTTTCCGATGATGATCCTGCCGCTGCTGATGCGCGTGATTCCGCGGCGCAGGCTGCTGGAGATGTGCTTCTTCGCGCAGCGCTTCAGCGCCGCGGATGCCGAGCGCTTCGACATCGTCAACCGCGTGGTGCCGCGCGACGGCCTGGATGCGGCGGTCGACGAGATGGTCGCGCGCCTGACCGCCAACTCGCCCGTGGCGCTGCGCATCGGGCGCCGCGCGATCGGTGCGATCACCGACCTTTCGTATCACGACGCCCTCAACCTCGCGCAGGCCATCCTGCCGGTGCTCTCGCAAAGCGAAGACACGCGCGAAGGCATGCGGGCATTCGCCGAACGCCGGGCACCTGTCTGGCCCGGACGGTGAGATCGACATGAGCACACCTGCCACTTCTCCGCTGGGCCGCCCGCTGCGGATCGGTTGCGCCAGCGGCTTCTGGGGCGATTCCGAAGCCGGCGCGGCGCAGCTCGTGCGTCACGGCAACGTCGATTTCCTCGTGTTCGATTTCCTGGCGGAGATCACGATGTCGCTGCTGGCGCGGGCCCGGGCCAAGTCGGCCGATGCGGGCTATGCGCCGGACTTCGTCCGTATCGTCGCCGCGCTGGCGCCGGAGCTGAAGTCGCGCGGCATCCGGGTAGTGTCGAATGCGGGCGGGGTCCATCCGGCGGCGTGCCGCGATGCATTGAAGAAAGCGCTCGATGCCCAGGGCATCGACATGCGGACCGCGGTCGTCGAGGGCGACGACATCGCCTCGCAGGTCGATGCCCTGCGCGCCGCAGGGACGCGGGAGATGTTCAGCGGCGCGCCGATTCCGGACAACTTTCTCAGCGTCAACGCTTATCTTGGCGCGCAGCCGATCGCGGCGGCGCTCGACGCCGGGGCGGACATCGTCATCACCGGCCGCGTGGTCGACAGCGCCGTGACGCTCGCGCCGCTGGTGCATGCCTTCGGATGGCGCTGGGACGACTGGGACAAGCTTGCGACGGGCAGCCTCGCGGGCCACCTGATCGAATGCGGTGCGCAGGCCACCGGCGGCATCTTCACCGATTGGGAACAGGTGCCCGGATGGGACGACATGGGCTTCCCCATTGTCGAGTGCGAACCTGATGGGAAGAGCTTCGTGCTGACCAAGCCGCCGGGCACCGGCGGGCTGGTCTCGCCCGGTACGGCCGCCGAGCAGATCGTCTATGAAATCGGCGATCCGCGGGCCTATCTGCTGCCGGATGTCTGCTGCGACTTCGCCGACGTGAACTTGGCTCAGGAGGGCGAGCATCGCGTGCGCGTGAGCGGCGCGAAAGGCACCCCGGCACCGCGGACCCTGAAGGTGAGTGCGACCCATGCCGACGGATGGCGCCTGCTCGGGACGCTCATGATCGGCGGCCAGCGCGCGGCGGACAAGGCGCAACGGGTTGGCGAGGCCATCTTCGCCCGGTGTCGTCGTTTCCTGGCCGGGCGAGGCCTTGCGGATTTCAGCGAGACGAGCCTCGAAGTGCTCGGTGCCGAAGGCACCTACGGCGCCCATTCGCGCATGCGGGCGAGCCGCGAAGTCGTCCTGAAGATCGCCGCGCGGCACGGCGAGCGCGCTGCGCTCGAACTGCTTGCGCGCGAGATCGCCCCGTCGGCCACCGCGATGGCGCAAGGCATCACCGGTTTCGCCGCCGGCCGGCCTTCGCCGTCGCCAGTGGTGCGGCTCTTTTCGCTGCTGGTGGACCGCGAGGCGGTTCATGCGCGCGTCAGCCTCGATGGAGAGGCGTTGCCCTTCGATGAGATCATGCCGGCGCCGAGTGGCCCGGCGCCGCGGCAGCTCGACACCGTGCTTGCACAACAGGAACTCGGACCCACCGAGCGTGTGCCACTCCTGCGCATCGCCCATGGGCGCAGCGGCGACAAGGGCGACATGGCCAACATCGGCCTCATCGCGAGGTCGCCCGCGGCCTGGCGCGTGCTGCTGCAGGAACTCGATGCCGACAAGGTGGCGGCGTACTTTGCGCCTGTCTGCAAGGGGAAGGTCACGCGCTATACGCTGCCGGGCTTCCATGCCATCAACTTCACGCTCGAAAACGCACTCGGAGGCGGCGGCATCGCGTCGCTTCGCTACGACCCGCAAGGCAAGGCCTTTGCACAGATGCTGCTCGACCTGGAGATCGACGTGCCGACAGCGGTACTGCGAACACTCACATGAAACAGAACGCCAAAACCCAATCCAACAGCGGCGATACCGACAAGGTGACTCCGATCGCCGCCGGCAAGCAGACGCCCCGACGCATGCGGCGCGCGGCGGAGATCCTTGCCGCCGCGCGCGAGGTCTTTCTCGAAAAGGGCTTCGAACGCTCGTCGGTCGGCGAGATCGCGACCCGCGTCGGCGTGGTCGAAGGGTTGGTGTACTCGTACTTCCCGACCAAGCGCGACCTCCTCAACGAGGTGCTGCGTGGCATGTACGAGCCACTGATCCAGGACATCGCCGACAGTTTCGCGCGCATCCACGGCCTGCGCAGCCGCTTGCGCTACCTCGTGTGGCGGCATCTGCGCGTGTACGTCGAAGAGCCCAGCCTGTCGCGCATCGTGCTGCACGAGGTGCGCACCAGCCCCGAGTACTTCAAGTCGGTATTGCACGACCTGCACGTGCACTACACCTCCTTCCTGCTGCTGACCGTGCGCGAGGCCATGCAGCAGGGCGAGCTGCCCGCTGACACCGATGCCGAGACGGTGCGCAGCATGGTCTACGGCGGCATCGAGCACCGGATGTGGTCGCTGCTCTACGGCCGGGGCTCGATCGACGTCGAGGCCATGGCGGACAGCTATACCGCGATGCTCCTCAACGGCATCCTGTCGCCGAAAGCGCGCGCAGGCGGCGCTGAAATCGAGGCGCGTGCTGCTGGCCCCGATGACGCGGGTCCGGCCGACGACATCGAACGCCGCCTCGCAAGGCTCGAGCGCATCGTCGCGCAGGGTCTGACACCGACGCCTGCCGCAACCGCCCCATCCGCCCCATCCGCCGCCGCCAAGCGGCGCAGGAAGTCGACATGACCGCGATCCGCAAGCTCTTCATCGCCAACCGCGCGGAGATCGCGCTGCGCATCGTGCGCACGGCCACGCGCATGGGCATCGAGACGGTGGTGCCGTGGCACGACAAAGACCGGGCGGGTCCGGCGCTTGCCGCGGCGACGGAGACGGTCGAACTCTTCGGCGAACCGCCAGTGGCCGCGTGGCTCGACGCAGAGGCGATGATCCGCGCCGCGCGAGACACCGGCTGCGACGCCATCCACCCGGGCTACGGCTTCCTGTCGGAGAACGCAGCGTTCGCGCAGGCCGTGGCGGACGCCGGACTGGTCTTCGTCGGCCCCACGGCTGCCGCGATCGAGCTGATGGGCGACAAGATCAGCGCACGCCGCTTCGCGATCAGCCACGACGTGCCGGTGACGCCTTCGGCCGACGAGGCGGACGATCCGGCGAGCTTCGCCCAGCGGGCGCGGGGCATCGGTTTTCCGCTGCTCATCAAGGGCGCTGCCGGCGGCGGCGGCAAGGGCATGCAGATCGTCCGTCGGGAAGAGGACCTTGCGGCCGCGATCGACATCGCGCGCGGCGAGAGCCAGCGCTACTTCGGCGACGGTCGCCTGTTAGCCGAGCGCTTCGTCGAGCGGCCGCGGCACATCGAAGTCCAGGTGTTCGGCGACGTGTATGGCAAGGTCATCCACCTGGGCGAGCGCGAGTGCTCGATCCAGCGCCGTTTCCAGAAGCTCATCGAAGAATCGCCAGCACCCGGGCTCGCACCTGCATTGCGCGAGCGCATCTGCAGCGCGGCAGTGCGTCTGGCGTCTGCGGCGGGCTATGTGAATGCCGGCACTGTCGAATGCATCGTGTCGCCCGAGGGCGAGTTCTTCTTCCTGGAGATGAACACCCGGCTGCAGGTGGAGCACCCGGTCACCGAGATGGTCACCGGGCTCGACCTGGTCGAACTGCAGTTGAGGGTTGCGCAAGGCGAGCCGCTGGGCATCTCCCAGGACGATGTGCGCGCGTCCGGCCATGCGATCGAATGTCGCATCCTGGCGGAAGATGCGGACGCGGGCTTCGTGCCCGACACCGGGCGCGTGCTGCTGCTGCGCACGCCGCAGGGGCCCGGCGTGCGCTTCGACAGCGGCGTGACCGAGGGCGCGGCGGTAACGGCCGACTTCGACTCCATGCTGGCAAAGCTGGTCGTCCATGGCGCGGACCGCCGGCTCGCGATCTCGCGCATGCGCACCGCACTGGCCGAGACCACGATGCTTGGCGTCACCCTCAACAACGACTACCTCGCGCGGGTGCTCGGTCATCCGGACTTCGGGCGGGGCGAGACCGACACGGGCTTCCTTGAACGGCATCGGGACGCGCTGCGACCGGCGCCGCTCACCGATGGCGAGCGCCGCGCGGTGCTCGCCGTGGCCGCCAGCGCCGCACCCGACCGCGCTGCGTATCCGGCGCCCGAGCCGTATGCCTCCATGGGCGCGTGGCGCAACTGAATCACTCGAAGCGACCTTCATGACGACCCTACTTTTCAGCAATGCGCCGGGCGAGCGGCATCAGGTGCACCGGCATGTCGATGGTGTGCAGGTCGACGATGTCCGCCTCCCGGTCAGGAGCCTCGGCCGGGGCGACTTCGTCGCCAGCATCGACGGCCGCGGTGAGCGTCTGTGCGCGGTGGCGCATGGGGATGCGATCTATGTGCAGCTCAAGGGACGGGCCTGGCGACTCGATCGCGTGGACGCCACGCGCTCGCGCGGCGGCAGCGCAACGGAAGCCGCGGGCGCGTCGATCGCGCCGATGCCCGGCGTCGTCGTGTCCGTGCACACCGGCGCGGGAGAGGCCGTACGGCAGGGCGATCCCCTGCTGGTCATCGAAAGCATGAAGCTGCAGATGACCATCGGCGCCGCCGCGGACGGTGTCGTGGCCGAGCTGCCCTTCGGCGTCGGCCAGACCTTCCAGCGCGGCGCGACGCTGGTGCGCATTGCCGCAGCGGAGGCCACCGCATGAGCCGCATCGAAAGCCGTATCGACACTGCAAGCGAAAGCTTCAAGCAGAACCGCAAGGCCATGCTGGCGCACGTCGAAGGCCTGCGCACCCGCTTGCACAAGGCGCGCTTCGAGCGGCCGGAGCGCGACATCGAGCGACTGCACCGCCAGAACAAGCTCACGGTGCGCGAGCGGCTCGACCTGTTGCTGGATCCGGGCACGCCCTTTCTCGAGATTGGCGCCCTGGCGGCGAACCGCGCCTACGAGGGTGAGGTTCATGGGGCAGGGCAGGTGTCGGGCATCGGGATCATCGCGGGGCGCGAGGTCGTCATTCATGCCGACGATCCGAGCATCAAGGGCGGCGCCTGGTATCCGCTTTCGGTCAAGAAGATCGTGCGCACGCTCGATATCGCGATCGAGAACCGCCTTCCTGTCGTGCACCTGTGCGACAGCGCCGGTGGATTCCTGCCGCTGCAGTCCGACCTTTTTCCCGACCGGCATGCGGCCGGGCGCATCTTCCGCAACCAGTGCACGCTGTCGAAGATGGGCGTGCCGCAGATCGCCGTGGTGCTCGGTCACTGCACTGCCGGCGGTGCCTACATCCCTGCCCTGTGCGACTACAGCGTGATCGTGCGCGGCAACGGCGGCGTCTTCCTCGGCGGTCCGCCGCTGGTGAAGGCCGCGACCGGGGAGGTCGTCTCGGCCGAGGCCCTGGGCGGTGCGCAGATGCACACGACGGTTTCGGGCACTTGCGACTACGCCGCCGACGACGAGCCGCACGCCATGGCCATTGCGCGGGACATCCTCGCCCAGACCACGCCCATCCGCAAGCAGCAGATCGACCGCGTCGATGCCCAGCCGCCGCACTACGACCCCGCCGAGCTGTACGGCATCATCCCGACCGATTGGAAGACCGGCTTCGACATGCGCGAGGTGATCGCGCGCATCGTCGACGGCAGCGAGTTCCACGAGTACCAGCCGGGCTACGGCACCACGATGGTCTGCGGCTTTGCGCGCATCTGGGGATGCAAGGTCGGCATCCTGGCCAACAACGGCGTGCTGTTCAACGACAGCTCGCTCAAGGCCGCGCACTTCATGCGGCTGTGCGACCGCGACCGCACGCCGCTGGTCTTCCTGCAGAACATCACCGGCTACATGGTGGGGCGCGAATACGAGGAGCGCGGCATCACGAAGGACGGGGCCAAGATGATCATGACGCAGGTCGGCTGTACGGTGCCCAAGTTCACGGTGATCGTCGGCGGCTCGTTCGGTGCCGGCAACTACGGCATGTGCGGCCGCGCCTTCGACGGCCGATTCCTCTGGATGTGGCCACAGTCGCAGATCGCGGTGATGGGCGCCGAGCAGGCCGCCAACACGCTGGCCGAGGTCAAGGTCCGGCAGCTCCAGCGCAAGGGCCATGAACTGTCGGCCGGGGAAATCGCGGCCATCCGCGATCCGGTGCTCAAGAGCTTCGAAGAGGAAAGCGATGCCTACCACTCGACGTCGGAGCTGTGGGACGACGGCATCCTCGACCCCGTCGATACGCGCAACGCGCTGGGCATGGCGATCGTCGCTTCGCTCAACGCGCCGTTCAGCGAAGACATCGGCTACGGCGTGCTGCGGCTCTGACCGACGATCCCGCAGCGCAGGAGATCCGTATCCATGATCACGATCGACGAAGACACGACCATCGGCAGCGCCTTCTTCAGCGCCGCCCACAGCTACGGCGGCAATGCCTTCCTTGCGGTGCCGGCGAATCTTGCGCGCAGCTATGCGGCAGAAGGCAGCGAGATCAGCTATGCCGACGCGGCGGCGGAGGTCGAGCGGCTGATGCGCGTGTACACGGAAGCGGGCTACGGCGTCGGCCATCGGGTCGGCCTGCTGCTGGAGAACCGGCCCGAACACCTGTTGCACAAGCTGGCGATGAATGCGCTGGGCATCTGCTGCGTGCCGCTGAACCCGGACCACCGTGCCGGCGAAATGGCCTTCGTCATCGAGCATGCGCGCGTCGACGTGGTGGTGGTCATTCCGGCGCTCGAGCCGTTGCTGCGCGGTGCAATGGGCGAATCGGCGCGGCAGCCCCTGGCGGTCCGCCTGGGCGCCTTCGACGGTGGCAACGCCGCGATCCCTTCGCCGGGCGTTCGCGCCGCTTCCACAACCCCTGGGCCGGATACGCCCGCGAGCGTGCTCTACACGAGCGGCACCACCGGCCGGCCCAAGGGTTGCGTGCTCTCGCACCGCTACGAACTGGCGGCCGGCGCCTGGTATGCAACACGCGGCGGACTGGCCAGCTTCGGTGAAGGCTGCGAAAGGATCTACAACCCCCTGCCGCTGTTCCACGTCAACGCGTCGATCTTCTCGTTCTTCTGCGCGATGGTGAAAGGCAATTGCCAGATCCAGACCGACCGGTTCCAGACCTCGCGGTGGTGGACCGAGGTGCGTGAGTCGCGGGCAACCGTCGTGCACTACCTGGGCGTGGTCGTGCCGATGCTGCTGGGGCAGCCCGCTTCTCCGCAGGACCGCGACCATCAGGTTCGTTTCGCGATCGGTGCCGGTGTCGAGCCGCAGCGGCACGCCGCCTTCGAGGCGCGCTTCGGCTTTCCGCTGATCGAGATCTGGGGCATGACGGAAATGGTCCGGGCGCTGATCGACAACACCGCGCCGCGCCAGGTCGGCACGCGCGCCTTCGGCCGGGCACAGCCCGGGGTGGAGGTTCGTGTGGTTGACGACGCCGACGTCAATGTGCCGGACGGCACCGACGGCGAGATGATCGTGCGCCACTCGGCCGCCACGCCGCGCAAGGACTTCTTCAGCGGCTACCTGGACGATCCGGCCGCCACCGAGGCGGCATGGCGAGGCGGCTGGTTCCACACTGGCGATATCGTCAACCGCTCCTCCGACGGCATGCTTCACTTTGTCGACCGGCGCAAGAACATCATCCGCCGCTCGGGCGAAAACATCGCGGCCGCCGAGGTCGAGGCCTTGCTGCAGACGCATCCGCTGGTGGAGCAGGTCGCTGTGCTGGGCGCACCCGACGAGATACGCGAAGAAGAAGTGCTGGCCTGCATCGTCCTGCGCGAGAGCGCCATGGCGGACGTCGACGCGGCCGTGAAGACGCTCTTCGACCACTGCAATGCGCGGCTGGCGTACTACAAGGCGCCGGGTTGGGTCTGGATCACCGACCAGATCCCGACCACCGCCACGCAGAAGATCCAGAAGCACCAGATATTTCCAAAGGGTGTCGACCCCCGCGGGCTGGCCGGCATGCGCGATCTGCGCAGTTGGAAGAAGCGGCGCTGACCGAAGGATTCTCCATGCCGATGCCTCTGCTCTTCCAGCGCGCGCTGTCGCTTCCCGCGATCGGCTCGCCGATGTTCCTCGTGTCCTTTCCGCCCCTCGTCACTGCGCTGTGCAAGGCGGGCGTGGTCGGCACATTCCCGCATGTCAATGCCAGGCCGCAGCCGCAACTGGATGCGTGGCTGGGGGAAATCGAGCGCGACCTCGCGGCCTGTCGAGCGTCGAACCCCGATGCAGTCGTCGCACCGCATGGCATCAACCTGATCGTGCATCGCACGAACGCCCGGTTCGAGCCCGATCTCGAAGTCGTGGTGCAGCACCGCGTGCCCTTCGTCATCACATGCCTGGGCAATCCGGCGCCGGTGGTGAAGGCGGTGCATGCCTATGGCGGCACGGTCTTCTGCGATGTCACCAGCGCCGACCACGCGCGCAAATCGGTGCACGCAGGGGTCGACGGCCTCATCTGCGTCGGCGCGGGCGCTGGCGGGCATGCGTCGAGCCAGAGCGGGTTCTCGCTGGTGCGGGAGATCCGCGAGTTCTGGGACGGCTGTCTGGTGCTGGGCGGGGCGATCAACGATGGCTGGCAGATCCGCGCCGCCGAGGCGCTCGGAGCCGACCTGGTCTACATGGGCACGCGCTTCCTCGCGACAAAGGAGTCGCAGGCACAGGACGCGTACAAGCAGATGGTGGTCGATTCCAAGGTGAGCGACCTCGTCTACACCGACCGCTTGTCGGGCGTGCACGCCAACTACCTCCGTCCCTCGATCGAGCGTTTCGGGATCGAGGTCGAGAATCTGCCGCCCAAGGCGCCCGACATGAGCGCCCTGACCAATACGGAAGCACGGCTCTGGAAGGACCTGTGGAGCGCAGGGCAGGGCGTTGCGACCATCCACGACATTCCCACGGTGGCGCAGCTCGTCGAACGCATCTCGGCCGAGTACCGTGCGGCCTGCGCGTTGCCGCCGAGCGCGGCGTTGGCACCACCGGCGCGATGATGCCGCCGCCGATCGATTTCTGGTTCGACTTCGCGTCGCCCTACGGCTATTTCATGGCCGAGAAGATCGACATGGTCGCGGGCCGCCATGGCCGCCGCGTGCGATGGCGGCCCGTCATTCTGTTCGCCGTGCTGCGTGCACTGGACCTGCCGCCGCCGATGGGCCACGAGGTCAAGCGCGCGTACATGCAGCTCGACTTCGAGCGCTCCGCCCGTTTCCTCGATGTGCCGTTCCGCATCCCGGCGGGGTTCCCGGCGGTCACCCAGCACGCGGCACGTGCCTTCTATCTTCTGGAGCGCCTGGAACCTTCCCTGGCCATCAACTTCGCGCGTGTGGCGTTGCGGTCCTACTTCGTCCAGGGCGCGGACCTGGGCGATGCCATGCAGGTCGCGCGATGGGCATGCGAAGCGCATCCGGCGCTCGGCGCTCCGGCGGATTTCGTGCTGCGCATGCGGGCCGACGACGCGCGGGCGATGCTGGCATCGGCCGTCGATGAAGCAGTGCGGGAACAGGTGTTCGGCTCGCCAACGGTCGTGATCGACGGCGAGCGCTTTTTCGGCGTCGATCGCCTTCCGCAGATCGAAGCCTGTCTTGCGGGGACTCTATGAACCAATCGTCTTCAGATGCGCATGTGCTGGTCCATGTCGAGGGCGCGGTCGGCGTCATGCGCTTCAATCGCGGCGCCACGCTCAACACACTCGACATCCCGATGCTGCTGGCCATGGAAGCCGCACTCGGCGAGTTCGAGACGAACGATGCGGTGCGCGTCGTCGTGCTGACCGGCGCGGATGAGCGTGCATTCGTCGCGGGCGGCAACATTGCCGATCTCGACAGCCGGCGCGGCCTGCAGCACTACCAGGAGTTCGGCGACATCGTGGCGCGGGTGTTCCAGCGATTCGAGGCGTGCCCGAAGCCCACCGTGGCCGCGGTCAACGGATGGGCGCTCGGCGGTGGCATGGAGTTGCTGTTGTGCACGGACATCCGCCTCATCGCCGAGGACGCGCAGATCGGCTTGCCCGAGATCAAGCTGGGTCTCTTTCCGGGCGGCGGCGGTTCGCAGCGCTTGATGCGCCAGTTGCCCCTGTGCCAGGCCAAGCGGCTGATGTTTCTCGGCGATCCGGTGTCGGCGCGGGAGGCAGTGTCGCTGGGCCTGGTCAATGAATCGGTACCGCGCGAGGACCTCATGCACGCGGCCATGACGCTCGCGCACAAGCTCGCCGCGAGGGCTCCCCTGGCGCTGAAGATGCTGAAAAGCGCGATGCACATGGGGGCCGACATGCCGCTCGGCAACGCGCTGCAGTACGAGCGGGCGATGATCAGCCTGGTCTTCGACAGTGACGACGCGCACGAGGGCTGCGCCGCATTTCTCGAAAAGCGGCCCGCCAGGTTCAAGGGCGCCTGAGAGACTGCCTCCCGCCCATCGATCGTGCCTTCTCGGCGAGGCAAGGGAGAACGCAGCGCGTTCAGCTGTCGCGCCGGCGCACACCGAGCACTCGCCACGCCAGCTTCGACAGCTCCGCCGCGACTTCCTCGGGCGACAGGCGGCCGTCGGGCCGGTACCAGCTGTAGAGGAAGCCGGGGAGGCTCAGCGCAGCGAAGGCGGTGATCTTGGTCTCGCCGAAGTCGAGGTCGCCATCGGCGCGTGCCTGCTCCAGCAGCGGAAACAGCTGGTCGTAGAAGTGATGCGCCAGCTTCTTCTGTGCGGCGAGGTACTCGGGCCGATAGACCTGCGGCTCCTTGTAGGCAAAGAAGGCGCAGGGGTGGTGCGAAACCGTTGCGCGGATCAGGCGCTCGATGCCTTCCTTGACCTTCTCGACCGCACGCCGGTCATCGTCCTGCGCGAAATCCATCGAGGTGAAACAATCGACCGCGGGCCGCCACGACAGCGTCTCGAAGATCTCCTGCTTGTCTCGGAAGTAGTAGTAGACGAAGGGCTTGGTGGCGTCTAGCGCGCGCACGATCTGCGCCATCGTCGTGTTTGCATAGCCCTGCGCCGCAAAGAGTTGCGCCGCCGCCTGCAGGATGCGCTCGCGCTGCACGTCGGTGCCGGCGGTCGCGGCGCGCTGCCGGCCCGTGCCCTGCGGCAGATCGCTTCTTCTCGAAGCCGCATCGCCGCGTCCGGATGGTTCGTGAGAGGGTTTGTGCGGTGTCGCCGAAGTTATACCCATGGGTAGGATTGTTGGGGCACCATGCAGCGATGGCAAGCGGCCAACCCTATCGATAACCCTGTGAGAGTGACGCCATGGAGACAACGCAGCTTCCCGATCGTCCGCAGCAACCGCTGCACGAATACCTCCGTGCTGCGCCGCCTTCTTGAAGACTGACAGACGATGATGAAGAAAGTCCTGATTGCCAATCGCGGCGAGATCGCGGTGCGGCTGGTTCGCGCGGTGCGTGATCTCGGCATCGAGAGTGTCGTCGTCCATGCCGTCGACGACGCGTCGGCATTGCACGTGCAGCTCGCCGACATTGCAGTGCCCTTGCATGCGACCGGCCCGTCGGCTTACCTTGATGTTGCCGCGCTGATCACGATCGCGCGCGATCATGGATGCGATGCGGTGCACCCCGGCTACGGGTTCTTGAGTGAACGCGCAGACTTCGCGAAGGCATGCGCAGACGCGGCCCTGCGGTTCATTGGCCCGACGCCGGATCAACTTGCGCTCTTCGGCGACAAGGCCCGTGCGCGCGCGCTCGCCGAGCAGTGCGATGTGCCGGTGATGCCCGGCAGCGCCGGTGCCGCGACGCTCGCGGAGGCCCAGGCCTTCTTCGCTGCGCAAAAGGCCGACGGCGCGGGCGTGATGGTCAAGGCCATCGGTGGTGGTGGCGGGCGCGGCATGCGAGCCGTGCTGAACGCCGACGAGCTTCCAGAGGCACACGCACGCTGCATGTCCGAGGCCAAGGCGGCTTTTGGTGTCGAAGGCGTCTACGTCGAACGCGTGATGCGCAATGCGCGCCACATCGAAGTACAGGTCATCGGCGATGGCAAAGCGGTTGCCAGCCTGGGCGAGCGCGAATGCACGCTTCAACGGCGGTTTCAAAAGCTGGTCGAAATTGCACCGAGCCCCTCGCTGCCCAACGCGCTGCGCGAGCAGATCACGCAAGCGGCGCTCCGCATGGCCAAGGCAGTGGGCTATCAGAGCCTTGGCACGTTTGAATTCCTCGTCGACGAGCATTCGTCGACACTGCCCTACGTCTTCATCGAAGCCAATCCAAGATTGCAGGTGGAGCACACCGTGACCGAAGCGGTGACGGGCCTGGACCTCGTGCAATTGCAGATTGGCATCGCGACGGGGCAGACACTTGCTGACGTCGGCGTCGATACCGGGCGCATAGCACCTCAGCGCGGGTTTGCAGTGCAATGGCGCATCAATGCCGAGACGCTCGATTCGCAAGGCAATGCGCGGCCTTCCGGCGGCACGCTGAGTCGCTTCGATCTGCCGGCCGGACCCGGCGTGCGTGTCGATACGCATGGCTATGCCGGGCTCGCGCCTTCGCCGCACTACGACACGCTGCTTGCCAAGCTGATCGTGCATTCGTCCTCGCCGCGCTTTGCCGACGTCGTGCGCCGCTCGCTGCGCGCGCTGGAGGAATGCCGTATCGAGGGCATCGCGACGAACCTCTCGCTGCTGCAGGCCATTGCAATGCGGCCGGAATTCGGGAGTCAAACGGTACACACCCGATTCGTCGAAGCGCATCTGGCCGATCTGCTGGCCGCCGCCGGGCAAGTGAACGCGGCCGCTGCGAAGCACGCGCGCCCTGCGGCCTCTGTGGCCACTGAAGCTGCAAAGACAGTTGCGGAGGATGAGGACGACGAACTCATGGTGAAGGCACCCATGCCCGCCAAGCTCGTGCAATTCGAAGTGGATGTCGGCGACGTCGTACCCGCTGGCGCCCAGATCGGCGTGCTCGAAGCCATGAAGATGGAGCACCTGCTGCACGCCCCTGTTGCGGGCCGCGTCATCGCCCTCATGGCGCAACCGGGTGACTATCTCGTCGAAGGGCAGTCTTTGGTGAGATTCGAAGCCGTGGACGCGCATGCCGTCGAAGCCGAAGCGCGCACTGAACGTGACCTCGACGAGATCCGCCCCGATCTGCGGAAGGTCATCGACCGGCACGCATTCACGCTAGACGCGAACCGTAGCACCGCGGTCGCGAAGCGACATGCGCAGGGTGGCCGCACTGCGCGCGCAAACATCGCTGATCTTTGCGATCTCGCTGACGACCCGGGCAACTTCACCGAGTACGGCGCACTGGCGATTGCCGCGCAGACGCGCCGCCGCTCGCTTGAGGACTTGATCGCCAACACACCCGCGGACGGCATGGTGACCGGCATCGGAAGCATCAATGCGAAGCAGTTCGGCGCAGAGAAGTCGCGCTGCGTGGTCATGTCCTACGACTACACCGTGCTGGCGGGCACGCAGGGCATGCGCAACCATCACAAGACCGATCGCATGCTGGGCATCGCGCACCAGCTGGGCTTGCCCGTGGTTCTGTTTGCCGAAGGCGGTGGCGGCCGGCCGGGGGATACGGACATGCCGATCGTTGCCGGGCTGAACAACCACACGTTCAGCCAGTTTGCGGCGCTCTCCGGAAAGGTGCCGGTCGTCGGCATCGTGCATGGACGCTGCTTCGCGGGCAATGCGGCGCTCCTGGGTTGTGCCGACGTGATCATCGCCACCGAGGCCAGCAACATTGGCATGAGCGGCCCCGCCATGATCGAAGGCGGCGGTCTCGGCACGTTCGCGCCGGAGCAGATCGGCCCGAGCAGCGTGCAGTCGCGCAACGGCGTGATCGACATCCTCGTGAAGAATGAAGCGGAGGCGGTTGCCGCGGCAAAGCAGTACCTGTCGTACTTCCAGGGCCCGACGAGTGCATGGGAATGCGCCGATCAACGCGCGTTGCGCCACGCCGTCCCTGAAAACCGGCTGCGTGTGTACGACGTGCGTGCCGCGATGCGCGGCGTGGTCGACACCGGCTCGCTGCTGGAATTGCGTGCCGGATTCGGCGCCGGCATCGTGACCGCGCTGGCACGTATCGAAGGCAAGCCGGTAGGGCTGCTCGCCAACAATCCGCATCATCTCGGCGGCGCGATCGATGTCGAGGCTGCGGACAAGGCTGCGCGCTTCATGCAGCTTTGCAATGCGCACGGATTGCCGCTGGTTGCGCTGTGCGACACACCCGGCTTCATGGTGGGCCCCGAGGTCGAAGCGCAAGCGCAGGTACGGCATGTGTGCCGGATGTTCATGGTGGCATCGCACCTGCGCGTGCCGTATTTCGCGGTCGTGTTGCGCAAAGGTTATGGGCTCGGAGCGCAGGCAATGACCGCCGGCGGTTTCGATGCGCCTGTGTTCACCGTCGCGTGGCCGACGGGCGAGTTCGGTGCGATGGGGCTTGAAGGCGCGGTGCGGCTGGGCTTCCGAAAGGAGCTCGAAGCTGCGCCCGAAGGGCCTGAGCGCGATGCACTGTTCAAGAAGCTGGTGGCGCAGCAGTACGAGAACGGCGAGGCCATCCACATGGCGCAAACGCTGGAGATCGATGCCGTCATCGATCCCGCCGATACGCGATCGTGGCTGGTACGCGGGCTGGCGTCATCCGCCGCATCGCACCGTCCGGCCACGGCGTACGTCGACACATGGTGAAGAGGATTCCGTAAACTGCGCTGCTTTGCGCATGAACCTGGTTGCACGACTCTTTGGCGCTCTGATGCTGGGCGTGGCGCTGGCCCATCCGCCAGCGCTCGCGCAGACGGCGCAGACGGCGCAGTCGCACGATGAGGTTCGCTGGGCAGGCAGTTGGGCGGCGGCACCGCAGGACTACGCGCAGCCGCTTCCGTGGGTTGCAGCGCCGACGTCGCCTCCGCCGCTGCTTGAAAACCAGACCTTGCGGCAGGAACTCCAACCGACCCTGGGCGGACGCCGTGTGCGCGTTCGTTTCTCGAATCGCTTCGGCAAGAAGCCGCTTCATATCGCGTCGGCCAATGTGGCGCGGAACACGGGCGGACACGCGGTGTCTCCTGCTTCACTGCAAAGTCTGCAATTCGGCGGCCATGCAGACATCACCATCGCGCCCGGCGCGGAAGCCTGGAGCGACGCCGCTTCGTTTGCCGTCGCGAACCAGACCGTATCGGTCAGCTTCTACGTCGATGCGCCGGTGCCTTTCGCGACGGTGCATCACCTGACGCCGGGTGCGACCTGGGTCTCGCCGGGCAACAGGGTCCGCGAGGCCACTTTGCCGGATGCCGCGCGTACCGACTGGAACCACATCGTGACGGGCCTGGATGTCCTCGGGCCGAGGGCAGCGCGTGTCGTGGTCGCGTTCGGCGATTCGATCACCGAAGGTGCGGGCATCGAAGGCGACGGGCGCATGCTGCGCTACCCCGAGCGCCTCGCGTTGCGCTTGCGCGGAAGGCCTGGCAGTGCAGGGCAGTTCTCGGTGCTCAACGAGGGCATATCGGGCAATCGCCTACTCAGCGACGGCGCCGGACCCAAAGGCATCGATCGCTTCCGGCGCGATGTGCTGGAGCAAAGCGGCGTGACGCACGTGATCATCCTGATCGGCATCAACGACATCGGCTTGACCTTGCCGCAGGGCTCGAGCGGACGGCTGGGCCCTCCGGAAATCGATCAGATCACCGCGGGCTTGCAGCGGTTGATCGACGAGTCGCGCGCCTGGGGCGTCAAGGTGCTGCTGGGCACGCTGCTGCCTTTCAAGGGGTCGCCCTACTGGACTGCGGAAAAAGAGCTCCGCCGGCAGGCCGTGAACCGTTGGATCCGCGGCCAGCAGGGCGTCGATGGCGTCGTCGATTTCGATGCGGCACTGCGCGATCCTGCCGATCCCCAGTCGCTGAAGCCCGTGTACGACCTGGGCGATCACTTGCATCCCGGCGTTGCGGGCCATGCGGCGATGGCTGACGCTATCGACTTGCGCGCGCTGCAGAAATAGAGATGTCGCCGCAGGATCGGCCGAAACAGGTTTACACAAGACTTCGCCGGGCGCTTACGAAGGATTCACATGGGGCATGGAGGATGAAGTCTCCAGCAACTCAAAGGAATCCTCATGAAAAAACTCGCTGTCACTTTTGCGATGGGTGCCGCATCACTTCTGTCGCTCGGCGCGATGGTTGTGCCGACAGCCGCACAGGCGCAGGCCGTGGTTTCGGTGCGCGTGGGTCCGCCGCCCGCGCCGCGTCGTGAGCACGTTCCGCCACCCCGCCCCGGCTATGTCTGGGCACCGGGCCACTATGAATGGAACCACGGGCGCTATGTCTGGCAAGGCGGAAACTGGATGCGCGCCCGGCCAGGCTACGCCTACCGCGCGCCTCAATGGCACGAGCACGGCGGCCGCTGGGAATACCAGGCTGGCGGGTGGGACAACGACCATGATGGCGTGCCGAACCGCTACGACCGCCGGCCGAACAATGCGTCTCGCAGCTGAGCTCCTGAAGGGCGCCGCCTAAGGCGCGGCGCCCTGGAGCGCGAAGTGAGCTCCCGCTCTCGCCATTTGACTGTTTCGGCTTCGGCAACAGACTTGTGCAGGAGTGCTAGGGTTTCTACTAAGAATTCGAGCGCAGAATTCACTCCACAGGACAGCAGCAGCAAGCAGTTCTGAGTGAACAGGGCCCGAGAGAGGTGGCCGCCCTCCAGGGACGGCGCCCCACCCAAGACCGGTTCGAAACCATCCTCACAGTCAAAAGGAACCGAAATGAAGACCTCGAAGATCATCGCCGCAGCAGCCCTCAGCCTCCTGGCCGCCGCCGGTGCCCAGGCAGAAACGTACGAAGGCGTACAGCCCCTGGTGTCGGCAAACAGCCGCGCCACAATCCAAGCCGAAGCCGTGACCGCAGCGCACCGTGCCGACCCCTACTCCGACGGCGCCGAGTCCGGCGTCCAGACGCTTGTAGCGAGCACCACCCCCCGCTCGGCAGTGCGCGACCAAGGCGTGGCTGCTGCGCACAGCGCGAACCCGTACGCTGAAGGCGCAACGGCCGGTGTGGCGCCGATCCTCGCCAGCGCCGTCAATCGCGACGCCGTTCGTGCCGAAGCACGCGCCGCTGCGCGCGGCAACTCGCTCGCGCTGTAACCCACGCGCTTTCGCGCCACCCTCATGCCGGTCATGCGAAATGCATGGGCCGGCTTTTTTGTGCGCCGGCGCAGAAGATCAGGAGATCAGAAGAGCCGAAAGACCAATGGCATCAGCAGCGCCGCCAGAACCACCTGCATGCCGAGGGCAAGGCCGGCATACGCGCCGGCATCCGCATTGACGTGCAGCGCCCTCGCGGCGCCGATGCCGTGCGCGGCGGTGCCGAGTCCGAACCCGCGCGCGGCATAGCCTTCAGCACTGGTGCGAATCCGAAGCACATCGAAGAGGTATTTGCCCGACAGCGCTCCGACCATGCCGGTCAGCACCGCGAACACGGCCGAGAGTGCCGGAATGCCGCCGATCTTTTCTGAGATCCCCATCGCCACCGGCGCAGTGACCGACTTGGGCGCGAGCGACAACACCACGTCGTGCGGCAATCCCATCGCCCACCCCAATGCGACCGCAGAGCCGCCAGCCGCCGCGCCACCCAGCAAGGACGCCAGCACCAGCCGGCCGAATCGCGCGCGCAACTCGGCGCGCCGCTGCCAAAGCGGCCATGCCAGCGCCACCACCGCGGGGCCGAGCAGGAAGTGAATGAACTGCGCGCCCGCGAAGTAGGTCTGGTAGTCGACGCGCGTGAGGAGCAACCCACTCGCCAGCACGACCACCGACCACAGCACCGGGTTGGCCCAGGGTACGGCGCCAAGCCGTGTGTATGCCGCGTTCGCGAGCAGATACACGACCAGTGTGGCCGTAAGGCCGAAGAGCGGCGTGGCGGAAAGATAGATCCAGAGTTCGACGAAGCGGGGCATGTTCAGGCCTCGTGTTTGCGATCCGGCCAGTACAGCACCATTGCCGTCACGCCGAGTCCGATCCAGGTCGACAACGCGATGACGACGAGCATGCGGCCGCCGTATTCGTTGAGCAGCGCAAGATGTGTCATCACGCCCACGCCGACCGGAACGAAAAGCAGCGAAAGATGACTCAGCAGAAAGGTGGCGCATTCGGCCACTGGTTCGCGCACCACCGCAAAGCGCAGGCCGACGAGCATCAGCATCATTCCGAGCACTGGCCCCGGGAGAGGCAAGGACAAGCCCCGCGACAAAACTTCGCCCGCCGACTGGAACACCAGCAGCCAGGCCATGCCGCGCAAGCCATTCATCTCAAAACCGCGGAAGGTCGGCGAAAGGCTGTGGCTTGCCGGCGCGGAACACCTGCTTGCCGTATTCGGCGCAGCGCTGCAGCGTCGGAATCACCTTGCCTGGATTGAGCGTGCCGGCCGGATCGAAGGCGCGCTTGACGCCGAACATCTGCTCGTTCTCGGCCGCCGTGAATTGCACGCACATGCTGTTGAGCTTCTCGACCCCGACGCCGTGTTCGCCCGACACCGTGCCGCCCATTGCAACGCTGGTTTCGAGAATGTCGGCGCCGAAGAGCTCGCAGCGGTGAAGTTCGTCCGGATCGTTCGCGTCGAACAGCACCAGCGGATGCAGGTTGCCATCGCCCGCGTGGAAGACGTTGCAACAGCGCAGGTTGTATTTCTTTTCCATTTCCTGGATGGCCAGCAGGATGTCGGCCAGCCGTTTGCGCGGGATCGTCGAATCCAGGCACATGTAGTCGGGGCTGATGCGGCCCGATGCCGGAAACGCGTTCTTGCGGCCGCTCCAGAACCTGAGTCGTTCCTCTTCGTTCTCGCTGCACGCGATGGCAGTGGCACCGCAGCCGCGCAGCACGTCCGTCATTCGGCCGATTTCCTCTTCGACCTCTTCGGCCGTGCCGTCGGATTCACACAGCAGGATCGCGGCGGCGTCG
Organism: Variovorax sp. 10N420; assembly: GCF_056394705.1. Lineage (NCBI taxonomy): Bacteria > Pseudomonadati > Pseudomonadota > Betaproteobacteria > Burkholderiales > Comamonadaceae > Variovorax > Variovorax sp. 10N420. The sequence continues at coordinate 495,647 of NZ_JBFTIJ010000003.1, read as the reverse complement.
AGGTCGTAGCCCGCATGCACGAAGTCTTCGACCGCGGCAGTCATCGGCTTGTCCATCATCTCCAGGCCCGCCGGAATGATGCCGGCAGCAATGACGGCAGCGACCGCATCGCCGGCTTTACGAACATCATCGAAGCTGGCCATGATGCAGCGCGCCAACTGGGGCTTGGGCACGAGTTTGACGGTCACTTCGGTGGTCACCGCGAGCATGCCTTCGCTGCCGATCACAAGCGCCAGCAGGTCGAGCCCGGCGCAGTCGAGCGCCTCGCTGCCGAACTCGATCGGCTCGCCTTCGGCCGTGAAGCCGCGCACGCGCAGCACGTTGTGCAGTGTCAGGCCGTACTTCAGGCAGTGCACGCCGCCGGAGTTCTCGGCCACGTTGCCGCCGATGGTGCATGCGATCTGGCTCGAGGGATCCGGCGCGTAGTAGAGGCCGAAAGGCGCCGCCGCCTCACTGATCGCGAGATTGCGCACGCCGCACTGCACCACGGCCGTGCGGCTGACGGGATCGATCTTGAGGATGCGATTGAACTTGGCGAGCGAGAGCGTCACGCCGAGGGCGTCCGGCATCGCACCGCCGGAAAGGCCCGTGCCCGCGCCGCGCGCCACCACCGGGACGCCGAGCGCATGGCAGGTTCTGAGCACGGCCTGCACCTGGTCTTCGTTCTCGGGCAGCGCAACGACCAGCGGGCGCTGGCGGTAGGCCGTGAGCCCATCGCATTCATACGGGACAGTGTCCTCGTCGTTCGAGAGGATGGCGTGCGACGGCAGCTTCTCCCTGAGCGCGCCGACCACCTTGGCCTGAAGTTCTCTGCGGGGAAGCGAGACTTTTCGCGGTTCGGTGGACGCTGTGTTCATCGCGCCATTGTCTCCGTCTCAGCGGAAGACCACGGTGCGGTGCCCGTTCAGCAGGACCCGATGCTCGCTGTGCCACTTCACGGCCCGCGCCAGAACCTGGCTTTCGGTGTCGCGACCGCGTGCGGTGAGGTCTTCGACCGTGTCGGTATGGTCGGCGCGCTCGACGTCCTGCTCGATGATCGGGCCTTCATCGAGATCGGCCGTCACGTAGTGCGCGGTGGCGCCGATCAGCTTCACGCCGCGGTCATGCGCCTGGTAGTAGGGCTTCGCGCCCTTGAAGCTGGGGAGGAAGGAGTGATGGATGTTGATGGCGCGACCGGCGAGCTTGACGCACAGGTCGTTGCTCAGGATTTGCATGTATCGCGCCAGCACCACGAGATCGGCGCCTTCGGCTTCGATGATCTCGAGCTGCTTTGCCTCTCCCTGCGCCTTGGTCGCGGCAGTCACCGGAATGTGGTGAAAGGGCACGTTGTAGCTCGCGGCCAGCTGGTAGAAGTCGCGGTGGTTCGAGACGATTGCGCGCACGTCGATGGAGAGCAGGCCGCTCTTCCAGCGGAAGAGCAGGTCGTTCAAACAGTGGCCTTCCTTGCTGACCATGATGACCGTCTTCATGGGTTCGGCAGCGGCATGGAGCTTCCAGCGCATTCCGAACTTCGCCGCCAGTTCGCCGATTTGCTCGCAAAGGGCCGCTTCGCCCTGGTCGCATGCGAAGCGCACGCGCATGAAGAACAGGCCGGTGCCGCGGTCGTTGTACTGGGCTGCTTCTTCGATGTTGCCGCCGCGTTCGAGCAGGAATCCGGAAACGGCATGAACGATGCCGGTGCGATCGGGGCAGGAAAGGGTAAGGATGTACGCGGGATTCATAAGGCCGGCCATTGTCGCAGGGCGCACGGGGGGCGCAGCCGGTGCCAAAATGAACCTTTTCAAGCAAGAACGACCCCTCAGGAGCGATTCATGGCCTATAGCGACTTCAACATGGACAACCAGTGGTTGCCCTTCACCCCGAATCGTCACTTCAAGAAGGACCCGCGCGTCTTCGTGGCGGCCGACGGGATGGAGTTCACCACGCACGACGGGCGCAAGGTGATCGACGGCATCTCCTCACTCTGGTGCGTGGGCGCGGGCCACAACCGCAAGCCGATCAACGAGGCGATCAAGACGCAGCTCGACACGCTCGACTACGCGACGGCTTTCCAGGTCAGCAACGACAAGGCTTTCAAGGCCGCCGAGATGATTGCCGCCATGGCGCCGGGCGATCTCAACAAGGTGCTGTTCTGCAATTCAGGCAGCGAAGCGGCTGACACTTCGCTGAAGGTGGCGCTGGCCTATCACCGCGCGCGCGGCGAAGGCCACCGCAATGTCTTCATCGGCCGCGAAAAGGGCTACCACGGGGTTGGCTTCGGCGGCATGTCGGTGGGTGGCATTCCGGGCAATCGCAAGGTGTTCGGCTCGGCATTCCTGCCGCGCGTGGACCACATGCGCTTCATCCACGACCCGGTCAATCATGCTTACATCCACAACCAGGAGCCCGTCTGGGCCGAAGATGCACTGGCCGAACTGGAGCAGCGCATCCTGCCGCTGCACGATCCCAGCAACGTGGCGGCGATCATCGTGGAGCCGGTGGCGGGTTCGGCCGGCTGGTACCTGCCGCCCAAGGGCTACCTGCAGAAACTGCGCGAGATCTGCGACAAGCACGGCATTCTGTTGATCTTCGATGAGGTCATTACCGGCTTCGGGCGCATGGGCACCAACTTCGCGTCGGACTATTTCGGCGTCGTGCCCGACATGCTGAACTTCGCGAAGTGCGTGACCAATGGCGTGATTCCGCTGGGCGGCGTGATCTGCCGCGACAAGCTCTACGACGCGATGATGAACACTTCAGCGCCCGAGCACGTGGTGGAGTTCTTCCATGGCTACACCTATTCGGGCCATCCGGTGGCTTGCGCGGCGGCCATCGCGACGTTGGAGCTGTTCCAGAAAGAACAGCTTTTCGCTCGCGCCGGCGAGATGGGCAAGGTGTTGGGCGATGCGTTCCACAGCGCTTTCAAGGGGCTGCCCAACGTCATCGGCATTCGCAGCCTCGGCCTGGCAGCGGCCGTCGAACTCGCGCCGATTGCGGGCCTGCCGGGCAAGCGTGCCTATGACATCTTCCTGGAGTGCTTCCACAACGGCGCGCTGGTGCGGCCCGCTGGCGATGTTCTGGTGATCGCGCCGCCTTACATCGTCGAGAAGTCGCACATCGACAGCTTGGTCAACACGCTGTCGGACGCGATCAAAAAGCACGCCTGACGCACGTCACACATCACGCCTGACGAAGCGTGATCAGCCGGGCTGGCGGCGCTCCGTTCGCAGCTCGGCGCAGTAGTCTTTTTCAGGAAGGGCAGGCGTCGACCATGCGACGTCGTACACGTCAGCGTCAGCATGCGGAGCGCCTGCCTGCATCTGCACCACTTTCACTGAGATGTCGGTCGGCAAGTGCTGCGGAACCCCCAGCATCTTGTCCGCATGCCCGGCGCCGCTCACGAGCAGCACCGTCTTGCCGGGCACACGCGCCTTGACGATCGCCTGCGCCATCGACCGGTCGCGCGCGATCTGGATGCGCGTCATCGGGACGATTTGCGACTCGGGCAGCAAGTTGCAGTGGCCGCTTCGTACCGCCTCGCGTTGGGCCGACTGGGCGCCATCGGCGAGTTGGGCGTCGAGCGAAACGTCCTTCATCGCATCCTTCATGTGCTCGCGCGGCAGATTGGCGCCGATCACGGGCACGCCTGCACGCACTGCGGCCATCACAATGGGACCGTAGTCGCTCCAGGGCCAGGCGTTGTCGTTCCAGCTCAATGCGGTCTGTACCTGGGCTTCGATCGCATCGGCGCCAAGATGGCCGGTGCTGTTGCCTGCGTCGGCCATTTCGAGGGCCAGCGCCGCCAGCCGGCCATCGGCGGCGAGTGCTTCGACGGTTTGGCGCTCCAGGACATGGTGTTCGGGGGCATCGTGCTGCTCGCCGAGCAGCAAGGCGTCGACGGGCAGGAGCTTTGCGACGCGGCGGGAGACAGGAGCGTCGGCGGCCGTCGTTCCCGCGGCGCAGCCGGCCAGGAGAGCGGCGCCAATGATTGCGCTGATTGGTGCGACGAACGTCTGCGTGAAAGCGCGTCGAAGGAGCATGGCAAAAAAAGAGCGCCGAAGCGCTCTGGGTGATCAGTGGACGAGCACAGGAGTGTGCGCCAACTCGGCGTACCCCTCCAGGGTGTCCTCGACTTCTTCCTGCGTGGGTGTATTGAGTTGCCACGCGGCGATCTGCTGTTGGAAGAGTTCGGCCCATGAGCCGTCGAGGTACACCTCCTTGCCCGAGCGTTTGTCGACGATCTCGAAGCCGTGGCGCGCCAGAACTGGCAGATGAGGCGCCAGTGGCGCTTCTCCTTCGGTCGGCTGCACGTGCACGACGACGAAGGAGTCGGAGTCGTAGAGCATTTGCATTTCGGGTCCTGTGAGGATGTCGATGGCATTCATAGTCGTTAGATAGCAATCAACGCGCCAGTTTCAATATCCTTCGTGCGCTGTAGGAGCCTGCCTGTATCGTTTTGTGTCCGGATCAGCTCTTTGCCTCGACGGTCGTGAGATCGGGATCGGCCAGCCAGGCTTCCAGCAGGGTGTACGAGACCGCCAGCATGACCGGTCCGACGAAGATGCCGACCAGCCCGAAGCCGAACAGCCCGCCGATCACGCCCGCGAAAATCAGCAACAGCGGAAGATCGGCGCCGCGCTTGATCAGCCACGGACGCAGGAAGTTGTCCATCGTGCCCACGATCAGGGTCCAGATGAGCAGAAAAATCCCCCATCCTGTCGAGCCGCTCCAGAAGATCCAGACCACTGCCGGCGCCAGCACCAGCGTGGGGCCGATCTGGACGATGCAGAACATGAACATCACCGCCGTGAGCAGCGCCGAAAAGGGCACGCCGGCGATCGCCAGGCCGATTCCGCCCATCACCGCCTGCACGATGGCCGTCACGCCCACGCCCAGCGCGACACCGCGGATCGCCTGACCGGCGAGGATCACGGCGTCTTCGCCACGCTGACCGCCAAGTCTCCGGCCGAACAGGCGCACGGTCGCCGCCGCAGCCTCGCCCTGCGCGTACATCAGCCCGGCGATGACGACTGTCAGCAGGAACTGCAGCGTCAGCGCGCCAACGACGCCCGCCTGGGCAAACACCCATCCGGTGACTTGCTTGGCGTAAGGCGCGATTTCGGCTTCCAGCCCCGCCACGCCTGATGCGACCTGCGCGTTCCACGCCGTCGTCAAGCGCGGTCCGATGAAAGGCAGCCGGCCCAGCCAATCCGGCACCTGCGGCGGCCCCTGGCTGATGAGCGACCTGACCCATGCCGTGACCTCGTTCGCATTGGCGGCAATGGTCGAGATCGCCATCGTCAGCGGCAACACGAACAAGAGCAACAGAATCAGCACCATCACGAGCACCGCGAGGCTGCGGCGCCGCCAAAGCCGGGCTTCGAACCACAGCAGCGCCGGCCATGTCGCCACCACCACCATCGCGGCCCAGATCGTCGCGCCCAGGAACGGCCGCAGCACCCAGAGCGAAGAACCGATGAGCAGGGCGATGCTCAGAACGTTGAGCGTGATCTTGGCCAAATCGGTGCGGGGTTCGGTCATGGTGCGGTGCATCTTTGCTTGAATGCCCCGCAGTGTCCCCGAAGTCGGCCGGCCGGCAATCGTCAAGATGGGTGTGGTGCTAGTTCGATGTGCGCAAGGGGACCTGTTCGCGCAACTGGAGATCCGCGAAATCCTGGTTTGCCTGCGTCTGCTTGATCCTCACCGGCAGATAGCCCATGTCCGGTGCAAGCCAGAGTTCGACCTTGTCATCGAACGGCTGGCGCGGATTGCGGGTGAGCCTTCGAACCGAGAATTCGCCTGCCGGCACCGTCACGCGCTCTTCGCCTGAGACGTTGAAGGTCCAGATTTCGGCGTCGGAGGGCCCGACCGTCTGCACGGCGACGACTGAGCCCGGCGGATAGCGCCCCGGGTCGCCGGCCATCAAGGCGCCCAACTGCATCACGACGCTGAGCCGGTCTTGCGCGCCCGCCAACAACGGCACGCTGGGCGCGTTGTTGCTGAAGACCACGGTCTTCTGGTCTCGAACGAAATGCGAAGCGACCTCGGTCTTGCGCTTGTCGGCAAAGCGAAGCGGCTCGATTCCTGTCGGGCCGATGACGCCATTGCTGTGCAGGCTGCGAAAAGTCTTGAACAGAAATGTGAGCGACAGCTTGGCATCGTAGTGCTCGCCATCTTGCAGCCAGACGAGATCGCCGAACACGCCTTGCATGGGCGTCGAGCCCTGCTGCGCGGTGGCGGCAAAGGCGAGGCGAACGGAGCCTGGAATGCGCAGCGGTACCGAGCCGGGCATGTTGGCTTGCGACGCTTCGCTGTCGGGCTTGGCGGCGCCTTGGTCGCCGTTCGTTCCTGAGCCAGCTTCGTTGCCGGTCCCGGGCGACATATCAGTAGCCTCCGGCGAGGTGTTGGTTGGCGGGGCGATTTCCTGCCACTGCGGCAGGGGCTGCGGCTGGGTCGGGATCGCCGCTTCGGATGCGGGTGTTGGCGAAGGTGTCGCTGGACGTGGCCGAACGCGGGGGCGGGGACGCGCGGGCTTGTTTTCCGCGGCAGGCGTTGCCGGTTCTGGTGCGGCGGCGGGCTCAGACTCAGAGATGGGCGGAGGTGCGACAACGATCGTCCGGGTGATGAATCTTTCGGTCAGCGTCGTCGGGGGTGCTCCCATGCCCGATGGGGCGAGCCCCAGCAGCATCAGGTGGACGATCACCACCGCGGCGGTGAGCAACGCCAGCACGCGCCAGGGCGGACGGGGTGCTTCGGGCATGGCGGGGAGAGTGAACGTCGGCATGGGAGGTGGACCCGGTGCCGGCCGCGAGGTTCATCTCGGTACACTGCCGCCCGGTCAATCAGTTTAGTAGCGATGCCGCGCCGGCATCGGCCGCCACCATGAAACTCGCCACTCTCAAAGACGGTTCGCGCGACGGGCAGCTCGTCGTCGTTTCGCGCGATCTCGCCACCGCGCATTACGCCACCGGCATCGCCAGCCGCATGCAGCAGGTGCTGGACGATTGGAGCTTCATCAGCCCGCAGTTGCAGGATCTCTACGACGCGCTCAACGGCGGCCGTGCGCGTCATGCTTTTCCGTTTGACCCGACTCAGTGCATGGCGCCGCTGCCGCGCGCCTATCAATGGGCCGATGGCTCCGCCTACATCAACCATGTCGAACTCGTGCGCAAGGCCCGCAACGCCGAGGTCCCCGAGAGCTTCTACGTCGACCCACTGATGTATCAGGGCGGCAGCGACGATTTCATCGGTCCGTGCGATCCGATCGTGGTTTCCAGCGAGGCTTTCGGCATCGACTTCGAGGCCGAGGTTGCGGTCGTTACCGGCGACGTCAGGATGGGCGCGACACCCGCGCAGGCGCTCGATGGGATCCGGCTGGTCATGCTTGCGAACGATGTGAGCCTGCGCAACCTGATTCCGGCCGAGCTTGCCAAGGGGTTCGGGTTTTTCCAGAGCAAGCCATCGACGGCTTTCAGTCCCGTGGCGGTCACCACCGACGAACTCGGCAACGCCTGGCAGGGCGGCCGCGTACACCTTGCGCTGCAAAGCACCTGGAATGGCCGGAAGGTCGGCATGTGCGATGCGGGCGAGGAAATGACCTTTCATTTCGGCCAACTCGTCGCGCACATTGCCAAGACGCGAAACGTGCGCGCCGGGAGCATCGTCGGCAGCGGGACCGTGAGCAACAAGGGCGTCGAGAAGGGTGGCCGGATGGAATGGCCGAAGGGCTACAGCTGCATCGCCGAGAAGCGCTGCATCGAAACGATTCAGGACGGCCAGCCTTCGACCGAGTTCATGAAGTACGGCGACACGATCAGGATCGAGATGAAGGCGCAGGACGGCCAGTCGGTCTTTGGGGCGATCGATCAGGAAGTGGTGGCGCCGGGCGGGGGCTGATGACAGCCCCCAGCCCGCGTCATGCGCGGCTACGCAGCAACTCCTTCATGTTTGCAACGCCCAACCTTCGAAACGCTCGGTACTGATGTGTTCTCGCGGTCGTGAGCTCGATGCTCATTTCTCGCGCCGCTTCCTTGGCCGTCTTGCCGGCCAGCAGATGACCGATCACCTCGCGCTCGCGAAGGCTCAACCCCGGCAAGCGCGAGGCGAGCGTTGGCTCGGCCGCTTCCCTGGCGACGACCGCACTGCGGCCGTGCGCTGCTGTTGCATCTGCCAAGAGCATTGCATGCGCTTCCAGCAGGTGGAAGTCCTCCGGGCTGAAATCCGGCTGTGCGAGGCTCCTGTAAAAGCTCACGGCGGCGCGCTGCCCTGAAGGCAGGAGAAGCAGCACCGACGCACGCTCGCGAATTCCAACGTCCCCGTAGCAAGCCGCGCGATAGGCAGGGTCGGCCACTTCTTCCGCACGCTGGTGGCCCAGCCATAACTGCGCCCGCTTCGGCAGCTTTCGGGCGGCCAGCCATGCCATGTTGGCGTCGAGCAGGTCGAAGCGCTGCGCCACATAGCGCTCGGCGGTGCGTTCGGCAGTGTTGCCGTAGGAGCTGGCGGCCGAGACGGTTTCGATGCGGCCCGCCGAGTCGACTGCAAAGACGGTGCAGAAGGTCACCGGCAGCACGGCGTGCATCGCCGCCAGATAGCTGGCGGCCAAGTGCGACGTGCCGACGCCGGCGAGCACGTTGCTCACGACCGACGCCGCGATCGGCCGATCTTCGCCTTTGACTGGCCAGCGTCTCATCGTGGGGGAAGGGTTTGCACTTCGTACGAAGTTACGACAACGACGGCTCTCGTGCATCCGGACAATCCCTTCGCATGACTACCGCTGTCGTGCCCCATCCCTCCGCGCGTGCAGGCGATGCTGCAACCGGACCGCTGCCTCCGCAGGCGGCCGATCTGCCGCCATCCGTCGGCGCGTTTCACTACACGCGCCACGAACCACGCCTTCCATCGTTGGTAAACGGACAGGAGCCCGCTCGCCATCCGGTGGTGATTGCCGGAGGGGGCCCCGTCGGCATGTCGCTCGCGCTTGGCCTGGCGAACCATGGCGTCCGAAGCGTGATCCTGGAGGCCGACGACACCGTTTGCGTCGGCAGCCGGGCGGCATGTATTTCGCGCCGGAGCCTGGAGATCGTCGAACGCCTCGGCGCGCTCCCTTCGTTTCTGGCCAAGGGTTTGCCGTGGACCGGCGGTCGCAGCTTCTACAAGACGGACGAGGTGTTCCGCTTCGAAATGCCGAACGACGCCAGGCAGAAGCTGCCGCCGATGATCAATCTCGAGCAGTACTACATCGAGCAGTACCTGCTGGACGAGATCAATCGCCGCAACGAGTCGACGCCGGGGATCATCGACATCCGCTGGGGCACCGAACTCACGGGGTTTGTCGAGGATGCCGATGGCGTCTCGCTGTCGGCACGCAATGAGCAAGGCGCCTATGCATTGAACGCCCAGTGGCTGGTCGGCTGCGACGGTGGCCAGAGCTTCGTGCGAAAGTCGCTCGGGCTCAACCTCGAAGGCACGGCTTACGAAGGCCGCTACGTGATCATCGACATCGAACTGCACAGCGAACATCCGACGGAGCGGCGCGCATGGTTCGATCCGCCGTGGAACCCCGGCTCGACGGTGCTGATGCATCGGCAGCCGGACGACATCTGGCGCATCGACTATCAACTGCGCGCCGGGCAAAGCACCGAGGAAGCGCTCCAGCCGTCTGCGGTGCACGAATTCGTGCAGCGTCACCTCGATGCAATCGGCGAAGGTCACCTGCCATGGAAGACGGTCTGGACGTCTGTCTACCGTGCCGGCGCGATGACCCTGGAGAGCTACCGCCACGGCCGCGTGCTGTTCGCCGGCAATGCTGCGCATGCGATGCCGATCTTCGGGGTGCGCGGCCTGAACTCGGGCTTCGATGATGCGGACAACCTCGCCTGGAAGCTGGCGCTGGTGGCGCGCGGCGTGTCGAGCGCGGCGCTGCTCGACAGTTATTCGCAGGAGCGCGTTGCCGCTTTTCATATCAACGCTGAAAGCGCGATGCGCAGCACCGAATTCATGTCGCCGCCGACACGAGGTTTCGATTTGCTGCGCGAGGCGGCGCTGTCTTTGTCAGGCGCGCACCGCGAGATCGCAAACCTGATCAACCCGCGCCAGACGCAGGCGGTGCAGTACGAGAACTCGGCGCTTTCGAGCGATGACGATGCATCGATGCCGGGCCCGCAACCAGGCGACGCCATGCCCGATCAACCGCTTGCACTGGACCTTCACCTCACCGACTGGCTACGGCCGGCTTTCATGGTGCTCGTCCTTAACATGACGCGCACGGACGCCACGCTCACAGCCGAAATCGCGGCCGCCCAAGCGACGCCGCTGCCGGTGGTGATCTGCGAGCTCCCGCCGGGAAGCGCCGATGCATCGGTGTTCGCTGCCCTGGGTGCGGAAGAGGGCGCCGTCTATCTCTTGCGGCCGGACGGGCACGTCGCCGCGCGGTGGCGCCGAGTCCCTTCGGGTGCGCTGCGGCATGCCCTGGAGCGCGCGTCGGCGCTCGCCGAAACGGAGCACGCATGACTGCCTTGTCGCTCGAGGCGCGTGATCGCGTCTATGCCGAATGTGCTCGCGCCATCACCGAGGCTGGCGCCGAGCGAGAATCGCTTTTCCTCGCGCGGCTCGCGCTGCTGCTGTTCGAGCAGATCGGCGATGAGGCGCGTTGTCGGGCCGCGTTGGCGCAAGCGCTGCGCGATCTGCCAGCGCCGTCGCTGTCCGCGGGGCCCACCTGAATTCACGTCAACGCTTCAGAAAAACCAGGAGACTTATTCGATGGATCGCAGAACCCTGCTCACCACCCTCGCCGCTGGCGCCGCGGCAGCCGCCGCACCTTGGGCGCGAGCCCAGACCTATCCGGACCAGCTGATCAAGTGGGTGGTGCCGTATCCCGCCGGCGGCGGAACGGACGTGATCGCGCGCACGCTCGCAGAGGCGATGCGCCAGACGCTGGGCCAGCAGATCGTCATCGACAACCGTCCGGGCGCGTCGACCAACATCGGCGCCGAATTGGTCGCGAGGGCCAAGCCCGACGGCTACACCATCCTGTCGGCCGACAACGCTGTGCTGGCCTTCAACGAGCATCTCTTCACCAAGCTGCCTTTCAACCCGTCCAAGGACTTCACGTACATCGGCGCGATCGGCAAGTTTCCGCTGGCACTGGTGGTCAACCCGAACTTCCCGGCGAAGGATTTCAAGGAGTTCCTCGCCTATGTGAAGGCCAATCCGGGCAAGGTCAACTATGCGTCGCCAGGCAACGGTTCGCCGCATCACCTGGCGATGGAGCTGTTCAAGAACCGCACAGGCACATTCATCACGCACATCCCATACCGCGGGGCGGCGCCCGCCATGGCGGACGTCATGGGCGGTCAGGTGCCGTGCATGTTCCTCGATCTGGCGTCCGGCCTGTCCATCATGCAAAGCAAAAAGGTGCGCGTGCTGGCCATCGGCTCCGGCGCTCGCTCGAAGCTGCTGCCGAACGTGCCTACGCTCGCGGAAGTCGGCGTGCCCAATGCGGAGGTGTTCGCGTTCCAGGGGATCCTCGGCCCGGCAGGTATGCAGCCAGCGGTAGTGACGCGGCTCAACACCGATCTGAATCGCGCGTTCACGGCGCCTGAGGTGCAAAAGCGCTTCAACGACTTCGGCATGGAGGCAATGCCCGGCACCCCTCAGCAGTTCTTTGCGCTGTCGCGGGCGGAGTCGCAGCGCTGGGGCCCCATCATCAAGGCCGCGGGCATCAAGCTCGATTGAGGCTGCGAGGCTGCTCAGGGCCGGGCAAACGCCTTGCGCGAGCCGTCCTCGAAGACTTCGTCGTCCCGTTCGAGCTTGCCAAGAGCGTCCCACACGCGTTCGCGGGTGACGCGCCCCTTGTCGTCGTAGACCGACTCAGCGATGAGCGTGCCGTTTTCGCTGAAGCGCTGATGCGTTCCGACGGGGATCTGCCGGAAGCGGTCGATCGCCACGTAACGCCCGACGGCAGCGCGCTGTCCGTTGTCGTGGAATTCGGTGATTTCGATCAGCCGTGCGTCGCCGTCGGCGCCATAAACCGCCTTGCTCCGCGGCTGGCCGTTCAGGTAGAAGCTTTCGTCGCTGGTCGGGTCACCGGCCGCGTTCCAGCGTTGGTCGCGCACCAGCGTGCCTTTTTCTGAGAACTCCTGTTCGCGCTGCTTGATCGGGCCACGTTCGCTCAGCAGGGAGACCACTTCGCGGCGCTTGATGCCTTCGGACGAAAAGCGTCGCTCGGTCCGCTGGTTGGGCAGGAATTCGTCGGTTGCCGAGGGCTTGCCGTTGTCATAGAAGTCTTCGCTTCGCACGCGCTTGCCCGCCAGATAGGACACACGGGAGCGCAGTATTCCCTTGGCATCGAACAGGTCGACACGCGACGGCCCGCTTCCGAAGCCGCAGAGTCGCGCGTCGTCGGCAACGGGCGCGAGCACCGGCTTGTCGCCACAGCGCAGGGCCGACAGCTGGCCCCGATCGGTGAACTCGACCGATGCGCGTTCGCCTGCGGCATCCGCGAAGTAGGTCGCTTTGCGCAGCTGTCCGGAAGGATAGAAGCTGCGCACGAGGCCCGTCTCGCGGCCGTCGTCGTAAGTGGCGTCCCTCACGACCTGTCCGTTCGGTGAAAACTCTCGGGCGCGTCCGTCCATGTTGCCGCTGGCGTTCACCGAGTATTCCTTCGCCAGCTTTCCGTTTTCGTAGAGGCGCACGCGGCCCGTGAAGGTGCCGCCCCGAACCTCTTGCTCGCGAACCAGCTCGCGGCTGTCGGGGTCCCTGCAGCGCATCAAGCCGGTCTTGCCGGCAGTGCTGTTGCCGTCCGCGGGATTGACGGCGGCGCCGTTGAGATCGCAATCCTGGGCAGCGTAGGCCGCGCCCGGGCCAAACAGAAGAAGGCCGGCCAGCACTCCCGCGACCCGTAGCAAGGTCGACGCGGCAGCGCTTGCGGAGCGCGGCGTCATGTGTCGTAGACGGTATCCAGCGACCGGAAGCCCTTGGCCTCGATCGGATTGCCGAAGGGATCGCAGAAGAACATCGTCCATTGCTCGCCGGGCTGGCCTTCAAAGCGAACCTGGGGTTTCAGGACGAAGTCGGTCCCGGCGGATTCGAGGCGTGCAGCCAGTGCGCGCCAGGCGGGCAGTTCGAGCACGATGCCGAAGTGAGGCATTGGCACCATCACGTCGCCGACGCGGCCTGTGCGCGAGGTGGCGAATGGCTCGCCGAGGTGCAGCGAGATTTGATGGCCGAAGAAATCGAAATCGACCCACGTGTCGGTGCTCCGTCCTTCGGCGCATCCGAGTACGCCGCCATAGAAGCCCCGCGCTACGTCGAGGTCGCGGACGTGAAAGGCGAGATGAAAGATGGACATGTGACTTTTGTGTCGAATCGTTCATTGTCCACAAGCCGGGGGGAGATGGCGAGGGTTGATTGATAATCCCTTTCGATGTCCCCACTGCGCCGCGCCCACCGCCTGATCAGCTTCGTGCTGATCTGGTTTGCGCTGTCGCTCGGCGTGGCGATCGCCTCGCCGGTGGTTCATCCCCAGGCGATGGAGCTGCTCTGCTCCAGCGCCGGCGCGGTCAAGGTGGTCGTGCAGACGGACCATGGCCTGCAGGAAGTGGGCGGCGCGCACATGGACTGCCCGCTGTGCGTCATAGCAGGCGCCCCTCCGCCCACGCCAGCTGTCGTGCTGCCAGCGATCCACCCGCTGGCGCATGCCGTCCAAGCCATCCCTGCCGCGCGCATCGCCGCGGCGACCGCGGCGCCGATGCCGGCGCGCGGTCCTCCAAGTCTCCTCTGAAGTAATTCGGCCTTGCCACGCCCGGGCGCCACTTCTGGTGGTGCGCCCGAGCCGGCTTCCCGCAATTCACCGGCGCCAGGAGGGCGCCGAGGAGCACTTTTCGATGAACAACAAAACCGTGCTGTCGCTCGCCATGAGCGCGGCATTTCCGTGGGCGGGCGCGTGGGCACAGGCTGCCGACGACGCGCCCGAGCGGGTCAAGTCGCTCGGCGTGGTGACGGTGACCGGTGGCCAACCGAGCTCGCTGCCCACGCAGATCCCGACCACGATCGAAGGCATCACGCGCGAAGAAATCCAGACGCGCATCAACGCCACCGACAGCGAGGACGCGCTCAAGTACATGCCAAGCCTGCTGGTGCGCAAGCGCTATATCGGCGATTACAACCACGCCATCTTGTCGACCCGCGCCTCGGGCACCGGCAACAGCGCGCGCTCGGCCGTGTATGCCGACGGCATCCTGCTGTCGAATTACCTGGGCAACGGCATAGCCAACGGAACGAATTACGCGCCCCGATGGGGGCTCGTCACGCCGGAGGAGATCGAGCGCGTCGATGTGATGTACGGCCCGTTTTCGGCAGCCTACCCGGGCAACTCGGCGGGCGCGGTGGTCGACTACGTCACCCGCATGCCGACCCAGCTGGAGGCGCACGTCAAGGCAGGCTATTCGTCGCAGCCCTTTGATCTCTACAACACGCACCAGACTTTCAACAGCTGGCAGACCAGCGCCTCCCTGGGCAGTCGCAGCGGCGACTGGTCATGGTGGATTGACGTCAGCCGCACCGACAGCCAGGGGCAGCCACTGACCTTCACGACCGCGACGGTGGCTTCGGGCACGGCGGGCAGAGCCGGAACGCCCGTCACCGGCGCCGTGCTGGGCCTTAACACCACCAACACGCCCTGGTACATCCTGGGCACCGGCACCCAGTACCACACCGTCCAGGACCACGCCAAGATCAAGCTGGCGTACGACTTTTCGTCCACGGTACGGGCAACCTACACCGTCGGCTGGTGGCAGAACACCGCGGAGGGTCGCCCCGCCACCTACCTCGGCAATTCGGGCGGCCAGCCGGTCTACACCGGGCTCGTGAACATCGCGAGCCGCAGCTTCAGCCTGGGGCCCACCGCCTTTCCGCTCACGAACGACAACCAGACGCACTCCATGCACGGGCTTTCGGTCAAGAGCAACACGCAGGGCGAATGGGACTGGGAAGTCGCCGCGAGCCTTTACGACTACGCGAACGACCAACAGCGCGCACCGACCATCGCGCCGCCACTGGCGAACTTTGGTGGCGCCGGCACGTTGCAGGACCAGGGCGGGACCGGCTGGAACACGGTCGCGGCCAAGGGCACCTGGCGGCCGCAGGGCGTGGGCGGTGCCCACATCGTCGATTTCGGCGTCGGCCGCGACGCCTACAAACTCGGCATCCTCAAGAACAACGTGCTCGGCAGTTGGCTCGATGGCCCGCCAGCCTCCCTGGTCAGCGATGTGGGAGGGCGGTCCCAGACCCTGAGCGCCTGGGCGCAGGACGCCTGGTCCTTTGCGCCCAAGTGGAAGGCGGTGCTGGGATTGCGCTATGAGGACTGGAAGGCCATGGATGGATTCACCTCCACGGCCACCAACACTCTGGCCTACCCGGATCGCGGCGAATCCGACTTTTCACCGAAGGCCGCGATCGCCTACCAATGGAGGCAAGACACGGTGCTGAAGGCTTCGCTCGGACGCGCCGTGCGGTATCCAACGGTGGGCGAGCTCTACGGAACGACGACGGGCGGCGCACTGTCCTTCATCAACGACCCGTTCCTGAAACCCGAGAAATCATGGACCAGCGAACTGTCGGCCGAGAAGGACCTTGGCAACGCCCTGGCACGTGCAACGCTCTTCCACGAGACGACAGACGACGCGCTCTACAGCCAGCTGATCCCCAACACCACGATCTCGCGCGTTCAGAACATCGAAAAGGTGCGCACCACCGGCTTCGAGCTGGCCTACACGGGACAGGACGTGTTGGTTCGTGGCGTCGAGGTCGGCGCCAGCCTCACTTTTGCCGATTCGAAGATCGTGGCGAACCCCGGCAATCCGGCGAGCGTCGGCAAATGGCAACCGCGCGTGCCGCGTTGGCGCTCGACGGTTTTCGCGACGTACAAGCCTGATGTGCAATGGGCCTTTACCGCCGCCGCGCGCTACAGCGGAACCCAATATTCCAACCTGGACAACAGCGACGTGAACGGCTTCGCCTACTTCGGCGCCAGCCGGTACTTCACGGTCGACCTGCGAGCCCGCTACCAGATCGACAAACGCTGGTCCGCTGCCCTGGGCATCGACAACGCCAACAACTACCAATACTGGAATTTCCATCCGTACCCGCAGCGCACCTACACCGCTGAACTCCGTTTCGACCTCTGACTCCACTCTTCACCAAGGATCTGCCATGAACCCCGCATTCAAACTCAAGCACGTCGCTGCCTGCATTCTGCTGACTGGCGCCGGCGGTGCCTTCGCCCACGTGACGCTGCCGCCGGGCGGCGCGACCGCCGGCAGCAACTACGAAGCTGCTTTCCGTGTCGGCCATGCATGCAAGGATGCGAAGAGCACCACCGGCGTCGCCGTGCGGCTGCCCAAGGGATTTGCCTTCTCCGATGCGCAGGCGCGCAAGGGCTGGAAGCTCGAAGCGCCGCCCGCGGGTGACAATGGCGGCGAAGTGCGCTGGACTGCCGAAAGCGCGCAGTCGGCTCTTCCTGCCAACGAGCGCGCCGAGTTCGTCGTTCGCGGCAAGCTGCCCGCGACGCCCGGCGTGTTGTGGTTCAAGGTGCTGCAGTCTTGCGACAACGGCAGCGCCGACTGGGCGCAGATCCCGGCCAGCGGCAATGACACCGCCGGCCTCGAAAGCCCGGCGGCGCGGCTCGACGTGCTCGCGCCCGGCATTGCCGCGGTCGATGTGCGCGATGCGTGGATTCGCGCATCGGTGCCCGGTCAGAGCGGCACCGGCGCTTTCATGAAACTCAGCGCGCCGTCGGGCGCGCGACTGGTCGGGGCTTCGACGCCGGTCGCCGGCGTGGCGGATGTTCACGAGATGAAGATGGAGGGCGACACCATGCGCATGCGCGCAGTCGAGGGCGGGCTCGACCTGCCGGCGCGCCAAACCGTCGAACTCAAGCCGGGCGGCTATCACCTGATGCTGACTGACCTGAAGCAGCCGCTGGCCAACGGAACCAACGTGCCTCTGACGCTGCGCTTCGAAGATGCCAAGGGGCAGAAGACTTCGCTGAACATCAACGTGCCCGTGCTCACTGGCGCCGCGGTGCCCGCGGGCGGCGAACACAAGCACTGAGCGATCCAAAGGCCGGCGACGTTGGAGTAAGCTGCCCCACACAAGAACACTCTTCCGGAGACCCCTCATGAGCGACGCAAGCAAGCCTTTTGCCTTCAGCCAGTTCGTTCCCGGCTTCGATTTCTTGCGGAACCTGGCGAGCGGAGGCGCTGCGGCCAGCGCGAGCGCGGTTCCGGGCATGCCGAGCCTCTCCAGTTGGGTGGCGCCCACGCTCAGCGTGGAGGAGGTCGAAAAGCGGATCCAGGAACTCAAGACGGTGCAGTTCTGGCTCGAACAAAACGGCCATGCGCTCAAGGCGACGATCCAGGCGCTCGAAGTGCAGAAGATGACCCTCTCCACGTTGCGCGGCATGAATGTGCAAATGGAAGATCTCGCCAGCGTCTTCACCCGGCAGGCCGCCGCGACGCCGGCGTTCAGCACCGAGTCCCCGCCCCCCGCGGCCGCAGCGGCTTCGAAGGCGAAACCGCAAGCTGAAGAGGAAGTGGAACCGAAAGAGACTGGCGCCCCGGCCGGCCCCGAGGGCGCGGCGGGCGCGGCAGGCGTGGTCGACCCGCTTCAATGGTGGGGCGCACTCACGCAGCAGTTCCAGCAGATCGCGAGCTCTGCCTTGCACGAAGCTTCACAGGTCAAGATGCCGATGATGCCGCCGCTGACCGAAGCGCACGGCGAGAAGACGCCGGCGGCATCGGGCAAAGCGCCACGAAAGACGGCTACCGCCGCATCCAGTAAAAAATCCGCCGGCGGTCGCAGTGCCGCCGGAAGCAGCACATCGCCCACTCCGGCGCGCAAGCGGGCGCGCGGACACTGACGACGCCTTCTTCCCTTCCCGCACAGAAAGCCGAGCGCATGAAGCTCTTTCCTTCCGGGCACGCCACTCATCCGCAATGGCGCATGGCGGCCGGACTCGTGCTCGCCCAACTGCGTGCGCAGATGGCGCTGGCCGACTACGCGCGCGCACCCACGCTGGGCCTGCTCTACATCACCGATCACTACTCGGCCGATGCGCAGGAGATCCTCGATCACCTGGGCGCCGAACTGCCAGAGATCACCGATTGGTCCGGCACCGTCGGCGTCGGCGTCGCCGCGAACAACGCCGAATACTTCGACGAGCCGGCGCTCAGCGTCATGCTGTGCGAGTTGCCGACCGATCAGTACCGTGTGTTCTCCGGCGTGGCGCCGCTTGCGAGTTCGGAGATGAGCGGTTTCGCGGCGAAGATGGCGCTGGTGCATGCCGACCCGCGTACGCCGGAACTCGCCGAACTGATCGCCGAGATGGCTGACCGTACCGATACCGGCTACCTGTTCGGTGGCCTCTCGTCGGGGCGCGCAGGATCCTTGCAGTTCGCGGTCGGCGGCAACGGCAACATTCCCGGGCACGGTGCGGTGGGCGGAGTTTTCTCGGGCGGCTTGTCGGGCGTGGTGTTCGGCGAAGGCGTGCGCCTGGTGTCGCGCGTCACGCAGGGTTGCCAGCCTGTGTCGCAGGAAAGAGAAATCACGCACGTGGACGGCAACCTGCTGCTCGAGCTCGATGGCGAGCCGGCCCTCGACGTGCTGCTCGACGACCTGAATGTTTCGCTCGATGCGCCCGAGCATGCCGTCGATGCGGTGCGCGCCACCCTGGTGGGCTTGGCCGAGGCCGGCAGCGATGGCGTAAGGCGTACGCGCGACTTGGGCGCTGACGTTCGTGTGCGGCACATCATCGGACTGGACCCGACGCGTCGCGGCGTGGCGATTGCCGACGTGGCGGAGCCCGGCATGCGAGTGAGCTTCTGCCGACGCAACGCGCAGGCGGCGCGAGCCGATCTGATGCGCGTGTGCGCCGAAATCCGCGAAGAACTGGAGCCGGAGGAGCAGACCTTGGCCACGGCGCGCGCTGTAGCCGCCGGCGAAGCCGAGGCCGCGCCGCACCCCGCGCGCCGCATCGCCGGTGCGGTGTACGTGAGTTGCTCCGGTCGAGGTGGCCCGCATTTCGGCGCTCCCGGCGCCGAATTGCAGATCGTGCGACACGCGCTGGGCGATGTCCCGCTGGTCGGCTTCTTCGCCGCAGGCGAGATCGCCCGCCATCACCTCTATGGCTACACGGGCGTGTTGACGGTCTTCACCAGCGACGACTGACGTTTCGCGCCGCGTCCGATCGCGCCGGTGAAGCTGAAATCCACTTCCGGTGTGAGACCGCTGACGATCCGCGCGATCGACTTGCCCGAACCGCAAGCGTGCGTCCAGCCGAGTGTGCCGTGGCCGGTGTTCAGGAACAGATTCGGCAGTTTCGTCGCGCCGACCAGGGGCACATTGCTCGGCGTGGCGGGGCGAAGGCCCGTCCAGAACTGCGCCTGCGTAGGGTCCCCGGCGCCCGGGAACAGCTGCTGGACGCGGCGAACGATGGCTTCGCAGCGAACGCGGTTCAGGTCGCGGTCGTAGCCATTGAGTTCGGCGGTGCCTGCGATCCGCATCCGATCGCCGGTGTCCGAGGTGTAGCGCGAGAAGACGAGCTTGAATTCGTCATCGGTCAACGACACCTGGTACGCCTTGGCTGCGTCGACCACCGGCATCGTGACCGAGTAGCCCTTTGCCGGATAGATCGGCAGACGAAGGCCCAGCGGAGCGGCAAGGAGCGGGCTCAAGGAGCCCATCGCCAACACGAACGCGTCGCCGCGAATGCGTTGGAATCTGCCCTCGTCGTCCGTGACTTCGGCGTGCTCGATCGAGCCACCGGCTTCGCGCAGGGCGGTCACGGTATGGCTCATAAGGAAGCGAACGCCCGCTGCCTGGGCGAGAGCGGCGAGTTCGCGTGCGAATCGGTTCGCGTCGCCGGATTCGTCTTCGGCCGTGTAGGTGGCGCCAGCCAATTGCGGGCGAATGTGGGCCAGCGCGGGCTCGAGCTTCACCGCCTCGTCGGCCGAGATGACCTGCCGGTCGCAGCCCAGCGCGCGCATCTGTTCGGCAGGCGCCAGTGCGGCGTCGAATTCCTTTTGCGTCGTATAGAAGTGAAGGATGCCCTGCATGCGCTGGTCATAGGCAATGCCTGTATCCCGCCGCAGTTGTTGCAGCGTTTCGCGGCTGTAAGTGCCCAGGCGAACGATCTGCTCTATGTTGTGGCGGGTGCGTGCCGGCGTGCATTCGCGCAGGAACTGCAATCCCCAAAGCCATTGCCGCATGTCTGGGCGCAGACGGAACAGCAGGGGGGCGTCTTCCTTGCCGAGCCATTGCAGCACCTTCAGCGGTGCACCCGGATTGGCCCAGGGCTCGGCATGGCTCACCGAGATCTGGCCGCCGTTGGCAAAGCTGGTTTCGGCGGCTGGTGTGGCCTGCCGGTCAATGACGGTCACTTCGTGGCCGAGTTGCTGGAGGAAATAAGCCGAAGTCACGCCGAGCAGGCCGGCGCCAAGAACGATCACGCGCATTTGAGTAAACCTCTAAGGTTGCAGCGCTTGGATCGAACGAAAACGGATGCTGTGAAAACGAAAGCAACCGGACCGTGCGTCCAAGTTGCCGCTCCCCCTGTCCTCGGTACCTGAGAGATTCACCCGTTGCGCCCGCAACGGGTTTGCTCCTTCGGTGCATCACTTTGCGTGATGGCTCTCCAGACGGCTCTGACAGTTGGTGCAGTACAGGCTCGTTGTTGCGAGCCGACCTGAGCGTTTATGGGAGTTTGCGCCTTCGGTGAGGCCGCCAGGCGGCCTGCTCTCCTGCAGTGGGGCGATTGTAGGGGCGCTGCGGCGCGCTGGCTACAGGCCCCTGAAGGCGAAGTCGAGTTCGGGTCGCAAGCCGCTGACGATACGGGCGACCGATTTGCTCGCGCCGCAGGCGTGGGCCCAGGTGGGTGTACCGGGGGCCGTATTGAGGAAAAGATTGGGTACTCGCGTCTTGCCGATCATCGGCAGGCGGTTTCTGCTTACCGCGTGCATCGCCGTGTCGAGCGATGCCTCATCGGTTTTCGCCATTCCGGGAAACAGAATGTCGATGCGGCCCAGCATTGCTCGGAAGCGGTCCGAATCGGGCTCGCTCTCTTCGTCATCGCGTACACGCACCGTGGAGGAGACCCGGAGATACACACCGTTTGCGCTTTCGAGCCGTCTGATGCGCAGCTTGCCCTGGCGATCGTGCAGTGCGATGTGCGGTGCACGCGCCGCGTCCTTGACCGGCACCGTCGCGATGTACTCACGCACGAAGTTCAGCGGCATGGCGATACCGAGCTCTTCAGCATGCGGGACGCTCGATGCGCCCAAGGCGAGCACATAGGATTGCGCGCGCAGGGCTACCGGTTGTCCTTGCGCATCGAGCAGGTCCACGTGACTGATCCGGCCATCGCGGATTTTCAGCGAAACGACCGTGTGCTTCATCATGAATCGCACGCCGGCCGCGCGGCACAGGAAGACGATGCTGGCTGCGAACTGGGCTGGATCGCGTGCCGGGTCTTCGGGCGAGAACGTTGCTCCGGCGAGCGCGGCGCCAACGGCATGCAGTGCGGGCTCGAAGGCCATCGCTTCCTCGGGCGAGAGCAGGCGCTCCTCGCAGCCGAGTTCGGACCAATGGGGTGCCCGCGCCACGCGCGCTCGAAAAGCTTCGGCGTCGGTAAAGAACTTCATCAGCCCGTTCGAGCGCGGCCGCTGAGGCATGCCAGCCTCGTCATGAAGCGCCCGTGCGGTGTTGCGGCTGTAGGCTGCCAGGCGCACCAGTTGATCGAGCGGATCGCGTTGAGGCGGCGCACCGATGGCGCGGTCGAGCAGTTCGGAGAGGCGGCGACGCACTTTCCCCCAGAGCCGGGGCCCATTGCCTTTGCTTCGCCGGGCACCGGCCGAAGCCGCACCGCCGCCGTGCAAGGCGATGGCGGGCTCGCCGGGCTCGGCCCTGCCCCGGGCTTTGGCGGCGGGGGTCGCGTGGCGGTCGACGACGATCACCTCGTGACCGAGCTGCTGAAGGTAATAGGCCGTCGTAACGCCGAGCAAACCAGCGCCGAGCACAACCACGCGCATGTCCGAATCCTTTTGGGATGGCATGAACGGCGGGCGTTGGTGCTTACTGTGTCAGCGCCGAAGACCCGTGTTCAGACTGCCGCTCCCCCTGTCTCCTTTACCTGAGAGATTCATCCGATGCGGCATGCAGCGGACTTGCTCCTTCGGTGCACCACATGGCGTGGTGTCTCTCCAGTCGGCGATTGATCAATGTGGGGCAGTCACCGAACCGCGCTTGCGGTTCACCTGAGCGTTCATGGGAGTTTGCGCCGACGGTGGGACGAAAGGGTCCACTTTTCTGCGGGGCGCATCTTATCCAAGAAACCGGTTTCTGTGTGTTCATCCTTTGTTCACGCTCTTCGAAGGCGGGTGAACAGTTCGAACTCCCAATTGCGCATCCCCAAAAGCAATGTGTAGCCCTCGCGTTCCTTGGGCGGCAGCTTCTGGTCGGTCTGATGCTGTTGGGCAAAGTCCTGGGCCACACGCTGCAGACGGTCCAGAAAAGCAGGCGCAAGCGACTTGCTGATGGACCCATGCACCAGCAGCAAGCCTTCGGCGGGGCCGTCGAAGCCGCCCCGGTAGTAGTCGAGCACAACGTTCTCGCGAAAGAAATCCATCACCGGACCGTGGGGACGCCAGCGGAAGGTCTTGGCGAGTTTCAGGCGATAGCGATTCAGGGGCCGCAGTTCGATGATTCCGATGCGGTCGAGTTGCGCGAGATAGCCGATGCATTCGGCTTCGCTGATGCGGTAGGCCGCGACGATCTGCTCGAGGGTCCACTGGCTCAGCACGCAGATGGCGAGCAGCAGCAGCTTCTTGTCCTTCACTACGGCCTTTTCCTGTTCGAGCGTCAATTCCTTCAGCAAGGGTTGAGCGTCCGCGACACGGCGGGCGAGTTCCGCGAAGTCGATCTTGAGAGCCCGGCAAATCGCATCGACTCGCGTGAGCGGCATATCGCCCTTGGCGAGCATCCGCTTCACGCTTGATTCCGCCATGTCCAGCGACCTGGCGAGGTCCGCATACGTCATGTGGGCGCTTTTGAGTTCGTTCTTGAGGGCGACGACCAGATCGACGGTGGTGCTCATGGGTGGCGACAGAAGGGCGAGTGTTGATGTTGATATCGGAACCGGTACTGCCGGGCGATACCGCCGGTGGTGAAAAAGTGCTCCGTATCGATTCTCGATGCCTCCGAAGGGGCCGGCAACCTAGATTGCGCCGATCGAACTTTTCACCGGAGTCCGTCATGCCGCTGTCGTCCTTGGATGTCCTGAGCAATCTGCCATTGGCCCTGATTGGCATCTGGGGCTTGCGTTGGCTCCATTGGCTCGATCGGGCGCACGAAGACGCCCTCGACGCCGCGCCGCTGCCCCAGGCGGCCACTCGCCTTCCTGTGAACGCGCTGGATTGTGCGTGGATGTTCTTCGCGGGGCTGATCTTCACCGCGGCGGCGTCCGCCTTCTATCACGTGCAGCCTGATGCGACGCGGCTCGCGGCGGACCGAGCAGGGATGGCCATCGCGTTGTCGGGTCTCGTCGGCCTTGCGGTTTGCGAGCGGGTGAGCGAGCGCGCCGGATGGCCCGCCGCCTGGCTCACGATGAGCGGCGCCCTGGTGGCGGCGGCCGTCCAATACAGGGCGGGCAATGCCTTGCCCTGGACGCTGGTGCAGTTTGGTGGAATGGCACTGATTTTGGTCCTCTCGCTCGCAAGATCATCGCCTGGCGCCATCGATCTGAAGCTGGGGTGGGTGGTCTTCTTCTATGTCTTGGCCAAGCTGTTCGAGCTGTCGGACGCGTCCATTTACGAGGCCACCCGGCAATTGATCTCGGGCCACGGCCTCAAGCACTTCATGGCTGCATTGGCGGCGCTCCCGGTGTTGCACGCATTGCAGGCGATGGGCCGTCAGACGCTGCGGCACAATCCGGGCGCCGCTGCCGTAACGGCTTGAGGAACTTGCCAACCAGGCTTTGCGAATGACCACAACCGCCAACGCATCATCGTCCCCCACGCCTGATCCGCATGCGCATGCCAACCAGTTCGCGCTTCTGGGTCAGCGGCGCTTTGCGCCATTCTTCTGGACGCAATTCGCTGGAGCGGCCAACGACAACCTCTTCAAGTTTGCTTTCACGGTCATGGTGACCTACCAGCTACAGCTCAGCTGGATGCCCCCCGCCATGGCGGGGCTCGCGATCGGAGCGCTGTTCATCCTGCCTTTCCTGCTCTTCTCGGCGACTTCCGGGCAACTCACCGACAAGTTCGACAAGACGAAGATGATCCGCTTCGTCAAAAACCTCGAGATCGCGATCATGCTGATCGCCGCGTGGGGCTTCATGCGGGCCGATGCGGCTGTGCTGCTCGGTTGCGTCTTCCTGATGGGACTGCATTCCACCTTGTTCGGGCCCGTGAAGTTTGCCTATCTCCCGCAGGTGCTGGACGCGCGCGAGCTCACTGGCGGCAATGGCATGGTCGAGATGGGCACTTTCGTTGCCATCCTGCTGGGGCAGGTCGCCGGGGGTCTTCTGATCGCGGTGCCGCATATCGGCCACACGTCGGTGGCACTGGCATGCGTGCTGCTCGCGCTGGCGGGGCGAGGCGTTGCGCAGGCGATCCCGCAAGCGCCCGCCACCGATCCGGAGCTTCGGATCAACTGGAACCCGGTGAGCGAGACGTGGCGCAATCTCAAGCTGGCCCATGGGAACATCGTTGTTTTCCGCTCGCTGCTTGGCATCTCGTGGATGTGGTTCTTCGGCGCGATCTTCCTTAGCCAGTTTCCGAGCTTTGCCAAGGAGGTGCTCCACGGAGACGAGCAGGTGGCCTCGCTGCTGCTGGTGGTTTTCTCGGTCGGCATCGGCATCGGATCGCTGCTATGCGAGACGCTGAGCCGGCGCCAGGTCGAGATCGGCCTGGTGCCGTTGGGTGCGATCGGGATGAGCGTATTCGCAATCGACCTGTACTTCGCGTCGCGCGCGCTGCCCGCGCTTGGAGAACTGGGATTGGGCGGCTTTATTCGGGAGAAGGCCCACTGGCGCGTGATGGCCGACCTCGGTCTGCTGTCGCTGTTTGCCGGGCTCTACAGCGTGCCGATGTATGCGCTGATCCAGTTGCGCAGCCAGCCCACGCACCGGGCGCGCATCATCGCGGCCAACAATATTCTCAACGCGCTGTTCATGATTGCCAGTTCAATCATTGCGGGCGCGCTTTTGAAGTCTGGTTTTACGATTCCACAGATCTTTCTCTTCACGGGAATTGCCAATGCGGTGGTCGCGTTCTACATCTTCATGCTCATGCCCGAATACCTGCTGCGCTTCGTCGCCTGGGTGCTGTCCCGCTTCGTCTACCGGTTCGACGTGAAAGGGGACGAACATATTCCGGGCGATGGAGCGGCGGTCCTCGTTTGCAATCACGTAAGCTTTATCGATGCGGTGCTGCTCATGGCGGCGAGCCCGCGTCCCATTCGCTTCATCATGGATCACCGCATATTCCGCGTACCCGTGCTGGGCTGGCTGTTCAGGCTGGCCAAGGCCATTCCGATTGCGCCGCAGAAGGAAGATCCCGCCGCCTACGAAGACGCTTTCGCGCAGGCCGTGCAGGTGCTGCGGGAGGGCGACCTCCTCGCCATCTTTCCCGAAGGCGCGATCACTCGCGACGGGCAGCTCCAGCCGTTCAAGGGCGGCGTGATGAAAATCCTCGAGGCCGCGCGCGCCGAAGGCATCGACGTTCCGGTGGTTCCCATGGCTCTGACGAATTTGTGGGGCTCGTACTTCAGCCGGGTCGAAGTGCGAGACGGAGAAAACGTCGCGATGGTGCGACCCTTCCGGCGAGGCCTGTTCAGTCGGGTGGGCCTCAATGTCGGCGACGCGCTGCGCCATGCCGAGGTGCAGCCCGACATCCTGCAGCGGCGCGTGAGCGGGCTTCTTAGCGCATGAATTTCGACTGATGTCCTTGCCTTTTCCCCAATGGTTTTGGGTCGCTGTGACCTGGTTCGGTGACAGTGGCTTTCTGCTGCCGGTCGCGCTGTGGATCGCGGTGTGGCTCGGCATTCGCGAAGCGACGCGCCCATCGGCGTGGCGCTGGGTACTTTTGTTCGGGCTCGGGTGCTGCGTGATCGCCGTGTCGAAAATCGCGTTCCTGGGCTGGGGCATCGGCATCGCCTTGATCAACTTCACCGGCTTCAGCGGTCACACGGCTCTATCGGCGTGCGTATGGCCTGTGGCATGCTGGCTCGCTGCCTCTCAGCAGTCGCATCGTGTCCGCGTTTCCGCCGCGTCGTTCGGATTGATGTTTGCGGTGTTCATCGGTGCGTCCAGGCTGGCGCTGTACGCGCATTCGAAGTCCGAAGTCGCGGCTGGATTCGCGCTGGGCATGGCGGTCAGCGGCGCATTTCTTCTGTGGCAGCACCGGCTTCCGCATCCGCGGTTGAGCTGGAGTCTCGTGTTGCTCAGTCTGCTCACGCCTCTGGCTTTTCTGAACCCGGGCACGCCAGCACCCACGCAGGGCGCGCTCGAAGTGATCGCCATGCGCCTCGCCGGAACCGACAGGACCTACACGCGTGACGATCTGCTCGCGCGCCGGCTGAAGCCTCAGGCAAGTATCGAGTAGCGATACCGAAAGCGCTGGAAGTTGCCACTGATTCGTTAACTTGTTCCGCGACGTTCAGATGCGAAACATCATCCGCGCACCTTCACTTCGCCCTGAGGCTTGCATGCAGACAATCTCTTTCAACATGTCCCTGACTGTCGGTTTGATCTGCAGCGAGGTGTCGTCGTGAAGAGGGTCCCGACCAATTTCGGGCCGTACGACCGCGAATACCAGGCGCGTGTTTCGCGCACGCGCCGCCTCCTGAAAGCAGCGATGCAAGCGATCTTGACGGCTGTCGTGGTCGCGCTCGCGGGCACGTTCCTGTTCCCGTTGAAGGCGCATGCGGGCCGTTCATGCGAACAGGCCAAGCCGAATGTGGCGCTGAGACCCTAGACCAGAATCGCGTTATCCAGGTTTTTTGAATTCCCAATGAAGAAGGAACCCGATGAGCAAGTCCTTGCGCCTGTCTGAAAAATGGTTTCGCCGCGGTCTCTGGGTCGTGGCGGTGGTGTTCGCCAGCTTTCTGATCGGCCTCGGGAGCACGATCGTCGGAGATCTGCCGCGCGTCGAGCACAGTCTCGACATCGATGACTTCATCGACCATGCCGCGGCCGATCCACTGCGCAAAACCGTCCGCGACGCCGAAAGGGTGGAGCAGGATGCGGCGCGCGAACGGGAGCAGGCGGACCTCAAGCTCGTCGCCGCTCGGCAGGCAAGTCGCG
Organism: Variovorax sp. 10N420; assembly: GCF_056394705.1. Lineage (NCBI taxonomy): Bacteria > Pseudomonadati > Pseudomonadota > Betaproteobacteria > Burkholderiales > Comamonadaceae > Variovorax > Variovorax sp. 10N420. The sequence goes on along the minus strand of NZ_JBFTIJ010000003.1, from coordinate 468,310 downwards.
CGGCGAGAGAGACCTTCTCGAATTGGATCGCGACCCGCCACGCCACTGCACAGCCCGACCAGGACCCTGAGCTCGTCTCCCGCACCAAGGCGCTGGATGCGCTGAAGCTCAAGGAGGACGAAGCCGAACGGGCCGTCGGCGCACAGCGGCAAATCGCGCTCGACGCCCGGCAGTCAAGCCAGCGCGCGCAACAGCAGCTGACCATCCTTGAGGACCAGGCGCGGACTCGCCTGGACGCCGAAAACCGCCGAGTCGAGCTGCGCGTCTTCGGCTATCGACTGGCGCTCACGCTGCCGCTGCTGATGATTGCGGGCTGGCTCTTCGCGAAGAAGCGCAAGAGCACATGGTGGCCGTTCGTCTGGGGATTCATCTTCTTTGCGCTGTTCGCGTTTTTTGTCGAACTCGTGCCCTATCTGCCGAGCTACGGCGGCTATGTGCGTTACGCGGTCGGCATCGTGGTGACGGTGCTCGTCGGGCGATATGCCATCGTCGCGCTGAACCGATATCTGGCGCGTCAGAAACTCGCTGAGGCGCAGCCCGACACGGTTCGCCGCAACGAGCTCAGCTATGACACAGCGCTCGCCCGACTCGCGAAGAGCGTTTGCCCTGGATGCGAGAGACCCGTGGACTTGAAGAACACGGCCATCGACTTTTGCCCGCATTGCGGTATCGGGCTCTTCGACCACTGCCACGTGTGCAAGTCGCGCAAGAGCGCCTTCGCCAGGTTCTGCCACGCTTGTGGAACCGGCGCAATGGCCGCCGCCATGCCGCGCGACTTGCCGCCGGACTTGCCGTTTCAGGTCCAGCCGGCGTCGACCACGTAGTCCTGCGCGGTACACATCTTCGAATCGTCGGCCGCAAGGAACAGCGCCATGCTTGCAATGTCCTCGGCCATGACTCGGCCAGGGAGGCATTGCGCGGCATCGATTTCGGCGCCCGATTCGGGCTTGACCCAGAGCTGCAGCTGTCGCTCGGTCATGACCCAGCCGGGGACGATGGAATTGACTCGGATGTTCTGCTTGCCAAGGTCGCGCGCCAGTGATCGGGTCAGTCCGCGCGCCGCGGATTTGCAGGCCTGGTAGACCGGATACCCCCGGCCCTTGATCATCCAGCTGATCGATCCGAAGTTGATGATCGATCCGCCACCCAGCGAGCGCATGTCGTCCGCGACCGCCTGTGCGGCAAAAAATTGGTGCTTGAAGTTGACCGCGACCAGACGGTCGAAGTCGTCGCTGCTGACGTCCGCCATCTCATGGCGCCGGTCATTTGCGGCGTTGTTGATCAGCACCTTGATCGGACCGAAGCGGGCGCGCATTGCCCCAATCGCGGCTTGCAGGGCCGCCACGTCTGTCACATCGCATTCGAGGAAGAGCGCCTCGTGCGCCTCGCTGTTCGTGCCGAGATGACTGGCCAGCGCTCGGCCTGCGGTTGCGTCGAGGTCGCAGAAGCCGACGCGTGCGCCCTGGGCATGAAAGGCGCGCACCAGCGCTTCGCCGATGCCGCTCGCGCCGCCGGAGATGAAGACAGTACGGCCGGCCAGCGATGGATAGCGCGCCGACGGGGAAGGAGAGGTTGAATCTGTCATCGAGGTATTTTGGCCTTCGGTCGTGCGAATCCGCTACCCGTGTGAACGAGAATGCCGCGATCGCAATGACCTGTGGTGCGAATTGCATGAAAGAAAACGACACGAAGCTGATACAGCTTTCAGCGGGATCCGTGCGGCTGGTGCTGGCACCCGAATTGGGGGGATCGATTGCAGCGCTCTATGACGAGCAGTCTGGAGACCGCTTCGATTGGCTTCGGTCCGCGACCGACGACGCCCTGGCGCGGCGGGACCCGTTCTCGATGGCGAGCTTTCCGCTGCTGCCCTGGTGCAACCGTATTCGAGATGGCCGCGCGCGATTCGGTGGCCGGGACATCGCGATCGCGACAGGTCATGCCGCGGGACCTTCGGGCAAGCATCCCTTGCACGGCATCGGATGGATGCGCCCATGGAAGGTCGCGCGGTCTTCGGCAACCCAGGCGACGCTTGAACTCGCGGTCGAAGCCGACACCCAATGGCCCTGGCGCTTCGAGGCTGCGCAGACGTTCGAACTCGACTCGTCCGGCCTGCGCTGCAAAGTCACCTTGACCAATCGCGATTCAGTGCCGATGCCGGCGGGAATCGGCCATCACCCCTACTATCCGCATCGCGACGGCACGCGCTTGCAGACGACAACTGCTGCCATGTGGAAAGGCGACGCCGAAGTCATGCCCGTAGCGCTGGCAGAGGCGCCTGAAGTGAGCCGGCTTCGAGAGGGCGTGCTGCTGTCCGAACTCGACCTGGACAACAACTTCATCGGCTGGTCGCGCACGGCGCGCATCGATTGGCCGAATGAAGGGCGTGCACTGGTGATGTCGGCGGACCAGCCGCTTGATTTCTTCGTGCTGTACTGCCCGCATGGCGCAGGACACTTTTGCGCCGAACCCGTCAGCCAATGCACCGATGCGATCAATCTGTCGGGCCGTTACTCACCGAGCGAACTCGGTGGCGCGGTGCTGGCGCCAGGCGAATCGCTGTCGGGATGCTGGGCCCTTCGGTGCGCCTAGACGCCCCGTGCGCGGTCGGCCTTGAACTTCGCGCGGAACTCGGCAAAGCGGCCCGTTTCGAGCGCCTCGCGAATTTCCCGCATCAGGTTCAGGTAATAGTGCAAGTTGTGGATGGTCGTGAGCATCGGCCCCAGCATCTCGCCGCATCGGTCCAGGTGATGCAGGTAGGCGCGGCTGAAGCCATCGCGGCCGCCTTCGTTCCATGGCACGCCTGATGCACCCGCGCAGGCGTGGCAGGTGCAGCTCGCATCGATTGGCTGTGGATCGCTCTTGTGGCGCGCGTTGCGCATCTTGAGATCGCCGTAGCGCGAGAACAGCGTGCCGTTGCGGGCATTGCGCGTCGGCATCACGCAGTCGAACATGTCGACGCCCTGCGCCACGCCTTCGACGAGGTCCTCCGGCGTGCCGACACCCATCAAGTAGCGCGGCTTGTGCGCCGGGAGCTTGTGCGGCGTGTGCGCCATGATGCGCAGCATTTCGTCCTTGGGCTCACCCACGCTCACTCCGCCGATTGCGTAGCCCGGAAAGTCCATGTCGACCAACTTTGCCAGGGATTCTTCGCGCAGGTTTTCGAACATGCCGCCCTGGACGATGCCGAAGAGCGCATTCGGATTTTCGAGTCGACTGAATTCGGCTTGGCAGCGATGAGCCCAACGCAGGCTCAGTTCCATCGACTTGCGCGCGTCGGATTCCGTTGTGACGTGGCCTTGGGTCTCGTACGGCGTGCATTCGTCGAACTGCATGACGATGTCGCTGTTGAGGATGGTCTGGATCTGCATCGAGACCTCGGGCGTGAGGAACAGCTTGTCGCCGTTGACGGGCGAGGCGAACTTCACGCCTTCTTCACTGATCTTGCGCATGGCTCCGAGAGACCACACCTGAAAGCCACCCGAATCGGTGAGGATGGGCTTGTTCCACTTCTCGAACTGATGAAGACCGCCGAAGCTGGCCATCACGTCGAGTCCCGGCCGCATCCAAAGGTGGAAGGTGTTGCCAAGAATGATCTGCGCGCCCATCTCTTCGAGGCTGCGCGGCATCACGCCCTTGACGGTCCCGTAGGTACCCACGGGCATGAAGATGGGTGTCTGCACCACGCCGTGGTTCAGCGTTAGCGTGCCGCGGCGCGCGTGGCTTCCAGCGTCGGTTGCGAGAAGTTCAAAGTTCAGCATGGATCAGTGCTTTCTGGCGAGCAGCATGGCGTCGCCGTAACTGAAGAAGCGATAGCGCTCGCGAATGGCGTGGGCATACAACGCCATCACGTGTTCGTAACCGGCGAAGGCGCTGACCAGCATCATCAGTGTGCTTTTGGGCAGATGGAAGTTGGTAACGAGCAAGTCGACATGCTCGAAGGCGAAACCAGGGGTGATGAAGATGCGTGTGTCGCCTGAGGCCTCGCCGCTCTTGGCCCACGATTCGAGCGTGCGAACGGTGGTCGTCCCAACGGCGACGATGCGGCCGCCGCGCGCCTTGGCGTTGGCAATGGCGGCTTGCGTGGCGGCGGGCACTTCATAGCGCTCGGCATGCATCGTGTGCTCGGCGATGTTCTCCGTCTTGACGGGCTGAAAAGTGCCGGCACCAACGTGAAGGGTGACATTGGCGCGCTGCACGCCGCGCGCTTCGAGCCTGGCGAGCAGCGCCGAATCGAAATGAAGGGCCGCCGTCGGTGCTGCCACGGCGCCGGGCACCCGGGCGAACACTGTCTGGTAGCGGCTTTCGTCGTCAGCCGAATCGGTATGCGTGATGTAGGGGGGCAGTGGCACATGGCCGCAGCGGGCCATCAGCGCATACGGGTCTTCGCCCGCCGGGCTTTCCAGGCGAAAACGGAAGAGGGCCCCATCTTCTTCCGGCCAGCGACCGAGCAGCGTTGCGCTGAAGCCGCCCACCATCGCGAGTGTGGTGCCCACCTGCGGCTTCTTGCTGACTTTCATGTGCGCGACCACCTCAGCTCCTTGCAGCACGCGCTCGACGAGCAGCTCAAGCTTGCCGCCGGTAGGCTTTTCGCCGAAAAGGCGGGCCTTGACGACAAGCGTGTCGTTGAAGACAAGCAGGTCGCCCGCCTGGAGCAGCGAGGGGAGGTCTCTGAAGATCCGGTCGACCGGTGCCTGACCGGATCCGTCCAGAAGTCGGGAAGCACTGCGTTCGGAAGCTGGATGTTGCGCCACCAGTTCAGGCGGCAGGTCGAAATCGAAATCGGAAAGCGTGTAGTCGCGCATGAGTGCTTGAGGGCCGGACAGGCCCGTGCCAAGGAAGCGGAGGAATGGATGCAAGGAGGCGGGCAGAATTGTCCCATGCCCGCCGCCGCCAAACCTTCGCCCCCGGAAAAGCCTACTGCAGCGTCGGCCACCGTAAATGCGACCGCATCCGCGCCTGCGCCTGGCACGGGGCTGAGCGCGGTTCAACGCGCGCTCCGCAAGCTGGGACTGGTGCGCGACATCGATTTCGCCCTCTACCTGCCGATGCGCTACGAGGACGAGACGCAGGTCGTGCGACTGGCGGATACGCGTGACGGGGACATGGCGCAGATCGAAGCGGTGGTCACCGAATGCGAGGTGGTCTTTCGTCCCCGTCGGCAATTGATCGTCACAGTCGACGACGGCAGCGACACCTGTCAACTGCGCTTCTTCAATTTCTATCCGTCGCAACAGAAGCAGCTTGCAGTGGGCGCAAAGGTGCGCGTGCGGGGCGAAGTGCGCGGCGGGTTCGTCGGGCGGCAGATGATGCATCCGACCGTCAAGGCTGCCGGCACCGCGCTGCCGGAGGCGTTGACGCCGGTGTATTCGACCATCGCCGGGCTGGCTCAGCCGGTGTTGCGGCGCGAGGTTCGCTCCGGGTTGGCCCGGGCCGTGCTTGACGAGACGCTCCCGGCAGGCGCAACTCCGCACGGTGCATGGGATCTGCGTCGTGCGCTGACCTTCCTCCACTATCCAACGCCCGACGTCGCGGTCGCCACGTTGGAGGATCACAGTCATCCAGCCTGGCAGCGCCTGAAGGCCGACGAACTCCTCGCCCAGCAACTTTCGCAGCTTCAGGCGCGGCGGGTGCGCGCAGCGCAACGGGCGCCTGTTCTGGAGGCTGACGCGTCCGGAGGCGCTCTGCATCGCGACTTGCTGGCGGCGCTGCCCTTCGCTCTGACGGGTGCGCAGCAGCGAGTCGGAGGCGAGATCACGCGCGATCTGGCCCGTGAGATTCCGATGCACCGCCTGCTCCAGGGCGATGTGGGATCGGGGAAGACGGTCGTAGCAGCGCTGGCTGCCGCGCGTTGCATCGACGCCGGCTACCAATGCGCGCTGATGGCGCCGACCGAAATTCTCGCGGCTCAGCATTTCGGCAAACTCGTCGGCTGGCTCGATCCGCTGTTGGCCGAGCGCGGCTTGCGCGTCGCGTGGCTCACCGGCAGTCAGAAGAAGAAGGAACGCGATGCGATGACAACTGCCGTCGAGAGCGGCCAGGCGGCGCTTGTCATCGGAACCCACGCTGTCATTTCCGAGAAGGTGCGGTTCAAGAATCTGGCTCTCGCCGTCATTGACGAACAGCATCGCTTCGGCGTGGCACAGCGACTAGCCCTTCGCGGAAAGGCGAACGGCGATTTCGAGCCGCATCTGCTGATGATGAGCGCCACGCCGATTCCGAGAACCTTGGCAATGAGCTACTACGCCGACCTGGACGTGTCCACCCTCGACGAACTGCCGCCAGGCCGCACGCCGATCGTCACGAAGCTCGTCGCGGACCACCGGCGGGATGAAGTCGTCGATCGCATTCGCGCCCAGCTCGCACAAGGGCGACAGGTCTACTGGGTATGCCCTTTGATCGAGGAAAGCGAAGCGGTGGACCTGCGGAACGCGACCGAGACGCGAGATGAACTGGCCGATGCACTGGGTTCTGACGTCAGCGTCGGCCTTCTTCATTCGCGCATGCCAACGACTGAGAAGCAGGCGGTCATGGAGGCCTTTACAGCCAACCGCCTGCAGGTGCTCGTAAGCACCACCGTGATCGAAGTCGGCGTGGATGTGCCCAATGCTTCGCTGATGGTGATCGAACATGCGGAGCGCTTCGGCTTGTCGCAACTGCACCAATTGCGCGGTCGTGTGGGTCGGGGTGCGGCTGCTTCCGCCTGTGTCTTGCTCTACGCACCTAACGAAGGTGGCCGCGTTGGAGAAGCTGCTCGCGCGCGCCTGAAAGCCATGGCCGAGACCAGCGACGGCTTCGAGATTGCGAGACGCGACCTCGACATTCGCGGCCCCGGCGAATTTCTCGGCGCCCGCCAGTCCGGCGCCCCTCTTCTGCGCTTCGCAGACCTGAGCACAGACGTTCTCCTCCTGGACTGGGCCCGGGAGCTTGCGCCCAAAATGCTCGACCGTCACCCCGATCTGGCGCAAAAACACATCGATCGCTGGCTTGGCGCCAAGGCCGAATATCTAAAGGCATGAGCTTGCGGCGAGCAATAATTTCCAACTATGACGCTGACAGAACTCAAATACATCGTCGCGGTTGCGCGAGAGCGGCATTTCGGCAAAGCCGCAGAGGCCTGCTATGTGTCGCAGCCAACCTTGTCCGTGGCGATCAAGAAGCTGGAGGACGAACTCGAGGTCAAGCTGTTTGAGCGCAGCGCGGGCGAAGTCACTGTCACGCCGCTTGGCGAGCAGATCGTGCAGCAGGCGCAGAGCGTGCTGGACCAGGCGGCCAGCATCAAGGAAATCGCCAAGCGTGGAAAGGACCCGCTGTCGGGTCCGCTCAACCTGGGCGTCATCTACACCATCGGGCCGTATCTCTTGCCTGATCTCGTGCGCCAGAACATTGCACGTAACCCGCAGATGCCGCTGGTGCTGCAAGAGAACTTCACCGCCAAGCTGCTCGAAATGCTTCGATCCGGCGAGATCGACTGCGCCATCATGGCCGAGCCGTTTCCGGACACGGGCTTGGCCATGGCGCAGCTTTACGACGAGCCATTCGTGGCCGCACTGCCCGCCAACCATCCGCTCGCGAACAAGGAGTCCGTCACTTCCGACGAACTCAAGAATGAAACGATGCTCCTGCTCGGTACGGGACATTGTTTTCGCGACCACGTGCTGGAGGTTTGCCCCGAATTCGCACGCTTTTCCAGCAATGCTGAAGGGATCCGAAAGAGCTTCGAGGGCTCTTCGCTGGAGACCATCAAGCACATGGTCGCCTCGGGAATGGGCGTCACCCTGGTGCCGCGGCTGTCGGTCCCGGCTGATGCGCTCAAGCCCAGGGCCAAGGGGCGGAAGGAGCCTGAGCAGATCGTGCGCTATCTCCCCGTTCGCGATACGCAAGGCGGTGAGCCGCCGACGCGCCGCGTCGTGCTGGCGTGGCGGCGCAGCTTCACCCGCTACGAGGCGATTGCGGCACTCCGAAACGCGATCTACGCCTGCGAGCTGCCGGGCGTCAAGCGCCTTTCCTAAGAACCGTGAGAAACGCGCCGCACGTCGACGGACCCATCCTGCGCCGGATGCAGAGGCTGCGCTAGAGTGCTGCTTTCCTGACGTCAATTCACTTGAAGAAAGAGCTCATCGCCATGGCCAAAGTCGTGAAGAAACCCAAGTCTCCAGACACCAGCGCTCCGTCTGCCGGAAAGGTGCCCAAGAAGGGCGATGTCGTGGTCGCGGAGGCCTCGGGCAGCCGCAATGCACCGATCATCAATATCGGCATTGAGCGCCAGGATCGCGCCGCGATCGCCGAGGGCTTGAGCCGCGTGCTTGCGGACACCTACACGCTCTATCTCACCACGCACAACTTCCACTGGAACGTGACGGGGCCTCACTTCAACTCGCTCCACGCGATGTTCATGACCCAGTACACCGAGCTTTGGGGCTCGACGGATGTCATCGCCGAACGCATTCGTGCGCTGGGGCACTACGCGCCCGGCTCGTACGCTGAATTCAGCAAGATCGCGACCGTGCCCGACGTTCCGCAAAGTCCGCCAAAGGCCATGGAGATGGTGCGCATTCTGGTCAAGGGTCATGAAACAGTCTCGCGCATCGCTCGCGAATTCATCCCGGTTGCCGAGGAGGCAGGAGACGATCCCACGGCGGACATGCTGACGGCACGCTGCACCGTGCATGACCAGACGGCTTGGATGCTGCGTTCCCTCCTTGAAGACTGACGCACCGGTGATGCCCGCTGGTGGGCCCTTCCAACCCGCGCCCGAGCCGCAACGCGGGCGTTTTGCGCTGTACCTGGATCTGATCCGATGGAACCGCCCGGCAGGTTGGCTCCTGCTGCTTTGGCCAACACTTGGCGCACTGTGGTTCGCAGCCGAAGGATGGCCGGGTTGGCATCTCCTGACGGTGTTCGTCCTCGGCACCATCCTCATGCGCAGCGCAGGCTGCTGCGTCAACGATGTTGCTGACCGGGAGTTCGACCGCCACGTCAAGCGAACAGCCCAGCGGCCAGTCACGAGCGGTGCCGTTTCGGTGAGAGAAGCGCTTGCGCTCGGGGCCGTCCTCGCGCTGGCTGCTTTTGCACTGGTCCTGACCACCAATCGCGTCACAGTCTCGTTGTCGTTCGCGGCTCTTGCGGTGACGCTGGCTTACCCGTTTGCCAAGCGCTTCGTGTCGGTTCCACAGGCTGTCCTCGGCATCGCGTTCAGCTTCGGCATTCCGATGGCGTTTGCCGCCGTGCGCAGCAGCGTGCCCGAGTTGGCCTGGTGGCTGCTCGCAGGCAATTTGTTCTGGGTATTGGCTTACGACACCGAATACGCAATGGTCGACCGCGACGACGATCTGAAGATCGGCATGAAGACCTCAGCAATCACGTTCGGTCGATTCGATGTGGCGATGGTCATGGTCAGCTATGCAATCTTCCTTGCCGGATGGGCGGCCGCCGGTGCCGGAAGAGCGCTCGGCGCAATCTTCTATGTCGCCATAGGCATCGCCGGCGCTCAAGCCGTCTGGCACTGGCGTCTGATTCACGATCGCACCCGCGACGGTTGTTTCAAGGCCTTCAGGCTCAATCATTGGCTCGGCTTCACAGTGTTCGCCGGTGTCGCGGCAGGCTACATGCTGCGTTGAGTCGGGCATCAGCCCTGCCGGCCAAGGCTTCGACCCTTGGCTTCGCCTTCAAGACTTTCCAAATTCTTGGCCGAGTTCAGCGGCGCGCTCATGCGCGGCGCGGATTGCGGCCTTGAACTTGGCTTTGAGCTGAGCGTCGTCCATGTTCGTGATCGCCGCATGGGTGGTCCCGCCCTTCGAAGTGACCCGTTCACGCAATGCGGAAGGCGGCTCCGTCGCATTGCTTGCCAGGGCCGAAGCGCCGGTGAAAGTTCGAATGGCGAGTCGATGTGCCTGCTCTGCCGTCAGTCCTAGTTCAATACCTGCCTCGGTCATGGCCTCGATGAAATAGAACACGTAGGCCGGACCAGAGCCGGAAACGGCGGTCACAACGTCCAGTGCCGGCTCCGCGTCGACCCACATCAGATCACCGGTGGGGGCCAGGACCTGTTCGACGAGCTTGCGACCTTCATCGCCGACAGCGTCGCGTGCAAACAGGCCAGTCATTCCTTGACCAATGAGGGCGGGTGTGTTGGGCATAGCGCGAGCCACCTGTTCAGTGGCGAGCCAACGGGCAATGCTGTCGGACGGAATTCCCGCCGCGACACTGAGATGTAGCGCGTTTGGTGCAAGTCCTCGTATTGCATCCGTTGCCGTCGCAAAACTTTGCGGCTTGACTGCCCACACGATGACTTCGCAGCGGCCCAGCGCGGCGCCCGCTTCCGGCTGCGCGTCGATACCGAAATCGTTCGCCAGCTTGATGCGAGCTTCGGCGAGCGGCTCCACCACTTCGAACGCGCTGGCGGGAGCATTTTGTTTCACAAGCCCGCCGATGATGGCGCTTGCCATATTCCCTCCCCCAATGAAGCCTATGGGCGGGAGGGGGGCGAGTTCCTGGCGAGGAAGGAAGGTGACTGCGATGTTCATGACTACTTCGGTAAATTCAAAGGCTAAAGCAGCTGGTCTGCGAAGGAAATTGTGTCCCTTGTCGCAATAAGAATGCGGCTGAACGCTTGAAATCACTTGTAGGAGCCACCACGAGCTGTTGGCTGTTGTCACTACGCCACGGGTCGATCAGCTGAGCCCAACCTGGAGGGCGCTCGCCGCCGTTGGACCCTCCCTGGTGGACGCAAGCGCCATCTGCGAGGGTGGCACTAACATTGACGTCCGGCCAAAAATCGTCGGCTTGCAGGCCGGCGCACGAAGTAGTGTGTTGACGGCCGCAAAATGCTGTGCAACAATCGCGGGCTTCGCTTCAGAAAGGCGAAGCTTCTGCCCAGCGGAAGCGCATCGAAGTGGTTTCGGTGCGTGGACGACGGGCCCAAGACTGATCGTTAAATCGCGTCGGAGTTGTCCGATCGGTAAGCGGTACAAGTTGGGAATATCACAAAATGATCCAAACTGAATCCAGGCTCGACGTAGCCGACAACACGGGCGCGAAATCCGTCTTGTGCATCAAGGTGCTAGGTGGCTCCAAGCGGCGCTATGCCAGCGTAGGTGATGTCATCAAGGTCAGCATCAAGGAAGCCGCTCCGCGTGGTCGCGTCAAGAAGGGCGAGATCTACAGTGCAGTGGTGGTTCGCACCGCCAAGGGCATTCGTCGCAGCGACGGCTCGCTTGTTAAATTCGATGGCAATGCGGCTGTGCTGCTCAATGCCAAATTGGAGCCCATCGGCACCCGTATCTTTGGACCAGTCACGCGCGAGCTGCGCACTGAAAAGTTCATGAAGATCGTGTCGCTGGCACCTGAAGTTCTGTAAGGACAGTGCCATGAACAAGATTCGCAAAGGCGACCAAGTCATCGTATTGGCTGGACGCGACAAGGGAAAGCGCGGCACCGTGTCGCTGCGCAAGGACGACTCGCATGTCATCGTTGACGGCATCAATCTCGTCAAGAAGCACACCAAGCCGAACCCTCTGAAGGGTACGACCGGCGGTATCGTCGAAAAGGCCATGCCGATTCACCAATCCAACGTGGCGATTTTCAATGCTGTGACCGGCAAGGCTGATCGCGTGGGCATCAAAGTCGCGGACGGCAAGCGCGTGCGCGTCTTCAAGTCCAGCGGCGAAGAAATCAAGGCCGCCTAAGGGGTACTCACATGGCTCGTCTCCAACAACACTATCGCGAAAAGATCGCGAAAGACCTGACCGAAAAATTCGGCTACACGTCTCCTATGCAGGTTCCGCGCTTGAGCAAGATTACGCTCAACATGGGCGTCGGCGAAGCGGTTGCCGACAAGAAGGTGCTCGACAATGCTGTCGCTGACCTGACCAAGATTGCTGGCCAGAAGCCGGTGGTGACCAAGTCGAAGAAGGCGATCGCAGGCTTCAAGATTCGCGAGAACCAGCCCATCGGCTGCATGGTCACGCTGCGTGGCGTGCACATGTACGAATTCCTGGACCGCTTCGTGACTGTCGCGCTGCCGCGTGTTCGCGATTTCCGCGGTATCTCGGGTCGCGCTTTCGATGGTCGTGGCAATTACAACATCGGCGTCAAAGAGCAGATCATCTTCCCTGAGATCGAGTACGACAAGGTCGATGCGCTGCGCGGCCTCAATATCAGCATCACGACGACGGCCAAGACTGACGAAGAGGCGAAGGCGCTTCTCGCTGGCTTCCGTTTTCCGTTCAAGAACTGAGGTGGTTTGTGGCTAAAGTAGCTTTGATCGAGCGCGAGCTCAAGCGAGAAAAACTGGTCGCAAAGTACGCCGCGAAGCACGCGGAACTGAAGGCGATCGCCAACGATGCGAAGAAGAGCGACGAAGAGCGCGCTGCCGCCCGCCTGGGTCTGCAGAAGCTCCCGCGTAACGCCAATCCGACCCGTCAGCGCAACCGTTGCGAAATCACTGGTCGCCCGCGTGGCACCTTCCGTCAATTCGGTCTGGCTCGGGCCAAGATCCGCGAACTGGCCTTCAATGGCGACATCCCTGGTGTCACCAAGGCCAGCTGGTAAGCCAGGCAGGAGCAAACAACATGAGCATGAGTGATCCCATTGCCGACTTGCTGACGCGTATCCGTAACGCGCAGATGGTGGCAAAACCGACCGTGTCGGTCCCGTCTTCCAAGGTGAAGGTTGCGATCGCGCAGGTCCTCAAGGACGAGGGCTACATCGACGGCTTCAAGGTCAAGACTGAAGCCGGCAAGAGCGAACTCGAAATCGCGTTGAAGTACTACGCCGGTCGCCCGGTCATCGAGCGCATTGAGCGTGTAAGCCGTCCCGGCCTGCGCGTCTACAAGGCCAGCTCAGCCATTCCTCAAGTCCAGAACGGCCTGGGTGTGGCGATTGTCACGACCCCAAAGGGTGTGATGACCGATCGCAAGGCGCGCGCTGCCGGTATTGGCGGCGAAGTGCTGTGCTACGTCGCCTAAACGAGACATCTAGGAGAAACTGAAATGTCCCGAGTAGGAAAAATGCCGGTCGCCATTCCCACAGGTGTGGATGTGTCGATCAAGGAAGACCAGATCAGCGTCAAGGGTTCGGGCGGCACGCTCAACCTGCCTCGCAATGCGCTGGTCATCGTTACCAGCGAAGATGGCAAGCTCAGCTTTGCGCCAGCAAATGAATCGCGTGAAGCAAACGCGATGAGCGGCACGGTTCGCCAATTGGTTAACAACATGGTGGTGGGCGTAACCAAGGGCTTCGAAAAGAAGCTCAGTCTGGTTGGCGTCGGCTACAAGGCTCAGGCGCAGGGCGCCAAGCTGAACTTGCAGGTTGGTTATTCGCATCCGGTCAACAAGGACATGCCGCAGGGCATTACGGTGGCGACACCAACCCCGACCGAAGTCATTGTCAAGGGTGCCGACCGTCAGCGCGTCGGCCAGGTGGCCGCTGAGATCCGAGCTATTCGTCCGCCAGAGCCGTACAAGGGCAAGGGCATCCGCTATGTGGACGAGAAGATTGTGATCAAAGAGACCAAGAAGAAGTAAGGGGCAGCAAAATGATGTTGACCAAAAAAGCACAGCGTCTTCGCCGTTCACGCCAGACCCGCATCCGCATTGCGACGCAGCGCGTGGCACGTTTGACGGTGAATCGCACCAATCTGCACATTTACGCCACCGTCATTTCCGACGACGGCACAAAGGTGATCGCAACTGCGTCGACGGCCGAAGCCGAGGTGCGCGCTTCGCTAGGTGGGTCGGGCAAGGGTGGCAACGCCGCTGCTGCGATCGCCATTGGCAAGCGGATCGCCGAAAAGGCAAAGGCTGCCGGCGTTGAGAAGGTTGCTTTCGATCGCGCAGGTTTTGCATACCACGGTCGCGTAAAGGCGCTGGCCGATGCCGCCCGCGAAGCTGGCTTGCAGTTCTAACCGGACACGAGATTCAAAATGGCAAAGATTCAGGCAAGAACGCAGAACGAAGGCCCCGAAGACGGCTTGCGCGAGAAGATGATCGCGATCAACCGTGTCACCAAGGTGGTGAAGGGTGGTCGCATTCTCGGGTTCGCGGCGCTCACGGTCGTGGGTGACGGCGATGGCCGCGTCGGCATGGGGAAGGGTAAGTCGAAGGAAGTCCCAGCTGCGGTGCAGAAGGCGATGGAAGAGGCTCGGCGCAATCTGGCAAAGATTTCGATCAAGAACGGGACCCTCCACCACCGCGTGACGGGTCACCACGGTGCCGCATCCGTGGTCATGATTCCAGCACCTAAGGGTACGGGCATCATCGCTGGCGGTCCGATGCGCGCAGTCTTCGAAGTCATGGGCATTACGGACATCGTGGCGAAGAGCCATGGTTCTTCGAATCCCTACAACATGGTCCGTGCCACGCTGGATGGGTTGAAGAACTCGACCACCGCTTCTGAAGTGGCAGCCAAGCGTGGCCTTACCGTCGAAGAACTCTTCGCCTAAACCTGGGGTAATGAGATGACGACGCAACAACAAACATTGAAGGTGCAATTGGTCAAGAGTCCGATCGGCACCAAGGAATCGCATCGCGCCACCGTGCGCGGACTGGGCCTGCGCAAGCTCAACAGCGTGAGCGAGCTGCAGGATACGCCGGCGGTGCGAGGCATGATCAACAAGATCAGTTATCTGGTCAAAGTGCTCTAAAAGAGCCGCTGAGAGAGACGTATATGGAACTCAATGGCATCAAGCCGGCAGCCGGCGCCAAGCACGCGAAGCGGCGAGTCGGCCGTGGTATCGGCTCTGGCCTCGGCAAGACTGCAGGTCGTGGTCATAAGGGGCAGAAGTCGCGCGCAGGCGGCTTCCATAAGGTCGGCTTCGAGGGCGGTCAAATGCCTCTGCAGCGTCGGTTGCCCAAGCGTGGCTTCAAGTCGCATTTGCTGAAGTACAACGCCGAGGTGACGCTGACGTCCCTCGAAAATCTTGGTTTGGCTGAAGTCGACGTGCTGGTGCTTAAGCAGGCGGGTCTCGTTGGCCAGATCGCTAAGGTCGTCAAGATCATCAAGTCAGGCGAGATCACCAAGGCGGTTAAGCTGACGGGAATCGGCGCCAGTGCCGGGGCCAGAGCAGCGATTGAAGCCGCTGGTGGTAGCGTCGCCTAAACACGAACCGAAAGAAGTTCTTCGTGGCAACCAACGCGGCAACGCTCGCAAAGACAGGTAAGTTCGGTGACTTGCGTCGCCGGCTTGTCTTTTTGCTGCTCGCGCTCGTGGTCTATCGCATCGGGGCGCACATCCCGGTGCCGGGCATAAATCCGGACCAACTGGCGCAGCTGTTCCAAGGTCAGCAAGGTGGCATCCTGAGCCTGTTCAACATGTTCTCCGGCGGAGCCCTTTCGCGCTTCACGGTGTTCGCGTTGGGCATCATGCCTTACATCTCCGCGTCGATCATCATGCAATTGATGACCTACGTCGTGCCGACCTTTGAGCAGTTGAAGAAGGAGGGCGAGGCGGGTCGCCGGAAGATTACGCAGTACACGCGCTACGGCACGCTGGCTCTCGCACTCTTTCAGTCGTTCAGCATTGCGGTTGCATTGGAGTCGTCGGCCGGTTTGGTTATTTCGCCTGGCTTCGGCTTTCGCCTTACTGCAATGATCAGTCTCACGGCTGGCTCAATGTTCTTGATGTGGCTCGGTGAGCAAATCACGGAGCGTGGGCTTGGAAATGGGATCTCGATCCTGATCTTTGCCGGAATTGCGGCAGGTCTTCCGAACGCGATCGGGGGGCTGCTTGAACTGGTTCGTACCGGCGCCATGAATGTGCTGGTAGCACTGTTCATCGTGGCTGTGGTTGTGCTGGTGACCTACTTCGTCGTCTTTGTCGAGCGGGGTCAGCGCAAGATCCTGGTGAACTATGCGCGGCGACAGGTCGGCAATAAGGTTTATGGCGGTCAGTCATCGCATCTTCCACTCAAGTTGAACATGGCTGGCGTGATCCCACCGATCTTCGCCTCCTCGATCATCCTGCTACCGACCACGGTTGTGGGCTGGTTCAGCACCGGGGAGAGCATGCGCTGGATCAAGGACATTGCCAGTGCGCTCAGACCTGGGCAGCCCATTTATGTGCTGCTGTACGCTAGTGCGATCGTGTTTTTCTGCTTTTTCTACACGGCGCTCGTGTTTAACAGTCGTGAAACTGCTGACAATCTGAAGAAGAGCGGTGCTTTCATTCCGGGGATCCGTCCGGGTGACCAAACCGCGCGCTACATAGACAAGATCCTCGTCCGGTTGACGCTAGCGGGGGCGGTCTACATCACCTTTGTTTGCTTGCTGCCCGAGTTCCTCATTCTGAAGTACAACGTGCCGTTCTATTTTGGGGGGACTTCGTTGTTGATCATCGTGGTCGTCACGATGGACTTCATGGCACAAGTACAGAACTACATGATGTCTCAGCAATATGAATCGCTCTTAAAGAAGGCGAACTTCAAGACGTCATGAAGATAGGGACGCGGACGCGTCGTATCTGGATCCCTCCAGGTGTGACAGCGTCACCAATGAGTTATCGCCCTACGACTTAAGCCGGGCGCGCATAGTGTTTCAGGCGAAATCGGTCGCCGGTTGAAAAAGAGTTTAGGAGAATGAAATGAGAGTTTCGGCTTCGGTCAAAACGATTTGCCGTAATTGCAAGATCATCCGCCGCAAGGGTGTGGTGCGTGTGATCTGCACCGACCCGCGCCACAAGCAGCGCCAGGGTTGATCGTAAGAGTATTAGAGGACGCACATGGCACGTATTGCTGGCATTAACATTCCGCCGCACAAGCACGCTGAAATCGGTCTGACCGCTATTTTCGGCATCGGTCGCACGCGCGCTCGCAAGATTTGCGAAGCAAGTGGCATCGAGTATTCGAAGAAGATCAAAGATTTGACGGACGCCGATCTGGAAAAGATTCGCGATCAGATCGCTCTATTCACGATCGAGGGCGACCTGCGCCGCGAGACGACGATGAACATCAAGCGCTTGATGGACATCGGCTGCTATCGCGGTTTCCGCCACCGTCGCGGCCTGCCGATGCGTGGTCAGCGCACGCGCACCAATGCTCGCACTCGCAAGGGTCCGCGTAAGGCTGCGCAGTCCCTCAAGAAATAAGGATAGACCAGCATGGCTAAAGCTCCTGCCAACAACGCCGCACAGCGCGTTCGCAAGAAGGTTCGCAAGAACGTTGCGGACGGCATTGCCCACGTGCACGCCTCCTTCAACAACACCATCATCACCATCACGGACCGCCAGGGAAATGCTCTTTCTTGGGCGTCCTCCGGTGGTCAGGGCTTCAAGGGCTCCCGCAAGTCGACACCGTTCGCTGCGCAGGTCGCCTCGGAAGTTGCCGGCCGGGCTGCGGTCGAGCAAGGTATCAAGAACCTTGACGTCGAGATCAAGGGTCCGGGACCTGGTCGTGAATCGTCGGTGCGAGCGCTCGCCGCGCTCGGTATTCGGATCAATTCCATCGCCGATGTGACTCCGGTGCCGCACAACGGTTGCCGTCCACAGAAGCGTCGTCGCATCTAAGGCGAAGACGTACGCGCAGCCGCTTCGCAGCGGCTGCGCATTTGCTTTTTACAAGCCCACCGCCATCAGCACGCCGCTGACGGCTCCCGCAGTCCCCTGCGGCAGATGACCCAAAGGAAGATCAAGTGGCACGCTATCTAGGCCCCAAGGCCAAACTCTCCCGCCGCGAAGGCACCGATCTGTTCTTGAAGAGCGCGCGTCGTTCAATCCAAGACAAGGCTAAGTTTGACTCGAAGCCTGGCCAACACGGGCGGACCTCTGGCCAGCGCACTTCGGACTTCGGCCTCCAACTGCGTGAAAAGCAGAAGGTAAAGCGCATGTACGGCGTGTTGGAAAAGCAGTTCCGCCGCTACTTCGAAGAAGCCGATCGTCGCCGTGGCAATACCGGCGCCAACCTGCTTTTCATCCTTGAATCGCGCTTGGACAACGTCGTCTATCGCATGGGCTTTGGTTCGACGCGCGCGGAAGCACGGCAGCTCGTTTCGCACAAGGCGATCACTGTGAATGGCCAATCGGTCAATATTCCGTCCTATCTGGTCAAGACGGGGGACGTAATCGCTGTTCGCGACAAGTCCAAGAAGCAGAACCGTATTGTCGAAGCACTCCAACTGGCGCAACAGGTCGGCATTCCAGCGTGGGTAGAAGTTAATGCCGATAAGGCCGAAGGCACCTTCAAGAAGGTCCCCGATCGCGACGAATTCGCAGCTGACATCAACGAATCGTTGATCGTCGAACTGTATTCGCGTTGATTTACCTGCCTTCCTCGCAGCCTCAGGTGGGTTTCGTCGAGGGCTGATTGTTTTTATTCACGTTCCTGCCTTGAGCCTTGCTGCAAGGCAGGTGCTTCACCAGCCTTACCGGTGTAACGAGCCGGGGGTATTGAGAGGAAGTCTGCATGCAAACCACCCTGCTGAAACCCAAGACCATTCAGGTCGAGCAACTCGCGCCTAACAAAGCTAAGGTCACGCTCGAGCCTTTTGAGCGTGGCTATGGCCACACGCTTGGCAATGCACTGCGCCGTGTCCTACTGTCGTCGATGGTTGGTTACTCAGCGACCGAAGTCACGATTGCAGGCGTGCTGCACGAGTACTCGTCCATCGATGGCGTGCAGGAAGATGTCGTTAACATCTTGCTGAACTTGAAAGGCGTGGTCTTCAAGTTGCACAACCGTGACGAAGTCACCCTGAGTCTGCGCAAAGACGGCGAAGGCGCCGTGACGGCCTCGGATATCCAAACGCCGCACGACGTGGAAATCATCAATCCTGATCACGTGATCGCGCACTTGTCGCAGGGCGGTAAGCTCGACATGCAGATCAAGGTCGAAAAGGGCCGTGGATATGTGCCGGGTACGATGCGCCGTTACGCGGATGAGCCGACGAAGTCGATTGGTCGCATCGTCCTCGACGCCTCGTTCTCTCCAGTCAAGCGCGTAAGCTATACCGTTGAAAGCGCTCGGGTGGAGCAGCGCACGGACCTTGATAAGCTGCTAGTTGAAATCGAAACCAACGGCGCGATCACCGCTGAAGACGCCGTGCGTGCTTCGGCCAAGATCCTGGTCGAGCAATTGGCAGTCTTCGCTCAGCTCGAAGGCGGCGAATTGGCTGCATTCGATGCACCGGCGCCGCGCAGTGCCCAGCAGTTTGACCCGATCCTGCTGCGTCCGGTCGATGAGCTTGAGCTAACGGTTCGCTCGGCCAACTGCCTCAAGGCGGAAAACATTTACTACATTGGCGACCTGATCCAGCGTACCGAGAATGAATTGCTCAAAACGCCGAATCTGGGCCGCAAGTCGCTCAACGAGATCAAGGAAGTGCTTGCCTCCCGTGGGCTAACCTTGGGTATGAAGCTCGAAAGCTGGCCGCCGGCCGGTCTCGACAAGCGCTGATTTTCAAGATAGGCCTCATAGGCCTGTGCACCGGGCAGTACCTGACACGGCTGCCTGTTTTTATAAAGTAAAGGAAAGCACCATGCGTCACGGACACGGACTCCGCAAACTCAACCGCACCAGCTCGCACCGTCTAGCGATGCTGCAGAACATGATGAATTCGCTCATCGAGCACGAAGTCATCAAGACGACGGTACCAAAGGCCAAGGAACTGCGTCGTGTCATTGAGCCGATGATCACGTTGGCAAAGAAACCTACGGTCGCCAATAAGCGTTTGGCATTCGACCGCCTCCGTGATCGCGACAGCGTCGTGAAGCTGTTCGGCGAACTCGGTCCCCGCTTCCAGGCTCGCCCAGGCGGCTATACGCGCATTCTGAAAATGGGTTTCCGCGTTGGCGACAACGCACCCATGGCGCTGGTCGAGTTGGTGGATCGTCCCGTAGTAAATGAAGCTGCTGCGGACGAGCAGAACGCTGCGGAATAAGCTATAATTCAGTCTTGCCGCGCGATGGAGCAGCCTGGTAGCTCGTTGGGCTCATAACCCAAAGGTCGCAAGTTCAAATCTTGCTCGCGCAACCAACATGGGCGTGTAAACGCCGATCAAAAAGCCCACTTCGGTGGGCTTTTTTGTTTTTGTCCCTTGGCGTTTGCGTTTGATCTCTGCCAACGTTCTGGGGTTAGTTGCGAGACCATATTGCGCAGTTTGCAGACCGCACATGGACAGAGCACTCGAGCCCCGCGACTCGCGACGTCCCCAAGTGCTGGTGCTCAGTCAGGCACTACCGCCGTCACTTCGATCTCAACCTTTGCCCGTAATTCGACGAGCGCCGCAACCTGCACGCATGTCATCGCCGGGAAGTTTCTCCCCATGGCCTCGCGGTAGACGGGGCCGAGCTCGCCCAGACGTCGGTTGTATTCGTCCCGATCAGTGACATACCAAGTCATGCGCACCATGTGCTCCGGTCCGGCCCCGGCTTCTCGCAGCACTTCCACGATGTTTCGGAGCGCCAGACCTGTCTGTTGAATGAAGTCGTCCGATTCGAACTGCTGTTGAGCATTCCAGCCGATTTGCCCGCCGACGAAGACCGTGGTTCCACGGGCGGCGACGCCATTGGCATAACCCCTGGGAGGAACCCAGCCGGGAGGTTGGAGAAACTTGATCATGCGAATTGCCTCAATTTGAATCGTTGGAGTTTCCCGGTCTCTGTACGGGGCAGACTTGCCACGAACTCGATCTCTCGGGGGTATTTGAAGGGCGCAATGGTCGCCTTTACGTGGTCTTGCAGTGCCTTGACCATGGCAGCATCGGCGGCATTCCCGGGCTTGAGCACGCAGAAAGCCTTGACGATCATGCCGCGCTCCTCGTCTGGTTTGCCGATGACGCCGCATTCGGCGATGGCCGGGTGCTTCAGAAGTGCGTCCTCAACCTCCGGGCCACCGACGTTGTACCCAGCCGTGACAATCATGTCGTCAGCGCGAGACTGATAGAAGAAGTAGCCGTCGTCGTCCTGGATGAATGCATCTCCAGGGTAATTCCATCCGTTTCGCACATAGTCCGCTTGCCGCGCGTCGTCCAGGTAGCGACAACCAACAGGACCGATGATGGCCAGCTTGCCGACCGTTCCTCGAGGAACTTCATTGCCGTGGTCATCGACGATCTTTGCGGTAAAGCCTGCGACAGCTTTGCCAACCGCACCTCGGCGGACCTGATCGCCCGCAGCGGATATGTAGATGTGAAACACCTCTGTCCCCCCAATGCCGTCGAGCATCTCGATGCCCGTGGCCCGCTTCCACAATTGACGTGTGGCGTCGGGAAGGGCTTCGCCGGCGCTGACGCTGATGCGAAGGGTGGGCACGCCGGCAGCCTTGGCGAACGCGGCCATTTGCCGGTAGAAGGTCGGGGCGGTGTAGCTGATGGTCGCGCCGACTGTGCGGATCACCTGGACCATCGATTCCGGCGTGTACGGCGCATCGTGAAAGTACACAGAGGCGCCCGCGTACATGGGGAAGATCAACAGCCCGCCGAGCCCGAAGGTAAAGGCCAAAGGTGGAGAGCCGATGACGATGTCGTCGGTGCGAGCCCGCAATACATGGCGCGGCCAGGTCTCGCACATCGCGAGCACGTCGCGATGCGTGGTGACGGGCGCCTTGGGCTTGCCGGTCGTGCCTGAGGTGAAGGCCAGAAGGGCGATGTCGTCCGCAGAAGTCGGACAGGCGTCGAAGATGCCACTCTTTGCGCCGCTGCGCGCCGACAGCGAATCAGGTGCGTCCGGCTGGTTGAAAGCGACGATCGTCTTCAGCACAGGATGCTGCAACTGCGCGGCTTTGAGTTCGTCCAGCAGCTTTCCATCGCAAAGCGCGACTGTCGGCTGAGACTTCTCCAGGATGTCTCCGAGTTCCTTGGCACGCAACAAGGGCATCGTCGCAACGGCAATCATCCCGGCCTTGACGACAGCCAGCCACGACAAGGCCATCGCAATTGAGTTTCCGCCCCGCAGCAGCACGCGGTTGCCGGGCACAAGGCCGAGGTCTTCGGTCAGCACTTGGGCGATGCGGTTGACTTCGACAGCAGCCTCCGCATAGGTCAACGTCCGGCTCGGCGAACGCAGCATCGGATTGTCGGCAAAGCCCTTGGAAGCCGCCTTGTCCAGCAGCTCTTCCACCAGATTCAACTGGTCGGGCAACTGAAGCTCGGGCAGGTCATACCTGAAGATCGGTAGCAGGTGCGCCGGCGGGAGCCGGTCATGTACGAAGCGGTCGATCTGCGCGCTTGGAGTCATTTGGCCCTCAATACGGATTTGCCGATGATCAGTTGTTGCACTTCCGTCGCGCCTTCATAGATGCGCAGCGATCGGATGTCGCGATAGAGGCTCTCGACTTTCGTCCCTACCTTGACGCCAAGGCCGCCGTGCATCTGTAGCGCCATGTCGATCACGCGGCTTGCGTTCTCTGTCGCCGTCATCTTGGCCATTGCTGCCGCGGCGGTCAGATCGCCCACTGGAGGCTCGCCCCGGCGTTCGCAGTCGTCACGCATCCAGGCGGCTCGATAGGTCAGCAGTGCGCCTGCGTCGATCAAGGCGGCCATCTCGCCGAGCTTCGCCTGCGTGAGCTGAAAGTCCGCGAGCGTGTGGCCGAACATCTTTCGCTTCTGTGCGTGCTGTACGGCTTCGGAGAGCGCGCGGCGAGCCATTCCGAGTGCAGCGCCGGCAACCGACGCGCGAAAGATGTCGAGCGTGCGCATCGCGAGCTTGAAGCCGCCATTCAGTTCGCCCAGTTGCGCGCTGCGCGGCACCACGCAGCCGTCGAAGCGCAGGGTCGCGAGAGGATGCGGCGCCATCACGTCGATGTGCGCGGACGTGTCGAGCCCGGGAGTCTTTGCGTCGACGATGAAGGCAGTGATTCCGCGAGCGCCAGCTGTCGGATCTGTCTTCGCGAACACGCAGTAGAAGTCGGCGATGCCGCCGTTGCTGATCCAGGTCTTTTCACCGGTCAGCCGCCAGCCATCAGCCGTTTCTTCTGCGCGCATCGCCATCGCACCGACGTCAGACCCTGCTTCAGGTTCGCTGAGCGCGAAGGCGGCGATCTTGTCGCCCCGCCCCACGGGTGCGAGATAGTCCGCATGCTGTGCGGCCGACCCCGCCAGGGTGATGGCCCCGCTGCCCAGGCCCTGCATCGCGAAGGCGAAGTCGGCCAATGGCGAGTGGAATGCCAGCGTCTCGCGCAGCAACACCAGTGCGCGTGAATCGAGCTTGTCGAGCGCGCCGCCCGACGCAGCGGGCACGCAGAAGCGCAGCCAGCCGGCGCTGCCCAGCCGGCGGACCCAATCGCGGCATGCTGCGCGGTCGTCGCGCTCGTCCACGGACTGCGCGGCGGCCCAAGGCAGAAGTCCGCGCGCGAGTGCGCGGTGC
This sequence comes from Variovorax sp. 10N420, assembly GCF_056394705.1. Taxonomy (NCBI): domain Bacteria; kingdom Pseudomonadati; phylum Pseudomonadota; class Betaproteobacteria; order Burkholderiales; family Comamonadaceae; genus Variovorax; species Variovorax sp. 10N420. The sequence continues at coordinate 445,021 of NZ_JBFTIJ010000003.1, read as the reverse complement.
GCCTCCTCGAAAAAAGGCAGCGCCAGGTGCGCTGTGGAGGGATCGACAGCAGAAGCGGCCATGAATCAATCTCCTCCGAACACAGGTTTGCGTTTTGCCGAGAAGGCTTCGTAGGCGCGCTTGAAGTCTTCGGTCTGCATGCAGATCGCCTGTGCCTGCGCTTCTGACTCGATGGCCTGGTCGATCGTCATGGACCATTCCTGCGACAGCATGGTCTTGGTCATGCCATGCGCAAAGCTCGGGCCGTCGGCGAGTTCGCGAGCCATGGCAGTTGCGGCGCCGACGAGAGCATCGCTTTCGTGCAGCGCGTTGAAGAAGCCCCATGCGTGGCCTTCTTGCGCAGTCATGGCCCGGCCCGTAAAAAGAAGTTCCGACGCGCGTCCCTGGCCGATGACGCGAGGCAAGAGTGCGCAGGCACCCATGTCAGCGCCCGCGAGGCCGACCCGCGTGAAGAGGAAGGCGGTGCGCGTGCCGGGCGTTCCGTACCGCAGGTCGCAAGCCAACGCGATCATGGCGCCAGCCCCGGCGCAGACGCCGTCGATTGCTCCGACGATCGGTTGAGGGCAGTGTCGGATCGCCTTCACCAGATCGCCCGTCATGCGCGTGAACTCCAGGAGCTCGGGCATGCGCATTCGCGTGAGCGGCCCGATGATTTCGTGCACGTCGCCGCCCGAGCAGAAATTGCCGCCTGCGCCCGTCACGACGATCGCTTTCACGTCCGTGGCGAAGCTCAAAGCGCGGAACAGGTCGCGCAATTCGGCGTATGAGTCGAAGGTCAGCGGGTTCTTGCGCTCCGGGCGGTTAAGTGTGATGGTGCCGACGCCAGCCTCGAAAGACCACGAAAAATGCGTGGCGACATACCCGGCCTTGGATTCGAACTGCGCGCGCAGGGGACTGTCCGCGCCGATGTAATGCTTCATAGAGCCTCCGCCAATTGATGATGTGAATGTTGCTTGACCTTGCCCAGCAGCTTGTGCAGTTGGGCGATCTCCTTGCCGTTCAGTGCGGCGAAGGCATCGCAGATCCATGCCTCGTGTTGCTGTGCCATTTCATTGAAGAGCTTGCGCCCCCGCGCCGTCAGTCGAACGCGCCAGGCGCGGCGATCGCCCGCGACGTCGACGCGCTCCACGAGCCCTTCCGTGACGAGCTGGTCGGTGATGCCAGTGACGTTCCCGCCCGTCACCATCATGCGGCGCGACAGCTCGTTCATCTTGAGCCCTTCGGGGGAGCGCTCCAGTTGCGACATGAGATCAAAGCGAGGCAGCGTGGTCGCGAACTGCTCGCGCAGTTCATTGCGCACCTGCTTCTCGATGAGTTGAGTGCAAGTCAACAGACGCAACCACAGGCGAAGCTCCTCGGGGTGCTCGCTGTGGGCTCTGGCTTCGAGATCCATCTATTGCTCCTCTTCAGGTATGCGCGGCGCCGCGGCCATCGCAGCCGCGAGTTGCTGCTGCTTCGCAATCTCGCGATACAACTGATCGCGGCCGCTCAGGTATTGCTTAGGCCATTCGATGTCGCGGGTCTGCAGCTTGGCGGTCTCGTGCAATGTCCACGCTGGGTCTGCCAAGTGGGGGCGCGCGATCGCACACAAGTCCGCGCGTCCCGCCGCAATGATGCTGTTGGCTTGGTCGGCGTCTGTGATGGCGCCGACGGCGATCGTCGAAATGCCAACCTCATTGCGAATTCGATCGGCAAACGGCGTCTGGTACATGCGCCCGTACACCGGCTTCGCGGCGCGGGTGGTCTGGCCCGAAGAAACATCGATGAAATCGCTGCCCGCTTCCTTGAAGGCACGTGCAATCACGATGGCGTCGGCGTCGGTATTTCCGCCAGGGGCCCAGTCGTGCGCGGAAATTCGGACGCTCATCGGCCGGTCGGCCGGCCATGCGGCGCGCATCGCGCGAAACACTTCGAGCGGATAGCGCAGGCGGTTGTCGATATCGCCGCCGTACTCATCCGTGCGCAGGTTGGTCAATGGACTGAGAAAAGACGCGAGCAGATAACCATGCGCGCAGTGCAGCTCGAGCCAGTCAAAGCCTGCTTCGGCCGCACGCTTCGTCGATGCGACGAACTGATCCCTCAACAGATCCATGTCCGCGCGCGTCATCTGGGCCGGCAGCTGGTTTTGTTCGCCGTAGGCGAGCGCGCTGGCTGCCAGCAGGGGCCAGTTGCCAGCGGGCAGCGGCTCGTCGGTGCCTTCCCAGCCGACTTGCGTCGAACCCTTCGGGCCGCTGTGGCCCAGTTGCATGCCGATTTTTGCGCTCGACTGCGTGTGGACGAAATCGACGATGCGCTTGAATGCCGCCGACTGCGCATCGTTGTAGAGCCCGGTGCAACCCGGCGTGATGCGGCCTTCGGGTGTCGGGCTCGTCATTTCCACGAACACCATGGCGGCTCCGCCGAGCGCGCGAGCCCCGAGATGAACGAGCAGGAAATCCTGCGGTACGCCATCAACGGCGCTATACGTCGCCATCGGCGAGACGACGATCCGGTTCTTGAGCGTCAACCCCCGGACCGTGAGCGGCATCAACATCGGCGGCAGCGATTTGCCGCCCGATAGCCATTGCTCGTAGCCGCCGAGCCATTTGGTATCGCGCACGCGCAGGTTTTCGTGGCTGATGCGCTGCGATCGGGTGAGCAGCGAGTAGGCAAATTGCTCGATCTCCATGCCCGTATAGCGCGGCACGTTCTCGAACCACTCGGTCGAGTTGCGCGCTGCGTTCTGGATCTTGAGCACCTCCACGCTGCGGCGGGACTCGTAGGCTTCCAACACATCGTCGATGCCGCCGCCGGTGGCGAACTCATTGGCGAGATCGATGGCGTCCTCCAGCGCAAGCTTGGTGCCAGAGCCAATGGAGAAGTGCGCGGTGTGGGCGGCGTCGCCCATCAGCACCACGGGAACGGGCTTGCCGTTGACTTCGATGCGATGCGTCCAATGCTTGCAGACCACGCGCGGGAAGCGGATCCAGTTCGCCGAGCCGCGCAGGTGCGTGGCATTGCTGATGAGTGCGTGGCCGCCCAGGTATTTGGAGAAGAGCCTTTCGCAGAACGCGATCGCTTCGGGCTGCTCCATCTTGTCCAGACCGTGGGCCTGCCAGACGGCCTCGGGCGTCTCGACGATGAAGGTCGACGTCTTGTCGTCGAACTGGTATGCGTGAGCCTGGAACCAGCCATGCTCCGTCTGTTCGAACGCAAAAGTGAAGGCATCGAAGGTCTGATGAGTGCCGAGCCATACAAACCGGCATTGGCGCAGATCGACGTCGGGCTCGTACACCTCCGCATAGCGCTGGCGGATGCGGCTGTTGAGCCCGTCGCTCGCGATCACGAGATCCGCGTTGTACTGCGCCGCCAGCGCTTGGTCATCCGCGACATCGGTTTCGAACACCAGCTTGACGCCGAGCGCCAGGCAGCGTTCCTGCAGGATGTTCAGGAGCCGCTTGCGGCCGATGCCGCAGAAGCCGTGCCCCCCCGACCGGACCTGTCGTCCCTTGAAGAAGACCTGGATGTCGTCCCAATGATGGAACTCGCTGCCGATCAGCGATGCGGTGTCGGGGTCGGCCGCCGCCAGGTTGGCAAGCGTCTGGTCGCTCAGCACGACACCCCAGCCGAAGGTGTCGAACGGGCGGTTTCGCTCGACCACCGTGACGTCGAGGCTTGGCTGCCGGGCTTTCATCAGCAGCGCGAAGTACAGGCCGGCAGGGCCGCCGCCGATGCACAAGACGCGCTGAAGGTTCGGGGTGAAGCTATTCATGGATAAATAGTTTAGACATAAACGATCTGGTGTCAACCCGGGCTGGCCCAGGGGGCGTCGGGGGACCCCAGTTGACGAGCCTCTGCGCGCTCGCAAGAATCAGATACATGCAAAGCCTGATACCGAAGATCGAGTCCCAGCTTTCCACCTTGTCAGTTCCGGTCACGCTGCAACTGCCGGATGGCCGGCAAGTCGCCAAGCCCGGCTCACGTGTCACGCTGGCCTTCAACGAATGGTCCGCCCTCGCCAAGCTGGCGGGGCGCCAGATCGGTGCCATTGGCGAGGCGTACGTCGAGGGACGCGTCCAGATCGAAGGCGCGATGCGCGACCTGATCGATGCGGCGGTCGGCCTTCTGCCTGGAAACCCCGCCGAGACCAACACGAGCTGGTGGAGCCGCCTGCAAAGGCGAGCCAAGTCACGCGGCGCGCACTCACTCGGGAAAGACGCCGCGCAGATCCAGTTCCACTACGACGTGTCGGACGACTTCTACGCGTTGTGGCTCGATCCGCGCCGCGTGTATTCGTGTGGCTACTTCCGCGACGCCGACATGACGCTGGCCCAGGCGCAGGAGGCCAAGCTCGATCACATCTGCCGCAAGCTCATGCTCAAGCCGGGCGAGCGCTTTCTGGACATCGGCTCTGGCTGGGGTGGGCTTCTGATGTGGGCGGCCGAGCACTACGGCGTGGATGCCACCGGCATCACGCTGTCCAAGAACCAGCATGCGCACGTGCAGCGGCTGATCAAGGAGAAGGGCCTGGAGGGCCGCGTGCGCGTCGAGCTGCTCGACTATCGCAAGCTCGACGAGGGCAAGCCTTTCGACAAGATCTCGTCCGTGGGCATGTTCGAGCACGTCGGCAGCGCCAACATGCCGACGTACTTCCGGAAGATCAACGCGCTGCTCATGCCGGGCGGGCTGGTACTGAACCATGGCATCACGTCAGGCCAACTCGACTATCAGCAACTCGGCGCCGGCATGGGGGACTTCATCGAGAAGTACATCTTTCCGGGCGGCGAGCTCCTGCACGTGACGCACGTGCTGCGCGAGACTGCCGCCGCGGGGCTCGAGATGGTCGACACCGAGAACCTGCGCCCGCACTATGCGCGCACGCTCTGGGCGTGGTCGGATTCGCTCGAAGCCCAGCTCGACGCGGCCCGCGAAGTGCTCAAGCGCGCCGGAGGACGGCAAGGAGAAAACGCCGAACGCATCCTGCGCGCCTATCGGCTCTACCTTGCGGGATCGGCCATGAGCTTCGAGCAGGGCTGGATCGCGTTGCACCAGATGCTGTCCACCAAGCGGGACGGGAACGTGGAGGCCAGAGCGCTCCGCGGCGCACAATCGGAGTACCCTTTTGTCCGCGATTACATCTACAAGTGAGGATCCATGCTCTATCGTTTCAACTCTCGCGCTACGCCCCCTTTCGTGATGCTCGAAGTCCATGCCCGACAGCTGTTCGACATCATCGGGAAGGCGCCAGCGCCGCAGGGTGTGGTGACCATCGAGCAGATGCCTGCCGCCATTTCGGCCCTGGAAGCGGCCATGGCGCGCGAGGGACGAAACGCCCATAACGCCGACGACTATGCCGTCGAAGGGCACGATGAAGATGCCGAGAAGCAGCACGTCGGGCTGCGCCAGCGCGGGCAGCCGTTGCTGCACATGCTCAAAGAGTCCCTTGCCGATGGCAAGGATGTGACCTGGACCGTTTGAGCTCGCCCCCAGGCTCGCGCACTTCGTGTCGCTCTCCACCCCCTGACCGGGGGCAACACCGGCGGCCCGGCGAAGCCGGTTCCGCGGTGTTTCTGGAAGAGGCCTGGCCTCGGCGGATTTTCTAGTCGACTTTTGCGCCGGAGGTTTTGACGACCGCGGCCCACTTGACGTGTTCGCTCTGGATGAGCTTGGCGAATTCGGCGGGGGTGTTGCCGCTGGGGATGGCGCCTTGGGCGACCATCTTTTCCTTGAGGGCGGGGGTGGCCAAAGCCTTGGCGACTTCCTGCTGGATGCGGTTGATGATGTCCGGAGAGGTGCCAGCGGGCGCCAGCAGGCCGAACCATGAACTGGCTTCGTAGCCTTTGAGCGCAGGGCCGCCGACTTCCTCGATGGTGGGCACATCGGGCAATGCTGGAGAACGCTGCGAGCTCGTCACTGCAAGCGCCTTGAGCTTGCCGCCCTTGATCTGCTGCATCGACGAGGGCAGGTTGTCGAACATCACATCGGCATTGCCGCCCACGAGGTCCATCAGCGCGGGGCCCGATCCACGATAGGGAATGTGGATCATGTAGCTGCCCGTCATGCTCTTGAAAAGCTCGCCAGCCAGATGGATCGAAGTGCCGCTGCCGCTCGACGCCATGTTGAGCTTGCCCGGGTTGGCCTTGGCATATTTGACGAAGTCGGCCACGTTGTTGATGTTCAGTGCCTTGGCCTTGTCGACGTTCATCTCCATGACGTTCGGCACTGCTGCGACGAGGGTGATGGGAGCAAAGTCCTTGATCGGGTCGAAGGGCATCTTCGGGTACAGCGCACGGTTGATGCCGTGGGTGCCGACGGTGCCCATCAGCAGCGTGTAGCCGTCATTTGCCGATTTCGCGACGATTTCGGCGCCGACGTTGCCGCCCGCGCCCGCACGGTTGTCGACGATGAACTGCTGGCCGAAAGCCTTTGAAAGCTCGGGTGCGACCGCGCGCGCAAGGATGTCGGTGGTGCCGCCAGGCGCGAACGGCACGACGATGCGCACGGGTTTGGTGGGCCAGGTGTTGTCGGCGGCAGCGGGGGTGGCGACAACCATGAGCGTGGCGCTTGCAAGCACCGTCAGGGCGCCGCGGCGCGGAAGTGAAAAGAGAGCCATTCGAGTGTTCCTTTGATTCGATTCTGGTTTTACACGTGAAGAGCGCCCACCGTCGCGACTGGAAACCCCGTGCGTCCGGCGCTGCAGCTTCCGGCGACAGAGGCGATCAACCTGTCGAGCGTAGCGTCGAGTTGCTGCAACTCATCGGCGGCGAGCCCTGCGAACAGTTCGGCCTCGCGTTCGTGTGCCTGGACGAGTACCTCGGCATACAGCGCCTTGCCGATACTGCTCAGATGGAGCCGGCTGCGCCGCAGGTCGGTCGGATCTTCATGGCGGTGAAGGCGCTTGTTGCGCTGCAGCCCGGCCAGGGCTCGGCTGACCGCCATCTTGTCGAGCCCCGTCAAGTCGGCGACCTGCGTCGCCGTGAGGCCGGGCCGTGCGCCCAGCACCGCCATCGTGCGCCATTCGTTCAGCGTGAGTTGATGTTGCCGGCCGACGCGCTGCTGAAAGGGCCTCGCCGTCAGGTTCACCACGCGGACCAGCTTGAAGAAGACCGAGTCTCCGGTGGCAGCGATCTGCGGCGCTGGCATGCTGGTGTCCACCGCGGCGTTCATCGCTGCAACTTCCTGGCCGCGTTCACGATCTGGTCGACGCTCACTCGCGATTGCGCCTCCAGCACCGGTGCGTAGCCCACAGGAATACGCGGCGCACCCATCCGCGCGACGCGGCAACCCGTCGCTTCGGCCGCCGTCGCGGCGATCTCCGCGCCAAATCCCGCCGCCTGCACAGCTTCGTGGACCACCAGCAGGCGACCGGTGCGTCCGCACGATGCGAGCACCGTTTCGCGGTCCCAGGGCCAGAGCGTGCGCAGATCGATCAGGTCGACTTCGATGCCGTCGGCTGCGAGCCGGTCACAGGCGGCGATACAGGCTTGCATCTGGCGACTCCAGCTGACCAGCGTCAATGCATTCCCCTGGCGCACGTGCGCAGCCTTGCCAAGTGGCACTTCTTGCGCCTCGTCCACAGGCCCACGTGTGCCCCACAAGGTCTTGTGTTCGATGTAGACCACTGGGTCGCCGCACTGCAATGCCGCGCGCAGGAGCGCATAGTTGTCCTGGGGTGTCGACGGAGTCACCACCACCACGCCGGGCAAGTGCGCAAACCAGGCCTCCAGCGATTGCGAATGCTGTGCCGCCGATGCGTCCCAGATGCCGCCCGGCATCCGCGCCACCAGCGGCACGCGGCCCTGGCCGCCGAACATGAAGCGGTTCTTGGCGGCCTGGTTCACCAACTCGTCCATGCCGCAGAGCGCGAAGTCGACCACGCGCATTTCGACCACCGGACGCAGACCCGCGAGCGCCATGCCGACCCCGGCACCCATGATGGCCGCTTCGGAGATCGGGGTGTCGATCACGCGCTCGCGGCCAAAGTCATGCTGCAAGCCCTTGTACTGGCCGAAGATGCCGCCGCGTCCGACGTCTTCGCCGAGCACGACGACGCGAGGGTCTGCCTCCATTTCGCGGCGCACTGCGAGCACGGCGGCCTCGGCGTAGCTGAGGTCTTGAATCGCCGTCGATGCGGGCAAGCGGTCTCGGGCAATGTCGTTGCTCATATCCATTGGCCCGCTCCGGTGGTCTGCACGTCCGTGAATGCAGCGTCGGCCTTGGGCCAGGGCGCGGCGTCGGCTGCGGCAAGGGCGGCCTCGACCTCGGCGTGCGCTTCGTTCTCGATCGTGTCGAGCGCGGCATGCTCGATGCCCTCGCCAATCAGTCGGCCCCGTGCATGTGCGATCGGATCGGTCTCCAGCGCGGCAGCCAACTCGGCTGGATCGCGGTAGGCGGCAGGATCGACCGATACATGGCCTTTGACCCGATAGGTCAGCGCATGCAAAAGCCGAGGGCCGCTTCCGCTTCGAATTTCCGCGATCAAGCTTCCAGCCGCAGCGTCGACGGCAAACACGTCGTTGCCATCGACCTGCGTCGCCGCGATGTCCATGGCCTCGGCGCGCGCCGAGGCGCCTTCGCCGGCCGTCATCGGCCCGCTCGCAGTGGTGGCGCTCCATCGGTTGTCTTCGCAGACGAACAGCACCGGCAGTTCGTAGACGCGCGCCCAGTTGAGCGCTTCGAGAAAGGGACCGCGATTGATCGCACCGTCGCCGAAGAAGCAGACGGTGATCGCGTCCTTCTTCAGCAGCTTCTGCGCGTGCGCTGCGCCCACAGCAATCGGCAGGCCCGCCGCCACGACGCCGTTCGCGCCCAGCATGCCGACCGAGAAGTCGGCAATGTGCATGGAGCCGCCCCTGCCGCCATTGAAGCCTGTCGCCTTGCCGAAAAGCTCGGCCATCATGCGGCCGAGGTCCGCGCCTTTGGCCAGCGTATGGCCATGGCCGCGATGCGTGGAAGTCAGATAGTCGGCAGCAGTGAGATGCGCGCAGACGCCTGCGGGGACGGCTTCTTGCCCGGTCGAGAGATGCAGCGGCCCGCGCACCTTCGCCGCGCCGGCCGCTTCCTGACCATAGGCGCTGACGCCGCCCTGGCTCGCAGCCTCGGCCGCGTTCTCGAATGCGCGGATGCGCACCATCGTTCGATAGAGCGCTGTGCGCGAGGCGCCCCCATTCCCGGTCTCCATGTGTTCCCCAGCGCACGAACCGCGTGCGTTTCGCCGGAAATCGTATCGAACGTGACGATTAGAGATATAGCGCATTTACCCGCAGGGATAGTCCCGATGGCTGCGCGGCTCCACGGCTGCGATAGTTAGTTCGGCACTCGAACTAACTCGAAGCCAACGAACCACCAAAGCCTGGAGACATGCCCATGAAGCTCGCCCGTACCTTGACCACCCTGGCCTTCGGCCTGACTGCCATCGGCGCTTGCGCCCAGACCGTGGTGGGTGTCAGCTGGTCCAACTTTCAGGAAGAGCGTTGGAAGACGGACGAGGCGGCCATCAAGGCGCAACTGGAAAAGCTGGGCGCGAAGTACGTCAGTGCCGATGCAGGTGGCTCTCCGGAAAAGCAGCTCGGCGACATCGAAGGTCTGATGTCCAAAGGCGCGAAGGCGTTGATCGTGCTGGCCATGGACAAGGACGCCATCCTTCCGGCGGTCAACAAGGCGCTGAAGCAGAAAGTGCCCGTCGTCGCCTATGACCGCCTGATCGAAACGCCGGGCGTCTTCTACATCACCTTCGACAACACCGAGGTCGGCCGCATGCAGGCGCGCGCGGTCTACAAGGTGCAGCCCAAGGGCAATTACGTGATGATCAAGGGGTCGCCCACCGACCCGAACGCCAACTTCCTGCGCGCGGGCCAGCAAGAGGTCATCGCCGATGCCGTCAAAAAAGGCGACATCAAGATCGTCGGCGACGAATACACCGACGGCTGGAAGCCCGAGGTCGCCCAGAAGAACATGGAGCAGATCCTGACCAAGGTCGGCAACAAGGTCGATGCGGTGGTGGCATCGAACGACGGCACCGCGGGTGGTGCCGTGGCCGCGCTCTCGGCCAAGGGCATCCGCGGTATTCCTGTGTCGGGGCAGGACGCGGATTTCGCAGCGCTCAACCGCATTGCACTCGGCACGCAGACCGTCACGGTCTGGAAGGATTCGCGCGAGCTCGGCCGCGAAGCCGCCTCCGCCGCGGTTGCGCTGGCGCAGGGCAAGCCCGCGGAAAAGGCGTCCAACTGGAGCGGCGGCGAGAAGAAGGTCGCGATTTCCTCGCGCTTTCTGACCCCGGTGCCCATCACGCGTGACAACCTGGATGTCGTCGTGAAGGAGGGCTGGATCAAGAAGGACGAGCTCTGCAAGGGCGTCCCCGCCGACAAGGCTCCTGCCGCATGCAAGTAACGCGATGAGTTCTCCCGGGTTCTGGCGCCGCACGGGCGTCGACCTCCGGCTGCTGCTGATGTGCTTGCTGCTGGTGGTCATGGCGATCGTGTTCAACATGCTCTCGGGCGGGGTGTTTCTCTCGCCCGAGAATCTCTACAACATTGCGCAGCAGACGGCAGTGGTGGGCATCGTGTCCACCGTGATGGTGCTGATCATCGTGGCGCGCCACATCGATCTGTCGGTGGGCTCCGTGATGGGCTTCGTCGGCGTGCTGGTGGCTTACCTGCAATACACGGCCGGTTGGTCCTGGCCGGCGGCGAGTCTTGCGGGACTTGCCGTCGCGTTGCTGGTGTCGCTGTACCAGGGCGGACTCACTGCGGTGCTGGGCGTGCCTTCTTTCGTAGTGACGCTTGGCGGACTCATGTCATTCCGCGGCGCGGCGTTCCTGGTCGCGGACGGCAAGACGCAGCCGGTCAACGACGAGTTCTTCCAGCGGTTGGGCGGCGGCTACGACGGCGGCATCGGCACGACGGCAACGTGGGTGCTGGCCGTGGTCGTCGGCGTCATCTTTTTTGCACGCATGTGGCAAAAGCGTCGTGCGCGGCAGCGTCACGAGATGCCGGTGGAACCGCTCTGGATGGACCTGCTGCTGACCGCCGTGCCCGTCGCCGTCGTCTTCGCCTTTTCGGCCACGATGAACAGCTACCAGATCTCGTCGAAGACGGAGCCGCAAGGCATGCCCATTCCGGTGCTGATCTGGGCTGCGGTCGCGGTGGTGCTGTCATTCATCGTGCATCGAACGCGCTTCGGCCGCTATGTGTTCGCCATGGGCGGCAACCCGGATGCGGCGGCGTTGGTGGGCATTCCGGTTAAGCGTGTGACGCTGATGCTCTTCGCGCTGCTTGCGGTGCTGGTCACCATTGCGGCGATCGTTTCCATCGCGCGCCTCAACGCCGGCACGAATTCGCTCGGCACAGGCATGGAGCTCTACGTCATCGCCGCGGCAGTCATCGGCGGCACTGCGCTGGCAGGCGGCAGCGGCTCGATCTTCGGATCGGTTCTTGGCGCACTGATCATGCAATCGCTGGACAGCGGCATGCTGCTGCTGGATGTGCCCATCGGCAAGCGCATGGTGATCATCGGTCAGGTGCTGATCGTCGCTGTCGTATTCGACGTGCTCTACCGCAAACGCTTCGGAGAGAGCTGATGACCACGAACCCACCCTTGGTCGAACTGCGCGACATCCACAAGGCCTTTGGCGGCGTGAAGGCCGTCGACGGCGTGAGCGTCAACCTGCATCCCGGCGAAGTCGTCGCGCTGCTTGGCCACAACGGCGCAGGCAAGTCGACGCTCATGAAGATGCTGGCGGGCGCCTACCCAATCGATTCGGGCGACACACTGATCGCAGGCGAGAAGGTCACCATCCGCACGCCTTCCGAAGCGCAGGCACAGGGCATCGAGTCCATCTACCAGACGCTCGCGCTGGCGGACAACCTCGATTCGGTCGCCAATCTCTTCCTTGGCCGCGAGAAGCTCACGCCATGGCGCACGCTCGACGATCACTTCATGGAAGGGCAGGCGCGCAAGGTCTTCCAGCGCCTGAACAAGAACTTCACCAACATCCGCGTGCCGGTGCGGCGCCTTTCGGGCGGTCAACGGCAGGTGGTGGCGATATCCCGGGCGCTGTATTTCAACGCTCGCATCCTGATCATGGACGAGCCCTGCGCGGCCCTCGGGCCGGAGGAAACGGCCATGGTCGGCGCGCTGGTGAAGCAACTCAAGGCTGACGGCGTGGGGATCTTTCTCATCACGCACGACATGCCCGACGTGTTCGGGCTCAGCGACCGGGTCGCCGTGATGAAGAACGGCCGGCTGGTGGGCACCTACCGCACGGCCGACGTGACCGAGGACGAAGTGCTCGGGATGATCATCGCGGGCAAGCGCCCCGAAGGAAAGGAGCAGGCGCACCGGTGATTTGCCACACGAGTGGGCGAACCTTGGGGGTGAGTTCATGATCGGCGATCAGCAACTGGTCAAACGCATCAATCGCAGCGTGCTGCTGCGCCTGGTGCGGGCGCAGCCGGGTCTGTCGCGCGCCAGGCTGGCGGCAGAGAGTGGCCTCACCAAGTCGACCGTGAGCCTGCTGGTGCGCGAACTGCTCGACGATGGCTGGCTCGAAGAGGCTGGCGCGCCCGTTGTCGATGGCCTCGGGCGCCCGTCGACACCGCTGCGCATCAACGTCGGCGTGCGAGCGTTGATCGGCGTCGAGATCGCCGTCGAAATCGTGCGCGTGGTGTGCGTCTCGTTGCAGGGCGACGTTCTCCATGCCGATGCGCAGTCGCTCGACGACCACTCACCGCCGGCAGTCTGTGCGCAGGTGGCGCGCATGGTTGCCGCTGCGCACCGGCATCTGCTGGCATCGGGCCTGAGGCCTTCGGGCATCGGCGTGGGTGTTCCGGGTGCTGTGCACGACCCGACGGGCGTGGTGCGCTTTGCGCCCAATCTGGGTTGGCGCAATGTCGACCTGTTGCCGGGGCTCACCAGCGCGCTCACCATCGAAGGCGTCTCCGGGATCGCCGTGCAACTGCAGAACGACGCCGACGCAGCGGTGCTGGGCGAGTATGAGTTTTCGCCGGGTGAGGGCGAAGATCCCCTGGTCTACGTGAGTTGCGATGTCGGCGTAGGTGCCGGCATCGTGTTGAACGACCGGCTGTTCATCGGCGCGCAAGGCATGGCCGGTGAGATCGGGCATACGGTGCTGCAGATCGATGGACCGCGCTGTTCGTGCGGCCGGAGGGGCTGTGCCGAAGTCTTCCTCGGTTCGCGCGTGCTGGAGCGCAGTGCTGCCGATCGCGAACGTGCGGCGGGTTTCCTCGGTGTGCTGCTCCAGAACCTGTGGGTCACCTTCGAGCCGCGTGCGATCGTTGTCGGTGGCAAGTCGTGCCAGGCGCATCCGGACTTCCTGCGCGGCGCGATCGACACCGTGAAGCGCTACGCCGAAAGCGCCGGCATCCCTCCGCCGGTCGTGCGCGGAGTGCGCTATGGCGAATGGACGCCCGCCATCGGCGCCGCAGCGCTCGCACTGCACGAACACCTGCGGCCGCTGCATCCGAACACCGAAGCCCGGCGCGAACGCGCGGCGGCGGGCTGACGGCTTCACGCGGAGCGGCTACTCGGTACTCGGGTATTGGGGGTCTAGGGAAATCCCGAGGATGTACAAAGCTGCCAAGAAGACGATCCTTCGTCCCACAACGAAGGAGACACACGATGACCAAGACACACGCCAGGCTGGCGTTGGGCGCGTTGCTTTGCATGGCTGCCGTGGTTGCGGGCGCCGAGCCCGCGAAAGGTTCTCCCGAATTCATCAAGTCGGCGACGCAACACGTTGACGGCGCATTCATCCGAGCCAACGCTGCGAAGACGCCCGACTGGCCCAGCTACGGGCTGGACTATGCCGAGACGCGCTTCAGCAAGCTTGACCAGGTCGATGCCGCCAACGTGAAGGATCTCGGGCTCGTGTGGTCGTACGATCTTCAATCCACGCGCGGCGTCGAGGCGACGCCGCTTGTGGTCGACGGCATCATGTATGTCACCGCTTCGTGGAGCGTCGTGCATGCGATCGATGCGCGAACAGGCAAGCAGATCTGGACCTACGACCCGGGCGTCGATCGGTCCAAGGGCTACAGAGGCTGCTGCGACGTGGTCAACCGCGGGGTCGCCATCTACCAGGGCAAGGTGTACGTGGGCGCATACGACGGGCGCTTGATCGCTCTGGATGCATCGACCGGAAAAGTCGTCTGGGAAAAAGACACTGTCATCGACCACTCGAAGTCCTACACGATCACCGGCGCGCCGCGCGTGGTCAAGGGCAAGGTGCTGATCGGCAATGGCGGCGCGGAGTATGGCGTGCGCGGCTACATCACGGCCTATGACGCCGCGTCCGGCCAGCAGAAATGGCGCTGGTTCGCGGTGCCCGGCGATCCGTCGAAGCCCTACGAGGACGCGTCAATGGCCAAGGCCGCGAAGACGTGGGACCCGAGCAACAAGTACTGGGAATCGGGCGGTGGGGGAACGCCATGGGATTCGATCGCCTTCGATCCCGAACTCAACCTGCTGTACATCGGCACGGGCAACGGTTCGCCATGGGCACGCAGCCAGCGCAGCCCCAAGGGCGGCGACAACCTCTATCTCGCGTCGATCGTCGCGCTCAATCCAGACACCGGCAAGTACGTGTGGCACTACCAGGAGACGCCCGGCGACAACTGGGACTACACCTCGACGCAGTCGATGATCCTGGCCGACATCAAGCTGGACGGCAAGCCGCGCAAGGTGATCCTGCATGCGCCGAAGAACGGCTTCTTTTTTGTGGTGGATCGAACCAACGGCAAATTCATTTCCGCCAAGAACTTCGTCGACGTGAACTGGGCGAGCGGCTATGACAAGAACGGCCGGCCGATCGAAATCGCCTCGGCGCGCGAGGGCACCAAACCCAACGACACCATTCCAGGGCCCTTCGGAGCGCACAACTGGCATCCGATGTCCTTCAATCCGCAGACCGGTTACGCCTATCTGCCCGCTCAGCACGTGCCGATCAATCTCATGGACGACAAGGACTGGAAGTTCAACGAGAACGTGCCCGGGCGCCCGCATGCCGCGCTGGGCTGGAACACCGCCAAGTTCGCGAACGTCCAGCCGCCCGTCAGCAAGCCCATGGGCAGGCTCGTCGCCTGGGACCCGATCGCGCAAAAGGCGGCGTGGAGCGTCGACTACGTCTCGCCATGGAACGGCGGCACGCTCACGACCGCAGGCAACCTCGTGTTCCAGGGAACGGCCGACGGGCGCCTGGTCGCCTACAACGCCAAGACCGGCGACAAGCTCTGGGAAACACCCACCGGCACCGGCGTGGTGGCGGCGCCGAACACCTACATGGTCGACGGCAAGCAGTACGTGTCGGTGGCGGTCGGATGGGGCGGCGTTTATGGCCTGGCCGCCCGTGCGACCGAGCGGCAGGGCCCGGGCACCGTCTACACCTTCGCCATTGGCGGCACCGCGCCCAAGCCCGCGTTCGTGCAATACCGCATGGACGCGCTGCTGCAGGGCGTCAAGTACGACCCTGCCAAAGTCGAAGCGGGCACCATGCTCTACGTGAGCAACTGCGTCTTCTGCCACGGCGTGCCTGGCGTGGATCGGGGCGGCAACATCCCGAACCTGGGCTACATGAACTCGGCCTTCATCGAGAACCTCGACAAGTTCGTGTTCAACGGACCGGCGACGACACGCGGCATGCCCGACTTCACCGGCAAGCTGACGACCGAGGACGTCGAGAAGATCAAGGCGTTCATCCAGGGGACTGCGGACGCGATACGGCCGAAGTAGGGCGCCAGAGGCGCGCATGAATGGAAAGGCGCCGCACCCTCGTCGCTGTGCTTTGTGGGTGTGCCGCGCTGCCGGACGTGGATGCGCAGCCGAAGCCCCGCGCTTTTCGAATCGGCTACTTGCACCCGACGGATCCGCAGGATGTCGCCTATCCAGCCTTTTTGCGGGGGCTGAAGGAGCTTGGCTATACCGTGGGCCAAGACCTGCTTGTTGAAGCGAGGTTCGCCGACGGCAAGCCGGAGCGGCTGGACGCGATGGCCGCCGACATGGTCGATCAGCACGTCGACGTCATCGTTGCTTCGTCGCCCGCGGCGATTCATGCCGCCCGTGTCGCCACGCGAAACATTCCGATCGTCATGGCTTTCAGCGGCGACGATCCGGTCAAGACCGGCATTGCAGCGTCGCTCTCGCATCCTGGCGGCAACACGACAGGGCTGACAGCCATTGCGGCCGACATCGTTGCGAAGAAGCTGGAGTTGCTTCTGGCGCTTGTTCCGGGGCTGAAATCCGTCGCCGTGATGAGGTCGCCGCGAGGGGTGGACCATACGGCGCAGATCGATGCACTGCGTGTTCCGGCGCAAGCCCGTGGCATTCGCTTGCAGGTGGTCGAAGTGACCGAGGCCGCGGACTACCCACCGGCGTTCGCTCGCATCGTCGATGCCGATACCCGCTCATTGGTTGTTCTTTCCGGCCCTGAATTCACGCAGCAGCGACAGCAACTCGTGTCGCTCTCGGCGCGCTATCGATTGCCTGCCGTCTACAGCTTCTCCAATTTCGTGGAGATCGGCGGGCTTGCATCGTACGGTCCCGACATCGTCGATCTTTCCTCCCGCGCTGCAGGATACGTGGACAGGATTCTTCATGGGGCCAACCCTGCAGACATGCCGATCGAGCGGCCGCGCAAGCTGTATCTGGCAATCAACCAGACAACCGCCCTCAGCCTCGGGCTCAAAATCTCGCAGACGCTGCTGCTGCAGGCTGACAGATTGATTCGATGACAGGGGCTCCGCTGTCAGACTGGGCGAGATGCTCCAGCAGTGCCCGCAGCTTGCCCGCCGGCGCCGGCTTGAGCATGACCGGGCATCCCGTTGCGCGCGCTGCTGCCATGAGTGCAGGTGAAGCTTCACCGGTGACGAATGCGCACGCCAGGCGGGGGCCTAGCTCGCTTTGAAGCTTTTCCACGATTTGCACACCGGTTTCGCCTTGCTGCAAATCCAGGTCGCACAGGACGATGTCGGGCCGACGCAGCCTCGCGTGCGCCAAGGCGACGTCGCCATTGGCGGCGGCCATGACGTCGCAGTGCCATCGTGTGAGCAGGCCGCGCATAGCTTCGCGAACGGGCTCTTCATCGTCGATGACCAAAACGCACTTGCCGCGCAGACTGTCAACGATCGACGCGCGCGGTGCCTTGTCATCGGTCTCAGCCTCGACGTTCGCCGGTGCGTCGACACACGGCATCCATACGCGCACGAGCGTTCCCTTGCCCGGCAGGGATTCGATCTCTATGCGATGCCCAAGCAGCAGCGCAAGCCGCTTGACGATGGCAAGGCCAAGTCCGAGGCCGCCGGTCATGCCTTCGCCGGTGCCGCGATCTGTCGCGCCCGCCCGATAGAACTCCTGGAAAACGCGAGGCAGGTGCTCTGCCTCAATGCCGACACCAGTGTCTGCCACCACTACCGCGACTTCGCCGTCGCGCCGGCGGCAGCCGATCACGATCCGGCCCTTACGCGTGTAGCGCACGGCATTGGCGATCAGGTTGAGCAGAATTCGCTCCAGCAGCAATGGATCGGAGCGAACCCACGCCGAAGTTCGCACCTGCGTCAACGCCAGCCCTTTCGCTTGCGCAGCTAGCGCGAATTGGGAGGCAAGGCGCGACAGGAGCGGTTGCAGCGCCAGCGGCTGGGGATCCGCGTGAATGGCGCCAACATCGAGCTTGGAAAGATCCAGCAAGCCATCGAGCAAATCCGCGAGCGCGCCGGCCGACTGTTCGATCCGCTCTACGAGCACGCTCGCCTCTGGCGGCAATGCGACCGTGCGCAACTCGCCGACGAACAACGACAGGGCGTGGATTGGCTGGCGCAGGTCGTGACTGGCCGCGGCAAGGAAACGAGTCTTTGCCTCGTTCGCCACCGCCAGGTCATGAGTCCGCTCGGCGATTCGTGTTTCCTGGTTCGAGTGCGTTTCCTGCAAGCGCTCGGCCATGCGGTTGAACTGGGTGGCAAGGCCATCGAGCTCGTCACCGGTGCGCAGCGCAATTCGCTGATCGAGTTGACCACTACCCAGTTGTCTGGCGCGCGTCTCGATCTCGCGGATGGGCCGCACCATGCGCCGAGCGAGCAGCACGCTGGTGGCAATGGCAGCGACGATGCCCAGCAAGACCAGCGCGACCGATCGGCCGACGGACGCGTAGACAGGGCGGAAAGCCTCCGCGAGCGACTGTTCGGCAAACACAGTCCACCCCATTTCGGGCACCGGCGCGGCGATCGAAACCACCGGCGTGCCATGGACGTCGAAAGCTTCGCCGATGAAGGCGCTGGTTTGTGTTCCGCCGTCGAGTACTCGGCGCACGTGGGCGAGGGCAGACAGGTTCGACTTGGACAGAACCAGTGAAATGTCGGGATGGGAGATGAGTTGCCCTTCGCGATCCACCACGTAGGCAACGCCACCGGACTTCAGGTGCGCCTGCGCAATCACATCCCACACGTACTTGAGATTGACCTCTGCTTCGAGCACGCTGCCCATCGCCTCACGCGTCACGGCAACGACCACGTACGGCTCGGTTCCCTGAAGGAAGTGGACCCGCCCGACGTAGTCCGTCGATTGATGTTCCTTCTCGAAGCTTGGATCGGCGGACCAGTCGCGGCCGCTGTCCGGCACATTGAAGCCGAAGCGGGAGAGAAAGAGTTGCTCTTTTCCCGCCGCCGTGATCCAACGCAGCTCGCTGATCTCCGGGTGATGTCGAAACAGGGCCACCAGTTCGAGTTGCAGGTCGCCGGTGTCGATGTTTGCCGAAGTGCCGAATTTGCCCACGCTGATGTGCATCGCGTCCTGCACACCGCGGATGAAGTTCGCGATTTCCTTGGCGGCATAGTGCGCCGTGGCGCCTTGGACTTCCGCCAGCGCGGCAACTGACCCCCGATACGCGAAGTAGCCGCTGATTGCGCCGCTCGCGGCGAGCAGGACGCTCACCAGCCCGGCGAAATACGCGGCGTACTTCCACAACAGTGTCCGGCGCGCGAAAAGCTGCATGAGCCTTGCCCTCGGATGACAGCATCGCGACATCGCAGGCTGCGCGTTCGCGGGAGCGCAGCGTACCCGGCTTCCGAGCTGGTGTCACCGTTCGCCCTGACAGGGCGCTGAACGGTCCGGGCAGACAGCTGGCGTGTTCGTGCCGGTTGATGCACTGTCAGTCAATGCAGTCGGCATGTTGCCGCCGCCACCACCACCGCAAGCGTGGACAAGCAATGTTGAGGCGACGACCGCAAGCCGGATCGCGCCTCTTGCCTGAAAGCGCATCGCATTCATGGCGGCCTCAATGACCATCGCGCCGACTCCTGGACGGCGAGACTCGGGCCAGCGTGCCCTGGAAGATATTGGCTGAGTTGTTGGGCGCTGTGTTCTGAATGAACCATCCTTCGTCGCCGTCCGGCCCCATGTAGATTGTGTGGCTCAAACCGTCGGAGAAATTGAGCGTCCCGGTACAGTCCGCGAGCAGGCTGTAGGTCCCGACACTGCCAGTGGTCACTCTCAAGGTGCCATTCATGCTCACCGTGGCGTTCGGCGACGTAACGGCGCCTTCGCCATCGAAGCGAAGTTGCTCGATGATCGCCTTCGGAAGGGCCGTGGTGGTGCCCGGCGGAATGGTGAAGCCGCTCGCCGCAAGGACGTACGAGCCGCTCAGCGTATGCAGGCTGCACTGCTGCGGTCCGTTCGCGTCGTGCGCCGAGCCTGGCGCGGACCACGCCATTGCACATATTGCCAATGCGGCCGCGGTCCATGCATGATTCGATCGATTTGTCATGTTCAGGCTCCAGTAGGGTGATTGGGTGGTCCGCACGGCCCGGGATTGCACCGTTGCGTGGCCCCATTCTGGGCAGACGCGGCTGGCAAATGAATCGGACCAAAGGGCCGGCGCCTGCCCAATCTCCATGGAGTCCCGCGCCAGACAATCGCGCCAAAGGAGCGACATGCCGAATGACGATCCGGGCTTTTCACTGCAGGGCATCCGGCCCTTTCGGGCCTACCCCAAAGGGCCGGCATGAGAGTGCTTGTCGTCGATGACCATCCGCTCATTCAGGAAGCGATGAGCAATGTGCTGCGGCGCCTCCATGCGCAAGTCGACATTGCTGTGGCGAGCGACTGCGGGCGCGGCCTCGACATGGCGTCGCAAGGTGTCGAGCCTGATCTTGTGCTGCTCGATCTGAATCTGCCGGGGCTCTCCGGAATTGCGGCGCTGAAGACATGGCGCGCGCGATTTCCCGCTGTGCCGGTGGTCGTGCTGTCTGCAACCGATGATCAGCAGACGGTGCTTGGCGCCTTCGCAGCTGGCGCGGCGGGGTTCGTCCCGAAGTCCTCCAGCAACGAAGTCACCCTCGACGCTGTGCGCCTCGTGCTCGACGGCGGCAAATACCTCCCGCCAGAGTTGCTGTCGTCCACCGATCGCCGCAACCCGCCGGCAACTCGGGTGCGCACAGCCAAGTTGTCACTCGAAACATTGGGCCTTACCGGCCGTCAACTCGCCGTGCTGCAGCACATCGCCAACGGCGCCCCCAACAAGATCATTTGCCGCGACCTTGGGTTGGCAGAGCGCACCGTGAAGGCGCACATCACAGCCGTCTTCCGAGCCCTCAACGTCACCAGCCGAACCCAGGCCGCCATCGCCGCGGCCGCTCTAGGCTTGCCCACGCGAGGCCAAATCGACCCCCACCCCGCCGCGGACCCACGGTCGCCAAGAGGTCAACCCAATTCGACATGACCATCGAGCGCCCCCGTTCGGCAGGGAATTCGCGAAACACCGCGGAACCGGCTTTGCCGGGCCGCTGGTGTTGCCCCCGGCAGGGGGTGGAGAGCGACACGAAGTGCGCGAGCCTGGAGGCGAGCCCTATCTTCTAGTCTGCATAAACGCCCGCCGCCTTGATGATCGGGCTCCACTTCGCGATCTCGGCCATCACGAACTTCTTGTGACCCTCGGGTTCGATGCGGCCGTCATTGGCCACGACCGCGCCGAGTCCTTCCTGCTTCTTGACGAATTCAGGGTCCTTCAGGGCGACCTTCAACGCATCGTTCAGCTTCTTGGTGACGGCAGCCGGCGTGCCCTTGGGCGCATAGAGGCCATGCCAGATCGTGACCTGGAAGTCCTTCAGGCCGGCCTCTTGCAGCGTCGGCAGGTCCTTGAGCAAGGGCGTGGTCAAGCGCTTGTCCGTGGTCACGGCAAAGGCCTTTACTTTCTTGCCTTCGATGTGCGGAGAGGTGTTTGTCGTCTGATCGCACAGCAAGTCGATCTGCCCGCCGATCAAGTCAGTGATGGCGGGCGCCGTGCCCTTGTAAGGGACCGGCGTCATTTCGGTCTTCATCGCGGTCTGGTAGAGCAGGCCGCACAGGTGCGAGGCCGAGCCGACGCCCGCATTGCCGAGGTTGATCTTGCCCTTGTTGGCCCCAATCCAGGCGGTGAGTTCCTTGTAGTTGCTGGCCGGCAAGCTTGGCTTGGAGATCAGCGTCATCGGAACGTCGTTGACGATGCCGAGGTACTCGAAGTCCGTGTCGACCTTGAAGGGCACGTTGCGCACCAGCGTGGGGATGGTGGACATGGCGATGTGGTTGAGCAGCAGCGTATAGCCGTCCGGCGCCGCCCGCGCCACCTTGGCCGCACCGATCGAACTGCCGGCACCGGGCACGTTGTCGATCACGATGCTCACGCCTCCGAGCGGCTTGCGCAGGGCTTCGGCAAGGTCTCGCGCGACTCGGTCGGTCGGGCCGCCCGCGGCGAACGGCACCACGATGCTGATGGGCTTGCCGGCAGGGAAATCCTGTGCGTGGACGCACGCGACAGCCGCGGCAAGCGCCGTGAAAGCGAGCAATTTCTTCATGGTCACTCCAGATCGAAAACGAAATGGTGGTGATCTTAAGATCTGACCAGAAGCTGACTTATCCCGGATTGCCCTTAGTGCAAGAATCCCTGGCGCCGCCCGAAAACCCTGTTCCCGCCGATTCGATGACAGAAAGCCAGCAGCCCTTGCAGACCGCCATCGAGCTGCTGCGCGAGGCAAACCGCATCGTCGTCTTCTCGGGTGCGGGGCTGTCCAAGGCGTCGGGTATTCCGACCTACCGCGACGCCGATGGGCTCTGGATGAACCAGAACGCGGTGCAGTTCTCGCATGCCGATGACTTGCAGCGCGACCCAGCGGGCTTCACGCGGTTCTGGGCGCAGCGGCTCGCGGCGGTCGAGGGCGCCAAGCCCAACCCGGCGCACGTGGCCCTGGCTCGATTGCAGCGGCTTCGTCCCGCGACGCGGCTCATCACGCAGAACGTCGACGGCTTGCTGACGCTGGCTGGCTGCGTCGACGTGCTGGAGCTGCACGGATCGCTGCGCCGCTGGCGTTGCGATCACTGCGGCAATCGCCGCGGCCCCTGGCTGCTGCACCGGTGCAAGCGTTGCGGGTCGCGCGCACGGCCGGACATCGTGATGTTCGGCGAGATGCTGAACGAGGGCGTGCTGCTCGATGCTCAAACGGCCGCGCAGGAGAGCAACGCATTCATCGTCGTCGGGAGCACCGCGGTCGTCTATCCGGCTGCCGCCTTGCCGCTGGAAGCGGTGGGGCACGGCAGCAAGCTCATCACGCTCAACATGGAGCCGCTGCATCTCGACGCCTCGGCCAGCGCGGTTTTGCGCGGTCCCGCCGAAGACCTGTTGCCGAAGCTCATCGCGGGCATCGACTACACGAGCACCACTCTCGGAAAATAGAACGACACCACCCAGTTGGGCACGTCGACGATCGAACTGATGCGAAGGTCCGCGCACACGCTGCAGAGCATGTAGGCGTCGATCGGCTCATAGCCATAGCGGCTGCTCAGGAGCTCGATCATTTCCGAAACGGCCATCCGGGCGCCTGTCATGAGGTCGGGACCGATGCCTGTGGTGACCTCGTAGCCGTGCGTGTCGAAATGGCGGCTGACCGGGCCCGGTGTCACGTAGCGCGGCGAGCGCAGCCGGGCATCCTTCACGAGTTCGAATTTGAGCGCCACGTCGATGGGACTTTCGATGGCGGTGCCGCAGACCTCGCCGTCGCCCTGCGCAGCATGCGTATCGCCCACGGAAAAGAGCGCGCCTTCGACCTCGATCGGGAGGTAGAGCTCGGTCCCCTCCGCAATGTCGCGCGCATCCATGTTGCCGCCGACATTGCGCGGCGGAATGATGCTGTGCAAGCCCGGTTCGGCAGGTGCGACGCCGATGGTCCCGGTGAACGGCTTCAATGGCACGCGGCCGCCCGGTCCGTACATTGCCGGCGTGAGGCCCGGATCGTAGTTCCAATGATGAAGTCTCGCGTCCGGGAACTGGTCCGTGAGCAATCCGAAGCCGGGAATGTTCGCGGTCCAGCCCCAGCCCGACGGCCGCAGTGACAGCACGGTCACCTTGAGCGCGTCACCGGGCCTTGCGCCGTCGATATACACCGGCCCGGTCACCGGATTCACGTGCGCAAGATCGAGCTTCCCGACGTCGGCCGCGGTAGACGTGCGCGTGAGTTGGCCGGAAGATGCGTCGAGCGTTTCGAACTGCACCGTCTCTCCCGGCGCGATCGTCAGGCGGGGCGGAAAGGCATTGTTCCAGCCGTGATGGATGTGCTTGCTGTGGATCGTATGGTGCGTCACCGGTTCGCTCATGGCCGGCACTCCTAGACCGCCACCGTCAGCGCGCCGTCGATCACCAGGTTGGTCCCGGAGATCCGGCTGGCGGCAGGGCTCGAAATGAACACCACGCCGCGAGCGACCTCATCGGGCGTGCCGAACTTGCCCGTCGGGTTGACCTTGAGGGTGGACGCGTACAGGTCCGGCAGGTTCTTCTCGATGTTCTGCCAGATCCCTCCTTCGAAATAGGTGTTGCCCGGCGAGACGCTGTTCACGCGGATCCCTTTGCCGACAAGCTGCCGGCTCAGCCCCTTGGCGTAGTGAATGAGCGCCGCCTTGATCGCTCCGTAGGAGCCGGCTGCGAAGTCGACCTCGAACCCCGAAACGCTCGAGATCAGCACGATGGAGCCGCAGTCGGATTTCTCCAGGAACGGCACTGCCGCCGCGACCGCATTGACGCTATGCATCATGTCGGTGCGGAACGACTTCTCCCAGGACTCGGCGCTGTCCCCGACCGCCAGCGCGCTCACGTTGCAGACCAGGGCGTCGATGCCGCCCAGTACGCCGGCGCTCGCGGCGATCCACGCCGAAAGCGCAGGGCCGTCGGCCACGTCCAGCGCGCGTCCGAAGGATTTCACGCCCTTGGCCTGCAAGGCCGCAGCGGCTTCGCCCACCTCGTCTTCCTTGCGCGCGCAGATGGCGACATCCGCGCCTTCGACCGCGAAGCACTCTGCGATGGCCCTGCCGATTCCCCGGCTGCCGCCGGTGACGAGGGCGCGCTTGCCCTTGAGTCCGAGATCCATGGCCACTCTCCTTTGAAGGATGGGGGCTTGCATTCTGAGCGTCCACCGCAGACCTGTAAATGTCGGGGCGGGCGTGGGGTGCATTGGCTTGTGACGACCCTGCAGGCCGCGCAGAATGGAAACTGGAAACGATTGCCCCATCCGGAGAAAACGACTCATGAAAACAGTGGCTGAAATCCTCAAGGCCAAAGGCGATTCGAGCGTCTTTTCGATCGAGCCTTCGGCCTCGGTCTTCGACGCCGTCAAACGCATGGCAGAGAAGAACGTGGGCGCACTCCTCGTCATGGAGGGTGACCGCATCCTGGGCGTGGTGACCGAGCGCGACTACGCGCGCAAAGTCGTCCTGCTGTCGCGTTCATCGAAAGACACGCCGCTGCGCGAGGTGATGACTTCGGCGGTGATCTACGTTCGGCCCAACCAGACGAGCGAGGAATGCATGGCGCTCATGACCGAGAACCGCGTGCGCCACCTGCCGGTGATGGACGACGGCAAGCTGGTGGGCCTGATCTCCATCGGGGACATCGTGAAGGGGATCATCTCGGAGCAGAACTTCATCATCGAGCAGTTGCAGCACTACATCGCCGGGGAGACCCGCTGACGGGAGGCCCATGCCCCTGACCTCCGAAGAGCTCGAACACATCGAAGCACTCACGCTCGCCCATTACGACGGGCAGGCGGAAGATTTCTGGGCCGGCACGCGCGGCCACGACGTGAGCCAGAACATCGCGGCGCTGCTCGAGCACATCCAGGCAACGCCGCCGTTCGAGATCCTGGATTTCGGCTGCGGCCCCGGTCGCGACCTCCGGACCTTCCGCCAGATCGGCCACATCGCCACCGGGCTCGATGGCGCTGCGCAGTTCGTCGAGATGGCGCGTTCCTATAGCGGTTGCGAGGTATGGCACCAGAGCTTTCTGTCTTTGGACCTCCCGCCCGCCCGGTTCGATGGCGTGTTCGCGAACGCATCGCTGTTTCACGTGCCTGCACAAGAGTTGCCGCGCGTGCTGGGCGAATTGCGCGAGACACTCAAGCCTGGGGGTGTGCTGTTCAGTTCGAACCCTCGGGGCGAAGGGCAGGAAGGCTGGCGCGGGGACCGCTACGGGGCCTATCATGACCTCGCGGGTTGGCGCCATCTCATGACGGCCGCGGGCTTTATTGAACTGGCTCACTACTTTCGGCCCGCCGGCTTGCCGCTCGAGGAGCAGCCGTGGCTGGCAAGCGTCTGGCGAAAGCCAGCGTCCTGATCCTGCTGAGGGCGGGCTGCTTCAGTCGGCCGTTTCGCCGCCCCTGAAGCCCCGGTCGGCAGGTCCGCGCGCCAGCAATTGGCGCAGTCGCTTTCGCAGCGCCGGAATCGGCTGGGCGGCGTTCGAGGCATGGGCCGCATCCCATTGCCGGTACACCTCCCTTTCCTGCTTCAGGCATTGGCCGAGTGCCTCAAGATTGCGCTCGTTGTAAGCCCAGATGCCCCGAACCACGAAGTTGCCGGGCGTTTCCGAATCCGGCATCGGCGAGATCGTCACCGCCTCGGCGCCCATCGCCTGCAGGAGCGCAGAGCGCGCGCCGGCCACTTGCATTCCGTCGCCATGCATCTCGATCTCACGATTCAGCGCATAGCGCACCGCCTGCAGACCCTGGAAGTTCTCTGTGAGAAATGCGGTGGTTTCGAGCAGCACCAGTGGACCGAAATTTCGCTTCTGGACTTTCACGAATTGCGATGGCAGAAAACGCCCGATCGACACTTCGGTTCCGTCGCGGCTGACGCTCACGGGATCGAGCGTGCCGAGGTGGACGGCTGCGTCGTGCACCTCCATGGCTTCGCCGAGCTCGTAGTCTTTTCCGCAGTATCCGGTAATTCGAAGTCTCTCAAAGGTCATCGTGTCATCGTGTCATCGAGCTGCGCCTCTGCTTGAAGGCATGAGGAGGATGCCATGAGTGGCTCCGGCCCTGCGCCCGCCGCTGAACACGCCGGATTCGGCCCGCGGCAAGACCGCACGAAAAGACGCGAAAACTTGGACGCTGCGGATGCTCAGCCGACCATCAGATCGTCGAGCAGGCGGTAGTCCGGCAGTGTCGTGTCGATGGCGCGCCCGGCACGAACGATCGTGCGATCGAATTGCGTGCGGGCCAGCATCTCCGAATAGTTGCGGGCCTTCAGCACGAGAAAGTCCGCTGGCGTGCCGGCCTTCAGCACACCCCGGTCGATGCCCATGATCGCCGCCGGCGTTTCAGTCGCGGCGCGGATCCAGTCGCCCAACGGATGGTCGAGGTGCAGGATCTTCACGGCTTGCGTGAAGGTGTCGAGCATGTCGTGATCGCCGTAGGCGTAGAAGGGATCGCGGCAGTTGTCGCCCGCCACCGCCACGCGCAGCCCGCGCGCCTTCATTTCGTGCAGCACGGTCACGCCGCGCCATCTGGGTGTGCGGGCTTGCTGGCTGCGGTCCTGCAGGTACATGTTGACCGTCGGCAAGCTGACGATGTCGATGTTGGCGTCCTTGCACGCAGCGATCGTCTCTTCGATGAACTCGTCAGTCTGCAGGGCCAGCGAAGTGACGTGGCCGCACAGGATGCGCCCCTTGAAGTGCTGTGCCACAGCGGTGCGCGCCACCCGGATGAGCGCTCGCGCGTGCGGATCGGTCGATTCGTCCACGTGCAGGTCCAGGTTCAGCCCGCGCTCGGCCGCGAGTTGGAACACCCGCACGAGCGCCTCGTCCAGATCCGGTGGCATGGTTTCGTTCGGGTGCTTGGCCGAGCGCGTCACGCAACCCAGCTTGCCGCCGCTTTCAGCCACGGTGTCGGCCAGTTGGCGGCCTTCGTCCGTCAGGAAGACATTGAGGGGTGCGATCGACGACACCTGCAGGTCGATCCGCCCGGCCCAGCGCTCGCGCATCTCCCGAAACACGGGAAACGAGATCGACGGCTGCGGGGCGAGCGAGTCGAGGTGGGTGCTGATGGCAACGACGCCCTTGGCATAGGCGGTATTGAGCCCGAACTCCATGCGCCGGCGAACGTCTTCTGCGTTCCAGCGCGCGGTGCGGTCGCGCAGGGTGGCCATCGATGCGCCGGCGCCGTCGCCGGTCGGATTGGGTTGGCGCGGCCAGATGTGGCCCTTGTCGAGATGCGTGTGGCAGTCGACCATGCCGGGCAGCACCATGGAGGCGTCCAGGTCGGGTCCCAGTTCGATGGGCATCGCGCCCGCTGCATCGATGGCAGCGATGCGGCCGTCATCCACCAGCAGGTCGACGCCGACGAGTTCGTGATCCGCGTCGCCCGGCAGTTCGGCCTGCACGAGGCAGCGAGGCGCGCGAAGGTTGCGCAGGGCATAGCGCGTGGTGGCGGGGGGCTGAAAAAACGAGTGACTCATCTGGCTCATGTGGCGCATCTGTCTCATCGAGGAAAGAGGAATGATTCTTGCGCAAAGGCCGGTCGCAAGGAGCATGCCTGTGATCGCGCGGAATTGCTCGCCGATAATTCGCTCCGGCGGTTCGCGTCTCGTGCCGAACCGCTTGGCAGTTTGAAGAAACAAGGATTTGAACTTGGGCACCGACAACGCTTTCGCTGAACTGGGCCTTGCCTCCGGCGCCACCGAGCGCGAGGTGAAGGCTGCATGGCGGCGGCTGGTGTCGCAGTGGCACCCGGACCGCAACAGCAGCGCCGATGCCGTCGCGAGGATGCAGCGCATCAATCGCGCATTCGAGCAGATCCGCAATGCCGGATTCGTCGATACCGTCGGGAGCGCCGGGAGCGCCGGGAGCAGCGATGCCCAGCCTCGCCCAGAGCCCGCGTCCGCTTCCGCTTTCGCGTCTGCAGAGGCTCAATCCAAGGACACCGAGCCCCGCCGGCGCCCGATCAACCGCAAGATCAAGCTCACGCTCGAAGAGGCTGCGCTGGGCTGCATCAAGACCGTGCGCGGCAAAGCGACTCATGTCTGCGCCACATGCGATGGTGCCGGCCACCAGGTGCTCGGCGGCAACTGCAGCCATTGCGGCGGCTCTGGGGCGGTGGCAAAGCGCTCCTTCTTTGGCTGGCCCGGCGGCAAAAGCGAATGCGCCGCCTGCCATGGCGGCGGCATCGCGCAGCGCACGTGCCCCGACTGCAACGGTGCCGGCACGCAAATCCGCGCTTATCAATTGAAAGTACGCATCCCCGCAGGTGTGCGCGGGGGCGATCTCCTGCATGTCGACGGACGACGCGCAAGTTCGAATCCGCCGGGTGTCGATCTCGAAATCAAGGTCGAACTGCTGGACCATGCGTTCTTCACGCTCGACGATGACGGGACGGTCCGCTGCGAGATTCCGGTGGACGGGTTTGCATGGATCGCCAATCGCCAGATCCAGGTTCCGACGGTTGCAGGATTCCAGTCGATCGCCTTGCGCCGCGATCGATTGATGTATCGCCTGACAGGTCACGGCTTTCCTGTCACGCGGCGCGGTCTCCGGGGAGACCAGATGATCGCGGTGAAGCCGGTGTTCCCGGAACAACTCAGTCCCGACCAGGAGATCCTGCTCGATCAAATCATCGCGACGTCATCAGGAAGTCTGGGCGCCGATGAGCGCCTGCGCGCGTGGAACCGCAGCTTGCGCACCTGGGAGCGCAGCCAGAAGGCGCGCGGCTGAGTTCGACAGCGCCGACGTGGACGTCTAGCGATAGCTGCGCAGGTCCTCGATCACCTTGCCGTCGTTCGGCAGGCTCCCGGGCCCGACGAACTCCACCGCGCCGCGCAGCTTGGTGACATCGCGAACCGCTTCTCCGACGCGCTCGGCGAGGTTGTCCGGCGCGGAGGCGCATTCGAGCCGGAGCGTCATGCGGTCATCAGCCATCTCGCCTTCAACCACCAGGCGCGCGCGCAGCACTTCGGGAAAGCGCCGCGCAATCTCCGCGACCTGACCGGGATGGACGAACATGCCGCGCACCTTGGTCGTCTGGTCCGCGCGGCCGAGCCATCCCTTGATGCGCGTGTTGGTGCGCCCCGTGGGGCAGCGTCCCGGCAGCACAGCGGAAAGATCCCCCGTGCCGAAGCGGATCAAAGGGTAATCAGGGTTGAGCGTGGTGACCACGATCTCGCCGACCTCGCCCTCGGGCAGGGGATCGCCAGTGCCGGGCCGCACGATTTCCACAATCACGCTCTCGTCGAGCACCAGCCCTTCGCGGCTGCTCGTCTCGTAAGCAATGAGCCCCAGGTCGGCGGTTGCATAGCACTGCATCCCCGTCACGCCGCGTTCGGCGATCCAGTCGCGCAAGCTCGGCGGAAAGGCTTCGCCGGAAACCAGCGCCTTGGTGAGCGAGGACAGCGCGACGCCTTTTTCAGCGGCCTTCTCGATGATGATCTTCAGGAAGCTCGGCGTGCCCACGTAGCCTGCGGGGCGCAGATGGGCCATGGCTTCCACTTGTTGTTCGGTCTGTCCGGTGCCGCCGGCAAATACCGTACAGCCCAGCGCGCGCGCGCCGCTTTCCATGATCGATCCGGCGGGCGTCATGTGATAGCTGAAGCTGTTGTGTACCAACTCTCCATTGCGAAAGCCTGCGGCATGCAGTGCGCGCGCGGTACGCCAATAGTCGGTGGCTTCGCCTTCGGGCTCGTAGATCGGCCCCGGGCTCGCGAAGACGCGCGTCATGCGCGAACCGAACCGGATCGCGGAGAAGCCGCCGAACGGGTCGCTCGCACGCCTTTCGGTCTGCAACGCCAGCAGCTCGGATTTGCGTGTGACCGGCAGCTTCGCGAGCGCTTCGCGGCTCGTGATGTCCGCAGGCGCGATGCCGTCGAGGATCTTCGCCAGCGCGGACGCCCCCGTTTGCGCCTGCATGATCTGGCGCGGCAAAGCGGCAAGCAGGTCGCGCTCCCGCTCTTCGGGGTCGCGCACTTCGAGCGCGTCATAACAGTCGATCATCAGCGTGCCCATCCTTCAAGTTCATCGTGCATACGGGAAACACCGCGGAACCGGCTCCGCCGGGCCGCTGGTGTTGCCCCCAGCGAGGGGGGTGGCGCAGCAACACGAAGTGCGCGAAGCCTGGGGGTGAATCAAGCCAGCCATCGCTTTCTGCGCTTGTAGCTTTTGACGTCCTTGAAACTCTTGCGGTCCGCCCCGCCCACGCCGAGATAGAACTCCTTCACGTCCTCGTTCTCGCGCAGGCTCCTGGCCTCGCCATCCATCACGATCCGGCCGTTCTCGAGGATGTAGCCGTAATCCGCGAACCGCAGCGCCATGCTGGTGTTCTGCTCGGCCAGCAGGAAGGTCACGCCTTCCTTTTCGTTCAGGTCCTTCACGATGCCGAAGACTTCTTCGACGATCTGCGGCGCGAGCCCCATCGAGGGTTCGTCCAGCAGCACCATGTTCGGATTGGCCATCAGCGCGCGTCCGATGGCGCACATCTGTTGCTCACCGCCGGAGGTATAGGCCGCCTGCGAGGTGCGCCGCGTCTTCAGGCGAGGGAAATAGGCATAGACCTTCTCCAGCGTCTCGGCAACGGCGGCCTTGCCGTCCGTGCGCGTGTAGGCGCCCGTCATCAGGTTGTCTTCGATCGACAGGTGCGCAAAGCAATGCCGTCCTTCCATCACCTGAATCAGCCCCCGCTTGACGAGCTCCGCGGGCGAGAGCGCCTCGATGCGCTCACCCCGCAGTTCGATCGTTCCCTTCGTCACCGCCCCGCGTTCACCGGCGAGCAGGTTCGAGACGGCGCGCAGCGTGGTCGTCTTGCCCGCGCCGTTGCCCCCCAGCAGCGCGACGATGCCGCCTTCAAGCACCGTGAGCGAAACGCCCTTCAGCACGAGGATCACATGGTTGTAGATAACCTCGATGCCATTGACGTCGAGAAGGACCTTGCGTTCGCTCATGGTGCCTCGAAGTGATCGCGCAGTGTGCGGTTCAGGAAGCGCTGCAGTCAGCGGCGTCGCGCCGATTCAGCTTCTTCTCGCTCGCGTACTTCTCGCCCGCCGCCTTGACCATCGGCTTGATGATCTGTTCGTCGGCCTCATACCACTCGGGCGCGATATTCCACTTGCTGCCGTCCCACGTCTCGATGCGCGCCCAGCTCGATCCCATGTGGTCCTGGCACGAAGTGCTGATCGGCCGCATCACGCCGGCAAAGCCCAGTGCATCGAGCTTCTTCTGGTCGAGCGCAAGGTTCTCCAGGCCCCAGCGAACCTGTTCGCCGGTCATGACCTTGCCCTTGCCGAAGCGCTCCTGTGCGCGCCGCACCGCTTCGACACCGAGCATCTGGATGATGACGCCGCGCGTGTAGAGCACCGAACCGACTTCCTCCTTCGGACCCGTGCCCTGGCCCTTGTCATGCACGTTCTTCAGGATATCCTGGATGACCTTGGGTTGCGTGCCGGAGGAATTGAGCGCGAGTGCGTTGTAGCCCTTGGCGTTGGCGCCGACGTCCTTCACGTCCGGCTCCGCGCCGGCCCACCACACGCCATACATCTTCTCGCGCGGATAGCCGGTAGCGACTGCTTCCTTGAGTGCCGTCGAGTTCATCACGCCCCAGCCCCAGAGCAGCACGTAGTCAGGCCGCTGCTGGCGCACCTGCAGCCATGCCGACTTCTGCTCGATGCCTGGTGCCGTAACCGGAATCAGCGTCAGCTCGAATCCGTTCATCTTGGCGCGCTCCTGCAGCAGCGGAATCGGCTCCTTGCCAAAAGGCGAGTCGTGATAGACCAGTGCGATCTTCTTGCCCTTGAGCTTGTCGGCACCGCCTTCTTTCTTCGCGATGTGCTGGATCAGGATGTCGGCCGCGGTCCAGTAGCTGCCCATCAGGGGGAAGTTCCACTTGAACACGTTGCCATCCTGCGAGGCCGAGAGGCCGTAGCCGAGCGTCAGCAGGGGGATCTTGTCGGCAGGTGCCTTGTCCGTTAGCGCAAAGGTGATGCCGGTCGCCTGCGGATCGATCAGCGTGGCGCCTTTGTCCTTCAGGCGTTCATAGCATTCGACGCCCTTGTCGGTGGCGTAGCCCGTCTCGCATTCCTCGTAGCTGATCTTCACGCCGTTGATGCCGCCGGTCGCGTTGATGAGCTTGATGTAGTCCTGCTTGCCATTGGCCCAGGGAGTGCCGTTGGGCGCATAGGGCCCTGTGCGGTAGACCAGGAGCGGAAAGAACTGCTCCTTGGCCTGAGCCTGCGCGAGCGAAGGTGCGAGCACCGCGCCGAAGGTGCTGGCCACCAGGGCGGCGGTTACGGCGAGCGATTTCAGTTTCATGCCTGTCTCCTTATGGGCACCAAAGTGCCGGTTTGCTGACGAAATCAATGCGGGAAGGGCCAGAGGCGTAATTTCTCTTTCGCCGTGGACCACAGCCGCGCAAGGCCATGCGGTTC
Source organism: Variovorax sp. 10N420 (assembly GCF_056394705.1). Classification (NCBI taxonomy): domain Bacteria; kingdom Pseudomonadati; phylum Pseudomonadota; class Betaproteobacteria; order Burkholderiales; family Comamonadaceae; genus Variovorax; species Variovorax sp. 10N420. The sequence continues at coordinate 412,345 of NZ_JBFTIJ010000003.1, read as the reverse complement.
GACGATGAGGAAGAACACGATCAGCGCGCCGAAGATCATGAATTCGAGGTGCGAGGCAAATGCGGTCGACATCGAGACTCCGAACCAGCGCGGAAGCTGATTGAGCAGGATCGGCAGCAGCACGATGAAGGCCGCTCCGAAGAAGCTGCCCATGACCGAGCCCAGCCCACCAATGATCACCATGAAGAGCAACTGGAACGAGCGGTCGATGTTGAAGGCCGCCGGCTCCCAGGTGCCCAGATGCACGAAGCCCCAGAGCGCGCCTGCCACGCCGACGATGAACGAACTCACCGCAAACGCCGAGAGCTTGGCGTATACCGGGCGGATGCCGATCACCGCCGCCGCCACATCCATGTCGCGGATCGCCATCCACTCGCGCCCGATGGCGCTGCGCACGAGGTTCTTTGCGAGCAGCGCGAAGACTGCAAGCAGCGTCAGGCACAGCAGGTATTTCTGCACGGCCGTCTCGATGGGAAGCCCGAACAGGCTCAGCCCCGACACAGACACCGAGCCCGACGATGAGTTGTTCGTCAGCCAGTTGATCCGCAGGAACGCCCAGTCGATGAAGAATTGCGCGGCAAGCGTCGCGACTGCGAGATACAGCCCCTTGATGCGCAGGCTGGGTATGCCGAAGAGCACGCCGACCGCCGTCGAGCACAACCCGCCGAGCAGCAGCGAAAGGATGAGCGGCATCCCGTCGATGCGGACATGAAAGTTGTAGGCCGCATAGGCACCGACGGCCATGAAGGCACCGGTGCCGAGAGAGATCTGTCCGCAGTAGCCAACAAGGATGTTGAGCCCCAACGCGGCAAGCGCAAGGATGAGGAATGGAATCAGGATCGCGCGGAACCAGTACTCCGGCGCGATCACCGGCACGACGGCAAAGGCAAACACCAGCAGCGCGAGGATGAGCACGCGGTCCTGCCGGATCGGAAAGATCTGCTGATCGGCGCGGTAGGTCGACTTGAATTGGCCGTTCTCGCGGTAGAACATGTCTAGACCCGATCGATGATTTTTTCGCCGAAGAGACCCTGTGGCCGCACCAGCAGGAAGACAAGCGCCAGCACATACGCGAACCAGATCTCGATGCCGCCGCCGAGCATTGGGCCGAGGTAGATCTCCGAGAGCTTCTCGCCGACGCCGATGAGCAAGCCACCGACGATCGCGCCCGGTATGGAGGTCAGGCCGCCGAGGATCACCACCGGCAGTGCCTTCAACGCCACCAGCGACAGCGAGAACTGCACGCCCAGCTTGGAGCCCCAGATGATCCCGGCCACCAGTGCCGCAAAGCCCGCGACCGACCACACGATCACCCAGATGCGATTCAGCGGAATGCCGATCGATTGCGCGGCCTGATGGTCATCGGCGACCGCGCGCAGCGCGCGACCGGTCGAGGTCTTCTGGAAGAACAGCGCCAGCACCACGACCAGAGCGGCGGCAACGAGTGCGGCGATCAGGTCTTCCTGGCTGAGCAGCAGCCCGCCCTGGAAGATGTTCTCCAGCACCATCAGCGGTTCCTTCGGCATGCCGATGTCGATCTTGTAGATGTCGTTGCCGAAGATCGACTGCCCGAGTCCGTCGAGGAAATACGCGATGCCCAGCGTCGCCATCAGCAGCGTGATGCCTTCCTGGTTGACCAGCTTGCTGAGCACCAGGCGTTCGATCAGCCATGCCACCACGATCATCACCGCCATCGCCGCGAAGAAAGCGAGCACGTTGGCCAGCACCTGGCTCTCGAAACCCAGCCACTGCGGAATCCATTCGGAGAAGCGCGCCATCGCCAAGGCCGCGAACAGCACCATCGCGCCCTGCGCGAAGTTGAAGACGCCCGAGGCCTTGTAGATCAGCACGAACCCGATCGCGATCAGCGAATAGAGCATGCCGACCATCAGGCCGCCGAACAGCGTTTCGAGTAGGAAGCCCATCGTCAATGCTCCACGCCCAGGTAAGCCCGGATCACGTCTTCGTTGTTTCGCACGTCATGCGGCGTTCCGTCGCCGATCTTCTTGCCGTAATCGAGCACCACCACGCGATCGGAGATGTCCATCACCACGCCCATGTCGTGTTCGATCAGCACGATGGTCGTGCCGAATTCGTCATTGACGTCGAGGATGAAGCGGCTCATGTCCTGCTTCTCTTCCACGTTCATGCCGGCCATCGGCTCATCGAGCAGCAGCACCTGCGGCTCCATCGCCAGTGCGCGGCCGAGGTCGACCCGCTTCTGGAGGCCATAGGGCAGGCGACCGACCGGCGTCTTGCGATGCAACTGGATTTCGAGAAAGTCGATGATGCGTTCGACGAACTCCCGGTGCGCAAGCTCTTCACGCTCGGCCGGGCCCCAGCGCAGCGCCTGCGCGAGCAAGCCGCTTTTCATCTTGAGATTGCGGCCCGTCATGATGTTGTCGAGCACGCTCATGCCCTTGAACAGCGCCAGGTTCTGGAAGGTGCGCGCCACACCCATCTCGGCGACCTGGCGCGAGTTCATGTGCTTGAACTGTTTTCCGCGAAAGGTGATGGAACCTTGCTGCGGTTGGTAGACGCCGTTGATGCAGTTGAGCATCGAACTCTTGCCCGCACCGTTGGGGCCGATGATGGCGCGAACCTCGTGCTCGCGCACGTTGAAGCTGATGTCCGTCAGCGCCTTGACGCCGCCAAAGCTCAGGCTGATGTTCTGCACATCGAGAATGATGTCGCCGATTTTCCGGTTCATTGCAGCCCTCGCGCCGCGCTCGTCATGCGGCCGCCTTCAGCGGCGCGAACCGCTTTGCTTCGACGATCTTGAGGGTCGCGCTCACGGTGCCGGTGCGGCCATCCTCGAACTTGACCTGCGTTTCGATGAACTGCTCGGCCTTGGCGCCATAGAGCGCATCGACCAGCACCGCGTACTTCTCCGCGATGAAGCCGCGCCGCACCTTTCGCGTGCGGGTGAGCTCGTCGTCGTCCGGGTCCAGTTCCTTGTGCAGCACCATGAAGCGCGCGATCTGGGTATCGGCCATGCCGTCTTCGGCGGCGAGATCGGCGTTGACCTTGGCGAGGCATTCAGCCACCAGCGCCAGCACTTCGGGCTTGCCGGCAAGGTCCACGTAGCCGCCGTACGGCAGCCCCCGGCGCTCGGCCCAGTTGCCGACGGCTTCGTAGTCGATGTTGATGAAGGCGCAGACTTCATCGCGCTCGTGCCCGAAGCACACGGCTTCCTTGATCTGCGGAAAGAACTTGAGCTTGTTTTCGATGTAGTTGGGCGCGAACATCGCGCCGGCACAACTGCCGCCGGGGCCGGCCATGCGGCCCACGTCCTTTGCCCGGTCGATGATGCGCAGATGGCCTTCCGCATCGAGAACGCCGGCGTCGCCGGTGTGGAAGTAGCCATCGGCGTCGAGCACTTCGGCCGTCGCGTCGGGGCGCTTGTAGTACTCCTTGAGCACCGACACGCCGCGCACCAGCACTTCGCCATCGGGCGCGATCTTGAGTTCGATGCCCGGTGCTGCGCTGCCCACCGTTTGCAGCTTGACCTTGCCGTCCTGCTGGAGGCACACATAGGCGCAAGTTTCGGTCTGCCCATAGAACTGCTTCAGGTTGACGCCGATGGAGCGATAGAAGCGGAACAGGTCCGGCCCGATCGCCGCGCCGGCCGTGTAGGCCACGCGGATGCGGCTCATGCCGAGCACGTTGCGCAGAGGACCGTAGATCACGAGATTGCCGATCGCATACAGCAGCCGATCGCCGAAGCCCACCGGAGCGCCATTGAGGATGTCGGCGCCCACGCGCCGTGCCAGCTCCATGAATTTTGCATACAGCCAGCGCTTGGGTGCGGCCGCATCCTCCATGCGTATGGAGACCGCCGTCAGCAAGCCTTCGAAGGTGCGCGGCGGGCCGAAGTAGTAGCTCGGCCCGATCTCGCGCATGTCGTTCATCACCGTCTCGGCCGATTCGGGGCAGTTGAGCGTGAAGCCTCCGACGAGCCATTGCGCGACGGAAAAAAGATGATCGCCGACCCACGCCATCGGCAGGTAGCTCATGATGTTGTCGCCCGGGCCGAGTTTGTCGGTCTCTACGCCGCCGCGGCCCGCCGCGATGAAGCTCGCATGTGTCTGGCACACGCCCTTCGGCCGTCCGGTGGTGCCGGACGTGTACAGGATCACTGCGACGTCGGATGGATCGCCGGACGCCACGCTCCGGTCGAAGACGCCGGGGTTCGCTGCGCCCCAACGGCGGCCGAGTTCGCGAAGCTGCTCTTGGCTCATCAGACCCGGCTGGTCATAGTGCCGCAGGCCGCGCGGGTCGTCATAGATGATGTGGCGAATCGTCGGCCGTGTGCCTTTGTCTTTCCCTTTCTGGATGTCCCGGCATTCGAGCAGCTTGTCGACCTGCTCCTGGTCTTCAGCGATCACGAATTCGACGGCGGCGTCGTCCAGCATGAAAACCATCTCGGCAGCGACCGCGTCCTGGTAGAGCGGCACGGGCACGCCGCGCAGGCTCTGGGCGGCGACCATCGCCATGTAGAGGTGTGGGCGGTTCGCGCCGACGATCGCGAGGTTGTCGCCGGCCTTGAAGCCCAGGCTCGCCAGCCCGCAGGCCATGTCGCGCACCTCGCGCGCCGTCGCTGCCCAGCTCCAGGTCTGCCAGATGCCGAGGTCTTTTTCGCGCACCGCCGGCGCGTCGGGCTGGCGCTCGGCGTGGCCTTGCAAGAGGCGAGGAAAAGTGAGGGCTTTGGTCTGCACGATGGGGCGGACTGTAGAACCAACTTTGACGCCAACTTGTCGTTACGACGACAATCCTAGGGACACTACTCCCCGGAGTTTCCCGATGCCTATTGGCAACGACAGCGGCACGTCGTCGATCCGAGACCGCGTGCGCCCCGCGCGCGAAGACGAGCTGGACAACATCCCCTGGCTGCATACGCTCACGTCCGTGGAACGGCGCCGCGCCGAAGCGGCGGTGGTCGTCGGCGACGCCGAGGCGGGCGATCTCGTGTGCCGTATCGGACGCTCGCCGACCTATTGGTTCGGCGTCGTCGAGGGCCTGCTCAAGATGAGCAACGACAACGCCGACGGCACTTCCATGACCTACAGCGGACTGCCACCCGGTGGCTGGTTCGGCGAGGGAACGGCGCTCAAGCAGGAGCCCTATCGATACAACATCCAGGCGCTGAGAAAGAGCGTGGTCGCCGGCTTGCCGGTGGACGATTTCCACTGGCTGCTCGACCATTCAATCGGCTTCAATCGCTTCGTCATGAACCAGCTGAACGAGCGCCTCGGGCAATTCATCGCCGCGCGGGAAGCCGATCGCCTGAACAACCCGGACGTGCGCGTGGCCCGCAACCTGGCCGCGCTGTTCAATCCGGTCCTCTTTCCGGGGGTGGGTGAATTGCTGCGCATCACGCAGCAAGAGCTGGCTTACCTGATCGGGCTGTCGCGCCAGCGGGTCAATGAAGCCTTGCGCGCGCTGCAGGCGCAGGGCGCCATCCGTGTCGAATATGGCGGCCTTCGGGTGCTCGATCTGGCGGCGCTGCGAAGCAGCGGAACAACGGGGAAGGGCGCCTAGCGGGCCATTGCCAAAGAAGCCGCCGGCAGCGTCTGGCGCACGAGCTTGTCGTCGGCGTACGGCCGGAGGTAGGCTGCGGTTTCCTCGACGGGGCAATGCAGCCAGTCATCCACCCAGGCATCACGCAGGATGACTACTCGGCGGCGTTCGGTTTGCCCGGGCGCACCGAAAGTCAAGAAGGCAAAGCTTTCGACGCATTCCCCGGCGGGCGAACGCCAGCCGTTCCACAGGCCTGCCAGCGCGAGCGGCTCGCCGTCTGCGCGGGACACCCGAACCACCGCATCTGCGGCGTCACCGGCCTGGAAGATCGAGTCCGCAAGAATCACGCAGCGGTGGCCGCGCTTCCAGGGCTGGTAGAAATTTCGCTCGGCGGATGCGGTCTCGCTGCGCGCTTCGAAGGTGTCGGCGTCAAGGCCGTCTTTGGAAAACAGGGGGATGAGCCCCCAGCGGCCGAGGGCGATCTCGAACCTCACCTGGGATGGATCGCCTGTGCGGTCGGCGCGCGGGCGCCGCACGAACATGCCCTTCTGGCCGGGGCGGACGATTGCTTCTTCGGGACGAAATGCGATACCGAAGCGCTTGGCGAAGTGGCTTGGCTCGCTCGCTGCTTGGTAGTGGGTGGGCATGACTGTGTGGAAGAAAACGTGGCCAATTCTAGTCAGGGCAGGGATACGATCTTTGGCGCGGCATGCTTGTTCATGCCTTGTTCATAAGACCTTTCTCACAAAACTCATGACTTCATCTCATCTCACCGTCATCACCGGCGCTTCCCGCGGGCTGGGCCGCGCCATGGCCGAGCAACTCCTTCAGCCCGGTCGCCGGCTCCTGTGCATTTCGCGCCACAGCGACGATGCATTCGCCGCGCTGGCCCGCAAGGCAGGCGCCGAACTGGAGCAATGGCAGCAGGATCTCGCAGACCCGGTGGCCGCCGCGGCCCGTCTTTCGGCATGGATCGGGCAGCTCGACGGCAAAGCGTTCGAAAGCGCCACCCTCATCAACAACGCCGGCACCATCGGCCGCCCGCGCCCGTTGTCCGAAGCCGAGCCTGCCGATTTGGCGCAAGCCCTGCGCGTGGGCCTGGAGGCCCCCATGCTCCTCACCGCCGCATTCCTCAGTGCCACCAAGGGCTGGCGTGCAGAGCGCAAGGTGCTGAACATTTCCTCCGGCCTCGGCCGCAATGCGATGGGCAGCCAGGCGCCGTACTGCGCGGCCAAAGCAGGCATGGACCACTTCTCGCGCGCGGTCGCCCTGGAGGAAAAAGGCGGCGGCGCAAAAATCGTGTCCCTGGCGCCCGGCGTCATCGACACCGACATGCAGGTGCAACTGCGCGAAACCGATGCAGCCCTCTTCCCCGACCGCACCCGCTTCGAAAACCTAAAGTCAGAGGGCAAGCTCGACTCCCCCCAAACAGCCGCCGCCAAGGTACTGGCCTACCTGGCCCGCCCCGACTTCGGCGCCAACCCCGTAGCCGACGTCCGCGACCAATAAACAGGCCGGCGAAGCCCGGCCCGTCGATGAAACACCGCGGAACCGGCTTCGCCGGGCCGCCGGTGTTGCCCCGGCAGGGGGTGGGCGGCCACACGAAGTGGGCAAGCCTGGGGGCGAGCAACAGGAACACCGCGGAACCGGCTTCGCCGGGCCGCCGGTGTTGCCCCCGGTAGGGGGTGGGCGGCCACACGAAGTGGGCAAGCCTGGGGGCGAGCAACAGAAACACCGCGGAACCGGCTTCGCCGGGCCGCCGGTGTTGCCCCGGCAGGGGGTGGGCGGCCACACGAAGTGGGCAAGCCTGGGGGTGTTACTCAATACTCGCTCCGGATGCCTGCACGATGCCGCGCCATTTCTGATAGTCGCTCTTGAGCAACGTGCTCAGCTGTTCGGGCGTCATGCTCTGCGGCTCCGCACCCTGGGCAATGATCGCGGCCTTCATGTCGGGCGTCGCGAGCAGCTTGTTCACTTCGGCGTTGACCTTCTCGACGATGTCTTTCGGCGTGCCGGCGGGCATGAAGAGGCCATACCACGTGCTCACGTCGAAGTCCTTGTAGCCCAGTTCCGCCACGGTCGGCACGTCGGGCAACGAACTGCTGCGGCGCAACGAGGTCACCGCCAGAGGACGCAGCTTGCCCGACTTGATCTGGCCCATCGCGGAGGGCAGCGACGACACCATCAAGTCGACGTTGCCGGCCAGCACGTCCATCATCGCGGCGTTGGAGCCCTTGTAAGGCACGTGGCGCATCTTGATCTTGGCGGCCGAGTTGAAGATCTCGCCCGCAAGATGAATGGTCGTGCCGTTCCCGGGCGAGCCGAAGGTGACGGTGTCGGGCGCTGCGCGTGCGGCATTGACGACATCGGCCAGCGTCTTGAACTTGGAGTCGCTGCGGGTGACGATCACCACGGGGGTGTAGGCCACGTGGGCGACGGCGGTGAGGTCCTTGGTGGGGTCGTAGCTAAGATTCTTGTAGAGCCATGGCGCGACGACCATGTTGTCTTTCTGGCCCATCACCATCTCATAGCCGCTGGGCGCGGCACGCACTGCTTCGGCGATGCCGATGGTGCCCCCCGCGCCCGCGCGGTTGTCAGGCACGACGGTCCAGTGGCTGACTTCGGTGAGCTTGTTCGCGACCAGGCGCGAGAGGATGTCGGTGCCGCCACCGGGCGGGAACGGCACGATCATGTGAATCGGCTTGGACGGATAGGACTGGGCCTGCGCAGCGGCGGCAAAGGCCAGCGCCAGGGTCATGGCGCTGACGGCGGTGAGGAGTTTTCGGATCATGGTGGGTGTCTCGTCGTTCGAGGCGCCGGCAGGGAGCGGCGCATGTGCGCCGTCAGTTTGCCGGAACGAGACTGCCCGAGAACACGCGATTCGAGATGGCCGCCGTATCGAATCGCGAGTGCCGCCATGGCGGCGAGCCCTTCAGTGGACGGTTGGCGGACCGAGGTCCTCGAACGGGTCCACGAAGGCCGTGACGATGGGAATGTCGGCGCCCGGTCCGTGTGCGTCGGCCCGGCGTTGCAGTGCTGCGATGCCGGCCATCATGGCCGCGCCATAGGTCGGCATCGGGCCTTCGGCTGCGTCGATGGGTCGGCAGTCGGGGCCGTCCTGCTTCTGGAGAACCCAGTAGAAGTGTCCGGCGATCGGCTCGTCGACGACCAGTGCAATGGCTTCGGAGTTCATGGTGTGCCCTTTCGAAATCACGTAGGAAGGTTTGTACGCACCACGCCGAGCGGCAGATAGCAACGATTTCACGACTGCGCTCTCGCTATTGCAATAGCCGCAGCTTGCGTGAAATCGCGCACGCACGGGCTTGCCCGCCGCCCGCATTTACGCTTTCTTTACGGCCACTGGCTGAGTCTGTTCCCCGTTTTTATGCGCTCCTGCCGAGACTGAAGCCCTTGTCTCGCATGCAGGAGTGTTCAGATGGACATCGTGTGGATTGCCGCTCTGGCGGCACTGTGGATCGTGATGGTCGGCATGGTCGCCGGGCTCTCCAGGCTCGAAGCGCCGAAGGGAGAGCGCTCGTGATTGGCCTCGAAGTCATCTATGGATTCGGCGGCCTCATCGCCGTGGTGCTGTTCGCGTACCTCGTCTTCGCGCTCATCTGCGCCGAGGAGTTCTGATGGACACCGCAGGCTGGGCCTTGCCGGCTCTCTTTCTCGCCGTGCTGGGCGTGCTCGCGTGGCCACTCGGGCGCTATCTGGCCATGCTGTGCGACGGGCGCCTGCCGCGCTGGATGCAGCGCATCGAAGCTCCGCTCTACAAGCTTGCCGGCGCGTCGCCCGCGCAATCGATGCACTGGCGCACCTACGCGGTCGCGCTGCTGGCCTTCAACACGATCGGCGCGGTGGCAGTCTATGGCTTGCAACGCCTGCAGGCATGGCTGCCTTTGAATCCCTCGGGAATGAGCGCCGTGTCGTCCGATTCGGCGTTCAACACCGCCGTCAGCTTCGTGAGCAACACCAACTGGCAAGGCTACGCCGGTGAATCGACGATGAGCTATCTCACGCAGATGCTCGGACTCACGGTGCAGAACTTCCTCTCTGGCGCGACTGGCATCGTGGTGGCCTTCGCGCTGGCACGCGGCTTTGCGGCGCGCAACACCGACGGCAGAGGCTCGGTCGGCAACTTCTGGGTCGACGTGACGCGCGTCACGGTGTGGCTCCTGCTGCCGATCTCGTTTGTGATCGCCATGTTCTTCGTTGGCCAGGGAGTGATCCAGAATTTCGACGCCTACAAGACGGTGACCACGGTCGAGGCCACGGCGTACCAAAACCCGAAGGTCGATGCGGCAGGTCAACCGCTCAAGGACGCGCAGGGCAATCCTGTCACCGAAGACGCGAGCACCGCCACGCAGACACTCGCCATGGGCCCCGTCGCCTCCCAGGAGGCCATCAAGCTGCTGGGAACCAATGGCGGCGGATTCTTCAATGCCAATTCGGCGCACCCGTACGAGAACCCGACGGCGCTGGCGAACTTCGTCCAGATGCTGGCGATCTTCCTGATCCCGGCTGCGCTGTGCTTCGCGTTCGGCCGTGTCGTCGGCGATCTGCGCCAGGGTTGGGCCGTGCTCGCGGCAATGACGGTGCTTTTCGTCCTGGCTGTGATCGTGATCATTCCCGCGGAACAGGCGGGCAATCCGCTGATAGGTGCATTGGGAGTCGACCAGACCTCTACCGCGTTGCAGGCGGGCGGCAACATGGAAGGCAAGGAAGTGCGCTTCGGCATTGCTGCATCAGGGCTGTTCGCCGCCATCACTACCGCCGCTTCCTGCGGCGCGGTCAATGCGATGCACGACTCGTTCACGCCGCTGGGCGGCATGGTGCCGATGGTGCTGATGCAGCTTGGCGAGGTCGTCTTCGGCGGTGTAGGCACGGGTCTCTACAGCATGCTGATCTTCGCGATCCTCGCCGTCTTCATCGCGGGGCTGATGATCGGACGCACTCCGGAGTACCTCGGCAAGAAGATCGAGGTCTACGAGATGAAGCTGACCTCCATCGCGATCCTTGTGACGCCGATCCTCGTGCTGGCTGGCACTGCGATCGCGGTCATCGCTGACGCGGGCAAAGCCGGCATTGCGAATCCAGCTGCGCATGGGTTCTCGGAGATCCTCTATGCACTGACCTCGGCCGGCAACAACAACGGCAGCGCCTTCGCGGGTCTTTCGGCCAACTCGCCGTTCTACAACGCGCTGCTGGCCGTCGCCATGTGGTTCGGCCGCTTCGGCGTCATCGTGCCGGTGCTGGCGATCGCTGGCGCGCTGGCCGCCAAGAAGCGCTTGCCGGTGACCTCCGGAACCATGCCCACGCACGGTCCGCTGTTCGTCACGCTGCTGATTGGCACCGTGCTGCTGGTGGGCTTGCTCAATTACGTGCCGGCGTTGGCGCTTGGCCCGGTCGTCGAGCACCTCGTGCTCTGGAAGTGAAGAACATGAAAACGAAAACTTCGCTCTCGCTGGTCAACCCCACTCTGCTGCGTCCTGCGCTTTGGGCATCGGTCACCAAGCTGAGTCCGCGCGTGCAATGGCGCAACCCGGTGATGTTCATCGTCTACATCGGCAGCATCCTCACGACGCTGCTCTGGGTGCATTCGCTGAGCTATCCGGGTGAGGCCGGCATGTCGGCCGGCTTCGCGCTGGCCGTCTCGCTCTGGCTTTGGTTCACCGTCTTGTTCGCCAACTTTGCCGAGGCCCTGGCGGAAGGACGGAGCAAGGCGCAGGCAGCGTCTCTTCGCGGGCTGCGCAAGGACACCTGGGCCAAGAAGATGGTCGAGCCTTTTCACGGTGGCAAGTGGCTGCCGGTGCAGGCGCCCGAATTGCGGCGTGGCGACGTCGTTCTGGTCGAAACGCATGACGTGATCCCGCTCGATGGCGAAGTGATCGAAGGCGTTGCCTCCGTCGACGAAAGCGCGATCACCGGCGAGTCCGCGCCTGTGGTGCGCGAGTCGGGCGGTGACTTCTCCGCGGTGACGGGCGGCACGCGAGTGCTGTCGGACTGGCTCGTCGTACGCATTGCGGTGAATCCGGGCGAGTCTTTTCTCGATCGGATGATCGGCATGGTCGAAGCGGCCAAGCGCCAGAAGACGCCGAACGAAATCGCCCTCACGATCCTGCTGGTTGCGCTGACCATCGTGTTCCTCGTGGTGACCGCCACGCTGCTGCCCTATTCAGTGTTCAGCGTCGCCGCCGCCGGTGCGGGCACGGTGGTGTCGATGACGGCACTGGTCGCACTGCTCGTGTGCCTGATCCCCACGACCATCGGCGGCCTGCTGTCCGCAGTGGGCGTGGCCGGTATGAGCCGCATGATGCAGGCCAACGTCATTGCGACTTCAGGCCGCGCAGTCGAAGCCGCGGGCGACGTGGATGTGCTGTTGCTGGACAAGACGGGCACCATCACGCACGGCAATCGACAGGCCAGCGCCTTTCTCGCCGCGCCGAGCATCTCGCAGGAGAAGCTGTCGCGCGCCGCACTGTTGGCATCTCTGGCCGACGAAACACCCGAGGGCCGCAGCATCGTCGAATTGGCGCGCCGCGGTGGGGCCGACGACCGGGCCGTCGAAGGAGCGCACTTCGTGCCCTTCACCGCGCAGACTCGCATGAGTGGCGTCGACCTGCCGTCCTTGCCGAACAGCCTGGACGCCGATTGCATCAACCTGCGCAAGGGCGCGGTCGACGCGGTGCGCAGGTATGTGGAAGGCATCGGCGGAGCCATGCCAGCCGAGGTGCTGCGCGCCGCCGATGCAGTCGCGCGCCGTGGCAGCACGCCGCTCGCCGTGGCTGAAGGCCATCGGGTGCTGGGCATCGTCGAGCTCAAGGACATTGTCAAAACCGGCATCAAGGACCGCTTCGCTGAATTGCGCCGCATGGGCATTAAGACCGTGATGATCACTGGCGACAACAAGCTCACGGCGGCAGCCATCGCCGCCGAGGCCGGCGTCGACGATTTCCTCGCCGAAGCCACGCCGGAGGACAAGCTCGCACTGATCCGCCGCTATCAGTCCGAAGGCCGACTCGTCGCGATGACCGGCGACGGCACCAACGACGCTCCCGCGCTCGCGCAGGCCGACGTCGCAGTCGCAATGGGCAGCGGCACGCAGGCCGCGAAGGAGGCGGGCAACATGGTCGACCTCGACTCGAATCCGACCAAGCTGCTCGAAGTGGTCGAAACGGGCAAGGCGCTGCTGATGACGCGGGGCTCGCTCACCACCTTCTCGATCGCGAATGACGTCGCGAAGTACTTCGCCATCATTCCGGCGATCTTCGTTTCGACCTACCCGCAGTTGGCCGCGCTTAACGTGATGCGGCTCGCGAGCCCTTCCTCGGCGATCCTGTCGGCGGTGATCTTCAATGCGCTGGTGATCGTGTTCCTGATCCCGCTGGCGCTGAAGGGCGTGCAATACAGGCCCGTCGGCGCTGCCGCGTTGCTGCGGCGAAACCTGGCGGTCTATGGACTCGGCGGATTGATCGTCCCTTTCATCGGCATCAAGCTGATTGACTGGCTGCTGCTTGCAGTGCATCTGATTTAAGCCTGACCAGGCTCCAAGGCGCTTCCCATGAAAAACATTCTTCGCCCCGCCCTCGTGCTCTTCGTGCTGCTGAGTGCGCTCACCGGCATCCTCTATCCGCTCGCAGTCACGGGTGCTGCGCAGGCCGTCTTTCCATCGCAGGCTGCCGGCAGCCTGGTGACGCGCGACGGCGTGCCGGTCGGCTCCGCCTTGGTCGGGCAGAACTTCAGCGATCCGAAGCATTTCTGGGGTCGTCCGTCTGCGACTTTGCCGATGCCCTACAACGGCGGCGCCTCCGGTGGGTCCAATCTCGGACCGCTCAATCCTGCGCTGGCCGATGCAGTCAAGGGTCGTATCGAAGCACTGCGCGCAGCCGATCCGGGCAACAGGGTGGCCGTGCCGGTCGATCTGGTCACGGCATCCGCGAGCGGGCTCGATCCGGACATCAGCCCGGCCGCTGCGCGCTATCAAGCGGCTCGCGTCGCGCGGCTTCGCAACCTGCCGGTCGACCAGATCGATCAACTGATCGATGCCCATACCGAATCGCGGCTCTGGGGCCTGTTCGGCGAGGCGCGTGTCAACGTGCTGGCGATCAATCTCGCGCTGGATGCGCAACCCTCGCCGTGATGCCGGAGGAACGCTAGTGCGATCGGCAGCGTCACTGTTGAGCTAACCTGCGGCGCATCGCCTCATGAACGACGATCTTCGCCCTGACCCGGACACGCTGCTCGCGCAGTTGCGCGCCGAGGACGAGCGCTCGCGGCGAGGCAAGCTGCGCATCTATTTCGGCGCCAGCGCGGGCGTCGGCAAGACGTGGGCGATGCTGAGCGCCGCGCAGCGCGAACGCACCGCCGGCCGCGACGTACTGATCGGTGTCGTGGAAACGCACGGGCGCAGCGAGACCGCAGCGCTGCTCGCGGGGCTCGGCACGCTGCCCTTGCGCGAAGTCGCCTACCGTGGTCACAAGCTGGCGGAGTTCGATCTCGACGCCGCGCTCGCGCGCAGGCCGGCCATCCTGCTCGTCGACGAACTGGCCCACACCAATGCGCCGGGTTCGCGTCACGCCAAGCGCTGGCAGGACGTGCAGGAACTGCTCGCCGCTGGCATCGAAGTGTGGTCCGCGCTGAATGTCCAGCATCTGGAAAGCCTCAACGGCACGGTCGGGGCCATCACTGGCGTGCGCGTGCACGAGACCGTGCCGGACACGGTGCTCGATGAAGCCGACGAGGTGGTGCTGGTCGATGTCACGCCCGACGAGCTCACCGCGCGTCTGGCGGCGGGTAAGGTCTATCTGCCGCAGCAGGCCGAACGCGCGGCGCAGAACTTCTTTCGCAAGGGAAACCTCATCGCGCTGCGCGAGATCGCACTGCGCCGAACTGCGGAGCATGTCGAAGACGACGTGCGCGGATGGCGTGTCGAACAGTCCGGTCCGCAGGGCGATGCGGGGCCGCCGGCATGGAACACTTCGGGTGCGATCCTCGCTTGCGTCGGTCCGCATGAAGGCGCGGGACAAACGGTGCGCGCAGCGGCGCGCCTTGCAGGCCAGCTCAACGTGCGTTGGCATGCAGCCTATGTCGAGACGCCGCGCCTGCAACGGCTGGATGCGAAAGAGCGTGACAGCATCCTCGCCGTGCTCAAACTGGCCGAAGAACTGGGCGCGGAAACGGCGGTGCTGACCGGCGTCGGCATCGCCGAAGAACTGGCCGCCCAGGCTCAGCGGCTCAATTGCGCGACGCTGGTGGTGGGGCGGCCGGAACGCGCTGCGGGCTGGGCACGCTGGCGATGGTGGGCGCCCGGACTGACGCATGAACTGGCGCGCCTCGCAGCGGGCGTCGACATCGTCGAAGTCGCGCGCGCCGAGAGCTCGCGCAGGCTCGTGCAGGTCCGATCGGGCCCCCACCGTGCCGAATTGGACGTCGAAGATGCCGACCGCTCGCGTGCCCGATGGCATGGCTATGCATGGGCAGCAGCCACCAGCATTGCGATCACCTTGGTCGCGATGCCGCTGGTGGGTGTGCTCGAGCTGGTCAACATCGTGATGCTGTACCTGCTGGGGGTGGTTGGGGTGGCGATGCGATTCGGTCGCGGACCGGCCGCGCTGGCTGCGACGCTCAATGTCGCGGCCTTCGACTTCTTCTTCGTTTCGCCTCGGTTTTCGTTCGCTGTCAGTGATGTGCAATACGTCGTGACCTTCGGAGTGATGCTGGCTGTGGGCCTGCTCGTCGGCCAACTGACGGCGGGCCTGCGTTTCGCGGCCGGTGTGTCGGCGAGCCGCGAACGGCGGGCGCAGTCGTTGTTCGAGCTGGCCCGCGATCTGTCGGCCGCGCTGGAAAGCGCCCAGGTCGCGGCGCTCGGCAGGGCGGCGGTCGAGCAACATTTCGGCGGCCACGCATTGGTGCTGGTGACCGACGCGAGCGATCGCCTCGCCGTGCCGGATCAGCGCCCGCTCGGCTTCGATGCGAGCGTTGCCGAGTGGACGCTTCGCCAAGGCCAGCCGGCTGGGCTCGCGACGAGCACGCTGGCGGCGCAATCCTGGCACTACGTTCCCTTGAAAGCGCCCATGCGTGTGCGCGGCGTGCTCGCGCTCGAACCCGCACAGCCGCGTTGGCTGCTGATCCCTGAGCAAGCGCGGCAGCTCGATACGCTCGCGCGGCAGATCGCGATCGCGCTGGAGCGCGTGCACTACGTCGAAGTAGCGCAACGGGCCGTCGTCGAGATGGAATCCGAGCGGCTGCGCAATGCCCTGCTCGGCGCCATATCGCACGACGTCCGCACGCCTCTGACTGCGCTCATCGCATTGGCGGAGTCGCTCCAGGCGCTGCCGGATGCGGGCGGTGAACACCGCGCCGCTGCGCGCGCAATCGTCGCGCAGGCCCATCAACTGCATGCGCTCGTCAGCAACCTGCTCGACATGGCGCGCCTGGAAAGCGGCATCTCGGGCGGTGCCGTCAACTTGCGGCGGGACTGGCAGTCGGTGGAGGAGGTGGTGGGCTCGGCCATCCGGGCCGCGCGGCCCGCGCTCGGCGACATGACCATACAGACCGCGCTGCCTGCGGACCTGCCCCTGGTGGAGTTCGATGCGGTGCTGATCGAACGTGTGCTGGTCAACCTGCTGGAGAACGCCGGCAAGTACGGCGCAGCGCCGGTCGTCGTGGGCGCGCGCGTGACCGACCGTGCGCTGGTTCTGAGCGTGCGCGATCACGGCCCGGGCCTGCCGCTGGCGCTGCAGGGGCGTGAGCAGACACTGTTCGACAAGTTCACGCGCGGCCAGGCCGAATCCGTGACGCCGGGCGTGGGGCTGGGCTTGGCGATCTGCAAGGCGGTGGTGAGTGCGCATGGCGGCGAGATCACCGCGGCCAACGCGGTCGGTGGCGGGGCAGAATTCGTCGTTACGCTGCCGCGTCGCGCACCGCCGGTGCCGTCGGAGGCACCGGAATCAACCCTTCTTCCCATCTGACGCCACCATGCCCAGCCCTACCGCCGTCGTGATCGAGGACGAGCCCCAGATTCGCCGCTTCGTGCGGGGTGCGCTGGAAGCCGAAGGCTGGCAGGTGCACGAGGCCGGCACGCTTCGCGATGGCCTCGCAGCCGCTGGCACGCGCCAGCCCGATCTGCTGGTGCTCGATCTCGGGCTGCCGGACGGCGACGGTGTTTCGCTCATTCGCGACGTCCGGGGATGGTCGGGCGTGCCGATCATCGTGCTCTCGGCGCGCACGGACGAGGCCGACAAGATTGCGGCGCTCGACGCTGGCGCGGACGACTACCTGACCAAGCCTTTCGGCACGGGCGAACTGCTGGCCCGCGTTCGCGCGAACCTTCGCCGGCCGCGCGCGGCGACCGGGGGCGAGGAGCCCGAGCCGGTGTTTCGCTTCGGCGATGTGGAAGTCGACCGCACCGCCCGGTTGGTGCGGCGTGCGGATGCAGAGGTGCATCTGACGCCGACCGAGTACCGCCTGCTGTCGGTCCTCATCGCCGATGCCGGCCGCGTGCTGACTCAACGCCAATTGCTGCACGAGGTGTGGGGCCCGTCGCATGGCGAGCAGAGCCATTACTTGCGCATCTACATGGGCCATCTCCGGCAGAAGCTGGAAGCCGATCCGGCCCAGCCTAGGCATCTGCTCACCGAGACGGCAGTGGGCTATCGGCTGGTGCCTTGAGCCTGTTCCCCCGCGAATCACCGAGAATCTTCGGCTACCCGACCGCAGCCGACCCATGTCCGATATCCCCGAAGCTTCCCGTCTCAACAAACGCATGGCCGAGTTGGGCCTGTGCTCGCGCCGCGAGGCCGATGACTGGATCTCGCAGGGCTGGGTCAAGGTGAACGGACAGGTCGCCGAGATGGGCGTCAAGGTGACGCCGGCCGATCGCATCGAAGTCGACAAGAAGGCGCAGCACCAACAGCAGCAGCAAGTCACGATCCTGCTTCACAAGCCGATGGGTTACGTGAGCGGACAGGCCGAAGACGGGCATGAGCCCGCGATCGTGCTGATCAATCCCCGCACGCACTGGCGCGAAGACCCCAGCCGCCATCGCTTCTCGCCGCCTCAGTTGCGCGGCCTGGCCCCTGCCGGCCGACTCGACATTGACTCGGTGGGATTGCTGGTGCTCACGCAGGACGGCCGCGTGGCCCGTCAACTGATCGGCGAAGACTCCGGCATCGAAAAGGAATACCTCGTGCGCGTGTCGTACGGGCCCGTCGCGCAGAACTCGCAAGCGGCATTTCCCCGCGAGCAACTGGCCAAGCTGCGCCATGGCCTGAGCCTGGACGGGCAGCCGCTCAAGCCGGCTCGCGTCGATTGGCAGAACCCCGAGCAATTGCGCTTTGTGCTCACGGAAGGCAAGAAGCGCCAGATCCGCCGCATGTGCGAACTCGTCGGCCTCAAGGTCGTGGGCCTGAAGCGCATCCGCATCGGCAATGTGGTGCTTGGCAACCTGCCCGGCGGGCAGTGGCGCTACCTGGGTCCGAACGAACGCTTCTGACGGGCCGGCGACTCGAGAGCCGCCGCGAGACTACGAGCAGGCCTTGTTGTGCGAGGGGTGCATTCCCTTGGCCTTGGCCTCGGCTTCCGTCATGTATTCGCCCTTCTTCGTCTTCCCGTAGTAGCGATCGCCCACGCAGTGGTAGACCTGCGTCTCGTCGTTGGCCCAGACCTTCCCCGCGCCGCCTCCGGCTGCGGCCGTCATCTTCGAGGGATCGGGCGGCATCGTCGTCTTGGCCTTTGCGGTGGTGGCAGCAGGTGTTGCAGCGGTGTTTGCTGCGGGCGCAGCGGGTGCCGATGCCGCTGCGGCGCCCTTGCCGTCCGCCTTGCCGTACCATGTCTTGATTCCCTTGTGGCCACGGCAGGCGCCGGACTTGCTGTCGGGCGATGCATAGCTGCCGTCCTTGCACTGGACCGTGGTGCCGGCCGGCGCGTCTGCCGGAAGTTGCTGCGCCTGAGCGGCCCAAGCGCCCAGCATGCCGGCTACCACCAGCGCCGCCCTGAGAGAAAACTTCATCCGGAATGCTCCTGAAACGATGTGTGACGAGACAGGGTCATGTTGCGGGGGCGTTCCCAGCAGAAGCTGACCAAGCGCAATCATCCAGATCGGCGGAGATGGTCAAGAAGCAGCAAATTTCGGCCAGAAATCAGGAGGCGGTGGGGCTCGCTGTGAGCGAAATGTGCAAGATAGCGCGCTCGCAACCCATCAACACGCCGAACATTCACTCCGCCCCATGACTCCCTTTTTTTCGCCGCCGCGCATCAGATCCCTCGACGGCATCCTTCCTGACGAGCCCCTATTGATGATGGGCGCCGGCCCCGTTCCCATTCCTCACCGGGTCGCCTATGCAAATTCCATCGTCATCAATCATCTGGGCGAGACGATGGGCGCGGTCATCGATCAAGTGAAAGCGATGGGGCGCTACGTGTTCCAGACCGAGTCGCCGCACGTTCTCGGCGTTGCCGGCCCCGGCTCGGCAGCAATGGAAATGGCGATCACGAACCTCGTGGCTCCCGGCTCCAAAGTCCTGAGTGTTGCGAACGGGTACTTCAGTCAACGAATGGCCGAAATGGCGCGGCGAGTCGGCGGAGACGTTGACGTTCTCGAGGTCTCGGGAGATCGCAGAGTGAGCCCTGACGCCGTTGAAGCCTGTCTGCAGAGCAAGTCCTACGATGTCCTCACCATTGTCCAGGGCGAGACTTCCAATACCGTCTGGAATGCAGAGCTCCAAGCCATCGCTGCCCTCGCCAAGGCTCATGGTTGCCTCGTGATCGTCGACGCGGTTTGCACTCTGAGCACGATGCGCTTGGACATGGATGCGTGGCAAATAGACGCGGTCATCACAGGCGGGCAGAAGGGGCTGTCGTCGATCCCTGGCGTCTCGCTGCTGGCGTTCTCACGGAGCGCCTGGCAAGCCATCGAAGGGCGCAAGAGTGTCTTGCCGCATTGGTGCCTGGACGCCAAGCTCGCGGACAAGTTCTGGAATCAGAATTCCTACCACTACACAGCGCCTGTATCCGGCATCCTCGCCCTGCATGAAGCGCTGCGCCTCGTGTGCGAAGAGACCCTGGAGGCGAGGTTCCATCGCCATCTGGTTTGCTCCGAGGCGCTGCAAGCGGGCATCGAGGCCATGGGGCTGACACTGCTGGTCGATAGGGCGTCGAGGTTGAATTCAGTCATCGGCATCAATGTCCCGGAAGCCGTTTCCGCTGACGGGGTTCGGGCGTACATGTCGAGCATCCACAAGGTGGAAATCGCCGGGTCTTTTGGGTTGAACATCTTGCGGATCGGCCAGATGGGCGAGCAGTGCCGCGAGCACAACCTGTTCAGGACCCTGCATGCACTGGGCCTCAGCATGGAGGCCAATGGCGCCAGCCTGAACGTTCCGGTCGGAATGGCGGCTCTCGAGCGGACACTCTCCGAGCGCGAACGGGCGAGCGCCGACTACTAAGTTGCCGGTGCGGCATGCAGAGGGCTGACTGCGCCCTCATGCATGCCTAACAAATCAGGCGTAGCCTCCCTTGGAATTGTGTGTCGGACCCAAGGAGACCCCGTGCGCGCCTTGCTCGTGGAAGACGATGAAATGATCGGTCGCAGCCTGATGCATGCGCTCGACAACGCCGGCTGGTCGGTCGACTGGGTGCGTGACGGCGCACTGGCGCACAGCGCCATGGCGGATGGTGGCTACACCTGCGTGCTGCTCGACCTCGGCCTGCCCAAGGAAGACGGCACTGAAGTCCTTCGACGCGCCCGCAAGCGCGGGGACGCAACGCCGGTGCTCGTGCTGACCGCCCGCGACGGGCTGGACGACCGGATCCAGACGCTCGACCTCGGCGCCGACGACTATCTCCTGAAGCCTTTCGAGCTGCGCGAGCTGCTGGCGCGGATGCGGGCCGTGGTGCGTCGCCGTGATGGCGCGGCCCATTCGGTGATCGGGACGGCGGCGCTCCAACTCGACCTCACCACCCGCGACGTCGTCGTCAATGGCGTGCGCGAGGTGCTGACCGCGCGCGAGTTCGCATTGCTGCACGCACTGCTGGAGCGGCCCGGCGCGATTTTGTCGCGCGAGCAGTTGGAGGAACGCATCTATGGCTGGGGCGATGAAGTCACCAGCAATGCGATCGACGTGCTGATCCATGGCATGCGGCGAAAGCTCGGCGCCGAGGCCATACGCAACGTGCGCGGGCTCGGCTGGCGAGTCGTCCCGGCGTGAAGCCAGTTTTTCGACTTCGCTCGCTGCGCGGACGGCTCCTGCTGTGGCTCGTGGCGCTGTATGTGGTGGCGATCGCTGCCACCGTCTGGTTCTCCTACGGTGCCTATGGTCGCCTGGTCAACAACTTCATGGACGACCAGATGCGCCTCCTGGCCGAGTCGCATGCAATCCACCACCGACCTCCGCCTTTGCAAGCGGTGAGCCGTGACGATGCCGTTCGGCGCGGCGCGTTCGTGGTCCAGGTCTGGAGTGCCGACGGCGCAACGCTGATTGCCACTTCGTCACCGGCGCTGGAGGTGCCGTTGCAATCGGAGCCCGGCTTCAGCGACCTCACCATGGGCAGAAAGGCCGAGGACGTGTGGCGCATCTACACCGCGGCGCCGGGGCAGATTGACGGCATGCCGCGCGTGCAGGTGGTGCAGAACGATGGCTTCCGTCGCAACCGCATCGTTCGCCGTGCCCTGCTCGAAAGCCTGCCGATCCTGTTGATGCTGCCGGTGACGCTGTTGATCTTGCTTTTCATCGTGTCGGCGGCTTCGCGCTCGCTGCGGGTCGTCGCGCGCGACGTGGCCGCCCAGGAAGAGGGCGATCTTCGCGAGGTGGCGATCGCTCGCGTGCCGGAAGAGATTGCGCCGCTGGTCGCCGCGTTCAACAGTTTGCTGCGGCGGTTGCGAAACACGCTTTCGACCCAGCGCCGCTTCATGCAGGATGCGGCGCATGAGCTGCGCACGCCGATGGCGGCGATCGGCTTGCAGATCGAGAACCTGCGCGCCCACGTGCCGGCCGGCGATGCCGCCGAGCGCTTCGCCCAGCTCGAAAGCGGCGTGAAGCGCGCGCAGCACCTCATCGAGCAGTTGTTGCGCCTGTCCCGGCAGGACACGCCGAGCACAACGGCCGCGGCGGCCAGCGGGCCGGTCGACGTGGCCGCGCTGTTGCGCGACAGTGTGGGGCAATTGATGGTGCTGGCGGACCAGCGCCAGATCGACGTGGGCTTCGAGGGCCGCATTGCGCCGATGGTCGCCGCGCCGGCGGCCGAGCTGCGCAGCGTCTTCGACAACCTCATCGACAACGCCGTACGTTATGCGCCGCAGGGCGGGGTGGTGGACGTGCGGCTGCACATGGTCGACGGCGATGCGGTGGTGGACGTGCTCGACAACGGTCCGGGCATTCCGCCCGATCAGCTGGATCGCGTTTTTGACCGGTTCTTCCGCGTTGCGGGAGGGCCGGTTGGCGGCAGCGGTCTTGGGCTTGCCATTGCGCGGTCGGCGGCGCTGCGCAATGGGCTGCGCATCGTGCTCGCGAACAGATCGGATGGCGCCGGGCTCATCGCGCGGGTGTATTTGTCAGGCTCATCCCGAGCTCTCATCGTGAGCTAATTTTTCGCTCACTCCGGGCTCAGAGGGGCTCCCTAGAGTGGTAGCAGGTCCTTCGCGGCGCCTTTCGCGCCGCGGCGCGCGGCCGATCAAACCCGAGGAGACTTTCATGCACGCTTCCGTCAAAGTTCTAGCCGTAGGTACCTTTGCAACTCTCGCCGCCTTGGCGTCGATGACTGCCAGTGCGCAGCAGACCACCCAAGGTTCGGATGGGTCGGACTATCGTCCAATGCAGTCCAACAGTACGGCCCCCAGGCCTGAAGTGAGCCAGGGCGCCATGGATGCGGCGCGTCCGACCGGAACTGAACCGGTCGGCCAGTCGACATCCGCTCCCATGGGGAACTCCCGCCTCACGCGCGAGGAGGTCTACAAGGGCGCGGTCGAAGCGTCTCACCCGATGCAGACCGAAGCGTTGGGTCAATCGACCGGCATGGCCGGCATTACGTCCGGCACGCCGCACTGATTGCCGAAGCCCGAAGCCCGAAGTCGCGAAAGTCGGGAATAGGGGCGAATAGCTTTTAGGGACTGAATTTTCTGGTGAACGTGCCGATATAGGGCTATAGGGCGTCACGCGACGTCCAAAGTCCTTGCCGCCAACGTGAGCCAGATGTCCAGAAGCACTCTCCGCGCCCTCCCGCCGGGCTCGAGCCTGTCGCGGGTGGCGGCGCTGATCGCGTTTTGCATGTTGCCCCAATTCCCGCCGCCCAGCGGGGCGCAGCCGCTGCGGGGGGAGGGCACCACCGCTACCACTCAGCTGAAGATCAGCCTCGTGGTCCGCCCCGTCTTCAAGGTCCTGGAGGTGACACCCGTGAACGACGGCTACATCTGTCGCGTGTGGACCAACACCCGGTCGATCGTCATCGGAGGCCGCGAATATCGCTTCACGAGTGTCGGAGAGACAACGCTGAAGGTCGACGGGCGCGAAAGCGACCTCGACAGGCAACTGAACCTCGACAGGCGCCAGGGCCTCGCGGCAAATCCCCGCGATCTCCACACCGTCTCCGTGACCTACTAGCCGTTCAATACCTGACAGTGACGGTAACGATGTCCTTGTAATCGTCGGGCCTGACGTTCACGCTGGTGCCCACAACGCGCCCATACACGGTCAGTGACTGCGTCGTCCCGTCGCCGGTGCGCTGGAGCGCATTGGTTCCCACTTGGTCGCCCCATGGAATGGCGCGGCTGGCATCACTGTAGAGCCGATACGCGACGGTGTCCGCATTGCCTGTGGTCGCCGGCGACATGACGCCGGCGCCGGTGGTGCTGTTGTTGGAAGGTGTCAGCGCCACTGTGTATGCAGTGGGCTTGGAGCACATCACGCCGATGGTGGTCGACTTGTCGACATTGGCAGCGCCCGGCAAGCCGTCCACTCTCCCGAAATCAAGCGGGTTCGCCGAAACCACGCAGCTCTTGATGACGGTGGCCTTGGCGGTAAACGGAAAGGTCCCTGTGCTGTTGCCGCCGCAGTTGCTCGGTGCGGCCACGGTGCTTTCGCTGACGGTCACTGCTGTGTGGATCCCGGTGAATTGACCTTGGTAGCTTCCTGGCGGGACCGTCGTCTGGGGTGTTGCCAGGCGCCCTTGCATGGATGCACTGCCGCTGCTCGAGGCGCCCTTGGCGAGATCCAGATTCAACACATAGGGATTGGGCGTGATCGTGTTGAACTCCGAGCCCAGCACGATGCTGAAGCCCGGCGGCTGGTAGATCTGGAACTGCAGCGCGTTGCCGGAGGTGTCCTTCATGACGCGCGGGTTGAAATTGCCGGAGCCTTCGATGCCATCGCCCACGTCGAAGCAGACCCGCGCGAAAGTCCGCGCGTTGTTGCCATTGGTGCAGGCGTAGGTCAGCATGGCCGTGGTCGTCAGGCCAGTGCCGCTGACGAGGTCCACGCTGCCGAAGTCGACGTTTGTCATCGACGCCGTGCACGTGACGGCGGCCTGTGTGTTTTCCGCTGGCAGGCCCCAAAGCACCCCACACAGCAGCGGCAGCAAGAGGCCCTGCCGGAGGCGGGTCGACAAATTCATGAGTGAGTCTCCTTGACGCAGCGCAGCGGTCCGATCTGCGGGATGCCGTCGCCTTCCTTGCGGTAGTCGAAGCTCGCGCGACAGTAGCCGCCGGGCGTCTGAACCTCGAGCTTGTTTTGTGCGTCCAGGGTGTCGAGGTAGGCCGCGCCATCAAAGCCGACTATCGCAGTGCCCTTCTGTCCATTGACGCGGACCAGGCTGCCCACAGGCAGCGGTTTGCCGGCTTCGTCGACGAGCGTCAGGGCGGCTGCGCGCACGGGCGTGATGCCGAAGCGCACCAATGTGCCTGCCCGGTCGCTGGGGGTCGCGAGCGTCTTGACGCGCTCGATGCGCACGTCGGCCGGCAGCTGCATCGGATCGATCGCGAGCTGGTTGTTCTGGTAGGCGTTCAGTGGCGACACCAGAAGCATGCCTTTGCTGTCGGTGGTGCCGATCGGGCGGTTCTCGAGCCTCACGGGAACGCCCGCCACGCCGTCGGTCGAGACCACTGCGAAGGCATCGTCGATGCGCTGAGCAGCGAAGGTCTGGCCGCCCATGAAGACGATCGACCCGGAGTTGCCCGCGTACGCATAACTGCTGTTGCCAAGCACACTCACACCGGCGACAGCCCGGCCATAGCGGCCCAGGTAGTCGATCTCGCCTCGGCCGCCCGTCTGGCCGTCACCCTGGCTCGCACCGGCACGCCAGCCGAAGCCGCCGTCACTGGGCGTGGAGCTCTGCGCATCGGCGGTGTAGATGTTGCGGTCGCGTTCGCGCTGAACGCCGGCGCTGGCGGTGACGTTGCCATCGAGCGCCCATGTGAAGCCGACGAATAGGCTGCGGTCGCTCCGTATGCTCAGGTTCTGGTTGAGGCTCACATTCAGCGACGCGCTGCGTCCGAGCGATTTGTACCAATAGGCATTGGCATAGCGCGTGGCCTCCTGCAGGGGGTATTGCTGATAAAGGTAGCTGACGCCGAAGCTGCCGAAATTGTCCGTGTTGTAGCCGATGGTTGCGCGACCCACGCCGCGTGGCGTCGGACTTCCGTAGAGCGACGCGACGTCGCGGTACTCGCCGCGCGTGACGGTCTCGTCGAAGCCGAAGTTGAAGCGGTCGTTGCGCCAGCTGTATCCCAGGTTGAGCAGCGAACCCTTGCGTCCCTGGTTGCTGCTGGCGCCAGCAGCGCTCGACAGCACGCCGGCCTGCCCCAGCAGCCAGGACCCGCCGACACCGCCCGCCACCAGCCCGCGAGTAGCTTCGGCGTGGGTTTCGATGGTGAAATCGTTGCTGACGCCGTACCGCCATACGCCCGTGGTGGCGGGGTCATTGCCATAGTCGAACGAGCTGAGCCCGTAGTTCTTTCGCACCGCGCCGAGGTCCACCGACCAGTCGGACAAGCCTTCCTGGAGCAACCGCTGCGTGTCGTAGAGCGAGAAGTTGATCGTTGTTGCCCGGCCGAGGGCATCCGTGAGCACCACCTGCGCGTTGCCGGCGCCGCTGATGCCGGGCGCTGTATTGAGTTGGAAGGGACCTGCGGGCACCTGGCTCGTGGACTGGCGCAATCCGTTGATGAACAGGTCGACCTGCGACGGCAGCACGGCCGAACCCATGAAGGCCGGCAGCGGCGCAGTGATCCGATAGGGTTGCAGCGAAAAATTGCGCGCCAACTGAATGCCGCCGATGCGTGTGGACCGTGACCAGGGCAGAGCGGCCGTGACCGTGTCGCCCAGGCGCAGTGTCAGCATGTCGTCCTGGAAGGAGGTGCTGACGGTGGTGTCCAGTCGAACCGATTGGCGATCCCAACGCTCGCCCGCCAGCCGGGTCGCCTGCGAAAGCATCGTGTTGCTGAGCACATACGCTGCGGCAAAGGCGCGCAGTTCGGCGAATCCATTCAGGCTGGCCGTACCGCCCCGTCCTTGCGTGCCAAAGAGGTCATAGTTCAGCAGCAACCCCGGCGAAGCGCTGGCCTTCTGCGTCTTAACGTCCGCAGGGTTGATCACGGTGGTCGGCAGGCGAAGCATTTCCGCGCCACCTGCGATGGCCACGCTTTGGCCCGCCGGGTCGTAGTCAATCTGCAGGCCGCGCAGGCTCTTCAGGCGCACCGGGCCGGCGAGGTCTGGAGGCAGTTGAAAGCCAAGCTCGCGCAGCGTGGTTGCGCTGGCCCACAGCTCTGCACCCCGTAGGCCGAAGTGGATGAGACCCTGCGGATTGCCGTTGAGGCTGAGGTCCAGATAAAGATCGGTGCCACTCGGACCGGCGAGATCGCTGTCAGCCGCGGTGGCGAGGCCCGGCGGGGGCGCGAGCGTGGCCGCGGCTGCAGGCTCCCCTGCCTGCGCGGCACATGCCAGCAGGCTACAGAGGAGCAACAGACTTTCAGCGCGCGCGTTCGATGGCCGGGAGACTTTGCTGCGCCGTGTTGCCATTGACCATCGTTTCCATGGAGCCACCGGCAGCAAAGGTGGCGACCGGCGGCGTCAACGGCCAGCGCATTTTTGCGCCAGGCAATACGTAACCGAGCAGACCTCCATGGACGGCTGTTCGGCGTCCGGACGCATCGACGAAATTGAGTTCAGCCAGTTGCGCGTGTGTGCCCCCGGCATTGGCCACTTCGAGGACCGCCTGATCGCCCTGGCGGCTCAGTGACCACGTCAATTGCGGCGGGCTGGGTGCGGGACCAGCCGGTTCGATGAAGATCGGCAGCGAGTAGCGCAGCACGAACTGCAGGCCCTTCCTGGCCTCCTGGTTCTCGACCGGCAACTCGTCGATGACCACGCGGTATGCGTCCTCGACGGCACCGGCTCCGCTGGGCGGTGCGCCTGTCCGGATAACGCGAATCAGTTGCCGGTCTGTCGCCGCCAGTTGCAATATCGGGGGGCTCACCAGAAGGTTGCGCGACGGCGTGAGTTTGTCCTCGCCGTTTTCCTGGGTCCAGTGATAGACGCGTACCTGCGCATGCACCACGTTGTCGCCCGTGTTGCTGAGCCAGAGGCCATCCGCGTTCTGGGAGGCGCGGAGGGTCAACGTGACAGGCGAGACCTGCAGGCCGCTTGCCGCGGCAATTCCGCAGGCAAGGCCGAGCAGGACGGGGACAACGTGTCGCAAGCGCATGGTGTCGCAGTTCAGTCTCAGTAGTTGACTTGGACGGTGACGGTGTCGGCGTAGCTGTCCGGTGTCACGTTGGTAGCCGCGCCTGCAATCGTTGCATAAACCGTATGCGATACCGCCGCGCCGGTGCCGGTCGCGCCCACGCCGTTTCCTTTCGCGGCACTGGTAGCGGTATTGCCCCAGATGGTTCCGGTCGCACCCGCGGTGGAACGCAGCTGATAGGGAACGGTATCCGTATTGCCGGTCACCGGTGCGACGTTCTGGGCTTTCATGACGCCTGCGCCCGAGGTGTTGGTGTTCGAGGGAAGCAATCCGACGGTGTAGGGCGTGCTCTTCGAGCAGGTCACGCTGAAGGTGTTGGTGGCGGCCAAGCCTGCCGTTGTCGGGTCCTGGGAGCCGAAATTGAGATTGGACGCTGCGCCCGCTGTGACCGAGCAGGCCTTGGTGACCGTGAGCAGGACCTGGAACGTGGCCGTCGCCGGACCTGTTGCCGCAAGGGCGGCGCTCGTGAAGGCGGCCGCGACGAGAGTCAGGGCGGCAAAGGGAAGCAGCTTTTTCATCGTTAGTTCCAAGAAGTTTGAATTTGGTTTTTGCGAAGGGGACGGAAGAAATGTAGGTGCACTCCTACGGAGACTGTTGGACATATTCCTCAGAAAAGTCTCATTGAGTACTTTTTGGGGCCTTAGCGTGTTGTAAGTCTTTGCAACTACTGGGTCGATCTTTTCCCGGGCGCTTCCGTCCGTGAATTTCTCCACGTTGGCCGCTCACTTGCAGCTCTTGTAAAGTTCCCTGTTCGCCGAAAGGCGTCTTCTTCTCTTTGATAGTTACCGCGTCATGACCATCTCCAAGACCAAACTTCCATTCCAGGCCGAAGTCGCCCAGCTGCTTTACCTCGTCACCCATTCGCTTTACTCCAACAAGGAAATCTTCCTACGGGAGCTGATTTCGAATGCGTCCGATGCCTGCGACAAGCTGCGCTTCGAGGCCATCGACCAACCCGCGCTGTATGAAGATCAGCCCAATCTGGACGTGCGCGTTTCCTTCGACAAGGACGCCAAGACGCTCACCATCGCCGACAACGGGATTGGCCTGAGCCAGCAGGAAGCGATCGACAACCTCGGCACCATCGCGAAGAGCGGGACCAAGGAGTTCATGAGCAAGCTCTCCGGCGACCAGAAGGCCGATGCACAGCTCATTGGGCAATTCGGCGTGGGCTTCTATTCGGGCTTCATCGTGGCCGACAAGATCACCGTCGAATCGCGCCGCGCCGGCCTGCCGGCCGAAGAGGGCGTGCGCTGGGTCAGCGGCGGCGCCGGCGATTTCGAGGTCGACACGATCACCCGGCCCCAACGCGGCACCAGCGTCACGCTGCATCTGCGCGATGACGCCGACGAGTACCTCAATGCGTGGAAGCTCAAGTCGATCATTGGGAAATATTCCGACCACATCTCCTTGCCGATCCTCATGGAAAAAGAGGAGTGGAAAGAGGGCGAGGAGAACAAGGGCGGCCAGATGGTCAAGACCGGCGAATGGGAGACGGTCAACCAGGCGAACGCACTCTGGAGCCGCCCCAAGAAGGACATCACCGAAGAACAGTACGTGGAGTTCTACAAGAACATCAGCCACGACTTCGAGGCGCCTTTGGCCTGGAGCCACAACCGCGTCGAAGGCAACACCGAGTACACGCAACTCCTGTACATCCCCGCCAAGGCGCCGATGGATCTCTGGAATCGCGACAAGGGCGCCGGCGTCAAGCTCTATGTGAAGCGCGTCTTCATCATGGACGACGCCGAGGCCTTGCTGCCGAGCTACCTGCGCTTCGTGAAGGGCGTGATCGACTCCGCCGACCTGCCGCTCAACGTGAGCCGTGAGCTGCTGCAAGAAAGCCGTGACGTGAAGGCGATCCGCGAAGGCAGCACCAAGCGCGTGCTGGGCATGCTGGAAGACCTTGCCAAGAAGCAGAAGACCGCCGGTGACAGCAACGAGGGCAAGATCGACGTGGGCTCGGGCGAATCAGTACCTTCGCCCGAGCCGACCGAAGGTGTGACGGACGCCGTCGACAAGAACGCCACGCCCGCCGCCGAGGCCGCTGCGAACTACGCGGACGATTCGGGCAAGTACGCCAAGTTCTATGCGGAATTCGGCGCGGTGCTCAAGGAAGGCTTGGGCGAAGATTTTGCCAACCGCGAGCGCATTGCCAAGCTGCTGCGCTTCGCTTCGAGCACGAGCGACACCGTCAGCGTGAGCTTTGCCGACTACAAGTCGCGCATGAAGGAAGGCCAGGACGCGATCTACTACATCACCGCCGATACGCTGGCCGCCGCCAAGAACAGTCCACAGCTGGAAATCTTCAAGAAGAAGGGCATCGAGGTTCTGCTGATGACCGATCGCGTGGACGAATGGGCGCTCAACTACCTCACCGAGTTCGACGGCACGCCGCTGCAAAGCGTGGCGAAGGGCGCGGTCGACCTGGGCAAGCTCCAGGACGAGGCGGAGAAGAAAGCCGCCGAGGAAGCCGCCGAGTCGTTCAAGCCCATGCTCGAGCGTCTGAAGGAGGCGCTGAAGGACAAGGCCGAGGATGTCCGCGTGACGACGCGTCTGGTCGATTCGCCGGCTTGCCTGGTAGTGCAGGACGGCGGCATGAGCACCCAGCTCGCGCGCATGCTCAAGCAGGCGGGCCAGCCTGCGCCCGAAGTGAAGCCGGTGCTGGAAGTGAACGCCGAGCATCCGCTGGTCAAGAAGCTGGAAGGCTCCGATCACTTCGATGATCTGGCGAACATCCTGTTCGACCAGGCGCTGTTGGCTGAGGGCGGTCTGCCTGCAGATCCGGCGGCCTACGTGCGGCGCGTGAACGCCTTGCTCGCGTAGGCGGATGCGCTGAGCGCTTTGCGCGCGAGCGACGCGCGCGGCGCTCAAGTCAGTTGGGCTTGACTTGGAAGCCCTCGGGCACTTCGTTGGGCGGCGCTTGGTGGCAGTGGTACATGTCCATGTACACCATGCGCTTTGCCGGGCCGCATGAAAGCTCGTATCCGTCGATGACGTGATAGTCCGACTCGCCGGACTTGAGGGGCGCGCCACTCATGTTGCGCTCCAGCAATCCCGACGCCTCTTCGCGGGTGAAATCGCTCGGAAGGTCGCTTCTCGTGCCGAAGTTGCCGACTCGCCGGTAGGCGAGCGCGGAACCATCAGGACATTGAAGGCGCTCCAGGTATGCGCGCTCGCCGAATGGTCCGCAGACTTCTATCGCAGTTGCCTTGCTTTCGCCCGGGCCCGGAGAGCGCGATGTCGGAGCGCCAATTGGCGAAGAAGACGGCGGAGAAGGCGCCGAAGAAGGCGCCGAAGAAGGCGCGGCGCAGCCCAGCAACGCAGTGGCCGTTGCGGCGGCAACGATTGAATTTCGAATGCTCATATTCTCCCTGAGACGCCAATTGAGTTGTATGCGGCGTAGTGATGCAGTTTATCGACGTGGTGAGTAAGGCATGCGCAATTGCGTCGCAACCAGAATCCTCGTTACTTCTTTCTTCTAAAGAAAAGTGCATGTTCTTGAAAGGCACGGAAAGAGCTGTGCCTAGAATTCAAGAATTCGAGCGCACAGGGAGAAGAAAATAACTCGTCGTATTGCGATTGGCCGCCGCATGGCTGGCGGGAAGCTTTCTTCGAAGCTTCAATCAATGATCGGACACGGTCCGCGAACTGCACACTTTGCGGCTCCTGCCGGATTCATCAATTCTGACAATTCAAAAAAATCAATAAAGAGATTGGCCGCGCATGGGCTTCTTTGCCTGTTCAGCCTGACGCTCGGCGCCTGCGCATCGCCGACCAACACATCCCCAATGAAGCCAGAGGAAACCAACATGCCGAGTCGAGCTACTACAGAGACAGCGCCCCCCGATGCGCCTGAAGTGCTGCGCCGGCTGTTGGCGTTGATCGACACCTTGCATCAGCCGCAGGATTTGACTGTCGAGCGGGTGGAGCAATTTAGCGGAGTTGCCATGACGCCGTTTTCTGACAAACCCAGCGATGATGCGTACCAGATATTCCAGCGGGTGACCGAGATGTGGTTCTATCTCTACATTTGGGACTTGGAAAGGGCCACTCACTCTCCGGATCTCGGCTTGCTCTTCGTAGAGGCCGAAAAATATAGCGGCAAAAATCCACCGATGACGGGTATTTGCCAACTCGATCTCGCACAGTTTCACGACGCATTGCTCAAGATGGACTACCGGCATGTCGGCAACACCCGCCAACGAAGTGCCGGCAAGCAATACCAACGGGGATTGGTCAAAATAGACGTCGGCATCGTGGGCGAGAGCGGCGAAAGTATCGAGAAGATTTCGCACCGATGCGTCAATAGAGTCTTCATCAACTTTCTTGGGGAATACATGGACTTGGGGGCCATGTAGTGAGTTCCATCAGTCCCGAGCTTGAGCGGGTGATCCGCGAGGTTGGCGACCCAACATCAGCCGCTTATCTGAACCTGCGCGCTGTCATCGAGGAATCGCCTGTATTGATGCGGCAGATGAACGATGCAGTCGCAGGAGGCCATCTGAAGCATTTGGCGACGATGCTCGCGAGTGAGAACGCTGGGGCCAACTACAGCCCTCATTCACAGACGATCAATCTCAAGCAGAGCAACGTCCTGGATCCCAAGGGAGGCAATGTGCTCACCTTCATTTTGGGGCATGAGATCCGTCATGGCATCAATCGTGAGCACACCAGGAAAGGACTTGAGGGATTCGACGAGAACGTTCGGCGCGTGTTGGAGAGCGGGAAGGCGGTCCACGACTACAGCCCGGCGTTGGACCAGATGCTGGCGATCAACCGCAGCGACGAAGCCAGCGCACATATTGCTGGTTGGAATGCCTTGGTCAGCCGGATGAAGCACGGCAATCCAGAAGCCCAGCTGTCCGACCTTGGAAAACTGGCGAGGGAAGTCGGCTACGTCAACGACTTCATCGAAACCAAGGAAATCGCCGGACGCGTGCAATTCGTAGCGAAAGACGGCTTCACCCTCAACGCCGATCTTTCCATCACGCCGGATTCTCGCAACGTCGAAGCCGCCGGAAAGCACTACTTCGACAAAGCGCCGCAGAGCACACAGCTGGGCCACCATGGCAACTCCGACTACGCCAACTACTACGGCGCTTCTTTGGTGAGTTCCGTTTGCCAATATGAAATGCTCAATCCAACGCTGGCCGGCAAGCTGCAGTTGGACATGCGCGGACTCGGGCTGCAAGAGTTGTTGCTTGAGCAAAACGGCATTTCCCTGCCCAGGCCGGCTGCACGCTGCCCTTATCACGACGTGCATGCTCCAGGGACCGTCGCGCATTTCGACCATACCGCCGACAGCCACAGCCATGTGCCGATCAATGGCCTACCGACGCCGAGCAAACTGTCGACCGTGCCGGATCGAGACACTCCGGTCGTGCAACTCGACCATCCCGGGCACCCCGACCACACGATGTTCGAGCAGGCGCGAGCCGGTGTGCATCGACTCGATGCGGAGGTAGGCCGCACGCCCGATCAGCGCAGCGATCAACTCGCTGCGGCGCTCGTGGTTGCGGCCAAGGCGAATGGAATGAGCCACATCGACCACGCGGTGTTGAGCACCGATGCATCAAAGGTTTTCGCGGTCGAAGGCGCGCTGGATTCGGCGCTCAAGCGCATCGCCGCGGTGCCGACAGTAGAAGCGCTCAATACGTCCGTCGCGCAAAGCACACAAAGCTGGGAGCAGGCGATCGAACGCGTGCAGCAACAGGCCCAGGAGCGCGTACTTGAACGGCAGCACACCGCCGTCCAGCGCCACGGCCCGGTGATGAGCCTCTAGACGAACTCGCTGCCGGGCGTCAGCGGCTCATGCCGATACGTCGCCGGGGTGCGGCTGAGCTTGACGGGAGATGCGATGCCGCGATAGCCGCCTTCGAGTTCGACCACCATGCCGCGATGCTTCGTATGCGGATGCGTGAGCGCTGCATCCACGGGAAGTACCGGGGCGGCGGGCACCCCTGCGGCCATCAGCGTGTCCACCAACGTGCGACCGTCGAATTCCGCCAGCGCCGCTTCGAGCTGCTGCTTGAGCCCTTCGCGATGCACCGAGCGCTGTCCAGCGGTTTTGTACAACGGGTCTTCGGCAAGCCCAGGCTGTCCGATGCACGCGCAGAAGCTTGCGAACTGCCGGTCGTTGCCGACCGCCACGAAGATCGGGTCGGTCTTGGTCGCCAATGCGTCGTAGGGGTAGATGTTCGGATGCGCGTTGCCGGTGCGTCGTGGTGCCGTGCCATCCATGAACCAGTTGGCCGCATGCGGATGCAGCAGCGACAACCCGCTGTCATAGAGCGCCGCTTCGACGAACTGTCCACGTCCACTGCGTTGGCGTTCATTCAGCGCTAGCAGTACGCCGATGACAGCATTGAGCCCGGTCACCATGTCGACGACCGGCAAGCCGACGCGCAGCGGACCGCCACCTGCTTCCCCGTTGACGCTCATGATGCCGGTCATCGCTTGCACGGCCGCGTCATAGCCGGGCAGGGCGCCCAGCGGCCCGTCCGAGCCGAAGCCCGAGACGCGGCACCACACGAGACGCGGAAAGCGCTGCGACAGGGTGTCATAGCCGATCCCCCAGCGCTCCATCGTGCCGGTCTTGAAGTTCTCGATCAGCACGTCGGCTTCGGCAACCAGCGCGAGCAGCGCCTCGCGTCCCTCGGGCGTACCCAAGTCGAGATGCTGGATGCGCTTGTTGCGATTGAGCCCGTGATAGTACGAAGCCACGCCGTCCTTGAAGGGCGGGCCCCAGGTGCGCGTGTCATCGCCTTGGGGCGGTTCGACCTTGAGCACGTCGGCGCCATGGTCGCCCAGGATTTGGCCGCAGTAAGGACCGCCGAGGATGCGCGAGATGTCGAGCACGCGGATGCCCGCAAGGGCGCCCGTTGTGCCGGTAGTGCCGGTAGTGGTCATGGCGTCTTCAATCCAGTTGCGCGCCGGATTGCTTGACGACGCCGGACCACTTGGCCATCTGCGCGCCGATGAACTTGCCCAGTTGCTCTGGCGTGTTCGAGGGTGCCGGTTCCAGCCCTTGCGAAGCGAACAACTGCTTGACCTTGGGGGTGGCCAGCACTTCGACGAACGCCTTGTTGAGCTTGGCGATGCGATCGGGCGGCGTTCCGGCTGGTGCGACGATGCCGAAGAACACACTCACGTCGAAGCCCGGCACGCCTTGCTCGGCCACCGTCGGAACATTGGGGAGCGCCTGCGAACGGGCGGCCGTGGTGACGCCGAGCGCGCGCAGCTTGCCGGCCTTGACGTACGGCAGCGCGGTGAGCACGTCGGTGAAGCTCATGCTCACCTGACCGCCGAGCAGATCGTTCAGCGCCGGGCCGGTGCCTTTGTACGGGATGTGCTGCAGATCGACGCCGGCCATCGCGTTGAACATCACGCCCGCCAGGTGCGACGAAGCGCCATTGCCGGAGGACGCATAGCTCAACTTGCCCGGATTGGTCTTGGCGTAGGCCACGAGCTCCTTCACGTTCTTCGCCGGCACGGACGGGTTCACGACCAGGATGTTCGGCAGGTCGCCGACCTGGATCACTGGCGCGAAACTCTTCACCGGGTCGTAATTGATCTTGCGGTAGAGGCTCGAATTGATGGCGAGCGGCCCGGACGTCCCGAACAGCAGCGTCTGGCCATCGGGTGCGGCACGCGCCACGAACTCGGCGCCGATGTTGCCGCCCGCACCGGCGCGGTTCTCCACGATCATGGGCTGGCCCAGGCGGTCTTTCATTTCGGCGGCGAGGGTGCGCGCCATGGCATCCGTTGGTCCCCCGGGCGGGAACGGTATGACGAGCGTGATCGGCTTGTCGGGAAAGGTGTCGGCGTGAGCTGCGGGCAGCAGGGGCAATGCCGCCGCGGCGGCCATCAGGAAAGTCGCAAGAATTCGCATGTGTGTGTCTCCGGTTGGGTCGGTGTTGTCTGTTTGAAGTCGATCGAGTGCTGGCGCTCAGGCGGCCGCGAGTGCCGGCATTGCGCTGCTGCCCGCCCAATTGGCAGGGACAGCATCGGGTGTCAGCGGATCGCGCGGGAGCACGCGATGCAGCAGCACCAGTTGCGCCCATTGCACGCGCTGCGCCGAGCCCGTCCGGGCGCCTTCCCACGCCATCGCGATGGCGCTGCACGTGTGATAAAGCGCCGATGCGGCCT
Source organism: Variovorax sp. 10N420 (assembly GCF_056394705.1). Lineage (NCBI taxonomy): Bacteria > Pseudomonadati > Pseudomonadota > Betaproteobacteria > Burkholderiales > Comamonadaceae > Variovorax > Variovorax sp. 10N420. Next base: position 376,942 of record NZ_JBFTIJ010000003.1, on the reverse strand, counting down.
GGCGCGCGATCACGTCGCCGCCTTCCTGTGTTGCGGTGGTGGCGAGCGCGGCAGCGCGCGAGAGTGCATCCCGCAAGGCCGATGCGAAAGCAGGTGAGAAAGCAGTTGAAGCAGAAGCCGAAGAAGCCGGCGTCGCTGCTTCGTCCAGCAGTGCCGAGAAGTGCTTGTGCAGCGCGCTCAGCGAATCTTCCCGCTTGATCGCGCGAAGCACGTCGAGCGCGACGATGTTGCTGGTGCCTTCCCAGATCGAACCCAGGTGTGCGTCGCGCACCAGGCGAGGGTCGGCCCATTCCTCGATGTAGCCGCAGCCGCCGCGCACTTCCATGGCGTCGCCCGTCACTTTGCGTGCGTCGCGGCAGGCGCGGAACTTGATGAGCGGCGTGAGGATGCGCAGCAGCGGATAGGCAGTCTGGTCGCCCTGGTCCGAACGGGCCAGCGCGAGCGCGGTCTGGAACACCATCGTGCGCGCCTGTTCGGCCGGCAGGCGCAGCTTCAGCAATTGGCGCTGCATCAGGGGCATGTCGGCGAGCCGCTTGCCGAAGGCGCGGCGTTCGCTCGCGATGTATTCGGCTTCCGCAACCGCGCGGCGCATCAGCCCGGCCGCGCGCACGCCGTTCGACAGGCGCGAGTTGTTGACCATGTCGGCCATCTGCACGAAGCCGCGCCCCTGTTCGCCGACGAGGTAAGCCACGGCGCCTTCGAGACGGATCTCTCCGCTCGCCATCGACCGCGTGCCCAATTTGTCCTTGAGCCGAATGATCCGGTAGTGGTTGGCGCTGCCGTCGTCGAGTTGGCGCGGCAGCAGGAACAGCGACACGCCCTTCATGCCGGCAAGTCCGCCGTCGACGCGCGCCAGCACCATCGCGAAATCAGCGTCGGGGTTGGAGCAGAACCACTTGTCACCGCTGAGGCGCCATTGACCGGCCTCGTCCTGCCACGCACGGGTGACGGTGGCGGCAATGTCGGAGCCGGCCGCCTGCTCGGTCATGAACATGGCGCCCTGCGCCAGCATGTCGAAATCCAGCGAAGTGAGGCGGCCGATGAAGCGCTCGACCAGTTCGGGGCTGCCGAACTTCTTCAGTGTTCGCGTCAGCGAATCGGTCATCGAAACCGGGCAGCACAGGCCGAACTCGGCCTGCACGAAGAGGTAGGTCAGCACGTACTTGACCAGCGGCGGCATCTTGCCCTTCCAGCCCAGCGTTTCTTCGCGGTGAGACATCGCAGCCAGACCGAATTCGCTGAGCGCAAGGCGCTCCATCTCGACGTAGGCCGGATGCTTGATCACCTTCTGGTCGTCGATTCCGGTGCGGGTGCGCAGCTTGAGCGTCGGCGGATTGCGGTCCGCGGTCTGCGCCAGCTCGTCGAGCGGGCCACCGGCCAAGGCGCCGAGGCGCTCGAAATGCGGCTGCATGTGTTCCAGTAGATCCGGCGGCAGGTACAGCGCGAGTAGCTTGTGCAGCTCGGTATCGGTGGTGAAAAGGTTCTGCCCGTGGCGGTCAGGCACGGGGTGCGCGGCTTCTGTGCTGGACATGTCTTGTCTCCTTTGGGCCGCATTTTTTGAGCCTGCACGATTCTTGTCCAATATCAAATACCACTTGTTTGATCCGATTCACCTATCGTGCGAGACTGCCGCATGGAACTTCGACATCTGCGCTACTTCGTCGTGCTCGCCGAGGAACTGCATTTTGGGCGGGCTGCGCGGCGGCTCGCGATTTCGCAGCCGCCCCTGAGCGTTGCCATCCGGCAGCTGGAGGAATCCGTCGGCGCGCGCCTCTTCGAGCGCAACAGCAAGGAAGTGCACCTCACCCCCGCCGGCGAGGCGTTGCAGGCATCGGCGCGCGCATTGCTGCGCCAGGCCGAAGAGGCCGCGCTCGAAGCGCGCGACGTGTCGCAAGGCTCGGCCGGCCGGCTGCGCATCGGCTTCGTCGGCGCAATGCTCTATCGCGGGCTGCCGCAGGCCTTGCGCAAGTTCCAGGCAAAGCATCCCGCGGTCCGGGTGACATTGGCCGAACTCAACTCAGGCGAGCAGATCGCCGAACTGCTGCATGACAGGCTCGACTTCGGCTTCGTGCACACGAGCCGGATGCCGGCCGAACTGCGGCACGCGCTGCTGGTGTCCGAATCCTTCGTGGCGTGCGTGCCGGTCGGCCATAGGTTGGCGCGGCGGCGCACGGTCCCGATGGCGAGCCTGCGCGACGAACCCTTCGTGCTGTTTTCGCGCAGCGCGTCGCCTGACTATCACGAGCGCATCCTGGCGATTTGCGCCGATGCGGGATTCCGGCCCGAGGTAAGGCACGAGGTGCGTCACTGGCTTTCGGTGGTCTCGCTGGTTTCTCAGGGAATGGGTGTCGCGCTCGTGCCCAGTGCGCTGCATCACGCGGCGCTCCGAGGCGCGGCATTCCGGCCGCTAGACGAAGAGGTGGCGCGCTCGGAGGCCTTCTGCGTCTGGAGGGACGGACCTCCGAATGCGGTGGTGCAGGGCTTCCTGCGCGCCTTGCAGGCCGACCGGCCGGCCGCGGACTGAGCCTTCAGGCGTACAGCGGCTCTTCCGCCATCGCTTCGCACTGATCCTGCAGCATCTGGATCTGCCCCTTCCAGTAGTCGCTCGATCCGAACCACGGAAAGTTGATCGGAAAGATTGGATCTTCCCAGCGGCGCGCGAGCCATGCGCTGTAGTGAATGAGCCGCAGCGTGCGCAGCGGTTCGATGAGCGCGAGTTCGCGGCGATCGAAACTGCGGAACTGCTCGTAGCCGTCGAGCAGCCCACTCAACTGGCCGGTGCGCTGGGCACGATCACCGGAAAGCAGCATCCACAGGTCTTGCACCGCGAAGCCGGTGCGCGCGTCGTCGAGGTCGACGAAGTGCGGGCCGCCTTCGGGCCGATCGGTGGGCGTCCAAAGAATGTTGCCCGGGTGCACGTCCCCGTGCAGCCGCAGCTTCTTCAGCGCGGATTCGCCCGGTCCATCGGCGCCGCCTTGTCCGGCCGGGCGGAGCGCCGTGGCGGCGATCATTTCGAAAGCCTCGTTGCAGGCGGTTTCCCATTCGCGCTGCACATCGAGCGGCACCATGTGATTGCCGATCAGCCAGTCTCGCGATGCGATGCCGAAGGTTTGCAAGTCCAATGTGGGGCGCGATTCGAAGGGCTTCCGCGCGCCGACGGAATGAATGCGCGCGAGGAAGCGGCCCACCCATTCCAGCACTTCGAAATCGTCAAGCTCCGGCGACCGCCCGCCGCGGTAGGGGCTCACGCTGAAAGCGAAGCCGCCATGGCGGTGCAAGGTCTGCCCGTTGACCGCGATGGGGGGCACCGCGGGCACTTCGGCCGCCGCGAGTTCGAGCGAGAAGCCGTGCTCTTCAAGAATGTCGGCCTCGCTCCAGCGGCCCGGCCGGTAGAACTTGACCACCACGGCGCTGCGATCTTCCAGATACACCTGATAGACGCGGTTCTCGTAGGAGTTGAGCGCGGTGAGCCGGCCATCTCCGTGCAGGCCGAGCGTTGCCAGCGCGTCGAGCACCACATCGGGCGTGAGGTTCTCGTAAGGGTGGGCGGAGGCTTTCGCCGCAGACTGGGTCATGCGGCGATTGTCGCTATGTGGCGGCTTCGCTTCTCGCCAGCGAAAGAATGTGCCCGACGCGCGGATCGCTTTTGGCCGCGAGGACTTCCGCATAGGCGGCCTGCACTTCGGCGATGCCTGCATGGTGCTCGGTCCGCAGCCATGGCGCCTTTGGGTCGGTCACCCGTCCGATGAAGGCATGCCACGCTTGCTTCATCCGCTGGCCGAAGGCCTCTGCGCCCCATTCGGTGGTGCGCTTCTTGATCTGGGCCGGCGCAAAGAAGAAGGTGGCGCGCGGGCCCGGAAGGTCCTTTCCGCTGCCTGGCGTGGCCCGCTGGTCGAGGTGGGTACTGCCAATCGAGGCGCTGTGCTTGAGCTGGCCGAAGCGCGTGTGGATCGCTTGGCGCAGCGCGCCGTTGCCCGCGAAGTCGACGTAGACGCAGGGCTTGTCCGCGGCGATCTGGTCGAGTTCTTCATAGGCCAGCACGCGGTGATAGCAGCCGAGGCTTTCGCAAAAGGCCTTGTTGGCGGCGGACGTCAGCCCAATCACCTCGATGCCTTCGCGTTGCGCCAACTGGAAGGCGGTGCCGTAGGCTGTCTTGCTGGATGCGCTCGACAGCAGCACCGCGCCGGGCCGCGCGCCGAAGAAGTCGTTGTCGTCGAGAAAGTCGTCGATCAGCCAGGAGGTGATGAAGAGGGGCCGCAGCAGTGCCTGCACATCCTCGGTGTCCGCCGAATAGAGTGGATCGGACTTGCAGCGGAAGTACTGGTTGTAGACCGCCGGCAGCGCCGCGCGATGGGGTGCTCCGTCGGTGAAGCGCTCTGGCGAGAGACGCTCCGGCGTCAGCACGGCGGCGGAAGACATCGGAAAGTAGCCGTACAGCCGTTCACCCACGGCAACGCCCGGATGCAACGAATGGACGACCGACGCGAAACCCCACACCGGAATGCTGCCCCAGCCTTCCTCGCCCGTCGAATAGAACTGCCAATAGCTCATCGCGTCGCCGAAAGCGGCATAGGTGATGTTGTTGGACGTGAGGGCAAAGCTGTCGATGCGCACGCGAACCTGCCCGTTGGCAAGCCGGGTGTCTTCGGCGGCACGCACGCGTGTGGAAGCGAGATCGTCCTTTCGGACCAGGAATTTGGTCGTGCTCATGAGGCAGCCTCTCTTTGCCGTGTGCGGGCGCAGACCTTAGCGCAGACCTGCTTCAGTTGCATGAAAAAGGCCCGCCCTGTCGTCGCTTAGGCGACGCCCGGACGGGCCCTGAGGACTGACGTCGATCAGGCGATGGACAGCTCGACTTCGACGTTGCCGCGCGTGGCATTCGAATACGGGCAGACCTGGTGCGCGGTCTCGACCAGCAGCTTCTTCTGTGCGTCGTCGAGGCCAGGCAAGGTGATTGCCAGCTTGACCGCGATGCCGTAGGCCGCGCCGCCGTCGATCGGGCCCAGCGAAACGCTGGCGTCGATCGCCACGTCGTCCGGCACCTTGACGTTGATCTTCGGCGAGACGGCCTTCATTGCGCCGATGAAGCAGGCCGAATAACCGATGGCGAAGAGCTGCTCGGGATTGGTGCCGGGCTTGCCTGAACCGGGCGAGCTGAGCTTCACGTCCAGCGCGTCGTCGCTGGTCTTGCCGGAGCCGTCGCGGCCGCCGATGGTGTGCGCCTGAGCGGTGTAGAGGACCTTGTCGAGTTTCTTGACCATGGTGATTCCTTGGGTTGGGGGTTGAAAAAAATTCCGGGAAAGCTAGGCGACCTTGATGCGGTCACGCAATCGCTGCATTTGCTGCGTGAGCGAGACCAGTTCATCGATCGAGCAGCTCGAAGCGGCCAGAAGACAGGCCGGCACGCTGGCGGCGCGCGCCTTGAGCTTGCGCCCCGCGGCAGTGAGGCTGATGCGCACGCGGCGCTCGTCTTCGGCGTCGCGGATGCGCGCCACCAGACCGTTGGCCTCGAGCCGCTTCAGGAGGGGCGTCAGCGTGCCGGAGTCGAGCGAGAGCTTTTCGCCGAGTTCCGACACCATGAGCCGATCGCGCTCCCACAGTGCGAGCATGACGAGGTATTGAGGGTAGGTGAGCCCGAGCTTTTCAAGCAGCGGCTTGTACAGCTTGGTCATGGCCAGCGACGCGGAATACACCGCAAAGCAGAGCTGGTTGTCCAGGCGCAGCATCTCGTCGGCGGAGGGTGCGGAAGGTGCTGGAGTGCGCATGGCCTGAAGTATAGCCAGCAATTAAATTGCGTGCAATTTAATTTGTCGCCGGATGATCCGGCGTCATGAATCCTTGGGTCAGCGACCGGAGAAGCGCGCCGGCCGGCGTTCGATGAAGGAACGCACGCCTTCGGCCGCGTCCTCGCTGTTCGAGAGCGTCTTCTGCACCGGAATGAAATCTTCGACCGCGGCGAGGGGGCCTTGCTCGATGGCCTTGATGACATTGAGCCGCGTCGCGACCACGGCCAGTGGCGCCTGTGCCGCAATGTGCTGGGCGATGCGCAGAGCTTCTTCCAGCTCCTGTCCGGCAGGGACCACCCGCTGGACGAAATTGAGGCGAAGGGCCTCGGCGCTGTCGAACTCGTCGGCCGTCAGCAGATGCAGCATTGCATTGCCCACGCCTGCGCGCTCGGCCATCCGCAGCGTGGCGCCGCCCGTGGCCATGATGCCGCGCTGCACTTCCATCTGCGAGAAGCGGCAGTTGTCCGCCGCGACCACGATGTCAGCACCGAGCATCAGCTCGATGCCCACGGTGAAGCAGATGCCCTTGACTGCCACCACCATCGGCTTGGTGCGGCGACGGTAGCCCGGCAAGCCGAAGTCGTGGGGTTCGACAAGGCCGGCCGGCACGGCCTTCTCGCCGCGCTTCATGAATTCGGTCACCGCCGGAAGGTCGAGCCCTGCCGTGAAGTGATCGCCGAAGGCATGCAGCACACCGACCCGCAGCGAGGGATCGTCATCGAGCCGCGTGTAGGCCTCGGCAAGCTGCCGGAACATCGCGGGCGTCCATCCATTGCGCTTGGCCGGCCGGTTGATGCCGATCAGCAGCACATGGTCGAGCACCTGCGTGTCAATGCACCCTTCGGGCGGCGGCGTAGTGGGCGTGGCGGTCATTCAGCTTGTCTCCAGGTTGTTAAAAAGAAAAGGTGCAGCGCAATCCCAGAAATACCGCGGAACCGGCTCAGCCGGGCCGCTGGTATTGCCCCCTGAAAGGGGGTGCAGAGCCACACGAAGTGGGCGAGGCTGGGGGTCAGTACTTGTACACACCGCGGCCGGTCTTGCGACCGAGTTGGCCGGCCGCGACCATTTCCTTCAGCAGCGGGCAGGGGCGGTACTTGGAGTCGCCGAACTGTTCGAGGTACACCTCCATCACGGCCAGGCAGACGTCCAGTCCGATCATGTCCGCCAGCGCCAGGGGGCCGATCGGCTGGTTGCAGCCGAGCTTCATGCCTGCGTCGATGTCTTCCGCCGTCGCGAGACCTTCGGCTAGCACGAAGAATGCCTCATTGATCATCGGCACGAGAATGCGATTGACCACGAAGCCCGGCGCATTCTTGACGGTGATGGGCGACTTGCCCAGCCGCTCTGCCAGCGCCTTCACCGCGTCATGCGTTGCATCGCTGGTCAGATAGCCCCGGATGATTTCCACCAGCGCCATCATCGGAACCGGGTTGAAGAAGTGCATGCCGATGAAGCGGTCCGCGCGCGAGGTGGCTGCGGCCAGTTGCGTGATCGAGATCGACGACGTGTTCGACGCGATGATCACTTCGGGCGCCACCAGCGCATCGACCTGCTTGAGGATCTTCAGCTTGAGCGCGTGGTTCTCGGTGGCGGCCTCGATCACGAGCTGCGCGGCCTTGAGGTCTTCGTAGTCGGTCGATCCCTTGATCAGCGCGAGCGCCGCATCCTTCTGCGCGGCGCTGAGCTTGTCCTTCTTGATCAGGCGGTCGAGGCTGCCCGTCACAGTGGCAAGGCCCTTGTCCACTGCGGCCTGGGCGACGTCGATCATCACGACGTTGACGCCCGCGACCGCGCAAGCCTGCGCGATACCGTTGCCCATCGTGCCTGCACCGATGATGCCGACTGTCTGGATAGTCATGAGAGTCACGAGAAATGCTCCTTCAGGGATAAAAACAAAAACGAGGATGAAACCGAAAAAAACGGGGGGAATGAATTGAGGAACTGGCCGAGATTGTGAAACAGCCGCGCAGGCGGCACCGTTGCCGCGTGTGACAGCAGGGTGATTTAAAGTGCCGCGTTCAGTCCCACAGCCACGAATCCGCACCATGACCACCCTCGGCACACCTCTTTCTCCCACCGCCACCCGCGTGATGCTTCTCGGCTCCGGTGAGCTCGGCAAGGAGGTCCTGATCGCACTCCAGCGCCTGGGCGTCGAAACCATCGCCGTCGACCGCTATGAGAACGCGCCGGGCCAGCAGGTTGCGCACCACGCGCGCACCATCACCATGAGCGACCCGGCGCAACTCAAGGCGCTGATCGAGGCTGAGAAGCCGCAGCTCGTCGTGCCAGAAATCGAGGCCATTGCCACCCCGATGCTGCAGGAGCTGGAAGACGCAGGCGTGGTGCGCGTGATCCCCACCGCGCGCGCAGCACGCCTCACCATGGACCGCGAAGGCATCCGGCGCCTGGCCGCCGAGACGCTCGGCGTGCCGACCAGTCCCTACAAGTTCTGCGATTCGCTGGCCGAACTGCAGGCGGCCATCGATGAAGGCATCGGTTACCCCTGCATTGTCAAACCCGTGATGAGCAGCTCCGGCAAGGGCCAGAGCAAGATCGAGGGTCCCGCGGACGTGCAGAAAGCCTGGGACTACGCCATGGCCGGCGGTCGCGTGAGCCACGGCCGCGTGATCGTCGAGGGCTTCATCGACTTCGACTACGAGATCACGCTGCTCACCGTGCGGGCCATCGACGCCGCAGGCGCCGTGCAGACGCATTTCTGCGACGCGATCGGCCATGTGCAGGTGAGTGGTGACTACGTCGAGAGCTGGCAGCCGCATCCGATGGCTCCCGCAGCGCTGAAGAAGGCGCAGGACATCGCCCGGGCCGTCACGTCCGATCTCGGCGGACAGGGGCTCTTCGGTGTCGAGCTGTTCGTCAAGGGCGAGCAGGTCTGGTTCAGCGAAGTCAGCCCCCGCCCGCACGACACCGGCATGGTCACCATGGCGACCCAGTGGCAGAACGAGTTCGAACTGCACGCCCGTGCGATTCTCGGGCTGCCGGTCGACACCACGCTCAAGAGCCCGGGTGCCAGCGCGGTGATCTACGGCGGTGTCGATGCCACGGGAATCGCGTTCGACGGTGTCGCCCATGCGCTGGCGGTGCCGGGCGTCGACGTCCGCCTCTTCGGCAAGCCCGAGAGTTTCGTCAAGCGCCGCATGGGCGTTGCGCTCGCACATGCGGCAGACATCGACACGGCGCGCCGCAATGCCAAGGAAGCCGCCTCGCGCGTCAAGCCTCGCCAAGCCTGATTCACTTCACCTCATCGGAGACCGTCATGCTGCATCCTCAAGCCAAGGCTTTCATCGATCTGCTGGCGAGCAAGGGCGTGCCGCCGACGCACACGCTGACGGTCGCGGACGCGCGCAAGTTCTACCGTGAGCGCCGTGCCATCACACAGCCTGCGCCGCCCGAGCTTGCCGAAGTACGGGATTTCAGCGGTGAAGGCCCGGGCGGGCCGATTCCGATGCGCCTCTACAGGCCGCTGGGCTCAAAGGCCGACCGCATGTTGCCGGTGCTCGTCTACTACCATGGCGGTGGATGGACGATCGGTGACCTCGAAACGCACGACACGCTGTGCCGCGAGTTGGCCAATCAGTCGCACTGCGCAGTCGTCGCGGTGGATTACCGGATGGGGCCGGAGCATCGCTTTCCGGCCGCCGTGGACGACGTGCTCGCCGCCACGCGATGGGTGCGCAAGGAAGCGGCGGCACTCGGCGTGGACGCCAGCCGTCTTGCAGTCGGCGGCGACAGTGCCGGCGGCAACCTGGCAGCGGTGGTTGCCATCGCTGCACGCGACGCGGGCGACCTGCCCATCGCATTTCAGTTGCTGATCTACCCGGCCACCGACATGCGGTGCGTCCATCCCTCGCACACCACCAATGGCCAGGGGTACGTGCTGACCAGCGACACGATTGCGTACTTTCATGACCACTACATCACCGACGCGAAAGACGATGCCGATTGGCGTGCCTCTCCGCTGCTGCACAAGGATCTTCGAGGACTGCCGCCAGCGCTGGTGCTCACGGCGGGCTACGACCCGTTGCGCGACGAGGGCGCGGCGTATGCCGAAGCGTTGACTGAAGCAGGCAATTCCGCCGTCTACGTCTGCTTTGAGCGGCAGATCCACGGCTTTGTCCTCATGGGAAAGATCCTCGATGAAGCGAACACAGCGGTCGCGCTCTGTGCGGCCGAGTTGCGCCGAGTGCTCCGGCCGTAAGGGAAAGTCCCCGCGCCGGTGAGCGCGCCGGGATTCGTGCCGCCGCTACGATCCGTCTCGAAGGATCAAAGGAGATGCCATTTGACCAGCGGGCAATCGACACCGGGCGCACCCAACGGCCACAGCGGCGGCGAGCGTCTCATGTGGCTCACGACGCATCGCGTGTTCTATGCCGGCCTGCTGGGCGCGGCCGCTGAGCGAAGCCTCGGCGGTCACGGAATCTACGTCGCACCCGCCCATGCGCCACTGCGGATCCGCATTGGCGGCGGCGCCTGGCAGAGCGGTGAACTGCTCGTGGTCCCGCCCCAGGTGCCGCACCAGGTCACGACCGACCAACGCCTGGTCCTCAATCTGCTGATCGAAGCCGAATCCGTCGACCCTTCGCGCTTGCCTGCTTTTTTGCAGCATTGCGGCCCGGTCGATGCGCCGGCCTTCGTGCTGCGGGTGCGCGAAGCGCACGCCCGGTTGCTCGCCGCTTCGGGCAGCGGCTGCTTCGACGAATTCGAGTTCGACGAACTCTTCTTCGATCAGCTGCTGGTGCCGCGAACCATGGATGCGCGCATTCGCACCGTCATCGATCGCATCAACGCCGACCCTGCAGCGCAGACTTCGGCAGAGCAATGCGCGGCGGGCGTGAAGCTGTCGTTCTCGCGCTTCCTGCATCTGTTCAAGCAAGAAACCGGCGTGACCTTTCGCGCTTTCCGTGCCTGGAAGCGAGCGCGCAGCCTGCTTCGCCATGTGCGCCAGGAAGGCACGCTGACCGATATCGCCCTCGATACGGGCTATCCGGATTCGACCCACTTCAGCCATTCGATACGGCAGGTGTATGGTCTTCGACCGAGCGACATCCTCGCCGGGTCACGGCGGCTCGCGGTGTACCAGTGAGGGCTTGACTAACCACTACGCCCAAGGGCAAAAGGGGGTCTCATGGCTGACAGCGACAAGGTGTTCGCGGGTTCCATCCCGATGTTCTACGACACGCTGATGGTGCCGCTGATCTTCCAGGCTTACGCGTCGGACACGGCGGAGCTTGTCGCCGGCTTTTCGCCCGCGGCGGTGCTCGAGACCGCAGCCGGCAGTGGCGTGGTCACGCGGGCGCTTGCGCCGAGACTCGGCGCCGATGCACGTTACGTGGTGACCGACCTCAACCACCCGATGCTGGACTACGCCGCGACTCGGCAGGGGTCGGACGGCCGAATCGAATGGCGACAGGCCGATGCGCTCCACCTGCCTTTCGAGGATGCCGCGTTCGACGTCGTTTGCTGCCAGTTCGGTGCGATGTTCTTTCCCGACCGCGTGGCCGGCTATGCCGAGGCGCGTCGCGTACTGAAGTCCGGCGGGCGCTTCGTCTTCAGCGTCTGGGACCGCATCGAAGAGAACGCCTTTGCCGATGAGGTCACCCAGGCAGCCGCTGCGGTGTTCCCTCACGACCCTCCGCGTTTCCTCGCCCGCACGCCGCATGGCTACCACGACGTCGCACTCATCCGCGACGAACTGGCCCGCGCAGGGTTCGCGCACATCGATATCGAGACGCACGAGAAGGTGAGTCACGCGCCGTCGGCACGCGACGCCGCCTCCGCCTACTGCCAGGGAACGCCGTTGCGCAATGAGATCGAGGCGCGCGATGCCAGCCTGCTTCAGCTGGTGACAGATCGCGCGGCCGAGATGATCGCCAGCCGGCATGGAGAAGGGGAAGTGGTCGGCAAGATCCAGGCGCATGTGATCGTGGCGGCGCTGTAGCGAGGTCACGCATTTCGGTGCGCAGGCGGCGGCGGACTACAGATGGATGCGCAAAGGTGAACCATGCTCCTGCGCATCTTCATTGCCTCCCATGAAACTGCTCCTTCGCGTCTACTCGGCGATCCATGCATTCATGGCTGTCCTGTTTGCCACGACAGCCTTGATGCTGATCGCGATCGCCACGCGGGTGACCTGGACGGCGTTTGCCGAAGGACTGGATCCCTCGGCGGCCGAGACCATCATCGAGGCCATGGGCCTGCTGGCGGCGGCGGTGGTCGCGTTGCAGATCTCCCAGACCATCGCCGAGGAAGAGGTCGTCCGCGACGCCCACATCAGCGCCCCGACCCGCGTGCGAAGGTTCCTTTCGCGCTTCATGGTCGTGATCGTGGTCGCAGTGGCGGTTGAAGGGCTGGTGGGGACCTTCAAGGCTCGGGAGGCGCCGGAACTCCTTCTCTACGCGGCCGCGACACTGTGCTCGGTCGGGGTGATCCTGATCGGTTGGGGCGTTTTCATCCGGCTCAACCGCTCGGCGGAAGAGCTGGAGCCCGAGGCCATGGCCGAAGCGAAAAAGGAAGACGAGAAGCTGAAGTAGCGGCTTTTGCGCTTTGCACAATGCATGCACAATTTGCGGCCCACTCTCGAGGAGACATGGATGACCAGCAAAAACACCATTTGTCTGTGGTACGACCGGGACGCCGTCGACGCCGCGAATTTCTACGCGCAAACATTTCCTGACAGTTCCGTGGGCGCCATCTATCGCGCGCCGGGCGACTACCCGGACGGCAAGGAAGGCAATGTGCTGATGGTCGAGTTCACTGTCGCCGGCATTCCCTGCATCGGCTTGAACGGCGGCCCGATGTTCAAGCACAACGAGGCGTTCTCTTTCCAGATCGCGACGGACGACCAGGCTGAGACCGATCGCCTGTGGAACGCGATCGTCAGCAATGGCGGCCAGGAGAGCGACTGCGGCTGGTGCAAGGACCGCTGGGGACTGTCATGGCAGATCACGCCGCGCGTCCTCATGGCGGCAATGGCCGACCCTGATCGCGCGGCGGCCAAGCGCGCTTTCGACGCGATGATGAAGATGCAAAAGATCGACGTCGCCGCGATCGAGGCGGCTTGGCGTGGTCACTGAATCACCTTGTCCGCCCGATTCAGCACGGCCTGCGGCACCTTGAAGCCGATGCGGTTCGCCGTCTTCAGGTTCACGATCAGCTCGAACTTCGTCGGCTGCTCGATCGGCAAGTCGGCGGGCTTGGCGCCCTTGAGTATTCGATCGACGTACCGAGCCCCGTCCTTGCCTTCATTGCCGTAGCCGGGCCCGTAGGCCATGAGGCAGCCGTTCTCGGCGTAGTCTCCACGCGCGCAGATCGAGGGCAGTCCGTTCTCGATGGCCAGTTCCGCAATCAGCTTCTGGTTGGAGTTGGCCACTGGGTTCAGCGTGACCCATACCGCATCGGCACGCGCCGCCACCGCTTGCTTGAACGCTGCCACGTAGCTTTCGGGGCTGCTGGTTTGCATCGAATAGAGCTGCAGGCCCAGCTTCTCCGCAGGCACCTGGCTTGCTTCCCACTGAGGAACGGAGCCCGGCGCGTCCGGGTCCCAGAGCACCGCCACCCGCACGATGCGCGGATCGGACTCCTTGAGAAGCTCCAGCCGCTTGCCCGTGAGGATGGCCGCCACGTTCGTGACGCCGGTGCTGTTGCCGCCGGGGCGTGCCAGGCTCTCGGCCAGTCCGGTGGCGACGGGGTCGGTCACGCCCATGAAAACGATCGGCACGGTCGAAGTCGTCCGCTTCGCCGCCTGCGCGGCGTTCGTCGTCACCGTGACCAGCACGTCGACCTTCATGCGCACCAGGTCGGCGGCGAGGGCGGGAAGGCGCTGCAGGTCCTGACTCTCGTGCCGGTAGTCGATCAGGATGTTCTGTCCTTCGACATAGCCGAGATTGCGGAGACCCTGGCGAAATGCCTCCAGGCGCGGCGCGTCCGCCGTCGCCGAAACGGCCGCCAGATAGCCAATGTGCGGCATCTTCTTCGTCTGCTGCGCTTGCGCGAAAGAACCAGCGAGCGCCAGCGCAGCGCAGAGAAGAAGTGAGCCCAACTTACTGCGCATCAGAAGTCTCCTCATCGACCGGCCCCCGCCGGGAAATGATTCTGCGCCACCGACTGTGCCGCGCGCGCGGTGGCGGGGTCGGCCAATAGGCCTACCCGTCCTGCCGTCTTCCCACTGTTGGATGGGCGATGTCCAATGGAATGGCCATGCCCATCCCGGATTCGTCCCCCGCTTCGCTCTCGGGCGAACTCGCGCCGGCGACCCCGGGCCGGCGCTTCACGATGTTTTCGCCGGCGTCGCGCGACATTCATCGCGGGCGTCTGTTTCGCAAGTACCTGCTGCTGATTTTTTCGCTGGTCAGCAGTGTGCTGCTGGCGTCGAGCGCGATCGGTCTTTACTTTTCGTATCAGGAGAGCAAGGCGGCCCTGGCCAGCGTGCAGCACGAAAAGGCCCTGGGTGCGGCTTCGCGGATCGCGCAGTATGTGGACCAGATTTCGCAGCAACTGGCGTACGCGTCGTTGGCGCAGCTCGATGCGTCGGACCTGGAATCGCGGCGCACGGAGTTCTGGCGTCTGATGCGGCAGGCACCCGAGGTGACCGACATTGCGCAGCTCGATCCAACGGGCCGCGAGCAGATCTCTGTATCGCGGCTGGGCATGGACGTCCTGGGTTCAGGCAAGGATCGGTCGCCGGAGGCGCCCTTCCGCGATGCCCTGGCGGACGCGACCTGGTTCGGGCCCGTGTACTTCAACCGCGACACCGAGCCCTACATGGCGGTCGCCATACGCGCCGGTGGCCAGAAGGGGCCGGTCACCGTGGCCGAGCTGAACCTCAAGTTCATCTGGGAAGTGGTCTCGCGCATCCAGATCGGCCAGAAAGGCAAGGCCTACGTCGTCGACAGCAATGGTCTGCTCGTGGCCGACCCTGACATCGGCCTGGTGCTGCGCAAGACCCGTCTTTCGTCCTTGCCGCACGTGCAGGCGGCCGCGGCCGATGTTGCACAGAAAGAAGAAGCGATGGTCTCGCGCGATCTTCAAGGCGCGACGGTGTTGACTTCGGTGGCGCCAATCCCGTCATTGGGCTGGAAGGTCTTCGTCGAACAACCGATTGGCGAGGTGTACGCCAAGCTGAACGCATCGATCCTGCGCACTGCCTTGCTGCTGCTGGCCGGCCTGGCGATTTCCGCGCTGGCCGCATCGGCGTTGGCTCGAAGCATGGTGCAGCCGATTCGCACGCTCGCAAGGGGCGCGCGCCGCATCGGCCAGGGGGACTTGAACCAGAAGATCGTCGTGGACACAGGCGACGAACTCGAAGGGCTCGCGCAGCAGTTCAATCGCATGTCGGCGCAGCTGCGCGAGTCGTACGGCGAACTCGAACGCAAAGTCGAGCAGCGCACTGCCGAACTGACCGCGTCGCTCGAATACCAGACCGCCACGGCGGAGATCCTCAGGGTCATCAGCCGATCGCCGACGGATCTGCAACCCGTGCTGTGGGCGGTTGCCGAGCGCTCGGCGGTGCTCTGCAGGGCGCATGGCTGCAGGGTGTGGCTGCCCGAAGGCGACCACCTGCGGTCGATGACGGGCTACCAGGGCGTCAACGATGGCACTGCCACCGGCCGCGACGAAATCCTGCCGCAGACCCGCGGGTCCGTGGTGGGGCGCGCATTTGTCGAACGGCGCACAGTGCATGTCGACGACGTTTCGAAGCTCGTGCATTCCGAATACCCGGAGTCGCGAGATCCTCAATCGCGCCACCAATTTCGCACCGTGCTCGGTGTTCCGATGGTGCGAGAGGGTGCCTCCTTCGGCATCATCGCGGTGGTGCGACGAGAGGTACGGCCGTTTTCGGATGCGGAGATTCGGCTCGTGGAAACCTTTGCCGACCAGGCGGTGATCGCCATCCAGAATGCGCGCCTCTTCCAGGAGATCGAGGACAAGAGCCGCCAACTGCAGATTGCCAACCAGCACAAGTCGGAATTCCTCGCCAACATGTCGCACGAGTTGCGCACGCCCTTGAACGCGATCATCGGTTTCTCCGAAGTGCTGACCGAGCGGATGTGCGGCGAACTCAACGACAAGCAGATGGAGTATTTGAGGGACATCCACTCGTCGGGCCAGCACCTGCTGACCTTGATCAATGACGTGCTGGATCTCTCGAAGGTCGAAGCGGGCCGCATGGAGCTCGACCTCAGTTGCTTCGACTTCGGCTCGCTGCTCGAAAACGCGTTGACGCTCGTGCGCGAGCACGCCCAGCGCAATGGCCTTTCGATTGCACTGGACGTCGGGGAGGGCCTGAGCGAGTGGATCGCCGATGCGCGCAAGGTCAAGCAGATCGTGGTCAATCTGTTGTCGAACGCGGTGAAGTTCACGCCAGCCGGTGGACACGTGAGCCTGACGGCGCGGCGCATGGAAGGCTTCGACGGCGCAGTGGTCGAGCTGAGCGTGGCGGACACCGGCGTGGGCATCGCACCCGAAGACCAGGCTGTGGTGTTCGATGAGTTCAGGCAGGTCGGCGCCGACTATCTGCGCAAGGCGGAGGGCACCGGCCTGGGCTTGTCGCTCGCCCGTCGGTTCGCGGAATTGCACGGCGGGACCCTCACGGTCCAAAGCCGCATCGGAGAAGGTTCGACCTTCACGCTGGTTCTGCCGCTGCAGCTACTGGAGACTGTGGAATGAGCGCGCACATCCTCGTCGTCGACGACCTGGCGACCAACGTCAGGCTGCTCTCGGACATCCTCACCGCCCGCGGCTATCGCACCAGCACCGCCGCATCGGGCGAAGAAGCGCTGGCCCGCATCGCCGCCGACGCGCCGGACCTCGTGCTGCTCGACGTGATGATGCCGGGCATGAACGGCTACGACGTCTGTCGCGCCATTCGCGCCGATCCGGCGCTTGGCGTCCTGCCCGTGGTGTTGGTGACGGCGCTGAATCCGGAGCAGGAGCGCATGAACGGCCTGAACGCCGGCGCTGACGATTTCCTCGGCAAGCCCATCAACCAGGCGGAGCTGCTGGCTCGCGTGCGATCGCTCTTGCGCGTGAAGACCCTGTACGACGAGGTGCAGCGGCAGAGGGCCGAACTGCAGGCATGGAACACCACGCTGGAGCAGCGCGTCGCCGAAAGCGTGCGGCAGCTCGACCGCGTGGGGCAACTCAAGCGCTTCTTCTCGCCGCAGTTGGCGGAGGCCATTCTTGCCGGCGGTGCCGACGATCCGCTGAAGAGCCATCGGCGCGAGATCACGGTGGTGTTTCTTGATTTGCGCGGTTTCACCGCTTTCACCGAGACTGCGGACCCTGAAGAAGTGATGGCGGTCCTTGCGCAGTACCACGCCGCGATGGGGCGCCTGGTGCTTGCGCACGAGGGCACTCTGGAGCGCTTCTCCGGCGACGGGATGATGATCTTCTTCAACGATCCTCAGCCGGTTGCCGATGCACCCGTGCGCGCATTGCGCATGGCGTTGCAGATGCAGCAGGAACTGGCCGTGCTGAGCGTGCAGTGGCGCCGGCGCGGGTACGACCTGCACATGGGCATCGGCATTGCACAGGGCTTCGCGACGCTCGGCGGCATCGGCTTCGATGGGCGAATCGACTACGGCGCGATCGGCACGGTGACCAATCTTGCGGCGCGGCTGTGCTCGGAGGCCGCGGCCGGGGAAATCCTCATCTCGCAACGCGTGCAAGGCGTGTTGCACGAGATGTCCCCGAACCCCGACTGGTCGACCGAGCAGGCGGGCGAACTCGAACTCAAGGGCTTTCAGCGCAAGGTGCCCGCTTGGCGGGTGCTGCCCGGCGCGTGATCACTGCGCCGGGGCCTCGTCGTCTCGCGCCTCGTCACTCTTCCACGAAGGCTTCTTCCCGCTTGGCCTTGATCGATGGCAGCAGGACGATCCCCAGCAGCAGGCAGGCTGCCGCCAGCAGCCCGGCGGACAAGGGCCGCGTGATGAACACGCTCCAGTCGCCGCGCGACAGCAGCAGCGCGCGCCGCAGGTTCTCTTCCATCATCGGCCCCAGGATGAAGCCCAGCAGCAGTGGGGCCGGCTCGGTGCGCAGCTTGAGGAAGAGATAGCCGATGAACCCGAAGGCCGCCACCATCCACACGTCGAAGGTGTTGTTGTTGGTCGAGTAAACGCCAATCGCGCAGAACAGCACGATCGCCGGGAACAGGAACTTGTAAGGCACCGTCAGCAGCTTGATCCACATGCCGATGAGCGGCAGATTCAGGATGATCAGCATCGCATTTCCGATCCACATCGAGGCGATCAGGCCCCAGAAGAGCTCGGGGTTGCTGGTCATCACCTGCGGGCCGGGCTGGATGTTGTGGATGGTCATGGCGCCGACCATCAGCGCCATCACGGCGTTGGGCGGAATGCCCAGCGTGAGCAGCGGAATGAAGGAAGTCTGCGCGCCGGCGTTGTTGGCCGACTCCGGCGCGGCCACACCGCGGATGTTGCCCTTGCCAAAAGGCACTTCGCCGGGTTTGCCGCGCATCTTTTTTTCGAGCGCATACGAAGCGAATGACGCCAGCAACGCACCGCCGCCGGGCAGGATGCCAAGCGCCGAACCCAGGGCGGTGCCGCGCAATACAGCGGGCGCCATGTCCTTGAAGTCCTGCTTGGTGGGCCACAGGCCCTTGACCTCGGACGTGAACACTTCGCGTTCGTCATCAGGCTGCGAAAGATTGCCGATGATTTCGCCATAGCCGAAGACACCCATGGCAATCACCACGAAGCCGATGCCGTCGGTCAGTTCGGGGATGTCGAAGCTGAAGCGTGCGACGCCCGAGTTCACGTCGGTGCCGACGATGCCGAGCAGCAGCCCCAGCACGATCATCGCGACTGCCTTGAGCAGCGAACCCGAAGCCAGCACCACGGCGCCGATCAGGCCCAGCACCATCAGCGAGAAGTACTCGGCCGGGCCGAACTTGAAGGCCAGCTCGGTCAGCGGCGGCGCGAAGGCCGCCAGGATCAGCGTGCCGACACAGCCTGCAAAGAACGAGCCCAGTCCCGCGGCGGCAAGTGCCGGACCCGCGCGACCTTGCCGCGCCATCTGGTAGCCGTCGATACAGGTCACTACTGAAGATGATTCGCCCGGCAGGTTGACCAGGATCGCGGTGGTCGATCCGCCGTATTGCGCGCCGTAGTAGATGCCGGCCAGCATGATCAGCGCCGACACGGGCGGCAGCGCGTAGGTCGCCGGCAACAGCATCGCGATGGTCGCGACCGGCCCGATCCCCGGCAGCACGCCAATCAGCGTGCCCAGGATGCAGCCGACGAGGCAATAGAGCAGGTTGGTGAGGGTGAACGCAACGCCGAAGCCGGTTGCAAGGTTTTGAATCAGATCCATGGTGGTCTCCTCAGCCCGAAACGAAGGTGGGCCAGACCTGGATCTGCAGCTTGAGCGCCCAAATGAAGGCGATGTAGCTGCCCACGGCAAGGATGGTCGAAAGAACGAGCACGTCGCGCAACTTGAAATGCGCGCCTGCGAGGCTGGAGATGATGGTCAGCGCGTAGATCGCGAGGATCATTCCCATGGCGGGTACGCCGATGCTGGGCAGTCCGCCGAGCAGCACGCCGAACGCGAGATTGGCCGCCAGCACGAAGAAGAGCGGCTTCCACGCCCACTTGCCGATGGGGTCGCCGTCGACCGTCTCGACCACCAGCGACTGGAACATCACCGCCGCGCCGAGGACTGCCAGCAGGATTCCGAGCATGAGGGGAAAGTAGCCGGGCCCCATCCGGGCGCCGTTGCCGACGGTGTAGGAGGTCGCGCCAATGGCGAAGGCCGCTCCTATGGCTGTGAACATGACTCCTGAAAAGAAGTCTGCCTGACTCTTGACGCGCATGTCTCGCTCCTCGGTTTTGTGGAGCGAGGGTCGTCCCGCGTGCCTGACTCCTGGCTGACCAGGGCTGTACGGACTTCCACGTACCAGCCGGCCACCCAGGCGCTCAGCCGCCTCGGCGGAGCGGCTTCAGCAGACCCTTGAGGCCGTTGTGATCGATCTCGTGCATCAGCGCCAGGAGCCTGCCGATCTCGCCCTTGGGAAAGCCCTCGCGGGCGAACCAGGTGAGATAGTTGCCGGGCAGGTCCGCGATCACCCGGCCCTTGTACTTGCCGAAGGGCATCTCCAGCGTGACGAGTCGTTCGAGGTCTTCAGGGCTCATCTTTGCGCCTCGTGCCGATGCTGTTCCAATTCACCATGTCTTTCAATTCCCTGGGACTCGATCCCGCCCTGGTGCGTGCCGCCACCGACAAGGGCTATGCGGCGCCCACGGCCATTCAACTCGAAGCCATTCCGCCCATCCTGCAGGGGCGCGACCTGCTGGGCGCGGCTCGCACCGGCTCCGGCAAGACCGCGGCATTCTCGCTGCCCCTGCTCCAGCGGCTCGCCGCCGAGCCGCGCCAGACGCCCCGGCGGCTGCGCGCGTTGATTCTGGTGCCCACGCGCGAGCTGGCTGCACAGGTGGGCGAATCCATGCGCGGCCTCGCGCAGCACCTGCCCGTGCCGCTGAAGATTGCGGTCGCCTTCGGCGGCGTGTCGATCAACCCGCAGATGATGGCGCTGCGCGGCGGCGCCGACATCATGATCGCCACGCCGGGGCGCTTGCTCGATCTCATCGATCATCGCGCGCTCAGGCTGTCGACGGTGTCGACGCTGGTGCTCGACGAAGCCGATCGCCTGTTCGATCTTGGCTTCGCCGAAGAGCTGAATCGCATCCTCGCGCTGTTGCCCGAACGGCGCCAGAACCTGCTTTTCTCGGCGACCTTTCCGCAGGCGATCCAGTCGCTGGCTGAAGCGTTGCTGCGCAATCCGGTCCGCGTGGAGGTCGCCTCCGAAGCGGCGGAGGAACCCACGATCCAGCAGCGCGCGATCGAAGTCGACGCCAGCCGGCGCACGCAGTTGTTGCGGCAACTGATCGAAAAGAGTGGATGGCCGCGCGTGCTGGTCTTCGTTGCCACCAAGCATGCTTCGGAGATCGTCGCCGACAAGCTGCGCAAGGCGGGCGTCGACGCCGAGCCTTTTCATGGCTTGCTGAGCCAGGGCAAGCGCACGCAGGTGCTGACCGACTTCAAGGCTTCGAAGGTGAAGGCGGTCATTGCCACCGATCTCGCGGCCCGTGGCATCGACGTGGTCCAGTTGCCGGTCGTCGTGAACTACGACCTGCCGCGCTCGGCTGTCGACTACGTCCACCGCATCGGACGCACGGGCCGCGCCGGGGCGAGCGGGCTGGCCGTGAGCTTCGTCAGCGCCGACACTGAGGCGCACTTCCGGCTCATCGAAAAGCGCCAGGGCCTGAACGTGCCGCGCGAGCGGGTCGCAGGCTTCGAGCCCGTGGAGACGGCGACGCCGGCCGCACCCGCTTCGAATTCGGGCGGCATCAAGGGAAAGCGGCCGAGCAAAAAGGACAAGCTGCGCGCCGCCGCGCGCTGAATTCCACTCGCGCGTCGCCGTTTCGCTCAACCCTGCGGCGGCTTCTTCGCGATGCCCATCGTCTTGGCGAGGATGCCGAGCATGACCTCGTCCGCACCACCACCGATCGAGGCCAGTCGACCGTCGCGATACAGGCGCGACACCCGGTTTTCCCAGGTGAAGCCCATGCCGCCCCAGAACTGCAGGCAGGTGTCCGCCACCTCTCGGGTGAGCCGGCCGCATTTGAGCTTGGCCATCGACGCGAGTTCGGTCACGTCCTGGCCCTGCACGTGCAGATCGCAGGCGCGATAGGTGAGCGCCCGCAGCGCCTCGACCTCGGTCTTGAGTTCGGCCAGCTTGAACTGCACCCACTGCTGGTCGGCCAGCGTGCCCCCGAACAGCTTTCGCTGCTGCGCCCATTCGATGGTCTGGGCGATGCAATCGTCCAGCGGTTCCAGCGAGCTGGCGGCGCACCACAGGCGCTCTTCCTGGAACTGCTGCATCTGGTAGACGAAGCCCTGGCCTTCCTCGCCGATGCGATTGCTTTGCGGCACGCGCACGTTGTCGAAATAGATGAGCCCGGTGTCGCTCGAATGCATGCCGATCTTGCGGATCTTCCGGGCTTTCTCGATGCCGGGGCTGTCCATCGGAACCATCACGAGCGATTTGTTCCGATGCACCGGCCCATCGCCGGTGTTGACCAGCATGCACATCCAGTCGGCTTGCAGGCTGTTGGTGATCCACATCTTCTGGCCGGTGATCAGGTAGTCGCCGCCGTCCTTGCGTGCATGCGTCTTCAGGCCGGCGACGTCGCTGCCGGCCCCGGGCTCGCTGACGCCGATGCAGCCCACCGTTTCGCCTGCGATGGCCGGCGCCAGGAATTCGCGCCGCAGTGCGTCGCTGCCGAAGCGGGCGAGCGCGGGCGTGCACATGTCGGTCTGCACGCCGATGGCCATCGGCACGCCGCCGCAGCTCACGTGGCCCAAGGCCTCGGCCATTGCCATCGCGTACGAATAGTCGAGTCCCGAGCCGCCGTACGCCTCCGGCTTGTTGAGGCCGAGCAGCCCGAGCGCCGCCAGCTTCCTGAAGATCTCGTGCGCCGGAAAGCTCTCGGCCTCTTCCCATTCATCGACGTGCGGATTGATCTCCTCGTCAATGAAACGGCGCATCGTCCTCTGGATTTCGAGATGCTCGTGCGTGTATTGCATGGCGCAGACTGTAGGCGGCGACCGGAAAGGCTGCTTGCGGGAAGTGGCTACCGGATGAGCCCGGGGCCGCGGCAGGCTCAGCGCTGCGGCCGGATCCGGTAGAGCGCGTTGTTGCGGTCCGCGCTCACGTAGATGGTGCCGTCGCTGCCGACTGCGACGCCGGTCGGCACATAGGGCGGCGGCATGCCCGGGCCGCCTTCGAGGCCGATCGGCAGTCCTTCGGCGACCGTGCGGCGCGTGCCGCTCACAGGGTCGATCTCGACGAGCCGCCGCGCCGCGCTTTCCGCCACGATGAAGCTGCCCCACGGCGTCTGCGCCACGCCTTCGGGCATGGCCAAGCCTTCGGCGATGGTGCGCAGCGGCGCGCTCGCGTCCAGGGGAATGCGCGTCAGCTTGCCCGCGGCCTCCGTGACGTAGAGCGCACCGTCCTTGCCGACGATCATCTGGACCGGCCCGCCAAGGCCGCTGGCGATGACTTCCTTGTTCTCGAACTTCGGGCCGCTCGCGCGCGTCACGCTGCCGGTGGCAAGTTCGGCGTAGATCACGCTGCCGTCGGGCATCGGTATGGCGTCGTAAGGTGCTTTCAGTGCGTGCACGACGGCGGTGGTCTTCAGTGTCTTCCGATCCACCAACTGCACCGTGCCCGTGAACCATGACGCGAGTGCGAAGTGCGTCGCCGAAAGGCCCACCGCAAACGGATACTCCAGATCCGGATCGCGCTGCATGCGGAAGACGTCGCGCACAGCGCCGGTGCTGGCATCCACTTGGCGGAAACCGAAGACATCGGCCACCCAGAGATCGTTGCCGTCGATCTTCATGCCGGCCGGCACCGCGAGCCTGCCGCCAGTCAGCAGCCGCAGTTCGCCCGTGTCGGGATTGAAAGCCTGGACCGAGTTGTCCGCCATGTTCGAGACATAGATGGTCCCGTCCGGCGCGATCGCCAAGTTGTCAAGCGACGGCTTGAGCTGCTTGGCGACGGTCTTGCGTCCAGTGGCCAGATCCACGCGCACCAGTTCGCCGCTGCGCGCATCGACCACCCACAGGTTGCCCTTGCCGTCGAGATTGGCGGCGGCGGGGATCTTGAATCCGTCGGCGATCACCGTCATCGCGCCATTGGCCGGATCGATCCTCACGACCTGGCCCTTGAACCACAGCGGGCCGTAGAGCATGCCGTCCGGCCCCACCTCGAAGCCGTTGAAGCCGCCCATGTCCTTCTTGATGAGGCGGGGCGGCTTCTGACCCGTCCGGTCGATCTCCCATAGGGCGTCGCCCAGGAAGACCTGCGAGGCATAGAGCTTGCCGTTACGCCGGTCGAAGTCGAGCGAGTTGAGTCCGGGCAGGTCCTTCGCGACCACCCGCATCGGCGCGTTGTCGTTCTCGCGCATGCGCAACATGCCCATCAGGTAGTTGGTCCAGGCGAGTTCGCCGTTGGGGCCGACCGCGATGTCGTCGGCCTGCCCTTCGACGCTCTTGATGAAGACGCTCGCGGTGCCGGTCTTCCGGTCGACTTCCCACATCGTGTTGCCGACGACGGAGCCGGCAAGCAAGCGGCCCTGCTTGTCGATGGCGAGCCCGTGCACGCCCGAAAACGCTGAAGGCGCCACGATCGCCTCGGGCGCGGCCCACGCGGCGGGCTTCGTTGTCAATGCGGCGGAGGCATTGGCGGGCGGCGATGCAGGCGGTGCCGTGGTGCAGGCACTGAGAACGAGAAGGAAGGCCGACGCCAGGACCGCGCTGCCGATGTCTTGTTTCATGTCGTCTCCTCAGGCTTGGAACCGCTTGCGTGTCAAACCCAGTGCGATCCAGAAGGCGGCCACGGTGTACGCCATCAGCACGAGCGCGTGCCGCCACCAGTCCGGCGGCCACTGGTCCATGAAAAGCGGCCGCACCAGCATCACCGCATTCGTCAGGGGCAGCCACGCGGCAACCGCGCGCACGGCATCGGGCAGTTGGTCCAGCGGAAAGAACACGCCCGACAGGAACATCATCGGCGTCATGAAGAGCGTGAAGTAGTAGGTGAAGAAGTCGTACCCCTTCGCCAGCGCATTGAAGATCAGCGCAATGCACGAAAAGGTGATGCCCGCACCCGCCAGCACGAACCACGCGATGATCAGCTTGGGGCTGTGGCTGATGCCCAGGGCCAGCATCACAAACATGATCGCCGTGGTCGTGAAGATCGCCTTGAAGGCAGCCCAGAGCATCTCGGCCAGCACCACGTCATCGAGCCCCACCGGCGCGTTCATGATGCCGTCCCACGTCTTCTGGACGTGCATGCGCGAAAACGCGGAGTAGAGCGCCTCGAACGAGGCCGCGTTCATCGCACTCATGCAGATGGAGCCGCTCGCCAGAAACAGGATGTAGGGGATGCGCGTGCCGTCGACCTCGACCTTGCCGACCAGCGCCCCCATGCCGTACCCGAAAGCCACCAGCCAGATCAGCGGTTCGGCGATGTTGCCGATCAGGCTCGGGATCGCGAGCTTGCGCCACACCAGCAGGTTGCGCAGAAACACTGGCCACCAGCGCATCGAGAGTTCGGGCGGGCGCCACACCGACACCGCCGGCGCCTCGGCGATTGGCGAAGTCGTATCCATCTGCATGCTCATCGTTGCCCCTTCTTGCAGGCTCTTCAGCCGTCTTCGCGTATTTGGCGGCCGGTCAGTTTGAGGAACAAGTCTTCCAGATTGGCAGGCCGATGAAAGGTTCGCAAGCCGCTGCGATCGCCGAGCGCAGCCATCAGCCCGCGCGCATCCTGCGTATAGAAGAACACCGTCTCGCCGCTGACTTCCACGCGCGCGGCATAGTCCTTGAGCGGCGACCGCGCCAGTTCGAGCGCGCCGTTGCCGTACAACTCGACAACGTCCGGCTCGAGGTATTGAGCGATCAGGTCGCGCGGACGGCCTTCCGCGATCTTGCGGCCATGGTCCAGCACGAGCAAGCGCGAACACAGCCGCTCGGCCTCATCCATGAAGTGCGTGGTCAGCAGGATCGACTTGCCCTGCTGAAGCAGGACCTGGAGCCTTTCCCACATCAGGTGGCGCGCCTGCGGATCGAGCCCCGTCGTCGGCTCGTCGAGCATCAACAGCTTCGGATCGTTGACCAGCGCACGGGCCAGGGAGAGGCGGCGCCGCATCCCGCCGGACAGTTCGCCGGGCTTGGCGTCTGCCTTGTGCGAGAGCGCCGCGAACTCCAGCAGCTGCGGGATGCGCGGCGTGATCTCCGCGCGCCGCATGCCGAAATAGCGCGCGTAGACCATCAGGTTTTCGGCGCAGCTGAAATCGGGGTCGAGCGTATCGAACTGGCTCACCACGCCCAACTGAGCCTTGATGGCCCGCCCGTCGCGCGGCATCGAAAGCCCGCCCAACCCTTCGATCGTTCCGTGGTCCGGCGCGGTGAGACCGAGGCACATGCGGATCGTGGTCGTCTTGCCCGCGCCGTTCGGGCCGATCACGCCGAGGCACTCTCCGGGCGCGATCTCGAAGGAGAGGTCGTCCACCACGGTCGTCGTTCCGTAGCGTTTATGGAGGTTGCGGGCCTGAAAGAGGGGGGCGGGCGGGGTCGGCACCGGGGCATTGTGGCGCATCGGAGGCTGGCATGGCGCCCGGCTTCAGAGGCGAAGACCGTCGAACTCGGCCTTCATCCAGTCGATGAAGGCGCGCGTCCGGGCGGGCAGCAGCCGCGCATTCGGATAGATCACGCTCACTGGCCGGGGCGGCGGCTCGAACGCCGTCAAGACCAACTCCAGGCGGCCCTGCGCCACCATCGGCAGCACCTGATAGGAGAAAAAGTTGCCGAAGCCCACCCCTGCTGCGCAGGCTTCCACAGCCGGCGCGATGTGATTGAACTCCAGGTTTCCACGGGTCGCGATCGACAGCGGCCGCCCGTCTTCGCGAAACATCCATGGGCCGACCGTGGACGGATGGATGCGCACGCAATTCGCATCTCGCAGTTCGCGCGGATGCATCGGTGTGCCGTGACGACGCAAGAAGTCCGGGCTTGCAACCACCACGCGGCGAATGCTGCCGAGTTGCTGCGCCACGAGCGACGAATCCTCGAGCTTGCTGATGCGTATGCCGACGTCGACGCCTTCTTCGAGCAGGTTCACGGACCGATCCTGGAGCAGTACGCTGCAGCGCATCTTGTCGTAGCGCTGGAGAAAGCGCACCACGGCCGGCGAAACGTACATGTGCCCGAACATCACGGGCGCGGTGATCGTGAGCAGCCCTGCCGGCTCCGTCGCATCCAGCGTGAGTGAACGATCGGCCGCATCGGCTGCGGCGAGCACCTCTCGGACGCTTTGCAGATAGCTGCGGCCTTCTTCGGTGAGCGAGATGCGTCGCGTGGTGCGGTGGAAGAGCCGTACGCCAAGATGAGCTTCCAGCGCTGCAAGCGAACGCACCACCGCCGGCAGCGAAGTGCCCAGCGATTCGGCGGCCTTCGTGAGACTGCCCTGGTCGGCGATCTGCACGAAGGTCTGCATGGCTTTGAGTCGGTCCATGGGGCGATTAGATCCCATGGGTTCGATTGATCCGAAATTCGCAGCAGTTAACTGCGTTGCGCGCCATTACTCCTGCGCCAGGAGCAAATCAGAATGAAGGCGTTGCAACAGGTCCGCAAGGATTCGCAAGGAGAAAGCGCATGTCTTCAACCCCGACCCGCCCAGCAGATCAAGCTCTAAAGCCATCGGAGAGGACTCGCGTCATGACCGCCGCATCGGCTGCTGCGTCGGCTTGGCATGAAGGCGAACAGGCGATGCAGGCGCGCGCGGGCGCGCTGGAGCGCATGGCCATGTTCGGCACGCGCGTTCTTCGCGACTACATGCCCGACCAGCATCGGACTTTCTTTGCGCAACTGCCCTTCCTGATTGCAGGCAGCCTCGACGGCACCAAGCAGCCGTGGGCCAGCGTGCTGGCTGCGCCAGCGGGGTTTGCGCATTCGCCGGATGAGCATCACTTGCGAATCGACGCGCATGCGGATGCGGGCGATCCGTTCTCGGATGGGCTGGTGCGTGGCGCTCAGATTGCGCTCTTGGGCATTGAGCCGCACACCGGGCGACGCAATCGGATGAATGGGGTGGTGGAGGAGATGGATGCAAGTGGCTTCACTGTTGCCGTGCTGCAGAGCTTCGGCAACTGCCCGAAGTACATCCAGGCGCGCGAGCCTTTGCTCGTCGGTGAGTCGCGCACGGGGTTGCCTGTACGGCGCATCGATGTCCTGGACGCCGCCGCCCGCCGCATGATGGCGAATGCCGACACGTTCTTCATCGCGACAGCGCATCCCTCAGCCGGTGACGGCGCGACATCGCACGGCGTCGATGTATCGCATCGCGGCGGACGGCCGGGGTTCGTGCGCGTGTCTGACGATGGCGCGCTGACGGTGCCGGACTTCATCGGCAATTCGTTCTTCAACACGCTCGGCAATATCGCGGTGAACCCGCGCGCGGGCTTGTTGTTCATCGACTTCGACACTGGCGATCTGCTTCAGCTGGCGGTGACGGCCGAGGTGATCTGGGACGGTCCTGAGCTTGCCGCTTTCGAAGGTGCCGAACGCCTTTTGCGCATGCGAGTGGTCGCTGCGATCCATCGGCCGGCCGCCTTGCCGCTGCGTTGGGGGCCGGCGCAGTTGTCGCCCTTTCTCGCCGGCACCGGAAATTGGCCGCAGGCGTCGTGAGCCGTCCGGTCAGTGGAAGCAAGGAATGCGCGCGTTCACGGAGGGCTGGTAGTCCCAGCCGCGCTCGTGCAGCCCATTGGTCGCGAGGCCACGTGACAGCAGCGCCTGAAGGCCCGCCGCTGCGGCAGTGCAGGCGAGCGATTGGCCGGGACACGCGTGCTTGCCATAACCAAAGCCCAGCGTCTGCCGACGGGCCCGCATCAGTTCGAAAGTCGCTGGCGCGGGATTGAGCGCGGGATCCCGATTCGCCGCCCCCAGCACCAGCAGAACCGCATCGCCCGCTGCGAGTTCGGTGCCTGCAATCACGGCGTCTTGCGCGACGAAGCGGCGCGTGTTCTGAACGGACGGATCGTGGCGCGCAACTTCTTCGACCAACGCAGGCAGCAATTCCCAGCGTGAACCGAGCGTGCGGCGCAGGTTCGGCTCGCGTGCCAGCGCGGCCAGGCTGTTGCCCAGCAAGCCCGCCGTCGCTTCGCAGGTTTGCGACAGCAGGCCGATGAGATTGGCGCGAAGCACTTTCGTGCAGCGCTCCGGTGCCTCGGTCTGCACAGCCGCGAGCAGGCTGCCGCCGCGCGCCGGGGCGGCCGCAGCGTGCTGCTCGAATCGCGCCATCAAAGCCACCGCCGCATCGCTGGCGGCGTCGAGTCGAGCCTGCGTCGACAGCGGCGACAGGCAGGCTACGAAGTCCCGCATCCAACGCGATATTGCCGGCAAAGCTTCGTCAGCGAAACCCAGAAGATGCGCCACGGCGCTGACCGGGAACGCGAAGCAGAAATCGCCGAGCGTTTCATCCGCCAGCTTTTCAGCGACCCGCAATGCATCGGCATGCGCCGCGGCGAGATCGAGCCGAGCCAACGCACGTTGCAGCACCGGCTTGTGAGCCGCGTGCAACTCGCCGTCATTCATACGGACGAGCTGGCCGAACACCTCGCCCGCCGGCGTTCCGGCGATCGCATTGGGCACGGGTTCACCGATGGGCCGCACACGCAAGGCATCGCTCGACAGCAGTTCGCGCACGACGTCGGCACGGCTCGCAACCCACAGTCGCAGGCCTTCGTCGCGGACCAGCGCGGGGCCGCTGCGAAGCGTGGCGTACCACGGATACGGATTGGGGTGCGTGACGGCCGCGATGGCGTCTGTGGGTGAGGCGAGATGGTTCATGCGGCAAGTGTGGTGCTTTTCAAGCGATCACACTTCGCTTACGATCGAAGTATGGACGCAACCGCCGACTCCCATCTCGCCCGGCTCGCAGGCGCCATCGCCGAGCCGGCCCGCTCCCGCATGCTGTGCTGCCTGATGGATGGCCACGCGCGCACCGCGACCGAACTCGCCGCCGTCGCCGAAGTTGCGGCATCGACCGCCAGCGCCCATCTGGCGCGCCTCAAGGAGCAGCGGCTTGTCGAATCGGTTGCGCAAGGCAAGCACCGGTATTTCCGGCTGGCCGGCAGCGAGGTGGCTGCCGTGCTCGAAAGCCTGCTGGTGGTTGCCGGCGTCACGCGCAGCGAGTTCAGGCCGACAACGCCGAGCCGGCTTCGCTCGGCGCGCACTTGCTACGACCACATGGCCGGTGCCGTGGGCGTGGCACTGCACGATCACTTGCACAGCCAAGGCTGGCTGAAGGCTTCGTCGGACGGTGCGGGCCGGTCGTATGACCTCACGCAGAAAGGCATGGCCGCACTCGAGGCGCTCGGGGTCGACGTCGAAGCGGCGCGCGCCAGGCGCAGGCGGTTTGCTTGCGCGTGCCTCGACTGGAGCGAACGCCGCCCGCATCTTGGTGGCGCGTTGGCAGCGTCCTTGCTGCAGCTTTCATTGGAGCGCGGCTGGGTCCGCCAGGATCTGGACAGCCGCGCGCTGGCGGTCACGCCGCGTGCGCGCCGGGAAGCGCCGGCACTGTTCGGCCAAGCGGGCGCCGCGCCGGCCGGCTACTGAAACGCCACTTCCGCAAAGCTGCGCAGCTTGCGGCTGTGCAGCCGGCTCGATCCTTCCTTGCGCAGGACGTCGATGGCCGCCATGCCGATGCGCAGGTGTTGCTCCACGCGCTCGCGATAGAACTGGTTTGCCATTCCAGGCAGCTTGATCTCGCCATGCAGGGGCTTGTCGCTCACGCACAGCAGCGTGCCGTAGGGCACACGAAAGCGGAAGCCGTTGGCCGCGATGGTTGCGCTTTCCATGTCGAGCGCGACCGCGCGGCTCTGGCTGAAGCGGCGCTGGGGCTGGTTGCCCGGCAGCAACTCCCAGTTTCGGTTGTCGGTGCTTGCGACGGTCCCCGTGCGCATGATCTTCTTGAGCTCGGTGCCTTGCGTGCCTGTGACCTCGGCCACCGCCTTTTCGAGAGCGAGCTGGATTTCCGACAGCGCCGGGATGGGCACCCACAGTGGAAGCTCCTCGTCCAGCACATGGTCTTCGCGAACGTACGCATGCGCGAGCACGTAGTCGCCAAGCCGCTGCCCCTGACGCAGCCCCGCGCAGTGGCCGAGCATCACCCATGCGTGCGGACGCAGCACCGCGACGTGATCGGTGATGGTCTTGGCGTTGGCCGGCCCGACGCCGATGTTGACCATCGTGATGCCGGTGCAGTCCTCACGCACCAAGTGGTAGGCAGGCATCTGCGGCAGGCGGGCCGGCGACGTGCCCTGCGTCCCGTCGAGCAGTTCGCCGTACACACGGCTTGACCCAGCCGCCATCCCGCGGCGGCGCGTGACCACGTTGCCCGGCTCGATGAAGGCGACGTACTCGCTCTTCTCATCAGTCATCGCCTCATGTCCGAGCCGCACGAATTCGTCGATGTAGAACTGGTAGTTGGTGAACAGCACGAAGTTCTGGAACCATTCCGGCGCCGTGCCGCTGTAGTGGCGCAGGCGATGCAGCGAATAGTCGACCCGCGCCGCCGTGAAGAGCGACAGCGGCTGAGCCTCTCCAGGCTTGGCCTCGAAGGTGCCGTTCGCGATGCCGTCGTCCATTGCGCCCAGGTCCGGCAGGTCGAAGACATCGCGCATCAGCGCACGACGCTCCGCGCTCATCGTGCCTTCGATGTGATCGTTCTCAGCAAACGAAAAGTGAATCGGAATCGGCTGCGTGCTCGTGCCGATCTCGAGCTCCACCTGATGGTTCTCCAGCAGCAGCCTGAACTGCTCCCGGTAATACCGCAAAAACAGATCCGGCCGCGTCAGCGTCGTCTCGTAGCGCCCCGGCCCCGACACAAACCCGTAGCTCAACCCCGCATTGGCGACCGGCGTGCGCCGCGACACCGTGTGCGTATGGATCCGCACAAACGGATAACAAGCACGAACCCGCCCCGGCAGGCTTTCCCCAGCCACAAACCGCTGCATCGCATCCCGAAGGTGCTGCAACCCCCCGTCATAAATCAGCCGAACCTGCTCCAGGGCAGCATCAGCATCGGTAAAACGCGCAGGAGCAATAAACGCAGGCATATAAGGCATGCAACATTGTGGCCCACCATCAAGTCACGCAGCCACCAGCAAAAATGGCCGGCGCAGCCCGGCCAAATTCGCGAACACCGCGGAACTGGCTTCGCCAGGCCGCTGGTGTTGCCCCCGGTAGGGGGTTGGCGAAGCGACACGAAGTGCGCGCAGCCTGGGGGCGAGCAACAGTCAGGGCATAGGTTCGCGCATGGTCACGAACTCCTCGGCCACCGTGGGATGAATCCCGATCGTGCTGTCGAACAGCGCCTTCGTCGCACCGGCCCGCATCGCCACCGCAAACCCCTGAACGATCTCCCCGGCATCCGGCCCGACCATGTGCAAGCCAACCACCTTGTCGCTGGCCGTCTCGACGACCAGCTTCATGAACGTACGCTCCTCGCTCCCCGACAGCGTGTGGCGCAGCGCCCGGAACTCGCTCGAAAAAATCGTGACCTTGCCGAACTTCATCCGCGCCGCGGCTTCGGTGTAGCCGCAGGTGCCGACATTGGGGTGCGTGAACACGGCGGTCGGCGTGTATTCGTAGTCGAGCTGCCGCTTGCCTTTGCCAAAAAGCGAGTCCACCACCACCATTGCCTCCGCCAGAGCGACCGGCGTCAGCTGCTGGCGAGTCGACACGTCGCCGACCGCATAGATCGAAGGCACGGAGCTGCGATAGTGCGCGTCGACGATCACGCCCCCGCGCTCGTCGAGTGCCACACCCGCCGCGTCGAGCCCCATGCCCTCGGTGTTGGGCACCCGGCCTGTCGCAAAAAGGATGACGTCGGCCTCCACCCGCTGGCCGCGAGAGAGCATGGCGCACAGGCCGCTCTCCAGTCGCGTGATCATGTTGATTTCGTTGTTCAGCCGGATGTCGATGCCGGTCCGGGTCATCTCCTTGGCAAGGAACTGCCGAAGATCCTCGTCAAAATCATTGAGCAGATGCGCATTGCGCTGCACCTGCGTGACCTTGGCGCCCAGGCCGTTGAAGATCGAGGCGAATTCGCAGGCGATGTAGCCGCCGCCCACCACCAGCAACCGCTTCGGAAACGGGTCCAGATCGAACATCGCGTCGGACACGACGATGTGCTCACGGCCCGTTACGTCGGGCACGAAGGGCATGCCGCCGGTGGCGATCAACACATGCTGGGCCGTGAACCGGCGTTCACCGACCTGCACCGTTTGGGCGTCCGCGAACTGCGCCCAGCCCTGGATGAGCGTCACGCCCGCGCCTTCGAGCAGGTTGCGATAGACACCATTGAGCCGCGTGATTTCACGTGCCCGATTCGCCTTGAGGCGCGCCCAGTCAAAACGCGTTTCGCCGACATGCCAGCCGTAGCCTGCCGCTTCCTCGAAAGCGTCTGCATAGCCGGCCGCATAGCTGTAGAGCTTCTTGGGGATGCAGCCGACGTTGACGCAGGTGCCGCCGAGTTCCGCGCATTCGGCCAGGGCCACTCGCGCGCCGCGCTGCGCCGCCATACGGGCAGCGCGCACGCCACCGCTGCCGCCGCCGATCACAAAGAAGTCGAAGTCGAATGTGCGCATGGAAGCTCCTTGGCGCCGACTGTAGCCGGCGCAAGGAGAAGCCGCTGCGCACTGTGGCGGATTACGGCCGGTCGACCAGGCCCTGTTGCGGTTGATCCGGGCGGCCCGGGGCGCGGGGCCGAAGTTCCTGCGCCTGGCGCGCCGCCTGTTGCCGTTGCTGGATCATCTGCTGCGCTTGCTGCTGTTGCGCCCGCATGGCCTGTTGTTGCTGCATCTGCATGGCTTGCGCCTGCGCTGCACGTTGCTGGGCCTCGGCCTGCTGTCGCTGCATCTGCTGCAATTGCTGCGCCTGTTGTGCTTGTTGCGCCTGCATGGCTTGGGCCGCTGCGCGTTGCTGGATTTCCTGCTGCTGGCGCTGGGCGTGTTGCAGTTGTTGCGCTTGTTGGGCCTGCAAAGCCTGCTGCGTCGCGGCACGTTGCTGTGCTTCCTGCTGCTGCCTTTGGGCCTGCTGCAGTTGCTGCGCTTGCTGCGCCTGCATGGCTTGCGCTGCGGCGCGTTGCTGCACTTCTTGCTGCTGCCGCTGCGCTTGTTGGAGTTGCTGTGCCTGTTGCGCCTGCATGGCTTGAGCGGCCGCTCGCTGCTGCAGTTGTTGTGCCTGCTGAGCCTGCTGTGCCTGAACGGCTTGCCCTGCCGCGCGTTGCTGGATTTCTTGCTGCTGGCGCTGGATCTGCTGTGCCTGGAGCGCTTGCTGAGCCTGTTGAACTTGCTGGGCCTGCTGGAACTGCTGCATCTGTCGTTGCTGCTGTCTCGGCTGCACCGCACCGGGCGGAGGCACCGCCGCGGCCCTGCTGAAGGCCGCGGGTGACGGCCCACCGTGCAACGGGATCGGCGCGCCCATCCCCACAGGCACGCTGGCAAGCCGCTCGGTGGGCACACGGACGACCTCTCGCCGCCCGATCGGCCCGCGAGCGAAATGATCCGCCGGCACGACCGTGACCGCCCCGGGCATCAGCCGATTGGCAAACTCGGCATTGCGTGCGGCGTTCTGCGCGGCGATTTGGCGGCCAAGCGCAGCGCGATTGGCTTCGTCGATATAGCGCTGGCTGGCTCGGTAGCCGGGCCGCCATGCCTCGCCGGGAGCCAATGGGAACCACCCCACACCGTGGCGCCCTCCGCCGATCGCCAGGTTGGCACTCGCGCCGGCGGCCGTGCCGCCCACGAAGCCCACAAGCGCAGGCGCATAGACAGGGCGCGCGTGCTGACGTCCCGGAACCCAGCACCAGCGCGACCCGACGCGCGCCCATCGGCCGTAGTGTGTCGGTGCAAAGCCCCAAGGCGCGGCGTCGATCCACGTCCATCCCCAAGGCGCTACCTCGGCCCATTGGCCGTTCTGATAGGGCGCCCAGTCGGCGTCGACATTGCGCGGATACCAGACCTCGCCATAGTTCGGATCGTTCTGCCAATCGCCATAGGCGTCGAGTTGCTGGTAGCCGACGGTGTCGCGCGACACATAACGCGCGGAGACCGACTGGTCGTCGATGCGATCGCGTTCCGCCACCCAGCGGTCGAAGTCGCTCGCCGCGCGGACCGGTGCGCCGTTCGCGGCTGCGAGGTTCCTGCCGGAGACCGTCAGTTGCTGATGCGGCCCCAGCGGCGTGCTTTCGCCGTTCTCGCCGAAGAGCGTGACGTTGCCCGCCGCGACCGAGACCTGGGTCGTGCCCGAGCCCGGGTCGACGTTGATGCGGAAGTCCCCGGGGGTGTCCACGATCATGGCCATGTTGGCGGTGTCGACCTCGAAACGTCCGCCGGCGAGATCGTCGCGCACACGAACCTGAAGGCTTCCCTGAGTGGCTGTGATGCGGGCCGTGTTGTCGTCGACCTCGGACATCGTGATGCCGGTCTGCTCGTCGAGCCGCACCGCGGTCGAGCCGACGTAGACCTCTGCGCGTGCGCTTCGATCCGCCCAAAGGCGGTCGCCGGTGGTGAGCGGCCGATTGGGGACCGCCTCGTACCAGTTGTCATCGCCGGCCGGCGAGAAGCTCACCGAACCTTGCTGGAAATTGAGTCGTCCGACGCGAGCCGGGGGGTCTTGCTGCGCTGCCGCAAGCACGCTGGTCAGGAGCAGCGCCAGTCCCAGCAGCCAGCCGGTCGCGCGGCGCGGAAACGGGGTGGTGCGTTGGTTCATGAAAGGGTCCTCGGTACTGACCACTCAACGCGCGACGGCGCCTTGGCGCTGGCATCCGCATTGCAAAGCAATACGAATATCCCGCACGGGAGGAAACCAGGTGTAAGCCGAGCGCCCCTGTCGCTATGGGCGCACCACCATGCGCTTGGCGGCCGTGGAAATCCAATCGGCAATAGAACCGGAAACTGCAGGATCTGTCGTCCGACCTAACCCGTTGATAAATAAACGTTATTCACGTATTCTTAAGGAAAAGGAACCGGAATTCATGTCGGTAAAACCCAAGGCAATCGCCGTCTATGATCAACCCCATCAGTTTGAGCCCCTTCTTCCGGCTCAGGACCTCGATGGGCTGGTTGAAGCCACGCGTCGGATCTTCGAAAAGTCTGCGCAGTTGCGAGCCTCGGCAAGTCCCGAAGCAAGGGAGGCCCTGCGTGCGATTGTGCGGTCGATGAACTCCTACTACTCGAACAGCATCGAGGGCCAGGGCACGCATCCGGCGAACATCGAGCGCGCGCTCAGACACGACTTTTCCGAGAAGCCGGACGTGGCCATGCGACAGCGGATAGCCGTCGCTCACATCGAAGCGGAACTGGAACTTGAACGCCTCGTGACGACAGAGGCGGCCGCCCTCAGCAGCGAATTTCTTTTGAAGGCGCACGCGGCTCTTTACGGCAGGCTTTCAGAAGGCGACCGGCGAACGGAAGACGGGCGCATCGTTGTGCCAGGAGAGATTCGCAAGCACGACGTTGCGGTAGGCCGGCATCAACCTCCGACCTGGCAGTCGGTGCCCCAGTTCTTGGCAAGGATGGATGAGAGATATGGTCGCCTCAAAGGCGTCGATGCTGTGCTCTACACCATCGCGTCTGCCCACCATCGCGTGGCGTGGACTCACCCGTTCGAGGACGGAAACGGGCGAGCTGTTCGCCTGCAGACCCACTGCTCACTGTTCCCTGTGAGCGGAGGCCTCTGGTCGCCAAATCGCGCGCTCGCGCGCCAGCGCAAGGTCTACTACGAGATGCTCGACAACGCGGACAGTGCGCGGCAAGGCGACCTCGATGGTCGCGGAAACCTCAGCCAGAAGATGCTCTTGGCGTGGTGCCGCTACTTCATCGAGCTGTGCGAGGATCAGGTCACGTTCATGACCACGATGCTCGATCTTCGCAAGCTCAAGGACCGCATTCGCGCCTATGTTCTCGTGCGCGGGATCACGGATGGAATCTCCGAGTACCGTGAGGAGGCCATCTTTCCGCTTCAGACGGTCGCCACGGCGGGTTCGATCTCGCGGGGCGACTTCATCAGGATGACGGGCCTGGAAGAGCGCACGGGCCGGAAGGTCGTGTCGCGTTTCCTGGCCGACGGGCTGCTCAAAAGCGATGGTCACCGCTCAGACCTATGCATTGGGTTCCCCATGGCGTCGCTCAACATCCTGTTTCCCAACCTGTACCCAGAAGCGTCCGCGGCAGCGCTCGAGTAGCTGCACACCCACGAGCGGACTGGACAGGCACGCGGGCTCCCCCGCTGAATGAGCGGTTCGCCTTCTGTCTGTTACTAGCTAGCCCGCCGGCCTTGGCCTCGGATGGGCCAGGAAGAAACGCAGCATTTCAGCGCTGGCGTCAGGCCCGGTCGGATCGGTGAAAGAGCCCCTCGGGCTGCCGCCCGCCCAGGCGTGCCCGGCGCCATGCAGCAGCCAGTGTTCGATGGTCTCGCCGCCTTGCTCATAGACGCGGCGGGTGTACCTGCGGCCCTTGCTGGCCTGGCCTCTGGACTCGTCCGTGGGCGCTGCGGCGTTCTGGCTCGCGAGCGCTGCGGCCACCAATTGCTCGCCGTTTCGTGCGTGCACCGTGCCATCGGCGTCGCCGTGGAAGACGATGATCGGTATCGATGGCCGAAGGGTCGGTGCGGCCGCCTGTCCATTCTTCATCACCGAAAGCGCCGACATCAGGTCATGCGCGGCGCCAGCAGGGATCCCCGAATGCACCCCGACGGCGGCGAACAGATCGGGATGCGTCCGGCCGAGGATGTCCGCCATTGCGCCGCCCGCCGACAGGCCGGCCACATACACGCGCCCCGGGTCGACCGCTTGCTCCGACATCACCGACCGCGTGAGCGCTGCGAGCAGCGCCGGTTCGCCGCGATCGCGCTGCTGGTGCTGCGGCTTGAACCAGTTCCAGCATTTCGATGAATTGGCGTGCTGCGTCTGCGCCGGATAGAGCACCAGAAAGCCGTGCTCCTGCGCCAGTCGATTCATCTGCGTGCCGGCGGCGAAGTCGTCCGGATGCTGCGTGCAGCCATGCAGCATCAGCACCAACGGGCGGGCCGTTCCGGTGCCTTTCGCGGGAACGAAGAGCTTGTAGGCGATGCTGCGGTTGCGATGGGCAAAGAGGCCGTCCGTCCACTGGTCTTCGCCGAGCTCCGGTACGACCTCAGGCTCGCTCGGTGCATCGCGTGCCACGGGAGGCGCTTCGACAAATCGCGCCTCGACGTCGACCACCAGCCTGTCATCGTTCGCAGCATGGGTAGGGTGAGCAGGGGTGTGCTCGGCCTCGGCAGGGCGTGCGCCTGGCGCTTCCGGCGGAGAGTCGCCCTTCAATGCGCGCTGGATGGCGCGGGTCGCCTCCTGAAGATTGCCGCCCTGTGTCAGACGCGCGGCCTGATGCATCAGGCGTTCAAAAAGTTGATTCATCGAATACCTCAGCGAATGCGATCGGCCAATGCAGCCTTGACGGCGGGCGGCGCATGCAGTGCGCCAAGAACGGTGATGGAGCCGATGGCGTCCCGCGCGAGTTCGGGCGTCACATCGGCCGAAATGCTCGCGAGGCCGAGCACCCGGATTTCGAGCTTTTCGCCGGCGTCGCGGACGGCTTGCAGATCGGCCGCGCCGAACTGTTGCAGCCCCAGCACCAGCATCTTTCGCGCAACCACCTGCTTGAGCGCGTCGCCATGGGCGGAAAGCTGGTTGCGGATCGCCGTTCGTATGAAGTCCGTCCGGTTGGAATAGAAGCCTTCGGCCACCATCAGGTCGATGTGCCCGAGGTCCACATAGCCCAGGTTGATCGTGATCTTCTCGGCGTCGGGCAGCTTGGTGCGCGGTGCCAAGGGAACGAGTTGATTTTGCATGGCGCCATCCTAACACCATCCAGCCGGATGGTGTTAGGATGGCCCCCGGATGGCCCCCGGATGGCCCCCGGATGGCCCCCGGATGGTCCCGCAGATGGGTCTTGGATCGTTCTTGAATAGAAATCTCGTCGGCAGTATGTTGAACAGGCCCCGGGGGCACCGCTTCTCGAACTGGTGAAGAATGTGTGTTTCCCCAAGTTGGATCACGAAGGACAGCAAGCAATGACCAAGCCGGATGCGACCCCGCCAACATCAGCCGCCATTCCCCCCGGGCGAACTGGCGTCTCGCCGGCCACAGGCTATGCCGGCGACGTCACCCCCGAACAGGCTGCGCAATGGATGGCCGACGGCACCGCGGTGCTTGTCGACGTGCGCACCGACGCCGAACGCGAGTGGGTCGGTTACGTCCCTGGCGCAGTCGGCATCGCCTGGAAGCAGTGGCCCGGCATGGCCCTGAACGGCGCCTACGACGAAGCTGTGCGCGCCGCCGTCCCCCCCGGCAAAAAAGCGGTCCTGCTATGCCGAAGCGGCGTCCGCTCCATCGCCGCCGCCAAGCGTGCCACCGAACTCGGCATCGAGGCATACAACATCCTCGAAGGCTTCGAAGGCGACCCCGACCCAGAGGGCCACCGCGGCCAAAAAGGCGGCTGGCGCCTCCGCGGCCTCCCCTGGAAGCAAAACTAGCCCTCCCCAGCGTTGCGCAACCCGGTCGCTGGACACCGCTGAGGCTGCCGG
This sequence comes from Variovorax sp. 10N420, assembly GCF_056394705.1. Lineage (NCBI taxonomy): Bacteria > Pseudomonadati > Pseudomonadota > Betaproteobacteria > Burkholderiales > Comamonadaceae > Variovorax > Variovorax sp. 10N420. The sequence goes on along the minus strand of NZ_JBFTIJ010000003.1, from coordinate 337,928 downwards.
TGTCGCCAAGAAGGACTGCTATCACGCATTCCGCAATTCTTATAAGAACTGGAAATTGCACTGCAGTGTGGCGGAAAACCGGCACCACTCTCGCTTCGGGATGCAGCTTACTTTGCGAGGTAGAAGCCCCAAACGGCAACCGTTACTACTATGTCGAAATAGGCGCATCTCGAATGCCAAGCGCTATATCGATGCCAATGCGCTATTTACGGAAGCTGCGAATGGTATCGAGTGCCCGAACCTATCGTGCGTCGACTGAGGTCAGGGTTGTAGGTCACGAAGGACGAAGGGCCCGATGCGTAGAGCAATTCGGGGCTTCGTCTTTTATTGCTTACTCAATGGCTAGAAACGCATCGATTTCATAGTTCCTCACGCCGGTTCGCCTCACTGCCTTTTGGATCGATTTGAGTATCCGAGTGTCGTGCGATGCGCTATTCTGATCGGTGCCACTCCAAGTGTACGCGGGCCAGCCATTTTCGTATGCAACGACTTGGCTTTCTGCGTCAAGGTACTGGAGAAGTGTGCTTAAAAAAGCAAATCCCCGAATTCGGTCATCTTTGAAAATTGGGCTGCCATCGGTGTAGACCGCGTATTGGAGCTCGTTTGGTAGCCGCATGACCTCGTCGCCTGGATCCATGAGGCTTGCGAGTCGACCCCAAAAACCGTAGGGAAAGCTCTGCGAAAACACTATCGACTGCATCTCTGCCATGGAACTGGGAAGCGGCGTTGTTGGTATGGCCGGGTTTAAAGAGCCCGTTCGAATGACCCGCTCTGCCCAATTGGCGGTCGGCTCGATAAGCCATGGTCGCCTGAACATCATGGTTCCGTACTGGTAGAGGTGGAATAGTTCGTGACCAAGAGTGCTCCATGTTCCGGGGAACCTATCGAGATTGTTGGCTACGTCGATTCTGAGCGAACACGCCCCGTCCCTTTGCGGTAGGGCTGAATAGCTTGATGGTTCACTATATGCTCGCCCGTAGGTGGCAAGCGCCCCGACGTTCAGATCGATGTACGTGGCGCCCCTATAGCGTGCGCTCTGAAGCGGATCGCGAAACCCAAGAAGGTTATACGCTCTTCGCGCCGCGTCCGCCTGTCTTGCCACGTTTTCGACGTAGTCCGGGACCCCGTTGGAATTTACGTCGGTTTTATCGGGCACCGCGTGCTCGCCGTGGAGCGCATAAAACACTCTGATATTCCTTCCCGGCACCTCGTATTTTTCTGTGAGGGATGGAATGAGGCCAACAGTATTTTGATTGACTGGGCATGTGATGACAGGTTGTGCATTCGCGCCTTGAACGCAAGCCAAGCTTCCAACAAGTAACGAAAAAACGACCTTGGATATTCTTCTAAATATCATTAAACGATTCTCTCTTTTTCTTGAGTATTGGCGCGGTTTGTGATGTGGCCAAGTAGCCAGCCAGCCGATGCGTGACTTCCGCTTGGCGCGCAAAGTGTAACAAGCGATAGGCAATTGAAGCTGGTTTCTGAGACGCCGCTTCAGGCTCATCGTCCGTTGGATAGCGCTTTGTTGTAAAAACATTGGCGTTTGTATTATCAGACTAGTCTCATTGATATTCCGAAAAAATGAGGGTTTTCATTTGATTTTTGGGTGATGCGGGTATGCGTTTCAACCAAAACCAAAATGGTGATAATGCGTCTCTCATAAAAATCCACCCAAGTTTTTTAGAAACCAACTGCAGGCTGATCTCGTATCGAGGCCGTACGCCTGCTGCTCAAAGGAATTCCCTTGGTGAAGCAATCACAAGATGTACTGTTCGCACGACTCAAGAACTTTGATGTCGATGCCGAAGCGCTGCGCTCACACTTTCTGGAGCACATCCAGAACATGCCTTCGACGCCGTATCGCGACAATCGAGTCGACTACGTCGGTTGGGCGGTGACCAGCCGCGACGGGACCCTGGACGACGGCGTTCGACGTCTCGCGCCGTCGGCAGGCGGCTCCGGCGCGCGCGGCGTCAAGTCCACTCGGGCCTGCAGCGGCTACTTGGAGCGGACCATGGATGCGTTAAGCCGAAGTGGTCTCAAGCCCTATCGAGCCCGGATCATGCAACTGGAAAGTGAAGGCGCTGAGATGCCCTTGCATACCGATGCCAACAAGGAGACATGGCGCCTGCACATTCCCATCATCACCAACGTCAACTGTTTCTTCGAATGGCAGCGCGCCGACGGCAGCATCGAGAGCGTGCATCTGCCAGCCGATGGCTCGGCTTGGCTGGTGCGCGTCGACGTGAACCACCGTGCGGTCAATCGCAGCAATGAGCCTTCGCACCGAGTGCATCTTCTGACGGGCTTGGGCGTCAATCCAGAATTCGAAATGCTCACCAAGCCTTGGCTGCCTGTGCACCAATCTCCTTCGAGCGCCGAAGAGGCGCGTGCAGTAGACATGAGTCTTTTCACCCATTCGATGGAGGGCTAACCATGGGGCTGCATGACAATTCTGCCCGGGGGACCATGACCGGTTGGTCGGCGGCCGAACTCGCACAAGTGACGGGCGGAAGCTGGTTAAATCCTCCGCGTAAGAACGACTGGCGATGCGAGGGCATATGCGCGGAACCGAGCCAGTTCCGCGAAGAGCAGATGCTCCTCGCACCAGCCGGCGCTGCGGGCTTGCGGCTCCCGGCGATAAAGCGCCTCGCGCCCAGAGCGGCCGGCATCATTGCCCAAGTCGGCGAAGCGAACGCGCATGGGGATCAGCCTCTGCTCGAGGTGGCAGACTTGCAAGATGCTGTAGCGGCGCTCGGCACCGACGCCCGGAATCGTTTCGAAGGAACGGTCCTTGCGGTGACAGGCAGCGTGGGAAAGACCTCCACTGTCGCGATGGCAGCCCACGCGCTGTCCAGCGCGGGAGCCAGCGATCGCAGCCGCACCAGTGCGAACTCTCCCTATGGGATCGGGTGGAACCTCGCCTCAATGGACCAGCACGCGAAGTTCTGGGTACAGGAGGTGGCAGCAACGCGCATGGATACCTGCAGCAGATTGACCAAGCCCCATGCCGCGATCGTCACGGCCATAGCGCCCGCCCATGCCGCCCGCTTTGGCAGCAACGAACAGATCGCACGACAGAAGGCCTTGATCTATAAGGGCATGGCGCCCGGAGGCATTGCCATCATCAACGCTGACATGCCGGAATTTCCGATTTTTGAGTCGGCCGCCTTGGAAGCGCAGTTGCAGGTAGTGCGTTTCGGCAGTGCAACGGACTGCCATGCGCGGCTGATCAAAATGGTGGGAGCAACCGTTCATGTGGAAGTCTTCGGCGTAACGCAAGTATTCGAGCTCGGCGCAGCAGGCCGCCACATGGCGATGAATGCAACCGCCGTGCTGGCTGCCGTCGCCGCCTTGGGCCGACCAATGTCGTCGGCAGCGCAAGAGCTCGCGAGTTTCGAGCCGCTGCGTGGACGCGGACGACGCAGCCAGGCGGTCTACGCGAATCGAAAAATAGAGGTTTGGGACGAGGCTTACAACGCCAATCCTGCGTCGATGCGCGCAGCGCTGCAAGTGGTCGTTGACACCGATCCCAAGACCGTGCCTTTCGGTTCGCGCGTTCTGGTGCTGGGCGACATGCTGGAACTGGGCGACGATGCGCGGGCGCATCATCTGGCGCTGGAGGCTGACGTGCGCGCGGCGCGCCCTGACCGAGTCTTGCTGTGCGGAGAGCTGATGCATGCTCTGTCCAAGCGGCTGCATGGGGACATCAAGGGGCAGTGGTTCGAGAATGTGGACGCCCTACTTGCGGCATTGGACGCATGGATCAAGGACGCAGACGTGGTGCTGGTGAAGAGTTCCAACGGCGTGGGTCTCACGCGCGTCGTCACTCGCCTGCTACGACCGTCCCCGATCGCAGCCGCAGAGCCAATAGTCGAGGAAAAGGCATGAGCGCGCTCTCGAACGTCCGCCGCGCGGGCGGCAGGGTAGCAGGGAGGCAAGGCTCATGAACCTGAGTGAATTGTTGATCACGGCGCGTCCGACGACCGCCAGGATCTGGGAAGAATGTCGCCCCGCGTCTTCGAATGGCGAAAGCGACTCCGGCGTGCTCTTCATGTCCGCCTGCACTGCCCATGAGCGCGCCCATGTCGTTGTCGCGCGCAGCAAGCAGTTCGACTATGCCTGGCAGCGCGGCGCGCAACTGTTGAGCAAATGGCAACGTCACACCGCAACGATGCCAATTCTCTGGCTGCGCATCGATGTGGTGCACACGGTGTACCCGATGGACTGGGAGACCTTGACCAAAGGCCTTGCCAGCACTAAGCGCAACTATTTTCGCTTCGGGATCGCCTTCGACGAGGAATTCCGGGTGGCCATGCTTGAGCCGGAGATCGGTGCAAATGCGGTGCTCTACGACAAGTCCAAGAAGGAAGCAACGCCCAATGAGGCCCTCCTCAAGCTCTACGGTCAGCGTCGATTCGGACAGGAACTGAAGTGGCCCAGCCAGCCATGTGATCGCGTTTGGCTGTTTGAAACCCGCGCCGTCTTTACCGATGGCAAGGCGCTGCATCGCGTGGAGCACCAGGGGCGCAACCGCGGTCACCGCCTGTTGCCCGCGTTGGATGCCACGTGCGTGCAAGAGGCGATCACCGCCAGCACGGCCTACCTTGCACGACAGGTCACCGCATCGGGCAAATACCACTACGGGTGGTTTCCTTGTTTCGATCGCCCCGTTCCCTCGTATAACACCCTGCGGCATGCCAGCTCCACCTATGCCCTGCTCGAAGGATGGGAGGTAACGCGCGAGCCGCAACACAAGGTGGCAATCGACAAGGCGCTGGCTCGCCTCTCCGAGCACCTGATCCACCATGTGACGCTCGCTTCGGGTGCGCCGGCCGCGTTCCTTGTGGATACTGGCGACGAAATCAAGCTCGGCGGCAACGCGGTGTGCCTGCTCGCATTCTCGAAGTACACCGAGCTCACCGGCGACACTCAGTACCTGCCATTGCTCGAGCAACTCGCGCTCGGCATCCTTCACATGCAAGATTCGACCACAGGCCGATTCGTGCATGTGCTTCGCTTTCCCGATCTGAGCGTCAAGCAAGAGAACCGGATAATCTACTATGACGGCGAGGCCGCCTTCGGTCTAATGCGGCTGTACGGTCTGACCAAGGATGCTAGGTGGCTCGAAGCGGTGGAGCGGGCCTTTGACTATTTCATTGAAGCCAAGCACTGGCAGGCGCATGACCATTGGCTGAGCTATTGCGTGAATGAGCTCACCCGCTACAAGCCTGAGGCCCGCTACTTCCGCTTCGGGCTGGACAACGTGCGAGACCACCTTGACTTCGTGCTCGATCGCATCACCACGTTTCCGACCTTGCTGGAGTTAATGATGGCGGCCGAGAGGATGATTGGGCGCTTGCAGGACACGTCCTCGCACTCCATACCGGAGCTCTCGCAGCTCCTGGAGGGGTTTGACCTTGACAAGTTCTACCGGGCACTGGAGCAACGCGCCAGGTACCTGATGACCGGTCATTTCTTCCCCGAGCTGGCCATGTTCTTCAAGAACCCCGCCCGCATTGTGGGCAGCTTCTTCATCCGCCACCACGCCTTCAGGGTGCGAATCGACGATGTCGAGCACTACCTGTCGGGATTCGTCGCCTACCTGAAGTATCTCAACGAGCAGCACACGGGTGAAGTTCTGAAGGCGAGGCAAGGCACTCGCGAGACCCCAGTGGTGCCTGTCGAAGCTTGAAGATGCGAGCCCCCCAGGGGGTAGCCAAGAAGAAACGGCGCGCCAAGTGAGGGCGAGCAGGCAAGCGCGTCGGGCCAGAATCAACAACATGCATTCAATCAAAATCCACATGCAACGCTCGTGGCGCGTCGCGCGCTGGAAATTTTCGAAGTTCGTCTTCGTTGCCTTTGGCATCGGGTCACTTTCTGCAGGCAGTCACGGCGATGACAAGCTGCTCGGCCCCTTCGAGAAGCCTCGTCCCAAGGAATTGCTCATCTCCCGTGGCAGCGATCTCTTTGATGTCGCGCAAGCCCTCAACGGTGCCTTAAGCTCCCCGGAACAATGTGCCCACGTGCCCAATGGGATATGGATCGACGTGAAGGACGGCGGCGAGTGCATCAGGTACTACGCTCACGGATTCGGCGACGGCGAAAATCCCGTCGCGCTGGTCTATTTCAGTGGTGACGTGATCCTCAGGACCGCGCGCGGTGCCAGGCACATCAGCAAGAGCTACGCGAAGGCCTCGCCGATGAAGATAGAAAAAGACATGGCTGAGTGGTCAGCCGAGGCGCAGCGTCCCACAATCTTCCTGGCCCGTCCGGGCATCTACGGCTCTTCGGGCGATCACAATCTCAGGCGCAGGCCGCGCGAGATCGAGCTCATGAGCCGTGCGCTGGACATCCTCAAGGCGCGCTTCAAGATCTCCTCGCTCATCTTGGCTGGCCAGTCCGGAGGCGGACAGATCGCGGCCGCCTTGCTCAACCAGCGATCGGACATCGAGGCGGCCGTATTCTCTTCCGGTCTCCTTTCGGTGAAACAGGTCACCGCTTTTTGGGAGTACCGGCGCGAGATTCCCGGCAAGCTTCTGGACGATGCTACGACCTTTTATGACCCGGTCGACGAAATCGACCATATCCGCCGCGACCCCATGCCGGTCATCTACGTGATTTCCGATCCGGAGGATCGCAGTGTTCCTTTTTACAGTCAGCTGTACTACGTGCGTCGCTTGCGCTCCATTGGGTTCAATCCGCACCACGTCTATGCCTATGCTGCGCCGCCTCAGCGACATGTGCTGGGCGATCACGCCAAGCGCGCGGCCGCACTGCTCGCCCGGGGGCAGTCGGAGAAGGAGGTGCGCCGAGCGCTTCAGGAACTTGACTTGCTGCAGGTCAAGCCGTAGGCCACGGCCAGGCAGACCAGGGACACGGCGAAACCATGGCTAATCGTTGAGGCTGTCGGTCCCGCACCACGCCACCGTCACGAAGCTCTCGAACGATCACCGTCGGAACGCGCCAGCCTAGACGTTTGTGAATCAGTGAACTATCAATTCAATGACCGGTATCCGTAACAGTATCCGTAAAGCAGAATAAAAATGTGGAATCGGCTGCGCCTCGTTGAGAACGAAAGTTTGGGTTTTCTTTGCATTGGGGAAATCTGAAAATCCGTTCTCAGCGAAACGCAACTTAGGCCGTTCTCAGCCCCGGGCAGGGGGCAGGCGGCTACGCGAAGTGAGCAAGCCCGGGGGCGAGCTAAAGCTTGCGAGCTAAAGTTTCGGGATCCTGAGCTTCTGCCCCGGATAAATCTTGTCCGGACTGCTCAGCATCGGCTTGTTCGCCTCGAAGATGGCGTTGTACTTGTTGGGATCGCCGTAGTACTTCTTCGAAATCGCAGACAGCGTGTCGCCTCGAACCACGTCGTGGTACTGGGCCGGGTCCGCTGCAGGCGCGGAGAGCTTGTTGTCGACCTGCGTCACATTGGCCACGTTGCCGGCAGCCAGCGATGCTTTTTCACTCGCTTCCTGCGACGGCGCGTTGCCCGAGAGCGTCACGGTGCCGCTCGCCGCCGCGTAAGTCACCTGAAGGCCGGTCAGGCCGAGGTTTTGCGTCTCGATGTACGTCTTGATCGCGTCGGCGGCCTTCTTCTCGGCATCCGGTTCCGGCGCCTGCGCGGGCTGTCCGGCTGGCGCGGCATGTGCGGTGGACCCACCGAACAGCTTTTCTCCCGCTTCCTTGATGAAACTGAGCAAACCCATCGTCTTCTCCTTGCGGCTGGTTGATCGAAGGAATGATTTAAGTGCGGAAGATGGCCCGCAAGCGTAGTCCGCCACCCCATCTGCAGCCTTGCCGGTTGCAAAGTCGTAAATAATCCCGCGCATGGCCTTCCTCGCGATCGACATCGGCAACACCCGCCTCAAGTGGTCCCTCTACGATGCCGCGCGACCCGGAGCAGCGCTGCTCGCGCACGGCGCCGAGTTTCTCGATCACATCGAGCGCCTCGCAGAGGGGGCCTGGGCCGAGCTTCAGGCGCCAGCGTCGATGCTGGGATGCGTCGTGGCCGGCGATGCGGTCCGGCGCCGCGCGGAGGAGCAACTCGTCGAGCGCTTCGATTGCTCGCCGCGGTGGGTGGTCTCCAGCGTCGCCGAGGCGGGTATCGTGAACGGCTACGACCACCCGACACGCCTGGGTGCCGATCGCTGGGTTGCGATGATCGGCGCGCGCCACCGCATGCTGTCGCAAGGCCCGGCACGCCCGATGGTGGTCGTGATGATCGGCACCGCAGTGACGGTCGAGGCGGTCGATGCCAACGGCCGCTTTCTCGGCGGCCTGATTCTTCCAGGGCACGGCATCATGCTGCGCGCGCTCGAATCCGGCACCGCCGGCCTGCACGTGCCCACCGGCGAAGTGCGAGAGTTTCCAACCAACACCAGCGACGCGCTGACCAGCGGCGGCACCTACGCCATCGCAGGCGCGGTCGAACGCATGGTCCAGCACGTGCGGGCGCACTGCGGCGCGGAACCCGTCTGCTACATGACGGGCGGCGCAGGGTGGAAGATGGCGCCAAGCATGAACGGCGAGTTCGAACTGGTCGACAGCCTCATCATGGACGGGCTGCTGGTGATCGCCGAAGAGCGACTGCTACCGAACTGACCCAGCCGTCAAACGGTCAAGCCCTCAAGCAGTCAGGCAGTCAACCCATCCACCGCCTGGAACATGACCTGCCGGGCCTGGCTGATGACCTGCCCCCGCCACGCATCGGAGTCCGTGTAGAAGGCTTCGAGCATGCCCGCATGGATGGAATCGGCCAGCTCGGCCGGCGCCTCCGGATGCTTGTGCAGCCAATGATCCGCGCGCAGCGCCGCCATCACTTCGATCAGCGGCAGCGTGCCGTATTCGAGCGCCATGCCGGTGTACTCGGCTTTTGGGCATTCTTCGTAGATCGCACTCCAGTTGAGCCCGGTCAAGAACGCGGAAGCGGATGAGCCGTCGTAGATCGATGTGACCGGCGTTGCCGGCGAGCCCCACCAGGCATTCGCTCGGTCGTAGGCCTGCTGGTCGTCCCTGCAGGCAAAGATGCGCTCGCCAATGCCGTTGGGCCCCAGGCCCGTGTGCAGATCGACCCACGCCAGCCGGCGTGCGCGCTGGCCGTGCGTGCGCAGCACATCCCGAAAGGTCTTGTTGCTCCACGTCGGCGCGTGGCCGCCGAAGAAGAGGCCGTCCTCGAACTGATATTGCCCGCGTGTGACCGCGGCCTGAAATGCACTGGCGCCGTTCTTCGAAACCCAGGCAGCGATCGCGGCCACGTTTTCCTCGGTCGGCGGCCATGTCTCCGGCAGAAGCAGCGGATGCAGGCTCGCATACGGCTCGTTCACCGGCAGCGGCTGCTCGAAATCGAAGAAGTTGCGGTTCAGGTCGACGTTTTCCTGCGTCACGCGCCGGCCATACGAAAAGCCATGCGGATTGAGCGCATGCACATAAAGCACCGCCACGCCTTGCGCGCGAGCCTTTTCGCGCCACTCGTCGTCGTGCAGCGCAAAGACCTGCACGCCGCTGCCGCTATGGCCTTCGACGCCATGGCAGGCGCTGGTCACGAGCAGCATGCGCTCGGCATCGGGATCGCCGTCGAGCGCGACGTCCATCGCGAGTTCTTCGCCGTCGCGCCCCTTGAGCGGATGCACATGCGAACGCACGGCAAGCCCTGCGTTCGCACAGGCCTGGAGGAATTTCTGTCGCGCGATGAAGTAGCGGGACGCGAAGGCTTCGCCGACAGCGATCATGCTGCGGCCCCCGGCGTGGTTGGCGCATTCAGAAACTGTTCCGCCAATTGCACCCAGCAGGTTGCGCCCAGGGGGATCAGGCTGTCATTGAAGTCGTAGCTTGCGTTGTGCAGCGTGCAGGGGCCGGCGCCGTGGTGCATGTCGCGATGCGTGCCGTCGCCGTTGCCGATGAAGGCATAGGCGCCCGGCTTGGCCTGCAGCATGAAGGAGAAATCCTCGGCCGTCATGGCGGGCTCCTGCAGGAGCACGTTGTCGGCGCCGACGATGCCGCCCATCACGCGGCGCGCGAAGTCGGCTTCGGCCGGCGTGTTGATGGTCGGCGGATAGGTGCGGATGAATTCGAAGTCGCAGCTTGCGCCATGCGCCGCGCAGATGTGCTCGGCAATCTGCTTCATGCGCGACTCGATCAGGTCGAGCACTTCGTGCGTGAAGGTGCGAACGGTGCCGCGGAGTTCTGCGTCGTTGGGCGTCACGGTGGGCGCTTCGCCGGCATGGAACATCGTCACCGAGATGACGCCGGCATCGATCGGCTTCATGTTGCGCGTGAGGATCGTCTGGAAAGCCTGAACCATTTCGCAGGCGATCGGCACTGGATCGATGCTCGTGTGCGGCAGCGCCGCATGGCCGCCCTTGCCGCGCACGACGATGTGAAACTGGTTGCTCGAAGCCATCACCGGCCCGGGGCTCACGGCGAATTGCCCCGCCTTCATGCCCGGCCAGTTGTGCATGCCAAAAACGGCATCCATGGGGAATTGCTCGAAGAGGCCGTCCTTGATCATCTCTCGCGCGCCGCCGCCGCCTTCTTCGGCGGGCTGGAAGATGAGGTAGACGGTGCCGTCGAAGTTCCGGTTCCTGGCCAGATGCTGGGCGGCCGCCAGCAGCATCGCCGTGTGGCCGTCGTGGCCGCAAGCATGCATCTTGCCGTGGTATTTGCTGGCGTGTTCGAAGGTGTTGAGTTCGGTCACGGGGAGGGCGTCCATGTCCGCGCGCAAGCCGACGGCCCGGGTGCTGGTGCCGTTCTTCACGATGCCCACGACCCCCGTGGTGCCGAGGCCGCGGTGGATGGGAATGCCCCATTCGGTGAGCTTGGCCGCTACCACGTCGGCGGTGCGGACTTCCTGGTAGCAGAGTTCTGGGTGGGCGTGCAGGTCACGTCGGACCGCGGCGATACCGGCCGCCTGGGTGACGAGGGAATCGATGAGTTTCATAGGGCAACAGTCTAGGCTTTGCGGGAATGCCCGCAAAGCCCGTGCCTGCCCTGATCAGCGCGCCGGGCCGGACTTCCGGGACAATGGCCGGCATGCCCCATGTGCTTTCCACCCGCAGCCTCGAACTCGCGCAGACGCTCGTGCGCATGAACACCGTGAGCGCCAACAGCAACCTCGAGTTGATCGACTTCGTGCGCGACCATCTTGCCGGCCTGGGCGTGCGCAGCCGCCTCACCTACAACGCCGACAAGACCAAGGCAAACCTGTTCGCCACGTTGGGCGCCGGCAAGCAGGCCGGCGTGATCCTCTCCGGCCACACCGACACCGTGCCTTGGGACGGCCAGGAATGGACCGTCGATCCGCTTTCGGGGACCGTACAGGACTGGCCCCGTGTCGACGCGCATTCCGAGACAGCCATGGTCGAGCCGCGTTTGTACGGACGCGGTTCGGCCGACATGAAGAGCTTCATCGCGGTGGCGCTTGCCAACGCCGAGCGCTTCATCGAAAGCGAGTCGCCCTTTGCGGTCCACTTTGCTTTCAGCTATGACGAAGAAGTCGGCTGTTTCGGCGTGAAGGAACTGATCGCCGACATGAAGGACCAGGGGATCAAGCCGCTGGCCTGCATCATCGGAGAGCCGACGTTGATGGTGCCGGCCATCGCGCACAAGGGCGTCTACCGCTACAAGTGCTGCGTGCGCGGCAAGGAGGCGCATTCGTCCCTCACGCCGCACTCGGTCAATGCGATCGAGATGGCCGCGCGCGTGGTCGGCAAGTTGCGCGACATGGCCGAGGGATTCGAGCGCGAAGAGCGGCGCTACGAGGGCTTCGATGTGCCCTTCAGCACCGCCAGCGTGGGGCAGTTTCATGGCGGCATCGCCGACAACGTGGTGCCGCGCGATGCGGAGTTTCGCTATGAATTCCGCAACCTGCCCACGAGCGACGTGGTGCAGATGCAGAAGGAAATCACCGCCTTCGCGAGCCGCACCGAAACGGCGATGAAGAAGGTTGCGCCCGAAGCCGGCTTCAGCTTCGAGACCATCTGCGAAATCCCGAGCTTCCTGAGCTCGGCGAGCGAGCCCGTGACACGGCTCGCGCAACGGCTTGCCAAGGAGCAGCGCACGACGCTGGTCGCATTCGGCACCGAGGCCGGCATCTTCAGGAATGCCGGTATTCCCACCGTGGTGTGCGGCCCCGGGAGCATCACCCAGGCGCACCAGCCCGACGAATACGTCACGCTCGAGCAGCTCGCGCGCTGCGAAGACTTCCTGCGGGGACTCGCCGCGACGAAGGAGATCCGCTGAGTCCGCCGCCGGGCCGCCCCAAGGCGGACTGCACCCCGCGGCGGGGCAGCGATGACACGCAGTGCGGAGCGTGGGGGTCATGAAAAGAATCGCGCTGGGCTTGCTCTGCGCGGCCGCGCTGCTGTACGTGGCGGCGACGGCGCTCGAATCGCGACATGTGGCCTGGAGCTACGTCGCCGCTTTCGCTGAAGCCGCGATGGTCGGCGCCATTGCCGACTGGTTTGCCGTGGTTGCACTGTTCAGGCACCCGATGGGCCTGCTCATTCCGCACACCGCGATCATCCCGGCCAACAAGGACCGCATCGGCGCCAAACTGGCCGGCTTCATCTGCAACAACTTCCTGAGCACGCAGCAGGTGCTGACCAAGCTGGCGCAGTTCGATCCGGCCTCACGGCTGGCCGATTGGCTTTCGCGCACGGACCGCGCGGAGAAGCTGGCGGAGCATCTGATCGCTGCCGTCAGGTATGGATTGAGCGCCTTCGATGATGCGCGTGTGCGCGACTTCCTCGGGCGCATGGCTTCGGCGGGGCTCGCCCAGGTAGATTTGTCGCGCCTTGCCGGGCAGGCGCTCGACGCACTCACTGCGGACGGCCGGCACCAGACGCTGCTCGACGATGTGCTGGTGCAAGTTGCCGGCATGGTCGAAGGCGATGAAGTCCAGGAGCACATCACCGAAGCCATCGCTCGCGAAATCAAGGCGCTGCGTTATGTGGGCCTGGACCAGGTCGCCGCCAAGCTCGCCACCCGCAAGATCGTGAATGCCGTCGCCCGCACCATCGGCGAAATGGCGGCGGACCCTGCGCATCCGCTGCGCGTGCGTTTCGATGAGTTCATGGCCGGCTTCGTCGAGCGGCTCAAATCAGACCCTGAATTCCGGCGCCGCGGCGAAGTCATGCGTGCCGACTTGCTGGCACACCCCGCGCTGGGCGACTACCTGCACGGCCTGTGGAGCGAACTGCTCGCATGGCTGCACGAGGATCTCGGCAAGAGCGACTCAAGCATTCGCCTGCGCATCGTCGCCATGGCCGGAACGCTCGGCGCGCGCCTGAAGGCGGACGAGGCAATGCGCGTATGGATCAACGAGCAGATTGTGGATGCCGCCCCACGTGCCATCGAGCGCTATCGGGAGGACATCCGCCGCTACATCGTCGAACGTGTCGCCGACTGGAACGTCGACGAGATGACCAATGAACTCGAGCGCCACATCGGCCGCGACCTGCAGTTCATCCGCGTCAACGGAACCCTCGTCGGCGGCCTGGTAGGCCTGGCTATCCACACCGCTACCCAAGTCTGGAAGAGTTGATGGTGAAACAGGTTAGCCCGTATTAAGTCCGTATTTTTCCGTCGGCAGTGATCATCGATAGCTCGACGAACTTCGACGCCACATGATTGCGCGGCGAGAACGACACCTCGAACCCGCCGAACTGCTGGCGATCGATGCCTTCCAGACCCGCGATCAGTCCTTCTCGGCTGGGCTTGCCCGGCGCACGACGCAGCCCTTCGACCAGCACCTTGGCGGCCAGGAAGCCCTCCTGGCTCGAGAAGTTCGCCTGCGCCTTCGAATTGCTCTTGCGCACCGCTTCGCTGAATTCCCGCGTGATGCCATTGGCTGCGTTGTAAGGCGAGGGCACGACCTGTGTGACCACGACGCCTGCGCCTTCCTTGCCGAGTTCGTCCGCCAGCGCCTGCGTGCCCACGAAAGAGACGTTGAAGAAGGTGCCGCCGTAACCCGATTTGCGCGCCTCCCGAATGAAGGCCGCGCAAGATTTGTAGGCGCTGACCTGGACCACGGCGTCTGGCCGGGCCGCGATGATCGTCTTGACCGCCGCGGAGACATTGACCGAGTTGCGCTCGACCGTCGCGAGCGCGGCCGGCTTGAGGTCGAGTTGCGACAGCGCCAGGGTGACGCCGTCGAGACCTGCCTTGCCATAGGCGTCGTTCTGATAGAAGACCGCGATCTTCTTCAGGCCCAGGTTGGTCAGCTGCTTGACGATCAGCGCGGTCTCGTCGTTGTAGGAAGCGCGCAGGTGAAAGACGTTCTTGCGGAACGGCTCCCGCAGCGCCATGGCGCCCGTGAAGGGCGCGATGAAAGGCACCTTGGCGTCCACCGCCAGCGGCAGGGCGGCGAGGCTGGTGGGGGTCCCGATGTAGCCGAACAGCGCGAAGACATCGTCGTCGATCAGCTTCTTGGTGTTTTCCGCGCAACGGTCCGGCTCATAGCCGTCGTCCAGGAACTTGATCTGCACGCTGCGGCTCGACTGCGCGTTGTACTGGTCAAGGAAGAGCTTCGCGCCTTCATAGAACTGAATGCCGAGCTGCGCAGCCGGCCCGGTGAAGGGCGCGGACTGGCCGAGAACGATCGGAACATCGCCCTGAGCCCTGGCGAACTGGAAGCCGGCGAGCGCTGCTGCGCCAGTGGCCACGGAAAACTGTCTGCGATTCAACATCTGATAACCCCCACGCCCGCTTTGTCAGGCGCACAACTTAGACTCGGCCGGTTGCTTTCCCCCACTGATTCATGACTTCCCACTCTCCAGTGCGCGAGGCGCACCCGGTGCATCAAGTGCTCGGCGCATGCCCACATGACTGCCCGGACACTTGCGCGCTCGTCACCACCGTGCAGGACGGTGTCGCCGTCAAGCTGCAGGGCAATCCTGAACACCGGCACACGGCAGGCGTCCTTTGCACCAAGGTCTCGCGCTACATCGAACGCAATGACCACCCGGAACGGCTGGTCCAGCCGCTGAAGCGATCGGGGCCCAAGGGCAGCGGCCGCTTCGAGCCCGTGAGCTGGGACGCTGCGCTGGACGACATTGCCCTGCGTCTGAATGCAATTAGAAGTAACAATCCGGAAAAGATTGTGCCCTACAGTTACGCCGGAACCATGGGTCTGGTGCAGGGCGAATCGATGGATCGTCGTTTTTTTAACAAGCTGGGCGCATCGCTTCTGGACCGCACGATCTGCTCCACCGCCGGTGGTGAAGCCTTAGGTTTTACTTTGGGGGGCAAGGTCGGCATGCGGGTCGAATTTTTCGCCGAAGCGAAGCTGATCCTTATCTGGGGCAGCAACTCGATCGCCAGCAACCTGCATTTCTGGCGCCATGCGCAAGCTGCCAAGCGGGCAGGGGCGCGACTGGTGTGCATCGATCCCCGCAAGACAGAGACCGCGGACAAGTGCGACGAGCACGTGGCCCTGCTGCCGGGCACCGATGCCGCCCTGGCATTTGCGCTGATGCACGAGCTGATCGTGAACGACTGGATCGATCACGACTACATCGAACGCTACACCGTGGGTTGGTCGCAGCTTCGCGAGAGGGCATTGCAGTGGCCTCCGGCCCGGGCAGCCGAAGTGTGCGGCGTGCCCGAAGCGCAGATCGTCGAATTGGCTCGCGCCTATGGAACCACCCGCCCGGCGGCCATCCGCTTGAACTACGGCATGCAGCGCGTACGTGGCGGTGGCAATGCGGCGCGTGCCGTGGCTTGCCTGCCCGCATTGGTGGGCGCATGGCGCGAACGCGCAGGAGGTCTTCTGCTCAGCAGTTCGGGGCTCTTTCCCGTAGACCGCGCAGCGCTGCAGCGACCGGACCTGCTCGCCGGACGGCAGCCGCGCACCATCAACATGACCGCCATCGGCGACGCGTTGCGGGACGATGCGCATCCGATCGAGGCGTTGATCGTCTACAACAGCAACCCGGTCGCAGTCGCCCCCGACTCCGGCAAGGTGGTTGCGGGTTTTGCGCGCGAAGACCTCTTCACCGTCGTGCTCGAACAATTCCAGACCGACACGGCCGACTATGCCGACTATGTGCTGCCGGCCACGACGCAGCTCGAGCACTGGGACATCCATTACAGCTATGGCCACACGGACGTGATGCTGAATCGCCCCGCTGTTGCGCCACGGGGACTGGCGCGTAGCAACACTTGGGTGTTTCGTGAACTCGCCCGGCGAATGGGCTTCGACGAGCCCTGTTTCTCCGATGAAGACGAGACGCTTTGCCGTGCGGCATTCGCAGCTGACGCGGTGGATTTCGACGAATTGCAGGCGCGCGGATTCGCAACGCTGAAGCTGCCCGATGCGCCCTACGCCGAAGGCAACTTCCCAACGCCATCGGGCCGCTGCGAATTCTTCAGCCAACGGCTGGCCGCGATGGGGCAGGACGGCTTGCCCGATCACATTCCCAATTACGAGCCAGCCGGAAGCTCCAAGGAATTCCCGCTCGCGATGATCTCGCCGCCGGCGCGCAACTTCCTCAATTCAAGCTTCGTCAACGTCCGCAGCCTGCGTGCGATCGAAGTCGAGCCTGTGCTCGAAATCAACGAGGCCGATGCCCGCCCGCGCGGTATCAGCGATGGCGCCATCGTGCGTGTCTTCAACCAACGGGGCGAGTACCGCTGCAAAGCCGAGGTTTCGCGCAGGGCTCGTCCGGGGGTGGTGCACGGCCTGGGCATCTGGTGGCGCAAGCTCGGCATGGACGGCACCAACGTCAACCAGCTCACCAGCCAGCGCCTCACGGACATCGGCCGCGGCCCGACTTTCTACGACTGCCTCGTCGAGGTGGAGTCGGTTGCGGAACCCGCGGTCGCGCCATGAAGCGGACTCGGTGGGCACTGCTTGGAGGTGCCGCGATCATCGGCGCGGCAGCGCTGGCGGGATGTGCCGACGTCGGCTACTACTGGCAATCGGCCAGCGGCCATATCGATCTGATGCGCGCAGCGCGCCCAGTGCCCGAATGGATCGAGGACCCGTCCGCATCCAAAGCCCTCAAGTCGAAGCTCGAACTCGCGCAGCGCATTCGCCGCTATGCGGTGACCGAGCTCGATTTGCCCGACAACGCGAGCTACAAGGCCTACGCCGACCTTCATCGCACCGCTGCGCTCTGGAACGTCGTCGCGGCGCCGGCACATTCGCTTCAACTGAAGACCTGGTGCTTCCCGGTCGCCGGTTGCGTCGGGTATCGCGGCTATTACGACGAAGCCGCAGCCAACGCCGAGGCCGCAGTGCTGCGTTCGCAGGGCCTCGAGACGGCGGTCTACCCCGTGCCTGCCTACTCGACGCTCGGCTGGATGAACTGGGCGGGCGGTGACCCACTGCTCTCGACTTTCATCGGCTATCCCGAAGGCGAACTGGCCCGGATCGTGTTTCACGAACTGGCGCACCAGGTGCTGTACGTGTCGGGCGACACCACCTTCAATGAATCCTTCGCGACCGCGGTGGAGCGCATCGGCAGCACGCGCTGGCTCAAGACACAGGCGAGCGAAGCGGCTCGGATCGAATATGCCGAGTTCGATGCACGCCGCCAGGAGTTTCGCGCGCTCACCGCCGAAACCCGCCTTGTGCTGCAGGGCATCTATTCGTCCAAAGAAGCCGAGGCCCACGACTGGGCCGCGGTCGACGCCAAAAAGCAGGCGGCCATGGAAGATTTCCGCAGGCGCTACGCAGCACTTCGGGCCACATGGACCGGCCCTCGGCAGGGCGCCTATGACGCCTGGGTGGCCCGCGCGAACAATGCGGCTTTCGGCGCGCAGGCTGCCTACGACGAACTCGTGCCCGGCTTCGAGGCGTTGTTCGAGCGCGAGGGAGAAGATTGGCCGCGCTTCTACGCAGCCGTCAAGCAACTCGCCGCGATGCCCAAGGCAGCACGCGACCTGGCCCTGAAAACCGCCCCCGCTTCACCCGACCAGCTCATGCAGACTCGTTCCCCTTGCTGCAAGCCCGAACACAACGGAGGCCACGGTGCCTGACATCGACATCGAACGCAATCACACGCTGGGCCTGCCGGCCGCCCGCGCCGTCGCCCGCCAGTGGATGCAGCGCGCCGAACAGGACTACGGCATGGAGTGCAGCTATGCCGAAGGCGAAGCGTGCGACGTGGCCCAGTTCGGGCGCGCGGGCGTCGATGGCAATGTCGAGGTCAGCGCCGACAACATCAAGTTGCGCGCGACGCTGGCTTTTCCGTTCAACAGCTTGAGCGAACAGATCGAACAGCGCCTGCGGGAGAACCTCGACGAGTTGCTCGGCGCCCCTTCGGCGGGGGACAGTGCCCGCAACGAAAAGGATTGGCTGTGAGCCGAACGGCTCAGCGCAATGATTCGATCAGGTCGATGTATTGCTGCTTGGCCTCGTCTGCGCTCAAACCCTTGCGCGACGTCCAGGCGTCCCATTTGGCGCGCGCGACGATCTCGCTGAAGCTCGGCTTTTTCTCCGTGTTGTCGCCCCCCGTCGCCTGCTTGAAGAGGCCGTAGATCTTGAGCAGCGTCGGATTGTCCGGGCGCTCGGCGAGCAGTTTGGAGTTGGCCTGGGCGGCTTCGAACAGGGCGTTGAGATCAGACATTGCGGCACTCGGCAAATAATGACCCGCGATCTTAAGTGACGGTTTCGCATCAATAACTTCAAACGCCAAGACATGACGAAGCTGAGCACCGACTCGCCCGACATCGCCGCAACTTTCGCTCCTGTCGCCCGAAGCCCGCGACTGGTATGCGCGGCCGCGCTACTTTGGGGTTTCGTGGTTTTCATGCCGGTCGGGCTCAACTACGTTGGTGCGGGTCTGCTGATCCTCGCCGTTCTGGTTTCGGGCGGACTGCGCGAGCGCGCTGCGCGACTGCGCAGCGACCCGCTGCGCTGGCCCATCCTGGCGTTCGTCGTCTGGACGCTGGTCGTGCTGGCGTTCCGGCCGCATCATCCCGAGACAGGCTTGAGCCTGTGGCACGACGGGCGCATTGCGGCCACGCTGGCAATCACCCTCGTCTTGTCGGTCGAGGAAACGGTGTGGGCATTGCGTGGCTTCCTCGCCGCGGCCGCATTCGCGTTGATCGTGATCATCCTCGCGCACACGGTCGGCGTGCCCTTGCTGCCGATCTGGCACAACGTCGTCGTGATGAAGGGCAACAAGTCCATCAACGATGCGCTGCTGTTCACGGTGATTGGCGCGTCGGCTGCGGTGTGGGGGCTGGCGCATCTCAACGACACGCGCGACCGTTGGCATTGGGCCGGTCCGGCCTTTGCAGTGACCATCGGGATGGCCGTGATCGTGACTGTGACGCTGCCCTCGCGCACCTCACTGCTAGGACTTCTCCTGGGCGTCTTCGCCGCGTGCGTACATCAATGGCGCGGCCGGTTGCGCGTGCTGGCCGTGTCGTTGGCCGTGGGCGTCGTGGTGGCGGGCTGTCTCGTCTCGCAGGCGCCGTCGGTGCAGGAGAAGTTCACGTTGGGCATCCAGGAACTCGAAGCCGCCAAGGCCGGTGCGGTTTCGGAGGGAAGCTGGGTCGTGCGCTATCACATGTACCGCGAGACCACGCGCATGATGCTCGACGCCCCGCTGGCCGGCCTGGGGCTCGGCAGCTGGACGCCGGAATGGCATCGGCGCGGCCCCAAGCTGCTGTACGACTACAGCATGCCGCACAACGACTTTCTTTGGATGGGTGCCGAAACAGGTGTGCCGGGCCTGCTCGCGCTCGCCGCGATATTCGTGACGGGGCTCGTCGTCGCATGGCGTCGCCGCGACATCACCGGAAGGCTGGCCTTTGTGGCGATGCTGATCCTGTTGGTGGCGACCTGCGTCAACTCGGCCATGCGCGACGCCGCGATCGGACTGAGCCTGCCGTGGATCGCCTTCTTGTACCTGCACCTCGTTCGCGCGCCCGGCAACCCATGGGTCGGCGTGGTGCCGGGGCGCTGGGGCGCGGTGCTGCGCGGCTAGATCTTCAATTCGCCCAGGCCGCGCCCTGCACGGCAAGCAGGCCGGATCGGCCCTGCACGGTGCCCTGTTCCAGCAGATGCCGGGGCAGTGCGGCGCTGGCGGATTCGTCGTGCAGATCCCGCATCGCGACCAGCGAGTGACCTTGCGCACGCCACCCGGCGAGCAGCCGCTCGAACACGGGCCGCAGCTTCATGCCTTCGAGTTCGGCGTGCAGCGTGTAGACCTGGTCTTGCGTGGTGCCCTCGGTCAGTGCGAGCAGTTGCTCATGCACGTTGTCGACGGTGATGTCGCCCACGCCGATGAGTTCATCGAGCGTCGGCAGCGTGGTCGGGTACTGCGGCGGCCCAAGCACCGCGCCGTCCTGGCCAACGGGCACAAAAGGATGGGTGCCACGCGAATCGGAGGCAAAGGTGATGCCGAGCATGGTCTCGGCCTTGGCCGCAGCCGGGTTGAATTGCCAACCCGCTGCGCCGTGCAGCACCGGCGGCGAGCCGAACACTTCAGTGTGGCGATCGGTCGCGAGGCGCATCTGGTGCTCTGCCCAGGCCGCGTCGTGCGTCATGAGCCCGTCCTGCCAGCGCACGTGGTCCCAGCAATGCACGCCGACCTCGAATCCGGCATCGCGAACGGCACGCAAGGTGGCCGCCTCTTTCCGGCCAATGTCAGGGCCCGGCAGCAAGACGCCGTAGAGCAAGGTCTTCACACCGTAGTGCTCGACCACCGACGTGCGAGATACCTTGCTGAGAAACCCGGGCCGAAACACTCGAAGAATCGCGCGGCCCGTGTGATCGGGGCCGAGACTGAAAAGAAAGCTCGCGCCCGCGCCCGCATCCGTCAGGACCTTGACCAGGGGCGGAACCCCTTCGCGCGTGCCTCGCAGGGTATCGACGTCGATCTTGAGTGCGATGCGCGCCATCGCGCTCAGGCTTCCAGATCGGCGGCGGCAGCAGCGGCGTGGTCGCTGTAATACGCGAAAAGGGCGCGCAGCGCGTCTTCCATGCCGACGGTGGGCTTCCAGTCGAGGTCCGAAATGGTCCGGCGGATGTCGGGCACGCGCTGCAGCACGTCCTGATAGCCGCTGCCGTAATAGTCTTCGGCGGCAACGTCGATCAGCTTGACCTTCGCCGCGGCGTCGCGGTACTCGGGCAAGGTGGCCGCCAGGCTCAACATCATGTTGGCAAGTGCGCGGATCGAGTGGTTGTTGTTCGGGTTGCCGATGTTGTAGATCTTGCTGTCGGCCACGCCGCCTTCATTGGCGATGATCTTCACGAGCGCTGAAATGCCGTCGTCCACATAGGTGAACGCGCGTTGCTGGCTGCCCCCATCGACCAGGCGGATCGGTTCGCCGCGCACGATGTGACCAAGGAACTGGGTGATGACGCGGCTCGAACCTTCCTTCGGCGCATGCAGGCTGTCGAGCCCGGGGCCGATCCAGTTGAACGGACGGAAGAGGGTGTAGCGCAGGCCCTGTTCCTGGCCGTAGGCATGAATCACCCGGTCCATCAACTGCTTGGCGCAGGCGTAGATCCAGCGCGGCTTGTTGATTGGGCCGTACACGAGGTTCGATGCTTCGGGATCGAAGGCTGCGTCGGTGGACATGCCGTAGACCTCGCTGGTCGAGGGGAAGACCACGCGTTTTCCGTAGCGCACGCATTGCCGGATGATGGGCAGATTGGCCTCGAAGTCGAGCTCGAACACGCGCAGCGGCTCGCGCACGTAGGTCGCCGGCGTGGCGATTGCCACCAGCGGCAGCACCACGTCGCACTTCTTCACGTGGTATTCGATCCACTCCTTGTTGATGGTGATGTCACCTTCGAAGAAGTGGAAGCGCGGGTTGTCGAGCCAGGGAGCGACGCGGTCGGACATCATGTCCATGCCGTGGACTTCCCAGTCGGTGGTTTCCATGATGTGGCGGGTCAGGTGGTGACCGATGAAACCGTTGACGCCGAGGATCAGGACTTTGAGCATGTGGTTCTGCTTTTCTGGAGGAAAGGGGGCTTCTCAGGCGTCGGCTTCGAGCCAGCGGGTGGAGAAGAGGGTTTCGAAATCTTGCGCGCCGAACGGTTTGGCGTCGCCTTCGCGGCGCGCGGACAGCACACGCAGCGCACTGCCGTCGGCGGCGACCAGCCAAAGCGTCTGCCCATCGGTGCCCAAACGCAAGCCTTGGCCGCGTGCTTCGACAGGCGTTTCAACAGGCGCAGCATGCAAGGTGCGTTCGATGAGGATGCGCTGGCCGTTGACCGTCAGGAATGCGCATGGATAAGGCGGGGCGAGTGCGCGTACGAGATCATGGGCTTGGCGCGCATTCGCATCGTTCGGAATGCGCCCGTCTTCGGGACGGCGCCCTCCGAAATAGCCGCCTTGCGAGAGATCCTGCGGACGCTCGATTGCCGTGCCATCGAGCAGTGCCGGCAGGCTTCGCGCCAGCACGATCTCCGCCGCGAGCGTCACTTTGCCGAACACGTCGCGGGCCGTGTCGTTTGAAAGGATGGGCACCGCGAACTGATCGACGATGGCGCCGTTGTCCGGCTTTTCGTTCATGCGATGCAAGGTCGCGCCTGTTTCGCGCGCGCCGTGGAGCACCGCCCAGTTCACAGGCGCGCGTCCGCGGTATTGCGGCAGCAGCGAACCATGCATGTTGAAGGCGCCGCGGCGCGGCATATCGAGCCACTCGCGCTTGAGCATCTGCCGGTAATAGAACGAGAACAGGAAATCGGGTTCAAGCGCGCGTGCGCTTTCAAGCAGCGCCGGATCGTGTGGATCGGTGGGTGTGACGACTCGCAGGCCGTGTTCGGCGGCGACAGAGGCCACGCTGCCGAACCAGATCGTCTCGCTGGGCGAGTCGGTGTGCGTCACGACCAGCCCCACGTCGACCCCTGCATCGAGCAGCACCTGCAGGCAGCGCACGCCGACGTCGTGATAGGCGAACACGATCGCGCGCGGCGCGCGCAGGGCGGCCGTCATTCCTTGCGCTCCAGGATTGCGCTGACCAGGTAGCGCGGCCGTGCGCGGACTTCCTGGTAGATGCGCCCGATGTATTCGCCAAGCAGCCCGATACCGAAGAGCGCGAGCCCGATCAAGAGGAACACCAGCGCAAACAGCGTGAACACGCCGCCCACTTCAGGGCCGAGGATGAGACGCCGCGCCGCCAGGATCACGAACAGCAATCCCGAAAGCAGCGAGACCGCAAGGCCCAGCAACGAGAAGGCCTGCAGCGGCACCAGCGAGAAGCCGGTGACCAGATCGAAGTTCAACCGGATGAGGCTGTACAGCGAATACTTGGATTCGCCCGCATGCCGCGCTTCGTGGCCGACCACTACTTCGGTTGGATTCTTGGCGAACTGGTAGGCCAGCGCCGGGATGAAGGTGTTCATCTCGTTGCACTGGTTGATGAGTTGGACGACGTCGCGGCTGTACGACCGCATCATCGACCCGTGGTCGGTCATCGCGATGCCGGTGAGACGGTGGCGCAGCCGGTTCATTGCGCGCGAGGCCCAGCGGCGCCATGCGACGTCCTGACGGTCTTGCCGGATCGAGCCAACGTAGTCGGAGCCCTCATCCATCGCATCGAGCAGAAGCCGGATGTCCTCGGGCGGGTTCTGCAGGTCGGCATCGAGCGTGACGATGCGCTCGCCGCGGCAATGCTCGAAGCCCGCGAGGATCGCGCGGTGCTGCCCGAAGTTGCCGTTCAGCAGGATCACACGCGTGACGTCCGGCCGCAACTCGAACTGCGCCGCAAGCAAGGAGGCCGAGCGATCGCGGCTGCCGTCGTCGATGAAAACGATCTCATAGGCGATCGCCAGTGCGTCGAGCGCGGGATAGAGCCGCTCGAACAGCGCGGCAAGGCCGGCCTCTTCGTTGTAGACCGGGATCACGACGCTCACCGTCGGCCGCTCAGCCAGAAACGGCGGTTGCGTGATGGTGGACGTGGCGGCGTCGTTCATTTGCGTGGCGTCCATGTCAGCGCAACTTGGCCATCACCCTGGCGACGGCATCACAGACGCGGTCCACGTCGGCGTCGGCCATGGCCGGGAACAACGGGAGCGTGATCGTGCGCGCGCCGATGTCCTCGGACACGGGGAAGTCGCCCGGCGCATGGCCGCGCTTGCGGAACATGGTGAAGAGGTGCATGGCAGGGTAGTGCACGCCGACACCAATGCCTTGCTCCCGCATCGCGGCGATGAAATCGCCCCGGCGCGGCGCGAGCTCCCGCGGAAGCAGCGGCTGGAACATGTGCCAGTTGCCTTGCCGCGTCAGGTCGGCGGGGGGCAGTTCGAAGCCGAGCGTGGTGTCCCAGCGCGCGAGATAGCGCTCGGCCAGTTGCCGCCGGCGGACGTTGAATTCGTCCACCTGTCGAAGCTGCCCGAGCCCGATGGCGGCGGCCACGTCAGTGAGATTGGCCTTGCTGCCCCAGGCCTCGACGTCCATACCGCCGTCCGGGAGACGCGTCACGCCCTGAAGGCGGAGTTTTTCGAAGCGACGTGCCTCGTCTTCGTTGTTGACGACCAGGCAGCCGCCTTCGGTGGTCGTCAGGTTCTTGTTGGCGTGAAAGCTGAACGACACCAGATCGCCGAAGCTGCCGATTTCGCGGTCGCCCCAGTGCGAGCCGAAGGATTGCGCCGCGTCTTCGACCACGCGCAGCTTGTGCTTTTGCGCGATCGCGTTGAGCCGGTCGCGGTCGACCGGCAAGCCGGCGAGGTCGACCGGCATCAGTGCCCGGGTGCGCGGCGTGATGGCGCGCTCCATCAGGTCGAGATCGATGTTGCGGGTGTTCGCATCGGCATCCACGAAGACCGGCGTGGCACCGACGGCCAGGATCACGTTGGCCGTCGCGACCCAGCTCATCGGTGTGGTGATGACCTCGTCGCCAGGGCCGATGTCGCACAGCCGCAGGCCGAGCTCCAGAGAGGCCGTGGCCGAACTGACCAGCCGGACGGGGCGGCCGCCCATGCGCTGCGACAGCGCTGCTTCGAGCGCCTGGCACTTGGGGCCGGTCGTGATCCAGCCCGAGCGCAGCACGTCGCCGACTTCGGCGATAGTGCGTTCGTCGATCGACGGACGCGTGAAAGGGAGAAACGGTAGGGAACTCATGCGGTACTCCCGCTGCGGGCCACCAGGATCACGCCAACGATGATCACACCGATGCCCAGCCAGCGCTGCAGATTGACGTCTTCGCCGAAAAGCCACCAGGCAAGCATGGCATTCACGACATAGCCGATGGAAAGCATAGGGTACGCGATGCTCACCTCGACGCGCGACAGCGCGATGATCCAGACGACCACGCTGACGGCATAGCAGGCCAGACCGCCGAGGATGCCGGGATGATGGGCCAGGCCGAGCGCCGTGCGGAAAAGCGCGGGTGCGCCGGCCGACATCGATATCTCGCCTGCACTGTTGGCGCCGGCCTTGAGCAGAAGCTGCGCGACAGCGTTGAGCAGCACGCCCGACAGGACCCACAGGAAATCGAGTGCTTTCATTTACTTCCTGGTAACGACCACGCGTCGCTGGTCTTCATACACGATGCGCATTGGCAGCCCCCGCTGCTGGAGTTCCATCCACGTATCGCGGCCCATGTAGGCCGCCGCCTGGGGCAGCGATTGCCAGCGCGTCACGAATTCATCCAGGGTCTTGATCCAGCGATTCGGTTCTTCGATTTCGCCGAGCGCGAATTCGTCAATGTATTCGACCAGGGTTACCGGGCGGCCGAGATAGAAGGGCAGCGTCTGGTCATAGGTGCGAACGGAGAAGACCGGCGTATCGGCCGTGATCTCGCGCTGCAGGATGGGCGCGAATGTCGCGGCGCTCTTGAGCTGCCCATAGGTGTTGTGCGATTGCAGGACCACCAGGGTCCCGATCAGATGGCAGAACGCGAGGCTCAGCACGGCCGCCGTGACCTTGCGCCGGCCCAGCAACCACCATGCGAAGGCGGCGCCCACCAGGAAAACGGCGCCGCCGACCCGGATGGCCACGGCGATCGGCGCGAGCATCTCGGCCGGCGTGGTGAGCGAGGCGAAGCGGTCCACCTGGGTCGAAAGGACGAACACCAGCACCCAGGCAAGAACCGGCAGGAGCAGATGCCAGCGCAGGACGGAAGCCGAGGCATTGCGCAGTTGCAAAGCGACCAGCATCGCCAGCGCCGGGAACATCGGAAGGATGTACGACGGAAGCTTGGAGCCCGAAGCCGAGAAGAACAGGAAGATGAAGACGCACCAGACCAGCAGGATGTCGCGGGCGGCAATCGGCGGCCGACCGCCGTCCGCAGTGCCCTTGCGGAACAGCCACGGCAGTGCCCCGGTCCAGGGAAGCATTCCCCCCAGGAGGATCGGAACGTAATACCACCATGCACCCTCCCGTTGGTGCACGTTGGACAGATAGCGCTGCAAGTGTTCGTGGATGAAGAAGAACTGCGCGAAGACAGGATTGCGCGCCGACACCAGCACGAACCACGGCGCCGCAAGCGCGAAGAGGATCAACAGCCCTGACACCCAATGCATGCCGCGCCACAAGCGGGTGGTGCGTCGCCAGATGCTGACGAAGACCAGCACGGCCCCAGGGATGGCAATGCCCACGAGGCCCTTGCTCAACACCGCCCCGGCCATCGCCGCCCATGCGAGCCAGATCCAGCCGCGGCGTGCGCGTGCATCCGTAGTGGCGCTGTCGTTGGCCAGCAGCACGCCGCAGAGCGCCAGCGTGAGAAACAGCGTCAGTCCGGCGTCCAGCGTGAGGAAGTGGCTGTTGCCGGCGATCCAGGTCATCGATGCGGCAATGGCGAGCGTGCGGATGCCGGTTTCGCGGCCCCACAGCCGGCCGGCCGTGAAGCCGACGGCCAACACCGTCAGGAAGCCGGCGACCCCCGGCCACAGGCGCGCTGTGAAATCGGAGACACCCAAAGCCAGGAACGCCAGCGCGCCCACCCAGTATTGAAATACCGGCTTCTCGAAATACAGAAGGCCGTTCAGCCGTGGCGTCACCCAGTCGCCGGTGCGCGCCATTTCGAGCGCCAGCGTGGCGTAGCGGCCTTCGTCGGGGGTGATCAGGGAACGTGTTCCGAGGCTGATGAACCAGATGAGAAACAGCGCCGCAAGCAACAACATCACGCTCATGACGGTCCATGACGTGGCGCTGCGGGAAGGCGTGCTGGCGGAAGGGGCGAGCCGGGCGTCAGCGTCGGCGTCGGGCGCGCCGTAACGCTGATTGGCAGTCATCTTCATCAAACTTGGCGGGCGGAAAAGTCCAGGAGCAAGTGGGTAGCGGCGGTCCTCGACGGGGCGGCCGAAGTCAACCCCCGAAGGTGCCTCAGGGGGATGAATTCTAGGTGAACAGCCGTCCCAGTCTGACCTTATCCGTCAGTCTGCAAGGCCCGCCCGCGCGAGTTCGATATCAAGCCTTTCGCGGGCGTCCGCGGGCTCCAGGCCGGCGGCCTTTTCATAGAGCCGCGTCGCTTCGGCCATGCGCGTATCGCCGTACAGCATCAGCAGTCCGCGCGCGTACTCCATGAGCGCGCTGGCGGAATGCGGGTTGATCTGCAATCCGCGCTCGAACAGTTGGATCGCCGTTTCCGCACGCACCCCATAGGTCATCCGGCCGACAAGCGCGCCGACCTTGTCGATGACCTCGGCATGGAATGCGGCCAGCGCGACATAGGCTTCCGGGTAGCTCGGCTGCAGCTCGATCACCCGCTCGAGAGCGCCTTTGACCTTCGACCCGAGACCCTGCGCCAAGGCTCGCGCCACGCTGATGCCCTGGCTGTAGCGGCCCAGCGAATAGGCTTGCCAGAAGAGTGCCTGGCAATTGTTCGGCTCCGTGGAAACCTGTGCGGTGGCGCGTTCCGTAACCTGCCTGAACAAGGCCAGGCGAACGGCTTCGCGCGGCTCCAGGTAGTTGGCATAGACCGCCGTGGCTTGATTGGCGAGGCACGAACCTTCGCGCCCGAGCTTCAGGGCCGCTTCGACTGCCCGCTCGAACTCCCCGCTGTGATAGAGCGCCCAAGCCTCCGCCAGCGCCCCCGTGGGTGGCTGCAGACCCTGTCCGATATGCAGACGCTCCCAGTGCTCTGCCAGATTCGACGCGTCGAAGCGAGGCGTGTCCCCGTACGGTATGCGCGTCCATGGCCCTATGGTCGGCGCGTTGCCAGTCGACAGCCGCGGGAGGGGTTGGAGGTCTGGCTGGGTCATTCGGAAAGAAATCGAGTTCAGACCGTTGGGGTTCAGACCGTTGCAGGTTGATCTTCGCCCGAATAGGCACTGCTAAGTGTCAGCAAATGCCTCCGTTGCTCCGGGGCCAGATAGGGCGCCAGAAGGTGCAGCGTGTGGTGCGCGCCGCGCAGAAGCGCGCCCTGCGCATGAGCCGGCTCCAGCGCCTGGCGAGGATTGCGCACGTATTCATAGCTGAGCCAGTAGGTCAGCACCACCACCATGCTCTGCGCGAGCGTGTCGACCTCGCGCGGATCGATGTCGAGATGCCCGGCATCGCTGAGCCCGGCGAGAAGGCTGCGAATGGCGCGCGCCTTGTTCTTGAGCACCAGCTGGAACTGCGTTTCCAAGTGGCGGTTCTTGCTCAGCAGATCGTTCAGATCGCGGTAGAGAAAGCGATAGCGCCAGATCAGTTCGAACAGGCTGTGCATGAAGAACCACGCATCTTCGACGTCGTGAACGCCCTGGCTCGCGTGCAGCAGCTCAGTGAGCTCCGTCTCGTAGCCCTCGTAGAGCCGATTGATCAGCTCATCCTTTGCGGGGTAGTGGTAGTAGAGATTGCCCGGGCTGATGTTGAGCTCGCCGGCAACGAGCGTTGTCGAGACGTTCGGCTCCCCGAACCGATTGAACAGGTCAAGTGCGGCTTCCAGGATGCGTTGCGCAGTGCGGCGTGGCGCCTTCTTGGCCATGTCGTAGCCCCCGGTTTGTCTCTTGGGGACACTCTAGCGCAAGTTTTGGCGGCGGAGGACTTCGAGTGCTGTCTGACGCGCGACAGGAAGGAAGCTTGTCAGTCGCCGCTCGGCTTGCGTCGATGCAAAGGCTTGATGGCTTCGGGTGTTTTGCGTGCGGCGGTTTTCCGCAGTGCAGCATGCGCGGGGGCGCTGGTGCTTTCCTTGCGGCGCAATTCGGCTTCGAGGGCTTCAATGCGGGCCTGCAGGGCTTGTACTTGCTGGGCCGATGGAACGCCGAGCTTTTCGAGGGCGCGCGCGACGCGGTCTTCGAAGATGTTCTCGAGCTTGCCCCATCCGCCTGCGGCTCGCGTGCCGAACTCACTGGCGAAACCTGCCATTCGGGCTTGGGCCTGGGCGAGGGTTTCTTCGGCGGCTTGCTGGGTTTTCTTCTGCACGCCGGCGCCGTCCTTGACCAGCGCCTCGAAGGCCTTGCTGCCTTCCTGCTGCATCTTGGCGAAGGCACCGAGGCCGGCGAGCCAGATTTGCTGGGCGGAGTCTTTGATGCGGTCGGTGGCTGCGGATGCTGCTTCTTCGTTGTGCGGCGGTGGCTTGTCCATGGGCTGATCTCCGGGGTTGGTGGGGTGACTGTAGGTCACTCTGCGGCGGGTTTTTAGGGCCGCATGCCCATCGGCTGGAACGATTACTGCGACTTCACTTCGCCGCCTCGTGAGGCGCCGAAATATTCAGTCGGTATGCGCGCGATCGGCATCTTGAGGTTGTGCAGCCACTCGTGACCTTCCGCGACAAGTGAAAACTGGAGTTCGTATGGACCTGGACTGGCGGGCTCCTGGAGCACGAGCGGAATCTCTTCTTCACCGCCAGGCGGGATCGAAAGATATGCGTCATGTCGACCATCCCACGGTGGGTTGGACAGGTCGGGGGTGGCGGGCGAACGCACGAACCGCCAGGTCACACGCAACGGATGGCCCACTTGCGACAGGGTGTGCAGTGTCGACGACCCTTCATTGCGAATCCGGAGCAACACGCGCAGTTCATTCGGACCGGCCCCGGTCATGGTCGCATTGAGCTTGATGTTTTGCGCTTGAACTTCATCGGGCGGCGCTGGCGCTGCGTCAGTGGCGACGTGCTGGCTTGGACATGGTTCAAGCTGGATCCATTGCGCACGCGAAAGGACTTCCTCATGTGTGTGCCCGGCTCTTGCAAGGACGGATCCCGCCAATGCATAGATGCGAGCAGCCGGAGGCGTGCATGGAAAGGGCGGAATGTAGTTTGGAGGCGCATTTCCGGAATAGCCGTTCAGCGTCGGAAGCTTTTGGTCCTGTGCGAAGACCATGCCGTCCAGTTCGGTCAGGAAAAAGGGCTCCTGCGCGCGACCCGTGACATACAAGACTGGGTCAGCTGATCGTGGCGCTCTCTCCAGGGCCGCTGACAGTGGTTCAAGACGGCTTCGCCAGGCCGCGAAAGGGGTGCTGCCGGTTTGATATGCCAGCAACTCCAACGCCAGCGCAACAACGATCGCAATGGGTGCAATCCACTTCGCGGGCCGAACCCGCTGCAAACTCTCGACGCCTATGGCGGCCATGATCGCCACCGGCAGCATCATGACGAGGATTACGCGACTGACTGCCCGGATCGAAGAGACGCCGGGCAGGTTCATCAATAGCTGGTAAATGGACCTGTCGCCCACGTACAGCGTCATTGCAACCAAGAGAGCCAAGGCCACCAACGAGCGACCGAGAAGTTGTCGCCTGTGCGCATTGCTTGAAAAGCCTGCCGCCAGCAATGCACACAGACTCAGGATGACAGGAACCAAGCCCGGAAACATCTGGTGCTCATGTCTGACAGGGATCTGCGATCCCAGCGTTCGCAGCCAAGGATATGCGGTGGAACTGTCGGCAAGAAGGTAGCTCTGCGGCCGCGGCAGCATCACCAGAATTTCCGAAGCTGCTCGAGCAAATCCATAGGAGCGGCTGATCGAGTGGTACTTGAGCAGGAGCGCGGCGGTTGCGACTCCGCAGGCAAGGATGACGAACGTCGGGACAACCCAACCCCTTTTGCCCGTGGTTTCGTTCGCCGTCGTGGTTCGAACAGGACGCAGGCCGGGCACCGTCATCGCCACGGCAGTGGCCGCGATAAGATAAACCGTGAATACGCCGAGATAAATGGAACAGAAAAACTGAAGCGCGCCCCATGCTGCCACTCGGGCTAGTTCTTGCAGACGCCGCGTCTCGGCAAACTGGAGAAAGGCCACGTAGGCCATCGGCAGCGCAAAGCGGTACGTCAGTTGCGCATGGCCCTCCTGCGCCAGTGCAGGCAACGAGAACGTGAAGATGAATGCCGCTACCGAAGCCGCAAAGGCGTTGAATTGCAGCCGCCTCATTGCAGCGTACATCGCGGCGAAATTCAGCAAGCATCCGGTCGCGAACCAGGCGTCGAACGCCAGTTCTCTGCTCATGCCTATGCTGCGAAATAGAACGTAGACCGGGCCCGATCCGAAATGGTTGTCGCTGAAGGCCAGCGTGCCTCGTGCCGGAAAGAAAAAGCTTGGCGTCCAGAGCGATGGAGCGTCGCCGCGAATCCACTGGAACAGGTGTTCGAGGATCACGCTATTGAATCGCGCGTCCCCCAAGTCTCCCGGTACGGCCCTGAACCAATCTGTTGCGCGGACGATGTAGCAGAAGATGCCGACAAGCAACAAGACAAAGGGGAAGGCCCGATGAGTGCTCGCAGCCGGGGCCTCCTTGTGCAGCCGACTCATTTGCACAGGTAGTCGACCTGAGCCGCACTATGACGGAACGGGTCCGTCAGGTCATCGCTGTACTTACCCATCAATAGCCGTTGCTTGGGCAGCAGGTGGGTCCGGAAGAACCGGCTGAATGTCGCGAGCCGGTTTCCTTTGGCCGTAAGGTGGACGCATCCATTGTCTATTTCGATGGTGCCCGACTCCATCTGCTCCGTCAGGCGCACATCGACGAGACGATGCTCCTTGACGTATTCCTGCGTGAACACCTCTGCGAACCGAGCTTGCTGAATGCCGCCGCCGCGCTGCTGAAGCTTTTCCAGAATGTAGAAAGACAAAGAACGGTCGAGCACGGCGGGCACTGAGATGGCGAGCGCATACGCCGTCAACAGCCAGATGATCAGCATCTGACCCTTTTCGAATCCATTGAAGATGTCGAAAGTGCGAAGCCGCCAGACCAGAACGGCCGTGATGAAGGCCGCCAGAACGCCATCCATGATGGCGCTATAGAAAACCACATTGACGCGAAAGAATGCGATATGCGCCCAATAAATGAGGCATGCGAGCACGACGAAGAGCGTGGAGGCCGCGAGAAATCTGATTGTCTTCATGAAGCGGAAAAAACCAGCAACTTGTTGCCGAGGTAACTCAATGCGGTCTGCAGGACTGTCGCAATGGCGAAACCTGCGGTGTAGTCGAGGTGGAAGGTGTCGGTCCAAACGAAAAGCAGCAATCCATGCAGGCATGCAATGGACGCATAGAGCGCAAGGAACTTCGCCGCCTGCTGCAGGAGCGGCGCCTCTTTTCGCCGAAAGACAAAAAAGCGGCTTCCGATGAAAGAAGCTGTGATGCCAAACCAGGCGGCGATGAAGTTCGCCACGCCCGCCGACGGAACGCCGAGCACCTTGAGATTGAACGTCAGGACGCCATAGTGAATGGCCGTGGCGAGCACGCCGTTCACCACGAAGCGGCCGAGTTCCGCGACTTGGGGAGCGATGGGCTTTTGCCTCAGGATCATGCCGGCACGCTATCCGTATGTTCGACGGACTCTACGAACAATTCATACGCGGCTTGCGCTGGTGCGCCCGACTTGCTGACGCCTGTGAGCATCAGACTGATCAGTGCAAGAGAGCCGGTCTGCAGAAAAACCAACAGCAAAATTCCCAGCGCAACGGAAAACCAGCCCGGCGTCGCAAAACCCGACAGTTTCAGCACGACCGAGGCCACGCCGGCGATGACCGCAAACGTGCCCATCAGCGCGGAAGCGATGCCGACCCTCACGAGCACATCTTCGGCAAACACCATGACGCCTCGAAAGCCATGCAACGCCAGTCCGACGAAATTCATCTTGCTCTTGCCGGCGTATCGCGCGCCGCGATCCAGCGCGCAGGTAACCACCCGAAGGCGTGAACTCAGCACGCAGCTCGCCACATGGGTCCAAAGCTCTTGCATTGCCGCGAGCCGTTTGACGGCGGCGGGTTTGAGCGCCATGAAGTTGCCGAAGCTGATCTGACGCCCGGTCAACAGCTTGAACAACCCCTTGTAGACCACATAAAAAGCCTTGAACCGCAGGCTTTCGACGCGGTTCTTGCGTTGGGCAACGACCACGTCCACTTCGGATGCGTCGAGATTCCGAAGCAGTTCGGATATGGAGGCGGGGACGTCCTCACCGTCCGAGTCCATGACGACCACTGGGACCGCGGCCATGTGGTCCGCGACGTAGCTCAGTCCGACTGCGATGGCGCGCTGGTGCCCTACGTTGCGGCGCAGGCGAATCACTGTTCCCTGGAGGCCGGCCGCATTCATCCAAGCAATGTCGACCGGCTGGCGCACTGATCCGTCATCCACGGCCACGACGTGCACCTTGTTGCCGAAGATGGAAGACAGCTCCTGGAACAAGCGGGTTGAAGCCTCGGCGTCCTCGAAGACAGGCGTAACCACTGCAAATGCGGAAGGAATGGCGCTCATTGTTTTTAGAAGACAGAGACATCGATCGAAAGCCGCTGCCCGTGATCCGATGCTCGGGAGGCGCTGACGATGCCCTCGGAAAGGCCGCCGATCGGCACGTGCCGACACTGGCGAAAGAAGGTCGCCATTGTGCCGCAACGGCAACACGCCTTTGGCTGGAGAGGGAGCCGCGACGGGGGCGTTTCCCGATGGGATAATCCGCGGTTGCCGGCCCCAGCGGCCTTTTTTCAAGTTTGTCACTATCGGGGGACCTCATGATCCTGGTTACCGGCGGCGCCGGTTTCATTGGCGCCAATTTCGTGCTCGACTGGATTGCCCAGGGCAACGAAGCGGTCCTGAATCTCGACAAGCTCACCTATGCCGGCAATCTCGAGACGCTGGCGTCGCTAAAAGGCAATCCGAACCACGTTTTCGTGCAAGGCGACATCGGCGATAGCGCGCTGGTCGATCGGCTGCTGACCGAACACAAGCCGCGCGCGGTGATCAATTTCGCGGCGGAGTCGCATGTGGACCGCTCGATCCACGGCCCCGAAGACTTCGTGCAGACCAACGTTCTCGGCACTTTTCGGTTGCTCGAATCGGTTCGGGGCTATTGGAATGCGCTCCCTACAGATCAGAAATCGGCTTTCCGCTTTCTGCACGTATCGACTGACGAGGTCTACGGCTCGCTTTCGGCGACAGACCCGGCCTTCACCGAAGAGAACAAGTACGAGCCCAACAGCCCCTATTCGGCGAGCAAGGCGGCCAGCGATCATCTCGTGCGGGCCTGGCATCACACTTACGGCTTGCCGGTGTTGACGACCAACTGCTCGAACAACTACGGGCCTTTCCATTTCCCCGAGAAGCTCATCCCCCTGATGATCGTGAACGCGTTGGCCGGCAAGCCGCTGCCTGTCTATGGGGACGGCATGCAGGTGCGCGACTGGCTTTACGTCAAGGATCATTGCAGCGCGATCCGGCGCGTGCTCGAAGCCGGCAGGCTCGCTGAAACCTACAACGTCGGCGGCTGGAACGAGAAGCCGAACATCGAGATCGTCAATACCATCTGCGCGTTACTCGACGAACTGCGTCCACGTGCCGACGGCAGGAGCTATCGGGAGCAGATCACCTACGTCACCGACCGTCCGGGTCACGACCGCCGCTACGCCATCGATGCGCGCAAGCTCGAACGTGAATTGGGCTGGAAGCCCGCCGAAACCTTCGACACCGGCATCCGCAAGACCGTCGAGTGGTACCTGGACAACGGCGAGTGGGTGCGCAACGTGCAAAGCGGGGCATACCGCGAGTGGGTGCAAAAGCAATATGCCGGCGCGCCTGCGAAGGCGGCAGCATGAAACTGCTGCTGCTCGGCAAAGGCGGGCAGGTCGGATGGGAGCTGCAGCGCAGCCTTGCGCCCCTCGGTGAGCTGGTGGCGCTCGACTTCGACAGCACGGAATTGCGCGCGGATTTCAGCAGGCCCGAAGAGCTCGCCGAGACAGTCTTGACCGTGAGGCCGGACGTCATCGTCAATGCGGCGGCTCACACGGCCGTCGACAAGGCGGAAACCGAAGTCGAATTCGCGCGCAAGCTCAACGCGACTTCGCCCGGGATCGTCGCCGAAGCAGCGCAGCAGATCGGCGCGCTGATGGTCCACTACTCCACCGACTACGTCTTCGACGGGAGCGGAAGCACCCCGTGGAAGGAAACTGACGCGACCGGCCCACTCAGCGTGTATGGGCGCACCAAGCTCGAGGGAGAGCAACTGGTGGCCGCCAATTGCGCGCGTCACCTGATCTTTCGGACAAGCTGGGTCTATGCGGCACGCGGCGGCAACTTTGCCAAAACCATGCTGCGCTTGGCCAAGGAGCGCGATCGTTTGACCTTGATCGACGACCAGTTCGGCGCCCCGACCGGCGCCGAATTGCTCGCCGACGTGACCGCCCACGCGATCCGAGATACCTTGCGTGATCCTGGCAAGGCCGGGCTTTATCACTTGGTGGCTGGCGGCGAGACGACATGGCACGGCTATGCGCGCTTTGTGCTCGAGCAGGCATTGGCCGCAGGCGTCGAACTCAAGGCTTCGCCGGACGCCGTCGACCCAGTGCCCACCAGTGCATTTCCGACACCGGCGAGGCGTCCGCACAATTCACGCCTGGACACGCGAAAGCTCCAGTCGACCTTTGGTCTCAAGCTGCCAGATTGGCAAGCCGGCGTTGCGCGCATGCTGCGCGAAACGCTTTGACCGCGAACAGAGAAGAACGAACACACATGACGCAACGCAAAGGCATCATCCTCGCCGGCGGATCGGGCACCCGGCTGCATCCCGCCACGCTGGCCATCAGCAAGCAGCTGCTGCCGGTCTATGACAAGCCGATGATCTATTACCCGCTGAGCACGTTGATGCTCGGCGGCATGCGCGACATTCTTATCATCAGCACGCCGCAGGACACGCCGCGCTTTCAGCAGTTGCTGGGCGACGGCAGCCAGTGGGGCATCAATCTGCAGTACGCGGTGCAGCCCAGTCCGGACGGACTCGCCCAGGCCTTCATCATTGGCGACAAGTTCGTCGGCAATTCGCCGAGCGCGCTGGTGTTGGGCGACAACATCTTCTACGGCCACGACTTCGGAACTCTTCTTGCCGACGCCGATGCCAAGCACGAGGGTGCGACCGTGTTCGCCTATCACGTGCAAGACCCGGAGCGCTATGGTGTGGTGGCGTTCGATGGCAGCGGCAAGGCAAGCAGCATCGAGGAAAAGCCGGTCAAGCCGAAGAGCAGCTATGCAGTGACCGGACTCTATTTCTACGACAACAACGTTGTAGAAATCGCCAAGGCGGTGAAGCCGAGCGCGCGGGGCGAGCTTGAGATTACGGCTGTGAACCAGGCGTATCTTGACCGTGGAACTCTGAATGTGCAGATCATGCAGCGTGGGTATGCGTGGCTTGATACGGGAACTCACGACAGCTTGATGGAAGCCGGGCAGTTCATTGCGACACTGGAGCATCGGCAGGGGTTGAAGATTGCGTGCCCGGAAGAGGTGGCCTGGCGGCATGGGTTCATCGACCGGGATCAACTTGCCAAGTTGGCCGCACCCCTGGAAAAGAGTGGCTATGGCAAGTACCTCAGCCACCTGCTGGCCGAAGAGGTCCGTTCATGAAAGTGACCGCAACGTCAATTCCGGATGTACTGATCATCGAGCCGAAGGTCTTCGGTGACACGCGCGGATTCTTCCTTGAAAGCTTCAATCAAAAGGCTTTTGATGAAGCCGTTGGAGAGCACGTCGAGTTTGTGCAGGACAACCATTCGCGGTCAACGAAAGGCGTGTTGCGCGGACTGCACTACCAGATTCAGCAGCCCCAGGGAAAGCTGGTGCGGGTTGCGCGCGGAGCGGTGTTCGATGTCGCGGTGGATATTCGCAAGTCCTCGCCTACTTTCGGGGCCTGGGTGGGGGTCGAGCTCAGCGAGGAAAATCAGAAGCAGGTATGGGTGCCGGCGGGACTCGCACACGGCTTTCTTGTACTTAGCGAGTCCACGGACTTTCTATACAAGACGACGAGCTACTACGCACCGGCCCACGAGCGCGCAATCGCGTGGAACGATCCCGTGCTGAACATCGACTGGCCTGACATCGGCGGCCAACCTCAACTCTCGGCAAAGGATGCTGCAGCTGTCGCATTCACAGCCGCCGAAGTGTTTGATTGAGCAGCCGCGTGAAGAAAATTGCTATTGTCCAATCCAACTACATTCCCTGGAAGGGGTATTTCGACCTTATAGCATCTGTTGATGAGTTCGTGCTTTTCGACGATATGCAGTACACGCGCAGGGATTGGCGAAATCGCAATCAGATCAAGACCCCCCAGGGTGTGAAGTGGTTGACGGTGCCAGTCGCTGTCAAAGGCAAATACACGCAGAAGATCAGAGACACCCAGATCGATGGTGTTGATTGGGCTGCATTGCATTGGAAGGCCTTCGAACAGAATTACCGCCGCGCGCCATATTTCGACGAGGTGTCCGATTGGCTCGCGCCGATCTATCTCTCAAACGTGCCAACGCACTTGTCAGTTTTGAATCGAAAATTGATCGAAGCCGTGTGTGCTTATCTCGGTATTTCGACGCGCATCTCCAGTTCGTCCGACTACGTCTTGCCTGAGGGCCAAACGGAGCGCATTGCGGACCTTTGTATGCAGGCCGGGGCAGACGAATATGTATCTGGCCCCGCCGCAAGGAGCTATTTGGACGAGGCGGTTTTCGCGAAGCGAGGCGTTACGCTTCGATGGTTCGACTATTGCGGCTATCGCGAGTATCCGCAGTTGTGGGGAGACTTCGCGCATGGAGTGACCGTGCTGGATCTTCTTTTCAATTGCGGCGCTCAGTCATCGAGTTTCATGAGGTATGTGAAGGAATGAAGCTCTCGATCGTCGCGACGCTCTATCAATCGGAACGTCATGTTGTCGAATTTTGTGAGCGCGCCAGCAAGGCGGCGCGCGAAATCGCGGGGGACGATTACGAGATTGTCCTGGTCAATGACGGCTCGCCGGATCGAAGTCTTGACCTGGCGATTCAGATCGCAACGGAGGACACACATTTCGTCGTAGTTGACCTTTCACGTAATTTCGGGCACCACAAGGCCATGATGACTGGCCTGAATGCCGCCAGGGGGCAACGTGTGTTTCTCGTGGATAGCGACCTCGAAGAAGAACCAGAGTGGCTTCTTGATTTCGCGCACGCGATGGACGAGGAGGCAAGCGATGTGGTCTATGGCGTTCAAGGCAGACGCAGAGGCCAGGCATTCGAGCGCCTGACTGGCAGCATTTTCTACAAGCTATTCCGCATGCTGACCGGGATCGCTCAGCCCAACAACATCGTGACCGCCAGGTTGATGACCCGCCGGTATGTCGACGCGCTGCTGCTGCATGAGGAGCGCGAAATCAACATCGGTGGGCTGTGGGTCGTGACTGGCTTCAAGCAGGTGCAACGGACCGTCAACAAGCACGCAACCAGCCCGACGACCTATTCCCTGTCGCGCAAGATCAGCCACCTCGTCAACGCGGTGACGTCGTTCAGCAGCTTGCCTCTCGTGTTCACCTTCTACGCCGGACTGCTGACCTCCATGTCGGCGATCCTGTACATCCTCTATCTGGTGTCGCGGTATTTTTCGGCGTCGTCCCCGCCTGACGGCTATACGTCGATCGTCGCGTCGATCTGGCTCTTCTCGGGCCTCATCATCTTTTTCATGGGCGTGCAGGGCATCTACATCGCGAAAATCTTCTCTGAAGTCAAGCAGCGGCCATACACCATCGTGCGGCAGGTCTACGGCGGAGACCGGGAGTTGGAGGGAAATCCATGATCGCGAAGTGCTCAAACCAGTCAGGCTATCGCTTCGAAGCAAGTCCGGAAATGGACAGGTGCAATGACTGAAGAAAACACCGCGGGAATTCATGCGGAAATTGCAGCCTACTACTCTGACAAGCTTGCTGCGCATGGACAGAGTCCGCGTGGAGTCGACTGGAACGGAGAGGAAGGGCAGATCCTTCGGTTCAGGCAGTTGTCGAAGATCATCGACCGCCCTGGAGCGATTTCGGTCAATGACCTGGGTTGCGGCTACGGTGCGCTCTACGATTTTCTAGCTTCGGAGCGGCCGGACATCGCGTACGTCGGCGCGGATATCTCCGAGAGCATGATCGAAGCTGCTCGGGAGCGATTCAAGGGACGGTCTAACGCTCGCTTCATCAAGTCGAGCGTTCCGGATTGCATCAGCGACTATGGCGTCGCCAGCGGCATCTTCAATGTCCGGTTAGGCAGGACGAATGCCGAGTGGCAGGCGTATCTGGAGGCGACGCTGGACCAAATGGATCGGACCAGCCGTCTTGGCTTCGCATTCAATTGCTTGACTTCGTACTCCGACGTCGATCGCATGCGGCCCGATCTCCATTACGCCGATCCTTGCCACCTCTTCGACCTTTGCAAGCGCCGTTATTCGAAGAACGTGGCCCTGAATCACGACTACGGCCTCTACGAATTCACGATTCTGGTCAGGAAGCAGGCATGAGAAAGCGTCTTGTCATCTTTGGCGCTGGCGACATTGCGCAACTCGCGCACTACTATTTCAGCGCGGCGTCGGAGTACGAGGTGGTGGGCTTCACCGTGGATGCGGCTTTCCTTTCAGGATCGAGCTTTTGCGGTTCGCCGGTCGTCGCATTCGAAGATGTCGTCGAGCATTTTCCCCCTGGCGATACCGACATGTTCGTCGCGCTGAGCTACTCCAAATTGAACGCCGTGCGCAAGGAGAAGTACCTGGCTGCCAAGGCGCGAGGCTATCGGCTCGCAACCTTCGTCAGCCCGGCGGCGACTGTGCTGAATGACGGACACATCGGAGAGAACTGCTTCATCTTCGAGGACAACACAATCCAGCCCTTCGTTCGGATCGGCAACAACGTCACCTTGTGGAGCGGCAATCACATTGGCCATCACTCGACAATCAAGGACCACAGCTTTCTTGCGTCTCACGTGGTCGTCTCGGGTGGCGTCGAAATCGGGGAACAGTGTTTTATCGGAGTAAACGCGACGCTCAGGGACCATATCAAGATCGGCGACCGATGTGTGATCGGTGCGGGCGCATTGTTGCTAGCTGACGCCGAGCCCGAAGGTGTGTACATCGGCGCCGCGACGGAGCGGTCGCGAGTGCCCAGCAGCAGGGTGCGAGGCATATGACGAGGCCGTGGATCAAGCTGGGCCAACTATTCTGTCCGAGCGGTGACCAACGTCATCCCAAGTTGTTGACCCACGCGGCCAACCCCTTGCCAGTCTTGCTCGAAGGTAATGTTTATCGCGTGTTCTACAGCGGCAGAGACGCGCGCAATCGTTCTTCTGTAGGGGCAGTTGATATCGATATCGTGAAGCGCGAAGTTGTGCACGAGCATTACGCGCCGGTTTTCGAACACGGCCCCGAAGGCAGTTTTTATGCGGACGGCGTGAGCATCGGCAACTGTTATGACGCGCCCTCGGGGCGATACATGCTCTTCATGGGCTGGCTGAATCCCGCAGATGCGCATTGGCGCGGTGAAATCGGTCGACTTCGTGTTGACGGCGATCTCGGCCTTTCGTTGGACGGTGGCAGGGCGTTCATGCCGCTGGATGCCCTTGACCCCGTCAGTCTCTCGTATCCCTGGGTGCTGCAGGATGGCTCGCGCGCTGGCTACAGCATGTGGTACGGATCCACACTCACATGGGACGCAGGCAATGGGGAGATGATCCACGTGATCAATCGTGCTTCATCGCAGGATGGCGAACGTTGGGAAAAACTTGGCCCGGCGGTGCCCTACGCCGTTGGCACGGCGCAGGCCTTCTCTCGGCCCACAGTAGTCCGGGACTCCGTGGGCCTTCACATGTGGTTCTCCTACCGCAGCGGTGCGGGTCAGAGCTATCGCATCGGCTACGCCTTCAGCGTCGACGGTAGCGACTGGCAACTCAAACTCGGGGACGCAGGTATCGATGTGTCCGAAGAAGGATGGGATTCGGAAATGATCGAGTACCCATTCGTCTTCGACCATGATGGCGAGAGATACATGCTCTACAACGGAAACGGATACGGCAAGACGGGCTTCGGGCTTGCAGTTCTCGCACATGGTTGAAGAAGTGGCGCCGGCTCGGCGGCGGACCTTGGCAGCTCAGTTGCTGAGCTATGCGTTCGTGGGTGTGCTGAGCAATCTCGCAGGCTACCTGGTCTATTTGCTCATCACCTATCTTGGCGCCGGACCCAAGATCACCATGTCGGCGCTCTACCTTGCTGGTGCGTCGATCGGCTTCTGGGGCAACCGCAGGCTGACCTTTGCACATGACGAGAAGGGCATGGCGGTGGGCGTTCGGTACGTGTTCGCACATTGTGTGGGTTATCTGATCAATTTATGCCTGCTGTATCTGCTTGTGGACAGGTTCGGCTATGCGCATCAGATCGCGCAGGCCTTTGCCATATTTGTCGTCGCGGGGTTTCTTTTCTTGTCGTTCAAGTATTTCGTCTTTCCTGAATCAGACCCTGGGGAGACTGCAAATTGAAGCGCTGTCTGCAGTGCGATGCGGGTTATGCCAGCTCAGGGGCTGAGTGTCCGGCCTGTGGTCACAGCCCTGTGCAGATCGATGGCTTCACGTCTTACGCACCCGATAGCGCATGGGCTGGCGGAGGATTCAAGGCCGACTACTACGCCGAACTGGCGCGGCTGGAGGACTCGAATTTTTGGTTTCGTGCCAGGAACGCGCTGATTCTCTGGGCCATACGCAAATATTGCGGAGGTTTCGAGTCGCTCCTCGAAATTGGATGCGGTACAGCATATGTGCTGTCGGGGGTTGCAGGAGCGTATCCCCAAGCTAGTCTTCGCGGAAGCGAGATCTTCGTGGCTGGCTTGGGCTTCGCGGCCAAGCGATTGCCTTCCGCTGACTTCATGCAGATGGACGCGCGCGAGATTCCATTTCGAGACGAGTTCGACGTTGTCGGCGCATTTGACGTGCTGGAGCACATCGAGGAAGACGAACGCGTACTGGAGCAGGCGCACGCTGCGTTGAAGCCCGGCGGCTGCCTTCTCCTGACCGTTCCGCAGCATCCCTGGTTGTGGAGTGAGTCGGACGCGTATGCCTGCCATGTGCGCCGGTACCGCAGCGCGGAGTTACATCGCAAGATCAAGGGTGCTGGCCTGGAACTGCTCAGAAGCACGTCTTTCGTGACGGCACTCCTCCCGGCATTGATGGCTTCGCGACTTGCCGGAAAGCCGGAGGGGCAAGAATTTGATCCGTTGGCGGAATTCAACATCCCTCCATGGCTAAACACCGCGTTGGAGAAGATGCTCGCGTTTGAACGGGGCATGATCCGCGTCGGCATGAACTTCCCGGTCGGCGGGTCGAGGCTCGTCGTCGCAAGAAAGGGACTCCCTAATGAAAAGTGATCGAATCCCGTTCAATTGGCCCCACATGACGGGCAAAGAACTCTTCTACATTGCCGAAGCACACTTCAACGGACGCCTGGCGGGCGATGGCCCTTTCACCGCAAGGTGCCATCGCTGGCTCGAAGAGCGAACAGGTAGTCACAAGGCCTTGCTCACGCACTCCTGCACTGCTGCGCTGGAAATGAGCGCATTGCTGATGGACATTCAACCGGGGGACGAGATCATCATGCCGTCCTACACGTTTGTATCGACGGCCAACGCGTTCGTGCTCAGGGGTGGCGTGCCCGTGTTCGTGGACATTCGCCCGGATACGCTGAATCTGGACGAGTCCCTGGTCGAGGCAGCAATCACGCCGCGCACGCGAGGTATTGCCGTGGTTCACTATGCAGGCGTCGCCTGCGAGATGGACGCCATCATGGCCATTGCCGAACGGCATCAGCTGTTCGTCGTCGAGGACGCAGCGCAGGCTGTCATGTCGACTTACAAGGGTCGAGCTCTTGGCGGGATCGGGCAGCTTGGCGCCTACAGTTTCCATGAGACGAAGAACGTGATCTCGGGCGAGGGGGGCGCGTTGCTGATCAACGATCCATCCTTGCGCGCTCGCGCTGAGATCATTCGGGAGAAAGGGACTGATCGCAGTCGCTTCTTCAAAGGCGAAGTCGACAAGTACACGTGGCAGGAAGTCGGATCTTCATTTCTTCCCGGCGAGCTGGTCGCAGCGTTCTTGTGGGCACAGTTCGAGCACGCAGAGCAAATCACGCAAGCACGCTTGGGCTTGTGGAACTGCTATCACGAACTTCTCGAGAAACTGGAATCGGACGGCGCCCTCAGGCGGCCCACGGTTCCTGATAGCTGCCAGCACAACGCGCACATGTATTACGTCGTCCTATCGCCCCGGATCGACAGGCGGCAAGTTCTCGATGTGTTCAGGCGAGCCGATATCTCGCCAGTCTTTCACTACGTTCCGTTGCATTCTTCGCCCGCAGGACGGCGCTATGGCAGAACGCATGGGAGCCTCGATGTGACCAATCGCCAATCCGAGTGTCTGATCCGTCTGCCGATGTGGGTGGGGCTGACGCGGGAAAAGCAGGTTCGCGTCGTGGAGGCGCTTGCCGAGGCTATCGCGGCCCAAACATGAATGCCCATCAAAACCGGGAACGGAAAGCTCAAGGCCGGGGTGATGGCGCTGAAACTGCAAGACTGCCCATCTGGCGTGCCACGTACTGGGCGCCTGATGTTGTGAGATGGCCGTAGTCCCACGTGGTCAGGCCCTCTGGGCTGTTGACGGTGTAGGTCAAGCAGCCTTCCTCATTGCACATCGCCTTGAACGTCGAGAAGTATTCGACTCCAGCATTGGCAGCGAATCTAGCCATCGTTTCATCTGCTTCCACGGTCGCCTCCGCCAACTTGAAGGTGGCTCGAACAGGGATGGCGCCGCCGTCGCGATGCAGCTTGACCAGGACCTTCGGAAGCGGCTCCGTCCAGGTAGGAGCAGGTCCCATCAGAATGATTCGGGAAACGCCTGCCAATTTGAGTTGCGCTGCAGTGGACTGCAGATCCTGGAGGGACAGTTTTGAAGGGGACGCTAGGTAGTAAGCCCAATGCCCGAAGAGGACCACTGTGTCAGGCTTTATCTTGATTACCTGGCTGAGCACATACGAGTTGGCCTCGACACACCTGGGATAGGCGAACTCCACAATCGGAGGGCAACTGTCGCGCGCGAACACTGCGAGCCTTGCCTTGCCGGCGACTTCGCGCCGCAATCCTGGGGCGAAACGCCCAGCATGCGAGTCCCCCCAGACCATCACCAGCGGCTTGCCAGAGCCGTCCTTGGGATCGACGCAGGACTTTGCATAAGAGTCGGGTGTATCGGTGCTGCTCGCCCAGCATTCGCCTGAGCGGCTGTCGGTCTTGAAATCGTAGTCGTGGCTTGCGAATGCGAGGGGCGTGCCCTCCAACCGGAAGCCGAAGCCATTGGCCATGTACGTGCCGAGGCCGAACGCGAAAACGGCGACCATCGGCACCACCAACACACTGCCGGCGACGCGGTTCCAGGCTCGCTTCCGGATTGGAAACTCCAGGAACTTGAATGTCATGTAGGCAAGAACGAACGACAGGACGAGCGCAGCAGCGCGTACCGTCCATTCGCCGCCTCCGACATCGATAATTCGGGCGTAGGCCAGCAGGGGCCAGTGCCATAGGTAGAGCGGGTAGCTG
This sequence comes from Variovorax sp. 10N420, assembly GCF_056394705.1. Lineage (NCBI taxonomy): Bacteria > Pseudomonadati > Pseudomonadota > Betaproteobacteria > Burkholderiales > Comamonadaceae > Variovorax > Variovorax sp. 10N420. Next base: position 293,268 of record NZ_JBFTIJ010000003.1, on the reverse strand, counting down.
ATGAGCCCGATCCACACCATCGGCCGCGCGCCGAGCAGGTAGCGATTCATGATGCCGGCCGGCCCGGCCGCGATGCAGAGAAACGCGCCAAGCGTCGGCAGTAGCGCCCACCAGCCCGGGAACGCGGCACCACCGCGGATGAAGATGAGGCCCAGCACGATGAGCGCGAGGCCGGCCGCGGACTGCGCATGTGACAGCGCCGCCGATCGGGCGCGCGGCCCGCGCAGGCGCCAGCAGGCAAGCATCCCGCCCACCATCAGTTCCCAGAAGCGCGAAGCCGGTGAGTAGAAGGCGGCAGTCTGGTGGCTTTGGACGATGGCGACATTGATCGCGAAAGACACTGCCGCAACTGCCAAGACGACACCGAAGATTCGCCGCTTCCGGTTCCACGCAAGCCCCAGCAAGAGCGGCCAGACCAAATAGAACTGCTCCTCAATCGCGAGCGACCATAGATGGAGCAGTGGCTTGGTCTCGGCTGCGCTATCGAAGTAGCCAGCTTCGCTCCAGAAAGCGAAGTTGGACACGAAGCCGGCACCGGCCGCGGCGTGTTTGCCGAGTTGCGCCAACTCGCTTGGCGACAGAACATGCCACCCGACGGCGAATGTCGCGACCAGCACCAGCGCGAGCGCCGGGAAAATCCGCTTGACGCGCCTGGCGTAGAAGTCTCGGTAGCTGAACCCGTCGCTGTCAAGGCTCCGGAGGATGATCGAAGTGATTAGAAAGCCCGAGATGACGAAGAAGATGTCGACGCCGATGAAACCACCTGGCAGCGCGGTCGGAAACGCATGGAAGGCAAGGACTGCCAGGATGGCGATCGCCCGCAGACCGTCGATGTCGGGCCGGTAATTGGGACTGTGTTCGCTGGAAAGAATCTCGGGTCCTAGTGGATGCGCGCGCCGCTCAAGCGCGGCGTACTTTAACCGCCGCACCCATTGAAAAAAGCCCCGAGCCAAAGCCGAGGGATTCCGAAGGTTCGGCGGGTCGTTCAGACCATGGCGCGTCGCGCCGCTTGATTGACCACGTCGACTCTGCGCCAATTGGCTGAGCCGATTGTGAAAGAAAGGGCCAGTGATTGAGATAAAGTGCACCGTCGGCCGCGCGAGGAGAGTGCGGTGCGACTCAAGCATGGCTTCGACGTATCCCTACTGATCGAGCCGACCTGTTCAACATCCCTCAGGGCCCAAATTCAAATGCAGACGCGGTTTAGCAACAAGGTACTCCTAATAACGGGCGGGACCGGATCATTTGGAAACGCCGTCATCCAGCGCTTCCTCAAGACGGACATCCGGGAAATCCGGGTATTCAGCCGCGACGAGAAGAAGCAGGACGATATGCGCAAGCGTTACAACAACGCGAAGCTCAAGTTCTACATTGGCGACGTTCGCGATGCACATAGCGTGGGCGGCGCCATGCGCGGCGTCGACTACGTGTTCCATGCCGCGGCCCTGAAGCAGGTGCCGTCCTGCGAATTCCATCCGATGCAGGCCGTTCGTACAAACGTGCTTGGCGCCGAGAACGTCCTTGAGACCGCAGTGGCTGCTGGCGTGAAGCGGGTGGTCTGCCTGAGCACCGACAAGGCGGTCTACCCCATCAATGCCATGGGCATCAGCAAGGCCATGATGGAAAAAGTCATGGTTGCATCGAGCCGCAACCTCGAGGGCACCGGCACCATCATTTGCGGCACGCGCTACGGCAACGTGATGGCCTCGCGAGGTTCGGTCATCCCGCTGTTTGTCCAGCAAGTCAGCGAGGGCAACCAGATCACGATCACCGATCCAACGATGACCCGATTCATGATGACTCTGGAAGACGCCGTCGATCTGGTCCTCTACGCGTTTGAGCACGGGCAGAACGGCGATATCTTCGTCCAGAAGGCGCCTGCTGCGACCATGGAAGTGCTCAGCCGAGCCATTTTGGATCTGATGGGCAAGAAGGACCATCCCATTGCCATCATCGGCTCCCGGCATGGCGAGAAGCTTTACGAGTCGCTTCTTAGCAAGGAGGAGCGTGCATGCGCCGTGGACTTGGGCGAGTATTTTCGTGTGCCGCCTGATGGACGCGATCTGAACTACGCAAAGTTTGTCGAGGAAGGCGAGAGTCGCATCACGCGCGCTTTGCACGGTGAGGAATACAACTCGCACAACACCACGCGCCTGGACGTCGAGGGAATGAAGAAGCTGCTTCTGAAGCTTGACTTCATGGGAAAGATCGCTCGCGGCGAGCCGGCCGTGCTGGAAGGGTGAGCCGGTGAAGGTCCTCATCACCGGTGCTGGCGGTTTCGTCGGCAAGAATCTTTGCCAGGCGCTTTCCGAGCGCGCGGGAGTCGAGATCGTCGCTTTCGAATCCCGCAACACCGTGGCGCAGTTGCCGGAACTGCTGCGCGGGGTGGACTTTGTGTTTCACCTTGCTGGCGTGAATCGGCCTCAGGATCCGAAAGATTTTGCCGTGGGCAATCTCGAGCTGACCCAATCATTGTGCAATGCACTGGTTGGGGAGATCGAGTCGACAGGAAAGAAGATTCCAGTCGTTCTGACATCTTCGATTCAGGCCGAGCAGGACAATCCGTATGGGCAGAGCAAGCGTGGTGCAGAGGCGGCCGTTTTCGCTGTCGCCAGGAGCCATGGCGTTCCTGCGCATGTCTTCCGCCTGCCCAACCTGTTCGGCAAGTGGTGTCGTCCCAATTACAACTCTGCGGTCGCAACCTTCTGTCACAACATTGCTCGTGGCCTGCCGATCGAAGTCCGTGATCCAGCCGCCGCTCTGACGCTTGTCTACATCGACGACTTGGTGGCGCGTTTTATCGAACTGCTCGAAGGCGCCGACGCTGCTTTGGGTGTCGATGGCTTTGCGGTCATGACACCGCAATACTCAACCACTGTAGGCGAAGTTGCGGACCTGATCGTGCGCTTCAAGGAAAGTCGGAAGACGCTGCTGACGGAACGTGTGGGGACCGGATTAGTGAGGGCCCTTTATGCCACCTACGTCAGCTATCTTCCGACGGAAGAGTTCAAGTACAGCGTCGCTCGGCATGGAGACGCGCGTGGCGTATTCGTGGAGATGCTCAGGACGCCTGACAGCGGACAGTTCTCCTACTTCACAGCACACCCCGGGGTCACCCGCGGGGGGCACTATCACCACAGCAAGACCGAGAAGTTCCTCGTCATCAAGGGTCATGCCCGGTTCAAGTTTCGCCACATGTTGACTGGCGAAACCTATGAGATGACCACAAACGGCGATGCGGCCGAGATCGTCGAGACTGCGCCAGGCTGGACGCACGACATCACGAACATTGGCGAGGACGAAATGGTCGTCATGCTGTGGGCCAACGAGATATTCGATCGCGCACGGCCAGATACATACGCCTGTCCACTCTGAAAAAATGAAGAAACTGAAAGTCATGTCGGTGGTCGGCACGCGGCCCGAGATCATCCGCCTGTCACGCGTATTTGCCGCACTCGACGAGCACTGCGAGCACGTGCTGGTTCACACGGGGCAGAACTACGACTACGAGTTGAATCAGGTCTTCTTCGATGACCTGAAACTGCGAAAGCCGGACCACTTCCTGAACAGTGCGACCGGCAGTACCGGCGCCGCGCACACGATCGGCAACCTCATCATCGAAGTCGATCGAGTTCTCGCGCAGGTTGAGCCCGAGGCCATGCTGGTGCTTGGAGACACCAACAGTTGCCTGGCAGTGATCCCGGCCAAGCGGCGCAAGATTCCCATCTTCCACATGGAGGCCGGTAATCGATGCTTCGACCTCAGGGTGCCCGAAGAGATCAATCGCCGAATCGTCGACCACACGGCCGATATCAATCTCACCTACAGCACGATCGCGCGCGACTACCTGCTTCGCGAGGGGTTGCCGCCTGACCAGGTGATCAAGACTGGTAGCCCGATGTATGAGGTCCTGCATCACTACATGCCGGACATCGAGGCGTCTGATGTACTGAAGCGCCTCGACTTGAGCGAAGGCAGGTACTTTGTTGTCAGCGCGCATCGCGAAGAGAACATCGAGTCTGACCAATCCTTCGCAAAGCTTGTCGCTGCCTTGAATGCAATCGCAGAAGACCACGACGAGCCGGTCATCGTTTCCACTCACCCCCGGACGCAGAAACGGATCCAGGCCACCTCGACCAGCTTTCACCCGCAGGTTCGCCTTCTGAAGCCACTTGGCTTCCATGACTATGTAAGGCTGCAGATGTCCGCGCGGGCGGTGCTTTCGGACAGCGGCACTATCAACGAGGAATCCTCGATTCTCAATTTCCCTGCGCTCAACTTGCGAGAGGCGCACGAGCGACCGGAGGGCATGGAAGAAGCTGCAGTCATGATGGTCGGGCTGGACGCTGAGCGCGTCCGCCAGGGGCTGGCTATCTTGAAATCGCAACCGCGCGGCGCCGATCGCGCCTTGCGCTTGGTGGCCGACTACAGCATGCCCAACGTGTCGGACAAGGTGCTTCGGATCATCCACAGCTACGTAGACTACGTGAATCGTGTGGTGTGGAAGAAGTATTGAGACTGGCAGGACGAGAAATCGCTTTCGCGGGCGAGTAGTCGCCTGCGTATCGAACTGTTTGACGACCGTTCGATGCCGGGTGCTTGTTGCCGTGGGCTAGGTGTCGCGCTGCGGGGTCAGCGCGCGGACGAAAATTCGCATAAAAAATGACTATTACAAGATTGAGGGCGTTGTTGGGCCCGTGGCTCTCACGCTCCAGCGAGCCACAAGAACTTTGGACGCAAGCTGGTCGCGCCGAAGCCAGAGGAAATATGTGGCACGCGAAGGCGATATATCGCCGTCTTGCGAGGGTCGAACTCTTAAGCCCGGAGGCTTATGTCTATGCGGGCCTCTCCGAGCAACGGCTGCGTCGACCGAGCCAAGCGATAGCCAAGATCGAAGCTGGTCTGAAGAAATTTCCGAATCTGCCGCTTTTGCTCGAACACTACGTTGGCATCTGCGCCGAAATCGGGCAAATCGATCACGTCATTCGGAGATCCGCAACGAACTCCGATGACAACTTATTGCTTTGGAGGCTAGCGGATGCTCTGTGGCTGCATGAGCGCAGGGAAGAAGCGAACGCCATCTATCGGCAATTGGCTGCGCGCCCAGCAGCCAATCCTCTTGGCGTTCTGCATTCGGGACTCTCTGAACAACGGCTGGGGAACCTCGATCGAGCTGCCGACGTGTTGGAGGCTGGAATCCACGAATTTCCGCATGCTGCAGAGTTGGTCGATCACTTCGCGCTCATTTGCGCACAACTCGGCGAGTTGGCACGCGTCATGCGAGTTGCTGCGCCGAACGCGAAGTCCGAGGCGGAGGCTTTTGAAGCGCTTTTTGAGAGATTTAGGGATCCGCAGATACAGATCTGGCTGATCGGTCTTTGCCTCACCGCAGGTCTCGAACAGCTTGCCGCACAGAAAATCAAGTCGATCGCGGAAAGTTCCACTCACGGCCTGCCGCCGTCTCAGCTGGCCGAACTTCTATTGCTTTCGCCATCGGTCGAACCGGAAAAGCTTTGGGCGCAAGCCGATCTTGCCGAGGCTGCGGGAAATAAATTGCAGGCGACGGCAATCTATCGCCGCCTCGCAACCAGAAAGCTCTCAAGTCCGGAGACGTATCTCTACGCGGGGTTGTCCGAGCAGCGGTTGCAACGGCCAACCGAAGCAATCGCGATCTTCGAAGCTGGTTTAAAGACGTTCCCGGACCTGCCGCGTCTGATTGAGCACTACGTGCGCCTCTGTGCTGATCTGCGGCAGATGGATCACGCGATCCAGTGGTTTTCCACGGAGACGGCGAGCCCGGCGTCGGTATGCGAAACACTCTTCATTCAGTTTCCCGACCCGCATGTCCAACTCCGGCTCATTGAATATTGTTTCGAACACGGATTGATGGAAATTGCTGACGCGAGGCTGGAGTCCGTTCGGGAGCATTGCAGCGACGAGGTATTTGCATGGCAGCTGGCTGACTTGCTTCTGCTAAATCAGCGCAATGACGAGGCCAAAATCATCTATCGACGGCTGGCCGCGCGCTCGCCGGACAACGTCCAGGGTGCGCTGTACTCCGGCCTCGCCGCATACAGACTGGGGCATCTTGAACAAGCGGCCGATCTGTTGGAGGCGGGACTTCGGAATTTTCATGGAGCCGAGCACCTACTCGAACATTTCGCACGCATATGTCTTGAGATCCACGCGGTGAGTCGCGTGGGTCGTTTCCTGGCGCCGGACGCACAGAGCGACGAAAAGGTCTGTGAACTGCTATTCGAGAGGTTCACAGACTCGCAGTCTCAGATTAACCTCATCGAGTACTGTGCAAAGAATGGTTTTGTAGGACTGGCAGAACGAAACTTCGCGAAAATTCTGAGAACCTCAACGAATGCAGCTGAGCTTTGGGGCGTTGCGGACTTACTCACGAAATTGGGTCGCAAAAGCGAGGCTGCCGACATGTACAAGCGGCTCTCGGTCCGCAACCTAGAGACCGCCGAGGACTACTACTATTCGTCCTTGGCGTTATTAAGGCTCGAAAAATCGTCGGAGTGCGCCGACACCCTTGAGCAGGGACGGCAAAGATATCCGACTGACACCAATCTGTCGACCCTATTCAGGCAGGTATGCGCAAACCGCCTGGAGTACGACCGTTACGTGAATTCGAACTTAAAGATCGGAGCTACCACGCTATCGATGGTGGAGTTCTACGAGGATTTCAGCAAGCGCGCTCCGTTTGATTTCATTGCCTGCTCCAGGGATCTGGAATTACAACTCGACGCGGGAGTCGTGGACGGTCTGAAGAAGCACGTCGTTTCGTATTTTCGTGAAAATCGGCAGCCTACGGAACTGGCAAGGATGGTGATATTCCTGAGCAGCTATCTTGATTTGGGTTCCGAATTTACCCGCGAAATGCTGAATGCGATCGTTGACTCACATCGCAATGATGGTGATCAGTTCAAGCCCGATGAGCGCTCACTGAGAATCTTGCATGACCTCTCTCCTGCAATGGTGCCTCGCTACGCCACGGAACACGGTAAAACGGCGCGGCAATTCATTGCTGCATGCCGGGCGCTGGCGGAGAGTCCGGTAGAGCTTAAGGATCCGATCGTGGACGTGACGAATGGCTGGACGCCGTGGCAGTTGATCTTCTGCCGCGCCGAGCCGGAATTCTTCGGGGAGGCGATGGCTGCGTTCGAAGAGTTGGCATTTAAGACTTGGCCGAGACTGAATCACGTTGCACCGCATGTGGGCCGAAACCTGCTTCCTGCTGCAAAGAACCAGAGGAAAATCCGTGTCGGATTCAATGTCCACGACTCAATGCCCATGATGTCGGGTTTGCTCCCGCAACTGAACCCGGATCTCTTCGATACGGTCTACCTGCGCCCAGGCCAGCGCGGCCAGACACCAGCGGCGAAGAACTGGATCGAGCGTGCGGGAAAGACGGTCGAGTTTTCCGATGTCGACACCTATGCAGCAATCGAAACGATTGAGAACGAGGAACTGGACATCATCGTGGCCGGTCCTTCCATGGGGGCATGCTTCTATCCAATGATGGCCAAGCTTGCGACGCTGCACATGATCTTGCTGGAGCCGAACTGGACAGATGGTCTGACGAATTCCGATTACTACATCTCCTGGGGACGGGCCGAACCTGAAGATCCCGCCGCCTATTACAGGACTGCGGTTTCGTTCTTCGAACATCCCCCTTATTGGATCGAAAAACCGGATGTTGAGAGCAAGGGTGCTATCAGCGCGGAGATGCGCGCGCAGACCAGAAAGAGGCTGCTTAACGCAAGCCCTGAGGCACACATTTACCTATGTGCCAATACGCCCCCCAAAATCCATCCGGAAATGGATGAAATCTTTCGCGACATATTGGAGCGCGATAAGGACGCCATTCTGGTTCTTCTTCGCGGGGAGTTCCCTCCCGCCAAAACCCTGAGAAGCCGCCTGCGTGAAAAACTCGGCGCGTGCTATGACAGGGTCGTCTTTGTGTCGACACTTAAGAAGGACGATGCGCATCTGCTGCTGCAATCCGTGGATTGCTGTCTCGATTCTTACCCGCTCTGTGGCATGTCATCCAGTTTTGATGGCGCGATGCTGGGCGTTCCGCTTGTGACCCTTCCTTCGAAAATTCCGTTCGGTCGCTGGACGGCGGCGATCTATGAATACATCGGCGTGTCGGGTCTCACGGCCAGGGACAAGCAGGACTACGTGGACATTGCACTCAGACTGGCGACAGACACGACCTGGAGAAATGAGAAGGCATCAGAGCTGAGGCAAAAATCATCGGTCTACGTCGAGAGCGAGGCCAGCAGCAAGGAATTCGAGAGGTTTCTCCTGGAGGCCTGGGATAGAAAGGTCCAAGGCCTGGGGACGGCAAACTGGATCGACAACCGGTGGCAGTAGCGAGCCGGGCTTGCAGCACTTGGTTGAACCGCTGGGTGGCCCTTGCCATCCCGGCACTAGCCGTTGTGACTCTCGCCGTTGGGCTGTTGATCCCGATCTACTCTGACGAGGTGGCCATTCAGATGGCGCATGCGCGTTTCTTCATAGAAGGAGGTGCGCTACTGAATCTGTTGCCCCAATGTCGTTCATTGGAGGCAAGCATTCCGGTCTCCTGGTACCCGGGTGCAGTTTTCAACGCCATCCTGTACTCGGGAACCAGCGAGTTGGGGTTGCGGATCAGGGGCATAGCGATATGCGCGGGCTGGTTGTCTCTGCTGTGGGCATGGGCGGGGCTGCATCCGCAGCGCTTGATGCCAAGGCGTCGTTTTCAATCGCTCATCCTCTCGCTCAACATGCTTGGCGTGTTGCCATTCGTGCTCGTCTTGGCGCGCTCAGAGCAATTGTTGGTACTCCCGCTCGTTGCATGTTGCATGCTGGCATTATTCTGGCAGGTGGAATCGTCCGACGGTGTCCCGTTGAAGAGCCTGAAGGCGGCGTTGCTCTTCTTGATCACGTCTGTATTCCTGTTGGCGCATCCGAAGGCGTTGTTCTTCGCGCCGGTCATGCTGGCTTCGGCCTGGCTGGTTTTTCGACACGCGGGCAAGGCTTGGATGATCGGGACCATGCTGGTGGTCGGCTTTGCCGTTTTTCAATCGGTCCAGTACGTCCTTTTCACATCAAGCTGCCCCGGCGCGCCGGCGATGGCGAAAGTTCTCGCGCAGCAAACGCTGGACTTTCAGCTACTCGCCAGTGACAAGCCTTTGTTCTTCAAAGCGGCGGCAAGCAATCTGGTGTCGTCGCTCGGCATGATCCTGGATCGCATGCCGGCGACCCTGGCTTACCAGTCGAATTGGCTGCCGTCCGTCCAGGGCGAATGGATGGGGCCATGGCTCGGCGTTTTCGGAAAGTTGCTCAAAGCGAGCCTGTACGTTCTCGCATTGCTCTCATTCGTCGCTGTGATTGTTCGCTTCGTGATGCAGTTGTCACGCAGGCGGCTCGACAAGGGAGTTCTGCTCGCTACGGCGCTTCTGACGGGGCTGGTGTTGCACGGCATCGTCTACAACAGCAACGCCTGGCACTTCTATACGCCGGGGCTCATCGTGCCGCTGTTGGCCGTTCTGTTGATGCTGGTGCTGCACACGCCTTTCGACGTGCCGAACGGGCTGAGACGGGTTTGCGGCGCTGTTGCGTTCTATTGGATGTCGCTTGCAGCCTCCAGCATGGTTCTGTTGCTGGTCATACAGACGCCCGGGTTGCTGCAGATGGCGCGCATTGGAGACTACGTGATCGGTCCCCAGCCGCTGTCGACCCCAGCATTCGTGCGCGAGGAGGAGCGTGCGCGGCTGTCTGCGCTCGCAAAGCGCTGCAATATCAACGATGGCGACGATCGGCTGGTTGTGGACGGTGCCGCTTACTTCCTGTTCCAGCACGGTCGGCAGCCGATGAATGTGTTCTATGTGTCCGACTATGCCTTCGGGATGGACATCGGACAGAAGCTTCCTGAGTTCCTGAAGAAGATCGACAGTGGCGGCGTGCTTTCGCGCTGTGAGTATCTGCCGAAGGTGCTGTCGGACAAGGCGATCAGATCCGAGAAAATGTGCTGCGTTTCCAGATCGGATTTGTGATTTGTTGTTGGTAGTTGCGAGCTGGCCTTTACTTGACGGGATGGATCTCCAGTTCGTCGAGCCTCGCGGAGAGGCCGTAGTAGTTCTTGTCGACGGCCGAAACGAACTCGACGACGTTGGTACCAGGCTTCAATGCCCCTGAAGGAACCTGCGCGGTGAATCTGTACCCCGGCTGCCAGCCGAGGGCCAATTCAACGCCGTTGATTCGAATGCGGAAGCTGCCCTGAATGGCGGGGTTGGCGATCAGGTCAAAGTTTCCGGTTAGCTCGTAGGGCTTGTCGGTGGGCATCAGTTGGAAAAGCAGAGACGAGCGCTCCTGAGATTTCCAGGTCGCAGTGTCATGATGGAAATAGCCGGGCTTCCAGTCCGCAGGACGCCAGCCATTCCCCTGAATGGGAACCTCCAGACTCCACCATTTGCCAAAGTCCCAGCGGTGGCTCGATCGGGCAGCTTCGGATTCAAACAAGCCTAGATTTCTGCTTCCTGGCTTCCGGTTCAGTATGTTCCGGTAACGCCTTGCGGCCGGTGTGTCGGCCGAAGCAAGTTGTTGACGGTAAGCATCGAGCGCCCTGTCGGGTACAACGTTTCCGTCTTGGTCGATCACGAGCTCGACGGCCTGGGACTTGGCCAGCACGACGTCCTTTAGCGGCTCGGCAGACAAACCGGGGACCGGATCGGCCGCCTTGAATCTCCAGCTGTCGCTCTCTTCAACGCAGTGTCCCTGTCGCAGCAGATCGTCCACGCGCGCCAGGTCGCTGCCCGGCATGAGGCAGATGGTGGGCATGGGGACCGGACGGTCGTAGAGATAGGTCAGCGCTGAGTCCAGGTTGTCGCGCAGAAACCAGACATGCGAAAGCTGATTGGAATAGTCGAGGATGACCAACTTCTTGTCGCTTTGAGCGCCAGCATCGAAGTTCTCGACGATGGTGCGAAGGAGCTTCCGCTGTGCCTCGGAGAGCTTCAGGTAGTGATGAAATTGATAGAGTTGAGCCGCCGCCCCTGCCGTCATCAGGAGCAGCACGGCAGCGCAGGCCAATGCCTTGGACCACCTCGCAAGGCTCATGGTGAGGGCGAGAACAACCAACGCGGCGCCGAAGCTTGCAAAGAGATAGGTGCGCTGGGAAATGAGAACGTGCGAGCCCGAAAACAGATACGGCACATAACCTAGGATCAGCAGTAGCAGGCCCGAAATGGCAATCCGGGTGCGCATGCTGGCGTTGCGAGGCTTGGCGGTTTCGACCAACTCATGCGGGGCAGTGCCTTCGTTGCGCGGAAACAAAAGGGCCGATACAGAGCAGATCAGGCCGAAAGCCAGCAGGTAGAAGAAGCTGTGAAACTCCCCGAGGGCCATGCCCCATGCGTCATACCACCCGCCGGCAAGCGCGCGTACGAAGGCTATCTGGAATAGCTTGGGAAGCGCGTGATAAAGGACACTGAAGGGGGAGTGGCGGTCTGTGATGGACTGCTGATAGGACTCCCCGCCGGACGCCGATGCGTAGGCAACGTACAGCAAATACACGATCCCTGACGCGATCCACGCCAAGGTCGGTGCCGGGTTCTGCCGAATGCTGCGAAGCGTCGCCCTGGCACCGTCGCGGCACCAAAGAACGAAGAGCGGGAGCATGATCATCATCAATGCAACTTCGTACATCATTTGCGCTGCAACCAGGCATGCACCGCCCGCTGTGATGTTGATCCAGCGCGCCCATCCGGCCTGCTGTTGTTGCGCGCGGACCAGAAGGGCCGCACCCAGCAGAAGGACTGCGAGCGACAGATTGATGTGCTGGCTCCGGAACGAAAGCTGCATCGTGTCGGCCGGATAGAGGAGAAAGAGCAGCCCGAAGATCACACCCCATCGTGGCGAGCGCGTCGCGAGTGCAGCAAGACAGGACGCTGCCGCACCTTTCATGATGAGCGTCGCCATCAGCACCCAATGCCATCCATCGAACGAGTCCCGATCCAGCAGGAAACCGATGGCGTGGGGAAACACCGTGAGCGGTCGGAGCCTGTGTGCCTCCAGCAGCGAGTGTGCTTTGACGAACAGGACCGGTCCTTGCGTGGTGAAGACCCCCAGTACTCCCCATTCCTCGATCAGTCCGTGGAGGCTGAAGCCGAACGGCAGCCAGAGAAGCAGGACTAGCAAGGTAGGGGGCAAGGCGAAGCTGAGCCAGGTTCTTCTCATGGGATCATCAAGCGGAAAGTCATCAAGCGGAAAGTCAAACCTCGGAGCTGTCTCAGTGAAACAGCCAGCGGCTTGCCGCGAAAGTCAGAGGGATGGTGATGGCAATGCTTGCAAGTGGCGCGAACTCGGCGTGCAGATGCAGGAGGTCAACCCACACGTACACGATCCCGGCGCCCGCAAGGTACTGAGCCAGATACACCAGCGGCAGCATGGCGGCCTTCTTCTCGCTGCGCGGTGCGCCGAAGACGAAGAATCGGTTGAGCGCATACGCGAGCGCGATCCCGCTGATGAAGGCGAACGCGTAGCTCAACCAGTACGGCAGCAGCTGCAACAGCGCCAGATACAGCAGGTAGGTTCCGAGGGTGTTCACCCCTCCCGAGACAAGAAACCGGAGGAAGGCGGACGAATTGCGCGCGGCAGCCATCGGCGCGATCAGGGCCGAACATCCTTGCCCAGCTTGGCACGCAGGAAGTCGGCATGGTTGCGGATGTAGTCCGAGGCATCGTAGTGGTCCGAAGCGAAGACGAGTAGCACGGCGTCGGGCGAATAACGGTACTGGATACCCCAAGTCATGGGCGGCAGATAGATCCCAAGCGAGGGGCTGTCGAGCTTGAATTCTTCACGCTTCACGCCGTCGTCGGCCACCACGCTCACTTGGCCTTTGACAGCGAGCAGGAACTGATGGCACGTGCGGTGCGCATGCTCGCCGCGGGTTTCGACAGTTGGCACGTCGTAGACGAGAAAGTAGCGCAGCGGTTTGAAAGGAATGTCTCTCTCGAATTCGCCGACTGAGAGGCTGCCTCGCATGTCCGGCACGGAGCGCAGCGTGTGCAGCGTGACGCCGGCGACGGAACTCTGGATCACCCCAGGCGCTTTGGCGCCCTTGGACTCCGGCGCAAGCCGCGTGGACGGAGTGGCATCCACGTATCCGGTAATCCGCGCCGGGTTGCCAACCACGATGGCATTGGATGGCACCGAACGCGTAACCACTGCGCCCGCTCCAATCATCGAGTTGCGCCCGATCGTGATTCCCGCAAGGATTGTGGCGTTTGCACCGACCGAAGCGCCTGACTGGACCGTGGTCCGGGCGAAAGCTTCGGGGTACTGCTTGCTCCTTGGGAACAGATCGTTGGTGAAGGTAACGTTAGGGCCGATGAACACATCATCCTCGATCGTCACGCCGTCCCAAACCTGCACACCACACTTGATGGTGACGCGATCGCCGATCACCACGTCGTTCTCGACGAACACATGATCGCAAATGTTGCAGTCGCCACCGATGCGCGCTTTTGGCAGCACGTGTGCAAAGGCCCAGACCCGAGTGCCCGGACCGACGTGGGTGCTTTCGCAAAGTGCTTGGGAATGGGTGAAGTAGTCCATGGCTTCAGGTCGTCTGGTTGAACTGGTGGATACGCATCGTGATCGTGTGCGGTCGACCTTTCGTGTTCTCGTAGATGCGCCATGCGTACGACCCGACGATCCCGAGACCGAAAAGATTCACGGCTCCGAGGAAGACGATCGTGAGGATCGTCATTGCGTAGCCTGGCACCGAGATGAACCCCATGATCTTGCCGATCGTCACCACCAGGCCAAGCAGGCCTGCCAGGGCAGCCGTGATGCCACCGCCGCGCACCAGGAGACGGATAGGGAGGTCCGTAAATGAGAACACGCTGTCCATCAGATAGTTGACCTTCTTGCGCAAGGTCCAAGCCGACTTGCCGTGTTGGCGCGATCTGCGTGAATAGTGGATCAGCTTGCGCCGAAAACCGAGCCAGAAAAGCTGAGCGATCAGCGAACTGTGGCGTTCGTCAAGCCGAAGAAGGTTGTCACGAAACTCCCTGTTGCAAGCGAAGACGTCGACGCCACCGGGCGGGACCTCGGGCACCACATACCTTCGGTAAAACCACCAGAAGATCTCGGCGGGCAGGCGAGTCATGAAAGGATCGTCGCGCCCCTGCCGTGTACCGACGACCACGTCCACGGATTCGGTGCGCAGCGCTTTGTCCATCTCGAGCACAAGCTCTGGCGGTTCTTGGAGGTCCGCTGCCATGACCGCGTATCGGCCGCTTTCAGAGAGTTCCAGACCGGTGCGGATTGCCGAGAAAGAGCCGAAGTTCCGTGACAACAGCGCGAGCTTGGATGCAAACGGCCGCGCCGGAAGCGCGTCGCGCAGCAGTTCGAAACTTCGATCGGGGCTGCCATCGATGACGAACACTGCTTCCATCTCGCCGCCCAGGTCGCGGTGAAGGCCGCTGACCGCATCGAGCAAATCGGAGATCGAAGCTTCATTTCGATAGACGGGAACAACGAGCGTCAACACTGTCGTGACCTCAACGCACAAAGAACGATCGCACCCCGTCGATCACCCGGGAGCTTTCAGCATCGGTGAGGCCAGGGAAGCATGGCAGCGAGACGACCGTTCGACAGGCGTGCACGCTGTGCTCGAGGATCCCTGTCACCTGCGCCTTGGGATAGGCGCTCTGTAGATGGTCAGGAATGGGATAGTGCACGTCGGTGGCAATCCCCTGCGAGCGCATGTGCTCCCGAAATGCCTCGCGGGCTTCCACGCGCACGACGTAGAGGTGGCCCACATAGTCCTCTTGCACTGAAGGAGGCAGCAGGAGCGGTAGTCCATGAAAGGCACTGTTGTACTTCGCAGCGATTTCTCGACGCTGGCGATTGGCCGCGTCGAGATGGGGTAGTTTTGCGCGCAGTACGGCAGCCTGGATTTCGTCGAGGCGACTGTTGCGGCCCAGTGGAGTCGACACGTGGTACTTGTCGGACCAGCCGTATTGGCGCAGCGTGCGCACAGCTTCAGCCACCGCGACTTCGTTGCAGACGACAGCACCGCCATCTCCCAGAGCACCCAGGTTCTTCGTTGGGTAGAAGCTGAAGCAGCCGACGTCGCCGATGCTTCCCGCCCGTCGGCCATGTCGAGTTGCGCCATGTGCCTGTGCGCAATCCTCGATCACCTTGACGCCGGCGCGATGCGCCAAGGTCACGATTTCTTCGATGTCGGCCATCTGTCCGTAGAGGTGAGTCACGATGACTGCCTTGGGCTTGAGCTCGAGCGCAGTTGCGAGGGCGGCTGTTGCCATGTTCAGCGTTGTGGCTTCGACGTCCACGTACAAAGGCTTTGCGCCTATCGCGTGGATTGCGGTGCTTCCATAAAAGCCCGCATTCGCAACGCAGACCACTCGGTCTCCGGCTGAGACGCCGACAGCTCGCAATGCCATCTCGAGCGCATCAGTACCATTCGCAAGCGTGACGCATTCGATTGCGCCGATGTAGCTCGAAAACTCGCTTTCAAACGCCGTAACCTCGCTGCCCAGGACATACCTGTTGCTTCGAAGAACGCGAAAAATGCCGGACTCGAGATTCAGTCCGGCATTTGCGGCTTGGGCGGAAAAGAGTGGAATCATGGAAGCAGGTCTTGTTCTGGGCCCGGAATGGAGAACGGATCCGGCAGCGGAGACGATTCAGGCAGGGTGCCATCGAGCTGGAACAGCAGAAGCGGTTCGACGATTGCATCCGCCAAGAGCATTTCAGAAGAGGCGCCCCAATCCCGCATTTGTGTCATCAGTCTATCTGCCATCTGGACGAGAGGCTTTGCGGTGGCGATCGGCCGTGTCAGTTGCACGAGATTCTCAGCATAGTTCCTGGCGGTGAATGTGGCTGTCGCCCATTGCTGGCCCCGGACGGCCATTGCGCGACGTTTCTCCGGGTGCATACAAAGAAATTCGAGTGCGTCCATGAGCTTTGGCACCTCGCTCTGGTGAGGAATCTTCAGCACGCAATCGTCCGGCAGTTCGCTATAGAAACTTGTGTCGGTCACGATCACAGCCTTGCCATAGAGCAATCCTTCTATGGCTGTCGCCGATGCCGCTTCGAAGCTCGGCCACCGAAGGCAGCAGGCAATGTCAGCCTCGTTGATGGCAATTTGCAGCCCGGTACTGTCCGTTTCTCCAGCAACAGTCAATTGCACGCCAAGACTACGGGCGAGGGCAATCAACTTGATAGCGTACGCTGGTTCAATACGGCCGCAAAGTCGGTAATGAATCGTGTGGCGCAAGAGCGCGCTGCTCCCAATGGCTTGTATGACGCTCTCGATTCGCTTGTTCGAATTCGCGTGACCGACCGTAATGACATTCACCATGTCTTTGCGCGCGGGACTCGTCGAGCTTGCCTTCACCGCAAATGGTGCGTCATAAGGGAGCGGCACCGCGCGCACGGGGCCCGCGCAGGCACGAGTCACGCGGCGCATTCCCCAATGACTGTGGGATATGACGCCATCCGCCATTGCGCAGACCCACTCGGTCATCGGATAGATGGTGCTCGCATCTTCCATAAACTGATGACCATCGTGCACGTTGAAGAACCGGGTGGCGACCTCCTCGCCATACCATTCCTTGAGGACCCTCAGCGCCTCCTTCGGGCGAGACTGAGCCCAACCCGCGAAAAGATGCGCGACCACGAAGTCATGCAGGCAGACGATTCCAGGCAGGCGATCCAGCCAATGCATGGCGCCGCAGTGAAGCTCGTAGTTGTTCCCGACTTGGTAGACCAGCAGGTCTGCGTCTTGTGTGACGCGCATGACGGCGGCGGTATCGGTCCAGGAGATCTGCTCGACCGTGCACGAATGGTGCAACTCGTCGGCGGCCACGTTCTGTTCCGTCCTCACGATGACGACTTGCTGCTCAAGTGCCTGCAACGCTCGCACGACGAGTGCCGTAACGCGCCCGATGGCCGAGTGGGTGACGAGGGGGCTGAAGATCGCGAACTTCATGAGAGCAATGCCTCGACAGTTGCCGGCCAGGTGACGTTGTACGAGACCCAACAAGCCTTGGCGGCAGCTCCGAAATCGCGGGTACGCTTTGGATTGGCGTACACCATGCTCAATGCCTCCGCGAGGCTTTTCGCGTCGGGCGATGCAACCCAACCCGTGCGGCCATGTTGCGCCAAGCCGAGTACTCCTCCGCTGTCGGTCGTGCTGATCAAGGCCTTTTCGGCCGTTGCGGCTTCCATGGCGACGTAGCTGAACGATTCCTCATCGAAGGGAAGGGAGGCGACTGCCGCTGCGCCGTTGATGTAGGCACCGTATTCGGCGCGATCGAGAAAGCGCAGGTCCAGTTGAACCCGGTCCAGTACGCCAAGGCGCTCCGCAGTTTCATGGAGCCGCGCTGCATCTGCAGGAGAGTCGGGCGGTCCAGCGACAACCAGCCGCACGCTTTTCGAGGCTGTTGCCATGGCCTCTATCAGCAGGTGCTGCCGTTTGGCCGCGTTGACCCTCCCACCTGCAAAAACGTAGCCCTGTGGCTGCCCGCCGATGAAGATCTCCGGATCGTTGATGGGTGCACGCAGCACGGTCGAAGGGAAGCCGTTGTATTTGGCTAGCCGCTTTTGCGTTACGTCTGAAATCGAGAAAATGCGACGGGCGCCACGGAAACATTCGTCGTCGGCGTTCTTGATCACTCGGCGGATGTCAGCGCCGGCGGGGCCTTCCGGAAGATTGGTCTGTCCTGCGTCAAACAGGTCATAGGCTTGGCGGTACTGATGTACCAGCCATAAGGTCTTGCTCGGGTGGGGAATGAGGTACGCCGGAAACTTGAGAGCGATGACATGGTCGACGTTCTGCAGCATCAGGGATCGAGCCATCAGCATTTGCGAAGGTATGCGCGTTGCGGGCTCCCACTGAAACGGAAGCCTGAGGATTTCGGCCTCGTGCCCTGCAATTTCCAGGTTGGTCTTCAGATGAGTAGCCATGGCTTCCGCACCACCAGAGACAAATGGCGCCATGTTGTTGACGACAAGCACTTTCACGCCAACAGCCTTTCCAATACCCGAGACCAACTGATGCCCAACTCGTCGATTCGAGCCTTCGCGTTGGCGCCCATTTGCCGCGCCCCGTTTCTGTCTTCATAGAGGCGGTCCATCGCCGCTGCGAGCGCCCGCGGCTCAGGCTCGCTGACAAGCCCGTTGACTTCGTGGATCACGAACTCCAGCGGCCCGCCTGAATCCGTGCTTGTAAGCGTCGGCTTGCCCGAATGTGCAGCCTCGATGGTGGGATATCCGTAAGAGTCTTCGTCCTCGGGCAGATAGGCCGCCGCCAGACAGTCTGCCAGATAGCCGGCTTTTTCATCTTCGTCGACCCAGCGGTTCTCCACGATCACTCGGTCACTCAGTCCGTGCTCCGCGGCCAATTGGGTCAGCAAGCTCGCGTAAGCGACGCCCGCGCCGAGCCCGCAAAACCGAAGGCGAACTGGTGTACGGCAATACTGAAGAGCTTCGGCCAGAAGATGTTGCCGCTTATGGTCTTCCAGGCGGCAGATGCAGACGATCTCGTCGTTCGATTGGCGATACTGGAATCGATCCGGATGGAGAACTGGGGGAAACAGTGGTTCGCTGTCGATGCCGTTGAAGCGCTTGAGCCGATCGGAAACAACCTGGGAGTTCGAGAACACATGCTTTGCCTCGAGCAATGCTGCCGTGTCGGCGGCTCGCAATGCATCCCGAATGCCTCGATGCTTCACGTCATCCGGAAAATTGCGGTACTCGCTGTCCCAAAGATCGTAGAAGACGCGCAGGTGGTGAATGAACCAAACGATCTTGTGTGGGTGGGAAATCAGGTGGGACTGGGGGCGGAAGCAAATCACACGATCCGCCGCGCTCAAGTCAATGAACCGAAACGCGGCCATTTGCGTGAAAAGATGCTCCGGGGTGTCCACTTCCGGAAGGTAGATGCGCTCTACTTCGTGTCCTGCTTGACGCAGCATGGTCTCGAGCCACTCAACAATATTGCGATAGCCGCCGTTGATGAATGGGACAAAAGATGAGCAGAGCGCAATCTTCATTGATTCAGCGCTTGCGCTAGCGTCGCGGCGATGCGGTCAACGTCCGCTTTCGTCAGGTACTGATGGGTTGGAAGATTCATGCCTCGTTGCGCCCACAGGTCGGCAACCGGGTAGATCGCCTTCTCTTGATAGGGGGGCAGCACATGCATGGGATAGAAAACTGGCCGCGTCTCGATGTCCGCCTGATCCAAGGCAGCCATCACGTTGTTGCGCCGGCTTTCGTCCCCTTCGCGCAGGAAGACGGTGTACATCCAATACACATGCCTCATCCCTGGGTGCGTCACGGGCAGCACCAGCACGTCCTTGAGGGGGGCCAATGCTTCGTCATACAGCCTGGACAGCACCCTGCGATCTTCCAATGCCTGATCGACCGACTCCATCTGGGCCAGACCGATCGCCGCCTGGATGTTGGTCATGCGGTAGTTGTAGCCGACGACAGGAAACCAGTAACGTCTGTTCGGGTCGACGCCCTGTCCACGATAGAGCCGCAGTCTGGCGGCGAGCTCATCGTCGTTGGTCGTGATCATCCCGCCTTCGCCCGTAGTGATGATCTTGTTGCCGAAGAAGCTGAAGGTCGCGCAATCCGCAAGATTTCCCACGCGCTTGCCGTTGACCTCTGCACCGTGAGCCTCGGCTGCATCCTCGAGCACCCAGAGATCATGCTGGCGCGCGATCGCATTGATGGAATCCATATCAGCCGGATGACCGTAGAGATGAACAGGAATGATGCCGCGCGTGCGCTTGGTGATCTTCTTTTCGACTTCCTTCGGATCGATGTTCATGGTGTCGGCGCACACGTCCACCAGCACTGGCGTCGCCCCGCAGTAGCGCACCGCGTTGGCCGTTGCAATGTACGTCACCGTGGGGATGATCACTTCGTCCCCCGGCTGCAGGTCCAGAGCGACCAGCGCTAGGTGAAGCGCTGTCGTGCCATTGTTGGCGGCAATCGCGTGCTTCGTTCCGCAGAACGTGGCAAAGGCTTGCTCGAAAGCGCCTATGTACTTGCCATTGGACGAAATCCAGTTGGTGTCGAGGCAATCAAGGACGTACTTTCGTTCATTGCCCGCAAGTTTCGGTTCTGCGACGGAGATCCGCTTCATTGTGGCTTTGTCCTTTCATTGATCTTTCTGGCCGGCACCCCGGCGACTCGCGAGCCTGACTCAATGTCAGAAATGATGACGGAACCGGCGCCGGCCACAACGTCCCTACCAATGCAAACGCTCGGGATCACCCGACTTCCGATTCCTAGAAACGCGCGCGCTCCGACAGTGACATTTCCGGCCAGAGCGCATTGCGGTGCCAGGTGTGCTGCCTCCCCGACAAGGCTGTCGTGGTCGATGGTTGCAGATGTATTGACAATGGCCAGATCTGAAATGCAAGCGTCCGCATTGATGACGGCTCCGGCCATAACGGCGATGCCCTTTCCCATCTGTACTGATGGGGAAATGACTGCTGTCGGGCTGATGGCATTGACCAGTTCGTACCCCATCCCCCGCGCGGAACCCGCAAGACGTTGACGTAGAGTGTTCGAGCCGACCGCAATAAAAGCCAATGAGTATCCCTCGTCGCGAAGGCGCACCAAGTGGTCATCTCCCTTTAGGACCGGAACGCCGAGACAAAACTCGCCGCTGTCATGCCCTCCAATACAGAAGGCGACCGACATGGATGAAGCCATCAATAGTTCGATGCAGACCTTCGCGTGCCCACCGGCTCCGAGGACAATGACCTCTTGCTTCATGCGCCACCCTTCGCCCTTGTCCAGACGGTCGAGCCGGGACGTGAAAAAAGCAAATTCGTTGAAAAACTGCTTTCGAGCTCCGACAAGGTTATTTCGCTGATAGCTCCAGTTTCCGGATCGATGGCGTTGTAGGTCAACCCAAGATCGTGAAACTGGCGCAGCCAGTCGGCCGTCATGTGTTCTGTTCTTCGCAAGTGAGAAATGCCGAATTCAACAATGAGGGCGATTTCGGGATTGCGTGCAATGGCGCTGGCGGCCCCTTCCACAACCTCGAGTTCCGCCCCTTCCACGTCTATCTTGATCAGATCCACCTTGATGTCGTGTCCAACGACATCATCGATTCGCATCAAAGGCACTTCCACCGGCGCCATAGCGGGCAGGCCGGAAGATGGCAAGGGATACAGCGAGTGATGACCACTGGTCGAACCCAGATGCAGCGCTTCGCTGCCGGTTCGATTTGAGACTGCAACCTGATAGGTTTCGACCATCGAAGAAAACCCATTCATCCAAACAGTTTTGCGCAGGAGATCGTGTGTCGCAGGAAAGGGTTCAAACGCAAAAATGCGGCCCTTTTCACCCACCGCCCGTGCGGCTGCAAGGGTGTGCATACCGATATTCGCGCCAGCATCGACGAATACGTCCCCAGGCTTGAGAATGCGATCGATCAAGAGCCGCGTGCCACGCTCGAGTTCGCCTGTTTCCATGAGGAAAGACACAAGAGCGAAATCGGATGCTGGACACAGCACCGACCCTACGGCAGTGCGCAATAGTAGAGCGTCAGGCCCGCAAGGAACGGCAATTCTGCTTGCTGTGGCCTGGACGAGTTGCTCCAGCCGGTCCAACCGGTCTGAGATGGGCGGCGACATTCGCTCTTTTTCGGGATCGGGGCTCGCCTGATGCCGATTCCGCTGCAGTGATTCACGGACCGACTGAATCTCCTGAAGCACGTGCGTGGTGTGAATCGTGAGCATCCGATCCATGGCCGCCGCTTGTGCTTGCTGATGAGATTCCAGGTCCTGCGCGAGCCTCTGGTGCATTTGCTGCGCTTGCGCCTGCAGGGGGCCAAGGAGGTACGCTCGAAACCGGAAGGCGGCAGGCCGTATGAAGGGTCCGGCTGCTCTGAAAGAGAGCCGTGCCACGTGGCGCAGCGCTCGCTTCACCCTGGACCGAAGACTCGCTGCAGGTGCCGGCGACGGCGATTGGAATGACAACCGATCTGCCTCCAGACCTGGTGAATCCTGAACCTCGGCTAAACGCAGCCTCGCCTTCGAGGACAGCGCCACGCGGATGTCTACTCCCGTTCTCTCAGTGTTTTCTATAGCGTGCATCGAAGATAGGGCGAGCCAACTGCGGCCCGTGACCGCTCCCCCCTTTTCAAGGCGCCAGGGGCTAGGTTGCTGAAGCAGGTGAGGCGCGCCGATCAGGAGTCAATTCGCCCGCGCCCCCGGATGCAAAGGCTAGAACGAGTGCCCTTCAGCATTGCGACGCAGATCGGCTTCCACCATCATTGAGCAAAGCTGCTCCAGTGTCGTCTTCGGCTCCCATCCCAACTTCTCCTTGGCGCGAGCCGGGTTGCCGATCAGCAGATCCACTTCCGCTGGACGATAAAACTTGGGATTCACCCGGACCAACGTCTTGCCGGATTTCACGTCCACCCCAACTTCGTGCTGTTCCTCGCCTTCGAATCGCAGCTCATAGCCAGCGGCCTTGAACGCCATGTCGACAAACTCACGGACGGTTTCCGTCCGGTTCGTCGCCAGGACAAAGCTGTCAGGCTCCTCGGCCTGGAGCATCAACCACATCCCTTCGACGTATTCCTTGGCGAAGCCCCAGTCACGCTTGGCGCCTAGGTTGCCGAGCTCAAGGACCTCGGCCTTCCCCAGCTTGATCTTCGCCACGCCGTCGGTGATTTTTCTGGTGACGAATTCGCGGCCGCGAAGGGGGCTCTCGTGATTGAAAAGGATGCCGCTGCAACCAAAGATGTCGTAGCTCTCCCGATAGTTGATCGTCATCCAGTGCGCGAAGAGTTTGGCTACGCCGTAAGGGCTACGCGGGTAGAAAGGGGTTTCCTCGACCTGGGGGATCGCTTGTACCTTGCCGAACATCTCGGAAGTCGACGCTTGATAGAAGCGGATCTTCGGATTGGTAAGGCGTATGGCTTCAAGGAGATGGAGCGCGCCCATGCCTGTGATTTGTGCCGTGGCATCAGGCTGGTTGAAGCTGACGCCTACAAAACTCTGAGCCGCCAGGTTGTAGACCTCGTCGGGTGCCGCTGTCTTCATCAGCGTCAAAGAACTGCCCAAGTCCGTCAGGTCGTACTCGATCAAGTGAAGGTCAGGGTTGTCCTGGATGCCAAGCTCTTCGATGCGCCAGAAATTGACGGAGCTTGTGCGGCGGTAGGTGCCGTACACCACATACCCCTTGCTGAGCAGCAGCTCAGCCAAGTAGGCGCCATCCTGGCCTGTGATCCCGGTGACTACGGCGCGTTTCTTCATGAAGATCCCTCTTTGATTTGGTTGTCGCGGCGTTCCTTTGCAAGGCCGTCCAGCGCGAGGCCCCAATTCTGCCGCAAAGGCTTGGTACTCTTGGACGCTCGCTTCCAAAGGAAAGCAGCGTTTGCCCGGGTAAGGCATCGCATCGCCGACACGAACGGTTTCACCTTCTGTGGCTTTTTTGCTGCACTGGTCACGAGCTCGCCGTTAGCCAACTCATCCAATGCTCCCCTATGTCCTTCGTCTCATACGCCCAGAATTTTGAAGATGTCATGTTGTGGCGTGCATTGGGGCACCTGTCAGCCGGCTTCTACATTGACGTCGGCGCGTGGTCGCCGGATCAGGATTCCGTGACACGGGCATTCAGCGAAAGAGGGTGGCGTGGCATCAACGTCGAGCCCAATCCGGTCCACTTCAGCGGCTTGGTCGAGCGGCGCCCCCTGGACGTAAATTTATGCGTGGCCTTGGGCGACCGGTTCGGCACCGTAATGGTGAATTTTGTCGGGGATTCCGGTTTGTCCACTGCCAACGAGGAGTTCGCCCTTGGCCATCTGGAGGCCGGCTGGGTCGTAACCCGGCAGACGGTCGAGATGCGCACCCTGGCGTCGGTGTGGCAGCGACACGTTCCCCCTGACCAGGATGTCCACTTCCTCAAAATCGACGTAGAGGGACTGGAGAAGGAGGTGCTGGCCGGCAACGACTGGACCCGACATCGACCTTGGATCGTCGTCGTTGAGGCCACGCTCCCGAACTCACAGATCGAGAGTCACGGGGATTGGGAGCATCTGCTGCTGGAGGCCGATTACTTCCACGTGTACAGCGATGGACTGAACCGGTTCTACGTAGCCCGTGAGCGGGCACAACTGAAAGAAGCCTTCAGGAGCCCTCCCAATGTGTTTGATGGCTTTGTCATGGCCGAGGTCCAGGATCTCCGAGATCGCCTGGAGCGGCAGGAGGCCGAGATGGCGGCCGCTCAGAAACGGGTGATAGTGGCAGAAGCAAGTGCCATCGAAGCGCGGCGCCGCGAACAACGCGTCAGGGCCAGCGCGGACGTCGAACTGAGGCAACTGCGCAAGGTGATCAAGGAAAGGGATCGATCGATCGCAGGGGCGAGTCAGCGCATCGCCGATTTGACAGAGCAGCATCGGGAACTTCAAGCTTCGACGGCATGGCGCGCAACAACCGCGCTCCAGAAGGTCACATCCGTCGTGCCCACACCGCTTCGCAAGCAAGGTGTTCGCGCTCTCAAGCTGTCTTGGTGGATCCTCACTCCATGGCGCATCTCGGAGCGACTGCGGTTCATTCGTGAACGGGGAAGGGGGTCCGCCAGTTGCCTCGACCTGCTGAATGACACTGCGCTTCACGACGCAGCTGGCATGCCGCTGGAGCTCATGCTGTGGCCCAAGCAAGCGCCAGAGCAAATCGTCGACACATGGTCGGCCGCGAGGTTCATCGTCGATTTGCTCCGCACCCGACCGGAAATCCGTGCGCAGTTTCCCGCCGCGTTGTCTGATCCGCAGGCGAGCGGTTTTGCAGAATGGCTGGCCGAAAATGCCAGCGCCCTCGGCCTGCAAGAAGCGGGAAGAGGGGCGATAGAAGAGGTGTTGGAAGAAGACCTCGCCGCGCGAGCCCGCCAGCTTTTTCTCTTTCGAGCCGATATACGTGCCGGCTTGCCGCATGGGCTCACGCCGCCAGGCCAAGCCGGCCTGTTCAGATGGTTCATGCGCCACGGCAGGCAAGAGCTCGATCTGCGATCGGAAGAAATCATGTGGCTGTTGATGCAAGCCGCTGAGAACCCTGCTCTCGAACTTGTTCGGGCCTACCTGTTCACTCCGGACTGGCAAAGGCGTCACCCGGATGCCATGACCGTCTTTGGGCGGGAAGCATTCGCAAAATGGTTTGCGGGCACCCACAAAGTTGTCGACGAAGAATGGATGACGCCGTCAAATTGGCCGGTCGCAACGTCGGCGTCTCGGCGGTTGCGCGAGGCCTATTGGGCGCGCCCAGACTGGCAGGCACTACATCCCGGTGCGTTCGAGACGGATACGTCGGCACGATCCTTCGTTGACTGGCTTCGATCCGGCCCAGATTCACTCCCGGCAGATGCAAGGGCGTGGTGTGCGGCACTCGACCCGCAGAAAACCGCGGAAGAACTCGCGGGCCTTGGCATCAATGTGATCGGACACTTTTGCAGCCCGTCCGGGGTGCGCGTTTCGGCCGAGTCATTGGTGGCCGGCATGCGTGGCGAAGGCATCCAAGTCTCGTTGCGCGATCTGAGAACAGACATTCTTGACGAGCCCAATCATGTCTGCTTCGACGGTCTGGAGGACTTCGATGTGACGCTCATCCACACCCAGCCGGATCCATTCTTCACAGACGCTTACGCGCGAAGCGATCTGCAGGAGCGCTCGCCCGCTACATACCGCATCGCATACTGGTATTGGGAATTTGATTCAATTCCAGAGGGCTGGGTGGGCCGTGCCGAAGGTGTGGACGAAGTCTGGGCCGCGACTTCGTTCGTGGCCAAGGGGCTGCGCGAGCGCTTGCCTGTACCTGTCCTGACGATGTTCCCTGGCGTTCAGCTGGGGAACTATGAGCGTCGCGACCGCAGCTACTTCGGGGTGGAAGAGGGTACCTTCATGTTCCTGTTCAACTTTCACATGAACAGCGTGATGGAACGCAAGAACCCGTTGGGGCTGATACGGGCGTTCAAGGCAGCCTTCGGGCCTCAGGAGCCAGTGTCGCTCGTCCTGAAGACTATGTATGGTCATCACCACCCAGCCCAGATGACGCAACTGCGCGACGCGGCAGCGGGAGCGAGGATTCAGGTAATAGACGAGATGTATACGCCTGACGAAGTACTTTCGTTGACCGACAGTTGCGATGCATACGTTTCGCTTCATCGAAGCGAAGGGCTTGGCCTGACGTTGGCAGAGGCCATGCTGATGGGCAAGCCGGTAGTTGCCACCGGCTTCTCCGGCAATGTTGACTTCATGGACGAAAGCAACAGCCTGCTCGTCTCGTACGAGCTGGTGAAACTCGGCAGAACGATGCCGCCTTACGATCCCGAACTGATTTGGGCGGAGCCTTCAGTCGATCATGCCGCCTCGCTCATGCGGCGTCTCTACGACGAGCCGGAGTTTGCCCGTGAGCTCGGCGCGAGGGCCAGGGCGAGCGCGGAGGCCAGGCTTTCTGTGCAGGCTGCGGGTCAGAGAACGTCCCAAAGGCTGGCGGAGATCAAGGCGGCGCGGGCCGGCAGAACTCAAATCGCAACTTAGAAAGGGTCGAACTGCGGACTTGTTCTAATGTGGGGGGCTGCATTCGTGTTGACTGAGTAAAAGAATTGAACAATGAGTAATTCGAAGCCGCGCTTGGCGCTGGACATGTATGTACTGGCGCAGGGAGTCAAAACGGGCGTGTATCGCGTATGCGACGAGTTGTTTCCGCGTCTTGCGCAATCTCCAAGACTGGATACGCGCTTGTTCTATAGGGAGGGCGACGAAGAAAGGTCAGCCCACTACATCGCTTCGAGGCGCCTGACTGCTCAGCGCCACCAAACAGGCAACTCGGATCCGTCGCTGGATGCAGACGTTCTGCTGTCGCCTTTTGGCGTAGCCCCTGCGCGCTGGCTGCTCGATCCCGGTGTCTTGCAGGCCCACATTATCTACGACCTGATTGCCATCAAGCGGCCCGACTTTTTTTCCGCCGAGGCAGCCACGGAGGTCCGAAACATCATCGACAGCCTTGACGAGCACACGGTGGTATTCGCAATTTCAGAGTGCACGAAAAAGGACCTTCTGGAACGGCGGCCTGACCTGAGCCCGCGGCAGGTCACAGTTATTCCCTTGGCGGCCGGACCTTCCTTCGTGCCTTGCGAGGACGAAGAGAAACGAGCGTCGGTCCGGGCAAAGTACGGAATCCCTCCCGGCGTTCCGTATGTTCTCAGCCTGGCGACACTCGAGATACGCAAAAATCTCGATCAGGTTGTTCGCGCCTTTGTTCTCCATCTTGAGCAGGACGAATCGAGTGATGCGCATCTTGTCCTCGCGGGAATGTCTGGATGGAAGCTCGAACGCCTCAATGAAGCCCTGGAAAAGGCGGGCAAGTGGCGGTCTCGCATCGTTCTGACAGGGTTTGTCGAAGATGTCGATCTCTCGGCCTTGTACAGCGATGCACTGTGCTTCGTGTACCTGTCGCGATACGAAGGTTTTGGCCTGCCGCCGCTGGAGGCGATGGCTTGCGGCACGCCGGTGATCTGTTCCGACAATTCTTCACTGCCCGAAGTGGTCGGCAATGCCGGAATCATGCTGGACGCGGATGACCTGCAGGGTGCGGCAGATGCAATTCGGCGCATTGCATCGTCGGAGGCGTATCGTCACGAGCTCTCGCAGGCCGGCGTGCAGCGGGCTCGGCTGTTCAGTTGGGACCGTTGCGCGGAAATCGTGACGGAGACCCTCTGTGCCGCGTTTGTTCGGCATGTGGAGCGACCTTCGAATCGCAAGCCACGCACGCTGCTGCCAGGCGCGCAAGCCGCCAGATTTGCCCGAGCCGACGGCATCATCGAGGCGAACTTCATCGACTACCAGAACGGCAGCCGCGGCCCTCATTTCCTGCGGGTCCGCCAGACGGGCGCAAGCCAGCCAAGCCTGAACTGGCCGTCGTGGGTCGATGCCCTGCCTCCCCAGAGAGCTCCTCGCGTCGAAGGCGGGTTGCGGACGCGCGGAATTTTCAAAACGGGCACCGCCGAACTCCCCCTGGTCACCTACGTCACCGTTGTACGCAACAACACAAAGACGCTGGCGCGCACCATCGAGAGCGTGCAAAGCCAGACCTACTCCAACGTTGAGCATGTGGTCCTCGACGGCGCGTCCACGGATGGAACAGTCGATCTGATTCGCCAATACGGCGACCGGATCGACTACTTCGCATCCGAGCCGGACGAGGGGCTCTACCATGCGATCAACAAAGCAATCCCGCTGGCGCGCGGTCAACTCATCTGTGTTCTCAACTCGGATGATTGGCTTGAGCCTGAAGCAGCCGAGATCGCAGTCCATCGTCTTGGAGACTGTTCCGGCGCTGCAATTCTCCTGACGGCCGCTAACGTGCGCGGCGCGGACGTCAGAATGGAGTGGTACCCGGCATTCGTCCATCCTGGCTCGTACTTCATGTGCGCCAATGATTGCCACAACGGCATCTACGCCACGCGAGAAGCCTACGAACGAACGGGCCCCTACGACACTTCCTACAAGATCACCGCCGATTTCAAGTGGATCATGACGTGCATGGAAGTGGAGGCGGCCTTTGTCTATACGAGGGAGGTCACTGTCAACTATTCGCTCGGGGGAACCTCCGGCGACGTGCGTCAGCACAGTATCGAGTGCATGCGGGTCGTGGGCGAGCGCTTTCCGTTCCTATCTCCGACAGACGTGACAGGTCTCTACCACGCGTTCTTCCTCTTTGCGGCCGCTGCGGGCCTTCCGGAGATGCCCTTGAACAGGACCGAGTTCCTCAAGGATGTTTTTGCGCGGCATTCGTCAAACCGAGATTTCATCGAGGCGATGAGTTGGGCGAGCATGGAGACACTCCGCCATCCTGCCGACCTGGAACCAGCGGCCGTTCCAAACGTGCCGGATGCCAAGGGGCTGACTGTCAAGCAAAGCATCAAGGAAGTCCTTCGAAAGTACCCAGGGGCGTTTGCGGTCGCGAAGCGACTGTACGCAACCATGGTCAGAAAGTAAGCCCAGTGGCCCGCATTGCATACGTCGACCATTCCTACCACCGCACAACCAAGTCGACGGCGTTCCTTCCGGAAATCCTGAGGCGGCGAGGTCACCAAGTCGATTGGTTCTGGGACGATGCGTGGCAAGGCGGCGCGCCCGTTGCATGGGAGCAAGTGCGCTCGCATGACGTGGTCATCATGTTCCAGTCCTACTGCCCGCCCGACCAGAGCTATTTCAGGCTGGCGCACCCGAATGTCGTGTACATCCCGATGCTCGACCAATTCGGATTCTGGCAAGGACCCATCTACAACTTGTCCGATTTTTGGGAGCCATTCCAGGGTTCCAAGGTCTTGAATTTCTCGAATGCCGCGCATTGCATGACGACCGGCTTCGGCATCGTGAGCCACTTCGTGCGCTACTACCAGCCGCTGGTGGAACTGCATTCATCGCAGAGGCAGGGCCTTCATGGGTTCTTTTGGGTGCGGCGGGAGGAGCAACTGCCGTGGCGACTGATTCGCCAATTGATCGCCAACACTTCCTTCGACAGCTTTCATATCCATCTTGCCGTGGATCCGGGCACGCCGCCGGCTGAACTGCCTTCCAGCGAGGATTTGGAGCGCCACCACATCACGACCTCCACCTGGTTCGAAGACAAGGCGGAACTGAAAGCAATCATGGAGCGCGCCAACGTCTACTTCGCTCCTCGACTGGAGGAGGGCATCGGACAATCCTTTCTCGAGGCAATGGCCCGGGGGCAGTGCGTCGTGGCACCTGATTTCGGAACCATGAACGAATACATCATCCCCGGATTGAACGGATTGCTCTACGATTTCCAACATCCGCAGCCATTGGATTTCTCCAATATCGCGCAGCTCGGTGCACGCGCCGCCGAAGGCGTCCGGGCTGGACGTCTCGCCTGGGAACAGGCAGAGGAAGACCTGGAGCGATTTATCCTCACCCCGAGCGAGGCGCTCTACGCCGGCAGGTATCAGCACCCCTTCGGCGTCCGTGAAATCGCGGTCGAGGAGGCTCCGCCCGATTCCTCCGACCCTTCGGTCGCAGCGTCGCTTCGCGAAGCATCGCAGCGCTACGCTATCTTCAGGGCGACGCGTCTTGTGTGGCATCCATTGATCAGAATAGTCAGACACATTCGTCGCCTTTGAGCACTGCAAAACCGAGTCGTACTCGGCGAACTACAGAGATTCCAAATGCAAGCAAAAAAAGTATTCGTCGCAGGTCATGCCGGCCTGGTCGGCTCCGCGACGGTTAAGGCCCTGCGCGGCCGTGCCGACGTTCGGATCGTGACCCGCACACATGCGGAGTTGGACCTCGGAGATCGCGATGCCACTCGCGCGTTCTTTCTCGAACAACGGCCGGACCATGTCGTCATGTGCGCGGCCAAGGTTGGAGGCATCCTTGCGAACTCCAAGTTCCCGGTTGACTTCTTGCACGACAACCTGCGCATTCAGCTGAACGTGTTCGATGCGGCGCACGAAGCCGGCATCGACCGGATGATCTTTCTGGGCTCCTCGTGTATTTACCCTCGCGACTGCCCGCAACCCATCAAGGAGGAATACCTTCTTACAGGGCCGCTCGAAGCGACGAATCGTCCTTACGCGCTCGCAAAGATCGCGGGTGTTGAATCGTGCTGGGCGTTCAATCGACAATTCGGCACCCGATACCTCGCAATGATGCCGACCAACATGTACGGCCCTGGTGACAACTACCATCCGGAGCACTCGCACGTGCTTCCGGCTCTCATCCGACGCTTTCATGAGGCGAAGGTGAGGGGCGAGTCTTCCGTCGTAGTGTGGGGTTCGGGCAAGCCGCGTCGGGAGTTTATGTATTCGTCGGACATCGGCGATGCAATCGCGTTCTTGCTCGACCTTCCAGAGGACCGTTTTCGGATGCTCACCAATCCTGACGTCACACCTTTGATCAATGTGGGTGTCGGTGAAGATGTGACCATTCGGGAGGTTGCAGAACTCGTCCGAACGACAGTCGGGTACCCAGGGGAGCTGAAACTGGACGCCACGAAGCCCGACGGAACGCCGCGGAAGCTACTGGACGTGAACAAGCTCGGCGCTTTGGGGTGGAAGGCGAAAACCTCTCTCGAGACGGGTCTTCGTGCCGCATACGCAGATTTCCTGCAGCGGTATGTCTGATCGTGAGATCGCGTGGTATGTGAGAAGGGCCGCCAAGAGCGCCTGGTGGCTCGCCACGCCTTGGCGGATGCCTCAGCGGATGCGATTCCTGCGAGATCGCGCCGCAGCGGAGGCGCGAGACAGGGAGACCGCCATGCTCGTGGACCGTGAGGCTGCCCGGGCGGCCATGGTCCAGCGCAACGTCTCCGTGCCCCCTGCCGATGCTCTCGATCTGTTCGACGACGCGCAGATCACTGACGCGCTAGGCCCTCTTGCCAATGCAAACGCGATGCTGTGGTCGCGCACAGGCGCCTCCGATGTGAAGGACCTTTGGTCTGCGGCACGATTTTGCATCGACCTGTGGCGCAGTCGTCCGGACCTTCGCGCGCAACTCCCCGCTGGCCTTGCTGGTGGCCCGCAAGGCGGCTTGGGCACATGGCTCCGGCAGTCGGGCATCGGAGAACTCGGCCTCGACGCAGGCTGTTGGCAGCATGTCAGCGCCGCATTGAATGCCGACCTTGCTGCGCGCGCGAGACAAAACTTCGTCACGAGCCGCATGCTGATGTCGGTGCTTCCGCACGGCCTCACGCCCGCTGGCCGGCGCGCGCTGTTTCGCTGGTTTGCAGGCTGCGGGCTCGTCGAAATGCGTCTGCGGCCCGAGGAAGTCTGGTGGCTGCTTCTGGAAGCAGAGCGCAATCCCTCACGCGAACTGATGCTGGCTCATGCGTTCACCCCGGCATGGCAGCAACAGCATCCCGACGGCTTGACCGTGTTCGGACGAGACGCCTTCGCCAACTGGTTCTCTTCCGCATACGGCGCTTTGGGGTCCTGGGTCGACCCGTCGAGTTGGCCCGAGTGGGAGGACGCGGCCGATCAAATTCGAGTGAGCTACTCCTGCCGAGAGGCATGGCGCGCGGCCCATCCGAATGCATTGCACGACGAGCGAAGCGCGCGGGCATTGCTTGCGTGGTTGTCCTCCGCTGAAAGCGGGCTTCCGATCGCTGTTTCTGAGTGGTGCCGCGGGGTCGACATCGAAGTCGCCGGCGCCGAACTCGCACGGCTTGGCGTTAACGTGATTGGCCACTTCTGCTATCCGTCAGGGCTTCGGGTATCGGCCGAGTCGATGGTCAAGGCCGTGGGCAAAGTGGGCGTGTCGGTGTCGCTCCGGGATGTTCACACTGATGCAAAAGATGACCCTCACCACGTCGATTTCCGCGGGATGGAATGCCACGACATCACGATCGTCCACACTCAGCCGGAGCCGTTCTTCGACACTGCCTACCAGCGGGCGAGTCTGTTTGAGCGCACACCGCGAACCTATCGCGTGGCTTATTGGTATTGGGAGTTCGATTCCATCCCCGACAGCTGGATCGCCCACGCGCGAAAGGTCGACGAAGTATGGGCCGCCACCGAATTCGTGGCCAAGGGGCTGCGCGAAAAGCTCTCCATTCCAGTTCGCACACTGTTTCCGGGGGTGAAGCTCGCCCCTTTCGAGCGGCGCGGCAAAAAGTACTTTGGCCTGGATGAAGCTCCATTCACATTCCTCTTCACCTTCCACATGATGAGCGTGATGGAGCGCAAGAACCCGCTGGGCCTGATTCGAGCCTTCAAGCAGGCGTTTCGCACGGAAGATGCGGTCCGACTCGTGCTGAAAACCTCTTTCGGCGATCGCCATCCAACCCAGCTTCAGGAGCTGCGCGACGCCGCAGCGGGCGCGAACATCACGGTGATCGACCAAGTGTTCAGCCCGGACGAAGTGCTGTCGCTGATGGATGCCTGCAATGCCTATGTCTCGCTGCATCGCAGCGAAGGTCTCGGCTTGACCATGGCCGAAGCGATGCTGATGGGCAAGCCCGTGATCGCGACCAACTTTTCGGGGAACGTGGACTTCATGGACGAAGGCAACAGTCTGCTCGTGCCGTACGAACTGGTGAAGCTCGGCAAGCCGATTCCGCCCTACGAAGCCGATCTGGAATGGGCGGAGCCATCGATCGAGCAAGCGGCGCAGCTCATGCGCCGTGTCTATGAGGATCAGGACTGGGCGCGCGAAGTGGGCGCCCGGGGCAAGGCAAGTGCGGAAGCCAATTTGTCGCTCGAGGCAGCAGGCCGAAGAATCGCGAGCCGCCTTGCGGAGATCAGGGCACAGAGCGACGCACCCCAGTGAGCTGACGGATCTATTGCTGGACGTCGACGATCCGCCCGTGCTCCATGTGGATCACTCGGTTGCATTCCTTGGCAATGAGGCTTGGCGAGTGGGAAGCCAGAACAAGAATGCCGGATTTTGCAACCACGTCCTTCATGCGCTTCTCGGCCTTCTCCGTGAACTCCGCGTCACCCACTGACAGCCATTCATCCATCAGCAGGATGTCGGCCTCGACGCTGGTGGAGATGGAGAAAGCCAAGCGCATCAGCATGCCGGTCGAATAGGTGCGAACCGGCATGTTGACATATTCGCCCAGCCCGCTGAACTCGCAGATCTCAGGGGTGAGCGCATCGATCTGCTTCTTGCTCATACCCATCACCAGGCCGCGAAGCATGATGTTCTCGACACCGGTCGCATCTACTTCGATGCCCAGTGAAGGGTCGATGAGGCTGGAGACCGTTCCTTGGCGGACGAAATCGCCCGACGAAGGCTCATAGACGCCCGCGAGCGTGCGCAGCAAGGTCGACTTGCCAGCGCCGTTGTGCCCGATGAGCCCCAGGCGGTCGCCGCTCTTCAGTTCAAGGTTGATGTTGCTCAGCGCCTGGACGACGTTGACGCCGGTCTCCTTGCCGAAGCGGCCGCCGGTGACGGATGCGGCAAGCGTCTTCTTGAAGGAAGCAGCGCCGGCGCCATAGATTGGGAAGTTGACCGAGACGTTCTTGAGGGAAATGAGGGCCATGTTCTTGTTCTTACAGCCAGTAGACGACCCGGCGGCGGTACTTTGCAAAGAGAAGGCTCGACACCACCAGGGTTGCGGCCGTCCAGGCCAGGATGCCCCACCAGTTGTGGTTTTCGGCCACCCCGCCCATGAGCGGAGTGCGCAAAAGATCGAGCATCTGCGCAAACGGATTCCACAAGATGTACTGGGCGCGGCCAGGCAAGCTCGATGGCAACCAGAAGACGGGCGTCAGGAACATCAACATCTGCATGACGCTGGTGACGATCTGGGTCACGTCGCGAAAGCGCGTGCAGACCAGACCGAGCGCAATGCCTATGCCCTGCGCATTGATGAGCAAAAGCAGGAACGCCGGTACGAAAAGCAGCGCCGACCATGACAGCGTGACGCCGGCCCAGATTGCGACGGGAACATACAGGACGATCTGGTGCGCGAACTGGATGATGTTGCGCGCCATGCTGCGCCAAACGAAAAGGCTGATCGGAAAATAGCCTTGCTTGAGGTAGTTGCCCGAGCTGATGAAAGCGTTGCACGAGTCCATCACCATGCTGGCAAAAAAACCCCAGAAGATGATCCCGAGCGCCAGGTGCGGAAAGAACTTCGAAAGCTCGGTCCCGAACAGGGAGCTGTACAGCGGCCCCATCCCGGCGATCATGGCGCCCATGCTCAGCGTGAGCCACAGCGGGCCCAGCATCGAGCGGCGATAGCGCAGGACGATGTCGAACCACGCAAGGGTCCACCAGATGTCGGTACGGCGGGTGCCTTCCCACCAATCGCCCCAAGCACTGCGATGCAAGTTCGAATGTGCCTGGCTCATACGCGCCCGTACGTGTCGGCCAGCCGAACGATGTCGTCTTCGCCGAGATAGGCGCCACACTGCACTTCGACCAGGATCAGTTCGTCTTCGCCGATGTTCGTCAAACGATGCTTCTCTTTCAGGGGGATATAGCGGTATTCGCCGGGCAATGTCTTGTATTCCTGTTCGCCGACCTGGACCATGGCCGTGCCGCGCACGACCACCCAGTGCTCCGCGCGCTGATGGTGGTACTGAAGCGATAGCGCCTCACCGGGTTTGACGGTGATGCGCTTGACCTTGTAGCCGTCTTCTTCCTTCAGCGAGGCGTAGGTGCCCCACGGGCGATGAACAACGGCCGGCAGGTGGACAGATTCGTGCGACCGGCCCTTCAGTGTATCGACGACGCGCTTGACGTCTTGCGCACTGTCCTTGTGACTGACCAGCAGTGCGTCGGGTGTGTCGACGATGACGAGGTCATGCACGCCGATCGTAGCGACCAGCTTCGGGCCGTGACTGTCGATCTGCACATGGGTGCCTGTGGTATTGATGGCGACCGCGTCTGGCGGCATGGTGTTGCCGCTTGCATCCGGCGTGTGGGCGTTGGCGACCGATGGCCAGGAGCCGACGTCGCTCCAGGCGAATTTTGCCGGCACGACGTGGACGTTGTCCGCGCATTCCATGACGGCGTAGTCAATGCTGATGTCCGGCTGCAATCCGAACGCATGCAGGTCGAACTGGATCGCCTTGCCGGTTGTCTTGGACGAGTCGAGCGCGCGCCGCGCCGCGACGAGCACCTCAGGGGCGCACTTTTCAAAAGCCGCGATGATGGCGTCAGCGGTAAAGCAGAACATGCCGCTGTTCCAGTAGTAGCGGCCGGTGGCCAGGTACTCCTGCGCGGTTTGCAGATCGGGTTTCTCGACGAAGCGCTTGGTGCGTTGGCTTTCGCGAGATGCGTGTTCCACCTCGATATATCCAAAGCCGGTATCCGGGCTCGTGGGACTGATGCCGAAGACGACGAGATTGCCTTGCGTCGCGAGCCGGATGGCCTGGCTTGCGCTGGCGACGAAAGCCTCCACGTCAGGCACGAGGTGATCGGCCGAAAGGACCAGCATGACGGTGTCGCCGCTGAACTGCCTGGTGCATTGGAGCGCTGCGAGCGCGATGGCGGGGGCAGTGTTCCGACCCTTGGGCTCGAGCAGCAAGGTGGTGTCCGGCGGATCGGCCATCTGATTCAGGACGTCGCTCGTCAGGAACTGATGGTCCTTGTTGGTGACGATCATCAGGTCGCCGGTTCCGCATGCCTGTCCGCGTTCCACCGCCTGCTGGAGCAAGGTCGAACCTCCCAGCTTGATGAAAGGCTTGGGGAAGGTCTGGCGCGATGCGGGCCAAAGTCGAGAGCCTGCGCCCCCAGAGAGCACGACGGATAGCAAGCGCATTTTTTTCCTGGAATCTGGACGGGCGATAATTTTACGGGCTGCCCCAGCCTCCCTGACCGTACGCTACGAATCGGCAGCGCCCCGTTTAACACAGAAGCGACAGACAAGCCGCAGATCTCGAGCAATGTTCACCAAGCCAACGCTGCCGACCACGCATGGGTCCGAAGCCCGTCGCACGCAAAGAGCGGGTCCGGACAGCGCCCAGTTGAATAGCCGGATTCGTGCCTTGCAGACGCAGGTGAGCGGACTCGAGGGTGAGATCCGCGCATTGCGCGAATCGACGAGCTGGCGGATGTCTGCACCGATACGGTGGCTCCGCCGACAGCTGAACGGCCGGAAGTCACTCCTTGATCCGGCGAGCATTCGGCGATCTGAAAGCTATGCGGAGTGGGCTCGGCTCTACGACTTGATGGCCGAAGGTGAGGCAGATCGATTCTGTGTGGAGATGGCTACCCGCGCCGAGCGGCCGGTGCTGTCGGTCGTCATGGTCGCTTCGTCCGACGGCCTGCCTCGGTTGGCCTCAACAGTGAATTCCATCCTGTTGCAGGCCTATCAGGACCGAGAGATGGTGATTGCCCTTGAGAGAGGCGATGTCCCCCGGGCTGAAGCGATTCTTCCAAGCAAGGCCTTGAAAGAAGGGCGCATCAAGCTGCACCCGTGCCGGCCGGGCTTTTCAAAGGCGGAGGCATTGAACAGCGCCTTGGGCACTACTTCCGGGGACTGGATTGTTCTTCTCGAGCCCGGCGACGTGCTGCCTCGGTACGCGCTATGCCACGTCGCCGCTGAGATCCACAGCCATGCTGACGCAAGGATCGTCTATTCAGATGAGGACACCTTGGATGACCAAGGCGGGCGCATCGAACCGTTGTTCAAGCCCGATTGGAACGTCGAGTTGTTCTACTCGCAGAATTTGGCTTCGCACCTGGCGGTTTTCTCGAAAGGCTTGCTCGGTGAAGTCGATGGCTTTCGTGAAGATGCCGGCGCAGCGGCTGTGTACGACCTCGTCCTCCGTAGCGCCGAGAGGTTGAGGCCGATGCAAATCCGCCATATACCCCGGGTCCTGTGCCACAGGCCGCAAGGCGACGATGGGGTGCTTTCTTCAGCAACTGCAGAGGCCGAGGCGAAGGCGCTCACCGATCATTTCCTTCGCATCGGAACCGCAGCGCGCGTGCTCGATACGGAGAATGGCCGCCGCGTCCACTTTGAGCTTCCGTTGGCCCCTCCACTGGTTTCGCTGATCATCCCCACGCGCAATGGGCTGGATCTGGTCCGCCAATGCATTGAAAGCATCGTCACTGAGACAACCTACCCGAACTACGAAATCCTGCTCGTGGACAACGGCTCGGATGATCCTGCGGCATTGGGGTACTTCGGCGAACTGCAAAAGCAGCCGGGTATCACGGTGATACGCGACGATCGCCCATTCAATTACTCGGCCTTGAACAACCAAGCGGTGCGCCGCGCACGCGGCGAAGTGATCGGGCTGATCAACAATGACATCGAGGTCATTGCTCCCGAATGGCTCAGCGAGATGGTTTCCATTGCGTTGCAGCCCGGCGTCGGTGCCGTGGGCGCCAAGCTGCTCTATCCGGACGAAACGGTGCAGCATGGCGGCGTGCTTCTGGGTGTCGGCGGTGCGACCGGCATCGCGTCTCACGCCCACAAGTTCTTGTCCGCATGGGACCCCGGCTACATGAACCGTTCGATCTCCTTGCAGTCCTTCTCGGCCGTGACGGCCGCCTGCCTCGTCGTTCGCAAATCGGCTTATGAGCAGGTCGGTGGCCTGAACGAGGCGGAGCTGAAGGTGGCCTACAACGACGTCGATTTCTGCCTGAAACTGCTCGAAGCCGGGTACCGCAACGTGTGGACGCCGCACGCGCAGCTGTTCCATCACGAGTCCGCAACACGCGGATCGGACTTCTCGCCCGAACGCCGCGAGCTTTTTGACCGGGAGCAGGCCTATATGAGATCGCGTTGGGGCGCGTTGATTGCCAATGACCCCGCCTACAACCCCAACCTGACGGTCTATGCCGAGGACTTTGGCCTCGCGTGGCCTCCACGGGTACCCTGGGTCGCAGGAGCGGCCAAGCCATGATCCTCACCGTTTCCGTCGCTCTCTGCACCTACAACGGCTCTCACTACATCGCCGAGCAAATCCGCAGCATTTGCACGCAGACTTTCCCGCCCATGGAAATTGTCCTGTCTGACGACGCGTCGACTGACGATTGCATCGCAATAGCGCAGGCCACGCTGGATGCCTGCCTCAAAGAGCGCCCGGGCCTGGACATCGGCCTGCGCATCCTCCGCAACGTCAAGTCCTTGCGCGTCACCAAGAACTTCGAGCAAGCCGTCAGCGCTTGCACCGGCGACCTCATCGCCCTGAGCGATCAGGACGACGTCTGGGTCCCTGATCGGCTCGCAAAAATGGTCGCCGAGTTCGAGAAGCGCCCCGATCTGCTCCTGCTGCACAGCGACGCGCGCCTGGTCGACGACGACCGAAACGATCTCGGCCAGTCGCTTTTCCACGCGCTCGAGGTCAAGCGCTTCGAACTCGAATGGCTGCATAGCGGCCGAGCTTTCGACGTCTTCCTGCGCCGCAACCTGGCAACCGGCGCGACAACGGTGTTTCGCCGCTCATTGCTCGCGCACGCCCTGACGTTCCCCAAGGAATGGCTTCACGATGAATGGCTGGCGATCGTCGCTTCTGCCGTCGGGCGCGTCGACGTGATGGAGGACCCCTTGATCGAGTACCGCCAGCACCAGAACAACCAGATCGGTGCGCGCCGGGACACTTTCATGGGCAAGGTCAAAAAGGCGCTGGCATCCCGCGGCGATACCCATGTGAACCGCGCGAAGAAGGCCGAATTGCTGCTCGACCGGCTGCTGTCGTTGGGCGATCTCGTCGCACCGGATACCATCCGCAAGCTGCGCGACAAGCTGGAGCACCAACGGTTCCGGGCAGCGCTTCCGCGGTCGCGGGTGGCGCGCTGTGTGCCTGTGCTCCGCGAAGCCTTGACCGGCCGCTATAACAAGTTCGGCCGCGGCGCGCGCGGTGTGGTGCGCGACCTGTTTGAATCCGTCTGAAGAACCATCCGGCCCTCGAATGCACGACACGCAAGCCTTCAACAACGCCGCCGAGCCTTCGGTGGTGGTCGTCATTCCGTTCTACAACGGAGCCGATTTCATCGAGCGGTCGGTCAGGAGCGTCTTCAACCAGACGGTGTCCGCCCATGAGGTGATCGTCGTCAATGACGGCTCGCGCCCTGAAGAACGCGAGGCACTCGGCGCCCTGAGTGCCCGCTATCCATTCCGGATCGTCGACAAGGAAAACGGCGGGCAAGGCTCCGCGCGCAATGCGGGCGTCGCTGCTTCGACGGCCGATTTCATCTGCTTCCTGGACCAGGACGATTTTTATCTTCCGAACCACATCGAGGTGCTGGCCCGGGCGATTCCGCACGATGACGCTCGTTTTGGCTTCGTCTATGCCGACCTTTATGAAGCGGACGTGGACGGCAACGTCGTCAGCACCGAACTGGTCAAGGAGCACTCCAAGACCAACCCGAAGACGAGCATCTTCGATCTGCTGCGCAACGATATGTTCGTGCTGCCCTCGGCCACGCTGGTGAGCCGTGCGGCCTTCGATGCGGTTGGCGGATTCGACTCCCAGTTCATGGGATTCGAGGATGACGACCTGTTCATGCGCATCTTCCGCAAGGGCTACAGCAACTATTTTCTGGATCGCGCGGTGACGGTCTGGTGCATTCACACCGAGAGCACGTCTTTCGGCATCCGGATGATTCGAAGCCGCTATCGCTTCTTCAAGAAGCTCGCGGCGACCTTTCCGGACGAGCCGAAGCGCGGGCGCTTCTACCTTCGCGACTACCTGATGCCGCGATTCGGCAAGCTTTTCGTGGACCATGCGATCCAGGCGATCAAGCTCGACAACGAGTACAGGGGCGAGATGTTCGCGCACCTGGACGACTATGTCCTGATGGTGACGACCAATCCGTATGTCGGCTGGCGCGCCAAGACCAAGCTGCGGATCACGCGGTTCCTCCTGGCGCACAGTTCGCCCGGGTTCGTGCGGGCGGTGGGCGCCGCGACCAAGTTTCCCCTGATCCGCGGCTTTCGGCGGCTCTACCGCGCCGAGAGCTGACCGCTTCGCAGTGCTTGGCGAAATCGCCAGAACGCGGGCGAACTCCACACCTTGAGCAGGCTGGTGATGTGCCAATAGAGGTGCTTTGCATCCGTGCGGCTCGCGCGTCGGGCGTCGTGCCGAGCCAGCAGATCTTCGGCGACCTGCAGCGTCCAGCCCGCAAGTTGCGTGCGGGCGCAGATGTCGAAGTCTTCGCCGTACATGAAGAAGCGCTCGTCGAAGCCGCCGATGGTGCGGAAAGCCTCGCTCCGAAACAGCATGAAAAGCCCGGGAATCCAGTGCGGCACGGCAGGGCGGATATAGCCCGGCCGCTTGCGTGCGACGATTTCGTGCGGCGTGATGATGGCCCGATGCTGTTCAGGCGCCGGCTTGCCGGGCTCGAGGATGCGTGGTGTCAGCAGTCCACTGCGGGGGCTCGCCTGGGCGAGCAGCGGGGCCAGCACGTCGGCGTCGAAGCGAATGTCCGGATTCAGCACCAGAAACCAAGGCGTCGCGCAGTGCGCAAAGGCGCTGTTGTGATTCGCGCCGAAGCCCCTCGGTGCCGCGTTCTCGATGCGCTCGATCTCGAAGCCCCACGTCGCGCCCGCCAGCAGGTCGGCTTCGGGGATGTTGATCGTCAGCACGACCTTGGCGACCATGCCGCTGCTGAAGCGGTCGAGCTCCTCGATCAACGGGCGAACGAGCGCCAGTTGGCCGTGGCTCACGATCGAGACGGTGACGGGTTTGGGCTGTCCGGATGAGGGCGTGGGCATGGTCTAATTTCGCCCGGGGATTCTAGGGTTCCCGCTCCACACCCATGATTGCACTGATCGTCATCAGCTTCCTCATCTCCGCCATCGGCGTTCAGATCTTCATGCGCCGCGCGCGCCGCCATGCGAGGCGCTACGCGGCCGACATGCCGCAGCGTTTTCACAGGGGCCATGTGCCGCGACTGGGCGGTGCGGGCATCCTCCTCGGGATGGGCATTGCGTGGTTGGTCGCCGGCATCAGTTCCGATCCATTCAATGTGTCCTGGCCACTCAAGACCTCCGGCTTGACGCTGCTTTGCCTCGCTCCGGCTGCCCTCGGCGGCATCGTGGAGGATGTGACGCAGAGAGTCTCGGTGCGCTATCGGCTCGGTCTCACCATCGGCTCGGCGCTTCTGGTGTGCTGGGTGCTGCACCTGGGGGTGGCCCGCACCGGTTTCCCAATGATCGATGGCTGGCTGCAGGCCGCGCCGTTCGCGGCGATGGTGTTCGCGGCGCTTGCCATCGGCGGTCTTCCGCACGCCTTCAACATCATCGACGGGTACAACGGCTTGGCCGGTACGGTCGCGGTGCTGGTCTGCCTCGCGATTTCGCACGTGGCCCTTCAGGTCGGTGACCGGCAACTCGCAGCGATGGTGATGTGCCTGGTCGGCGCCACGCTCGGCTTTCTCATCTGGAACTACCCGCGCGGCAAGATCTTCGCCGGCGACGGCGGTGCCTATGTCTGGGGCATGGTGATTGCCGTGGCCGCGGTGACGCTGGTTCAGCGCCACCGGGTCGTCTCGCCGTGGTTCCCGATGTTGCTGCTGATCTATCCGGTGTGGGAGACGGTCTTTTCCATCTACCGGAAGGTCGCTCGCGGCCAGTCGCCGGGCATGGCGGACGCGCTTCACTTTCACCAGCTGATCTTCCGGCGCATCGTGCGCGTAGCCTTTGCCGACGACGAAGCGCGGCAACTGCTGGCGCGTAACAACAGGACGTCGCCGTATCTCTGGATCTTCGCGGCGCTGACGGTGGTGCCTGCCGTGCTGTTCTGGAACAACACTCCGGTGCTGATCGCGTTCTGTGCGTTGTTCGTCGCGACTTACGTGGCCGCCTATCTCATGATCGTGAGATTCAAGGTGCCTCGCTGGCTGCGACCGTGAGCCACAATTGTCCCAACCCGTCTTTTTGATCGTCCAAACATGCCCGATCCAATCGTCAATATTCCGCCCCGCGACAAGGCAGAGATCCTGGCCCAGGCGCTGCCCTACATCCGCAAGTTCCACGGCAAGACCATCGTCATCAAGTACGGCGGCAACGCCATGACGGACCCCGAGCTTCAGGCCGACTTTGCAGAGGATGTGGTGCTGCTCAAGCTGGTCGGCATGAACCCGGTGGTAGTGCATGGCGGTGGTCCGCAGATCGAGGCGGCGCTCAACCGGCTCGGCAAGAAGGGGCACTTCATCCAGGGCATGCGGGTGACGGACTCCGAAACCATGGAAGTTGTCGAGTGGGTGCTGGCCGGCGAAGTGCAGCAGGACATCGTCGGGCTCATCAACCAGGCCGGCGGCAAGGCGGTGGGGCTGACGGGGCGTGACGGCGGGCTCATTCGCGCGCAGAAGCTCAAGATGGCCGACCGGAACGATCCCAGCCTCGAGCATGACGTGGGGCAGGTCGGCGACATCGTCTCGATCGACCCGAGCGTGGTCAAGGCGTTGCAGGACGATGCCTTCATCCCGGTCGTGAGCCCCATCGGGTTCGGAGAGCAAAACGAAAGCTACAACATCAATGCCGACGTTGTCGCCGGCAAGCTGGCGACCGTGCTCAAGGCCGAAAAGCTGATGATGCTCACCAACACCCCTGGCGTTCTGGACAAGAGCGGCAATTTGCTGACCAACCTGAGCGCGCGCGAGATCGATGAGCTCTTTGCGGATGGCACGATTTCGGGCGGCATGCTGCCGAAGATCGAAGGTGCACTCGATGCCGCCAAGAGCGGCGTGAACGCGGTGCACATCATCGATGGCCGCGTTCCCCATGCAATGCTGCTTGAAATCCTGACTGAGCAGGCTTTCGGGACGATGATCAGGGCGAGGTAGCTGAGCTCGCCCCCAAGCTGCGCGCACTTCGTGTCGCTTCGCCAACCCCCTACCGGGGGCAACACCGGCGGCCTGGCGAAGCCAGTTCCGCGGTGTTTCTGGAAGGGGCGGTGGGTGAGCGAGTGTTTTAGGCTTCGTAGCCGCGGGGGTTGGCTTGTTGCCAGCGCCAGCTGTCGGCGCACATCTGGTCCAGGTTGCGCTGGGCGCGCCAGCCTAGGGTCGACTCCGCCAGCGAAGGATCGCCCCAGTAGGCGGGGACGTCGCCGGGCCGTCTTGGGCCGATCTCGTAGGGAATGCGGCGGCCGCTGGCGCGTTCGAATGCGTTGACGACCTGGAGGACTGAGGCGCCTTGGCCGGTGCCGAGGTTGAGCTTGAGCAATCCTGGTTTTTGCTCGGCGTGGCGCAATGCCGCGACGTGGCCTTCGGCCAGGTCCATGACGTGCACGTAGTCGCGGACGCCGGTGCCGTCGGGGGTGGGGTAGTCGCCGCCGTGGATGGCGAGTTTGTCGCGCAGGCCGACGGCGACCTGGGAGACGAAGGGCATCAGGTTGTTCGGCTTGCCTTGGGGATGTTCGCCGATGAGGCCGCTGTCGTGCGCGCCGACGGGATTGAAATAGCGCAGGAGCGCGACGCTCCAGGTGGGTCGGGCGTACTGCAGGTCCGAAAGCGCTTCTTCGACCATGAGCTTGGAGCGTCCGTAGGGGTTGGCCGGGCGCAGAGGCGCGTCTTCCGGGATCGGGGAACTGTCGGGGTCGCCGTACACCGTGGCGGAGGACGAGAAGATCAGGGTGCGCACGTCCGCAGCCTGCATGGCCGACG
The DNA here is from genome assembly GCF_056394705.1 of Variovorax sp. 10N420. Taxonomy (NCBI): domain Bacteria; kingdom Pseudomonadati; phylum Pseudomonadota; class Betaproteobacteria; order Burkholderiales; family Comamonadaceae; genus Variovorax; species Variovorax sp. 10N420. The sequence goes on along the minus strand of NZ_JBFTIJ010000003.1, from coordinate 249,176 downwards.
CCAGCACGAAGGAGCCGTGGACGTTGTTGTCGTAATAGGTGATCGGATCGGCGACCGAATCGCCGACCGCCTTGAGCCCCGCAAAATGAATCACGCCGCTGATCGCGTGCTCGCGGAAGACGCGGTCGAGTAGTTGCCGTTCGCGCACGTCGCCTTCGATGAAGCGCGGCGCAGTGCCGATGATTCGCTTCAGCCGCTCCAGAACCCGGGCATCGCTGTTGCCGAGATTGTCCAGAATCACGGGGGTGTAGCCGGCCGCGGCGAGCGCTACGCAGGTATGGCTTCCGATGAAGCCGGCACCGCCGGTGACAAGAATGGATGGGCTCATGGCTTTGCTTCGGACGGTGAAATTACCTGTAGATTCTGCGCGACAAGAGGGACTTGCCCTGTAGGCACGCACTCACTGCCCTGTGCGAGAATCATTTTTTTACATTTTGCACGCGCCCATGCAGAACGATGAGTCAAGCGCCCTTGGCGCCCCCAGCAGTTCAGAACCGGTGCCCGTAGCGCCGCGCAAGCGGCCAAAGCCGGGTGAACGGCGTGTGCAGATTCTTCAGGCGCTCGCCGCCATGCTCGAACAGCCCGGCGCCGAACGTGTGACCACGGCTGGACTGGCTGCGAGGCTTGAAGTCAGCGAGGCCGCGCTTTACCGCCACTTCGCGAGCAAGGCGCAAATGTTCGAGGGTCTGATCGACTTCATCGAGCAGAGCGTTTTCACGCTCATCAATCAGATCGTCGAACGCGATGCGGCAGGCCGCGAACAGGCGACGCGCATCATCGCGATGCTCGTTCAGTTTGCCGAGAAGAATCCGGGAATGACTCGCGTGATGGTCGGCGACGCGCTCGTCTTCGAGAACGAGCGCCTGCAAAGTCGCATGAACCAGTTCTTCGACAAGATCGAGGCGACGCTGCGTCAATCGCTGCGTGACGCGGCCTCCGAAGACGGCGCCGCCACTCCCACGGTCGATGCACAAGTGCGGGCTTCGGCGCTCACCGCGTTCGTGGTGGGGCGGCTCCAGCGCTTTGCGCGCTCGGGCTTCAGGCGGCCACCGTCAGAGCACCTGGACGCCGCTGTCGCCCTGATGCTCTGAAGGCGGCCTCTGGTGAGCGCGTCAGATCATCGACTTCGCTTGATTGAGGACGAAATCGCAAGCCCGCTTCGTCAGTTCGGCCTTGAGCCCGCCGCCGGTCAAATCGACTTTCTTGCCGTCGCTGCTGGTCAAGATCCCTTGTGAGCCGTTCACGAATCCCTCGTCGGACGCAGGCTTGCCGCCCGGGATCTTGCTCATCAGTTGATCCTTCAGCGACGAGGCGCCGTCCCCGCTCAGATAGTTGTTCTTCAGGCAGTACTGCAGCACACCGGCGGCGTTGCCCACGCTTCCCGAAGTCAGCGACGAAGCGCCTGACGAGCCTCCGGCGAGGCCTTTGAGCATGTCCAGACCTTGTGCGTGCGCGCCGCCGAGGGCGCCGAGCAGGACCAGCGCGAAACCGTGCCGTGCGAATTGATGCATCTACCACTCCTTGAGAACTTGAAAAAACCCGACGACCATAGCGCAAGCCCGCAGCGTGGCGCCGGCGACATTGAAACAGTTCGTCGTCAGAATGCGACGTGAAACGAGCCCGCTTTCAACCATGAAGACTCCGGCCATTACATCGCTGCCGACCGCAAGACGCCTGATGTATTGGCTTGCCTTGGTGGCAGTGCTGACATTGCTGATTTGGGCCGTGGTGCGCTACGTGAGTCCGACGCCGCCTCGGACCCTCGTGATGAGCACCGGCGTTATCGACGGCGCCTATCACCGATTCGGCCTGCGCTACCAGGAGATATTGAAGGCCAACGGCATCACGCTCCAACTGCGCACTTCGAGCGGCGGCGTCGAGAACCTTCAACGCCTGAACGAGGGCTCGGTGTCGGTCGCGTTCGCCCAGGGTGGGACGGGCGTTCTCGCCGTCGACCCAGACACTTCACCCGACGCGACGCCGCTGCGTTCACTGGCCACGGTGGCTTTCGAGCCGGTGTGGATCTTCACGCACAGCCTCGATGTGTCGAAGGGGCTGGGGGCGCTCGCTGGCAAGCGCATTGCAGTGGGTGTTCCGGGCAGCGGCAACTACAAGGTCGCCAGCCAGCTGTTGTCGGTCTACGGGGTGGCTGTTGCCGATGGGCAGCAGAGCGCCGCCGATGGCACCACGTTTGTCAGTGCCGGAGGCATGACGGCAGCGGACCTGCTCACCAGCCGGCAGGTGGATGCCGCCATCATCATCGCCGCGCCCGAGGCCCCGGCTGTGCAGGCGCTTCTCGCGAACAGCGCGGTGCGGCTGGCTTCGCTCGATCATGTCGAAGGCTTGGCGCGGCGTTTTCCGTACTTCCAGCCGGTGAGCCTGAAGCGCGGATCGGTGGACCCCAAGCGCGACATGCCGTCGCGCGACATCAATCTGCTCGCCACGACCGCGAACCTCGTCGCGCGCGATGAACTGCATCCGGCGCTGGTCTATCTCCTGCTCGAAGCGGCCCGGCAGGTGCACAGGCAGCCGAGCCTCATCAATCGGCCGGAGGATTTTCCGAGTTTGCGTGCCGCGGACTTTCCGCTGTCGACCGATGCGGAGCGCTACTTCAAGAATGGCCGCCCGTTCCTGCAGAACTACCTGCCGTTCTGGGCTGCCAATTACGTGCAGCGGCTGCTTCTGTTGCTCGTGCCGCTGGCCGCCATCCTGATTCCGCTGGCGCGGGTGTTGCCCGAGCTGATCGCCTGGCGGCGCCAGAGCCGGCTGTATCGGCGCTACGGAGAACTGAAATTCCTGGAACAGGATCTGGCGTCGCGCAAGCTCGACGCGGGCGAGCGCGCCGAAGCCCTGGCCCGGCTCGATCACATCGAGGAAGAAATCATCGAAACCAAGTTCCCGCTGGATTTCACCGACCGCGTCTACACGTTGCGCCAGCACGTGGACTACGTGCGCGCGCAATTGCAGCGCCAGATCGAAAGCGGCGAGTCCGGGCACAAGCCAGCGCGTTGATTGGCGGGCTGCGCATCAGCCATCAAACGAAAAAAAGCCGGACCCGACATGCGGGTCCGGCTCTTTCGACCTGATCGCGGTGGATTACAGGGCGGCTTGGCGCGTGAACGAAACCCTGGGCTTGCTGTAAGCGGCAGGCACTTGGTCGCGATAGAACGCACGGCGGTCAAGGCTTTGCAGCGGGTTGTGGGCTGCCGCAACGGCTGCCTCGCGAACGGTGCTGCGGTCGGTCGTCGAAGCAATGCTCTGCACGCCGGCTTGGGCGCTGTCGCTGTACGGGTTGCCGCTGCGTGCGGCCGTCACTGCGCCCGGAGCCACTTCGGCGCGGGTGTTTCCGTTGGTCAGGGCATGGACGCCGTCATAGGTTTCGGCTTGTGCGCCCACGGCTGCGAGCAAGGTCAGGGCAGCGGCGGCGACGATTTTCGAGGTCTTCATTTCACAGTTCCTTCAATTCGATGGATGATTTCGAACCGGTCGCGGGGTGTGTCGGTATCCGTTGCCGGAAGCGACAGCGCTCTGTGCCTGTTCACTCAGATCAGCTTGTTTGCCGGTCCGTGAGACGAAGTTTGCGCTAGAAGACTAAGTAAAAACCCTCGAAAAAGGAAGCGCGGTGTCACTCGTTTGGAAACAATCGAAGCGCGCTCCCTGGCCCGTCAGTCGATTTCGACACCGACCTGTTTGCCTGCTTGGACGATTTCGCGCCAGGTCGCGTCGTCGAGCCAGATGCCTTCTTGCTCGCGCGCTGCGCGCGCCTTGCGCTCAGGTTCGCCCGCGATCTGCACGGCATCGAAGCCGGCGCCCGGCGGGCTCTGACGCAGCCAATCGATGAAGGCGCGTGCTTCCTGCTCGAAGGTGGCTTGCGTGCCCAGCTTCGCAGGGTCGATCAACACCGCGAGCATGCCGTTGAGAACGGTCTTGGCGGTGTCGGCCGGGCGGTGCCAAGTGCCGCCGCCCGTCAGTGCGCCGCCGAGCAGTTCGCAAGCCACTGCCATGCCATAACCCTTGTGTTCGCCGAAAGTCATGAGCGCCCCGAAGAGGCCATTGCTTTGGGGCACAACCACGACACCGGGATCATTGGTGGGTGCCCCATGCTCGTCGATCAGGTGTCCGGGAGCCACACGCTCGCCCTTGTTGTAGGCGACCCGCATTTTTCCTTGGGCCACGCGGCTGGTGGCGAAGTCGAGGATGAACGGCTGCGCGCCCGCGAGCGGCACGCCGATGCAGCACGGGTTGGTGCCGAAGCGCCCATCCCCGCCGCCCCACGGCGCCACCACAGGGCGCGAAAGCACGTTCACGAAGTGCATGGCCACCAGCCCCTGCGCCGTCGCCATTTCGGCGAAGTGCCCGATGCGCCCCAGGTGATGCGAATGCGCGAGAGAGACGATGCAGCTACCGTGCTGCTTCGCGCGCGCGATGCCGAGTTCCATGGCTTGCACGCCGACGATCTGCCCGTAGCCGTGTTGGCCGTCGAGCGAGAGCATCGCGCCTGCGTCGAGATTGATCTTGACGGATGCATTTGGCTTGAGCCCGCCTTCGGCGACCGCGCCGACATAGCGCGGCACCATCCCCACGCCATGCGAATCGTGTCCGCTCAGATTGGCGAGGACGAGATTGCCTGCGACCTGTTCGGCCTCGGCCGGACTGCTGCCCGCGGCCTGGATGATGGCTGCGACTTGCTTTCGAAGTGTGGATGCGTGAAGTGTTCTGGACATTGTTTTTCTCAGTCACATGACCGCGCCGACTTGCCACGGCACGAATTCGTTCTGGCCGTAGCCGTGCTTTTCGCTCTTTGAATGCTCGCCCGAGGCGGTTGCCAACACGAGGTCGAAGATGCGCTGGCCCATTTCCTGGATGGACACCGTGCCTTCGACAATCTCGCCGCAGTTGATGTCCATGTCTTCCTCTTGCCGCTGCCAAAGCGCTGAGTTGGTCGCCAGCTTGAGCGAAGGCGAGGGCGCGCAGCCATAGGCGGAGCCGCGCCCGGTGGTGAAGCAGATCATGTTTGCGCCGCCGGCCACTTGCCCTGTCGCGCTGACCGGGTCGTAACCCGGCGTGTCCATGTAGACGAAGCCATGCGCACGCACGGGCTCTGCGTATTCATAGACCGCTTCGAGATTGCTGGTGCCACCCTTTGCCACTGCGCCGAGCGATTTTTCGAGAATGGTCGTGAGCCCGCCGGCCTTGTTGCCCGGAGAGGGGTTGTTGTTCATCTCGCCTTCGTTGATGGCGGTGTAGTGCTCCCACCAGCGGATGCGCTCGACGAGCTTTTCACCGACTTCGCGGCGCACCGCGCGGCGCGTCAGCAGATGCTCGGCGCCGTACACCTCGGGCGTTTCCGAAAGGATCGCCGTGCCGCCATGGGCGACCAGCAGGTCCACCGCCGCGCCGAGCGCCGGATTGGCGCTGATGCCCGAATAGCCATCCGAGCCGCCGCATTGGAGCCCGATCGTGATGTGCGCAGCGCTGCAGGGTTCGCGCTTCACGGCATTCGCGCGCGGCAGCATCGCGTTGATGAGTGCCACGCCTTTCTCGACCGTCTTGCGCGTGCCGCCCGTGTCCTGGATGTTGAAGACGCGGAAGTTCTCGCCTTCGCTGAGATTGCCGGTGGCGAGCCACGCGTTGATCTGGTTCGCCTCGCAGCCGAGGCCGACCACCAGAACCGCGGCGAAGTTGGCATGCGTTGCGTAGCCGGTCAGCGTGCGCTCCAGGATTTGCATGCCCATGCCGCCGGTGTCCATGCCACAGCCCGTGCCGTGCGTGAGCGCGACCACGCCGTCGATGTTCCGATAGTCCGCGAGCGCCGCCGGGTTCGTCTTGCGCGAGAAGTGATCGGCGATCGCCCGGGCAGCCGTTGCCGAGCAGTTCACGCTGGTCAGCACGCCGATGTAGTTGCGGGTTGCCACGCGGCCATCTGCGCGGCGAATGCCCATGAAGGTGGCTTCGCGCGGCGCGGGCGAGGGCTTCACATCTGCGCCGAAGGCATAGTCGCGCTCGAAATGCCCCTTGTCCGGACCCATGTCGAGGTTGTGCGTGTGTACGTGTTCACCGGGCGCGATCGGCTTGCTCGCGAAGCCGATGATCTGGTTGTAGCGGCGCACGGGTTCGCCCTGCGCGATGGCACGCACGGCAACCTTGTGTCCGGGCGGAATCAGCCCGCGGGCGGTGACGCCTTCGACCGGCGTGCCGCCGACCAGTTGGCCGCGTGCGATCACCACGTCGTCAGCGGGATGGAGTCGAATAAATGGGTTCATCGTCGGGTCCTAGGAAGCCTGTGCGCGGCGCCAGCTCGCGCTGAATCTCTGGTGCGATTTGTCCATGTGCGCATGCATCGCCTTGCGCGCGCCTTCCGCGTCGCGCTCGGCAATGGCGTCGCGGATGGCTTCATGCTCGGCGATGGCGCAGCGCCATGATTTCACGGTCTCAAAATACCCGCCGAGCCGCGTGAAGATGGGCCCATTGCGCGAATCCCAGAAGGTCTGCACGGTTTCTGACAACACCGCATTGCCGCAGGCATCCACGATGGCGAGATGAAAAGCCCGGTCCCCTTCGAGCGGCATCACGTTGCGGTCGGCATGCTCGCGCATCTGTTCGATCGCGCGTGTCATCGCGGCCACGTCTTTGCGTTTGCCCAGTGTGGCGGCGAGGGCGGCCGTTTCGCCTTCAACCACGCGCCGAGCGCGGATCAGTTCGAGCGGCCCCCATTCGGTCGCTTCGACCGGTGCAGCCGCCCGCTTCGAGCGATCGAGCACGTACACGCCGGAGCCTGTCCTGACCTCGACCCAGCCTTCGACTTCCAGCGCGATCAGCGCCTCGCGCACCGACGGCCGGCTCACGCCAAGGGCGCGAGACAAGTCGCGCTCGGCGGGCAGTCGATCGCCGGTGGCAAATTCGCCTGTCGCGATCAGGTCGCGGAGTTGGTCGGCGATCTGGCGATAGAGACGGCGCGGTTCGAGGGTCTGTAGCGGCACGAATCAGGCGGCGCGCTGGCGCCGGGCTTAAGGGTTGTCCTGAATTGGACAAGTGGTCAGGCCAATTCAGAATACGATTGGCACCGCGCAGCGGCCATCGGGCGAAACCCTCGACGCGACGATTGCAAGCGGCGCAAAGCCATCCCATCAGATTCAAAACGAGGGGCATCGCATGAGACTCCAGGGCAAGACCGTGCTCGTGACGGCAGCCGGACAAGGCATCGGCTACGCCAGCGCACTCGCTCTCGCGGCTGAGGGCGCGCAAGTCTGGGCAACGGACATCAACGAGAAACTGCTCGAACGCTACGCAGGCGTCGCCAACATCCAGGCGTCGAAGCTCGATGTGCTCGACAAGGCCGCCATCGCCGCATTCGTGAAGGCGCTGCCTGCGCTCGACGTGCTCTTCAACTGCGCCGGCGTCGTGCACAACGGCACGGCGTTGCAGGCAACCGAAGACGATCTCGACTTTGCCTTTCATCTCAACGTGCGTGCGCAGTTTCGGCTGATCCAGGCCGTGCTGCCGGGCATGCTCGCGAAGGGCCGCGGCAGCATCATCAACATGGCGAGCGTTTGCTCCAGCATCAAGGGGCTGCCCAACCGCTGCGTGTATGGCACGACCAAGGCGGCCGTTCTCGGCCTGACCAAGAGCGTGGCGGCCGACTACGTGGCGCAGGGAATTCGCTGCAACGCGGTGTGCCCTGGCACAGTCGACACGCCGTCCCTGGGCGACCGTATCAACGCCAATCCCGATCCGGTGGAAGCGCGCAAGGCTTTCGTCGCGCGCCAGCCCATGGGCCGGCTGGCCCAGCCCGAAGAGATCGCGCCGCTGATCGTGTTCCTTGCCAGCGATGAATCGCAGTTCGTCACCGGGCAGGCCTACGCGGCCGATGGCGGCATCACGATATGAATCAACTCGACTTCGCCGGCCGGCATGCAGTCGTGACCGGCGGGGCCACCGGACTCGGCTACGGCATAGCGCAACGTTTGCTGGCTTCCGGCGGCAGCGTGACCATCTGGGATCGCGACGGCGAGGCCGCCACCAAGGCTGCATGGGCGCTTGGAGCCAAGGCCTTCGCGCTCACGGTCGACGTGACGCAGCAGCCTTCGGTGGCAAAGGCAGTCGCGGCGACGCTTGCGCAGGCGCGCCGCATCGATGCGCTCATCAACAGCGCCGGCATCACCGGACCGAACACCAAGCTCTGGGACTATCCCGTCGATGCGTGGCGGCAAGTGGTGGACGTGAACCTCAACGGTCCTTTCATCTGCTGCCGTGAAGTCGTGGCGCAGATGCGGACACAGGGCTATGGCCGCATCGTCAACATCGCCTCAGTCGCCGGCAAGGAAGGCAACCCCAATGCCAGCGCCTACAGCGCGAGCAAGGCAGGCCTGATTGCACTGACCAAATCGCTCGGCAAGGAACTCGCCGACACCGGTATTCGCGTCAACTGCGTGACGCCGGCAGCGGTGAAGACCGCAATCTTCGACCAGATGACGCCGGAGCACATCGCGTTCATGTTGTCGAAGATCCCGATGGGCCGCTTCGGCAAGGTCGAGGAAATCGCGGCGATGGTCGCGTGGCTTTGCACCGAGGATTGTTCATTTTCCACGGGCGCGGTGTTCGACCTCTCGGGTGGCCGTTCGACCTATTGATGCATGCAACTGAAAGGACTGACTGATGAAACTCGTTCGCTATGGCAATCCGGGCAAGGAAAAGCCGGGCCTCATCGATGAAGACGGCAAACTGCGCGATCTCAGCGGCTTGGTCAAGGACATCGGCCCGGAGCAGTTGGGCGACGCCGCCATCGCCAAGCTGCGCCGGGCGAAGGTCGACAAGCTGCCGCTGGTCAGGGGCAAGCCACGCTTGGGTTGTCCGGTTGCGAACGTCGGCAAGTTCATCGCGATCGGTCTCAACTATGCCGACCATGCGGCCGAATCGGGCCTCCCGATTCCGGCTGAGCCGGTGGTCTTCATGAAGGCCATCAGCTGCATCCAGGGTCCTGACGATGCCGTCATGCTGCCCAAGAACTCCGTCAAGAGCGACTGGGAAGTCGAACTGGGCGTGGTGATCGGCGCACGCGCACGCTATGTGTCGCAAAAGGACGCGCTGAATTTCGTGGCCGGCTACTGCACCATCAACGATGTCAGCGAGCGCGAATACCAGATCGAGCGCGGCGGCACCTGGGACAAGGGCAAGGGCTGCGACACCTTCGGCCCGATCGGTCCGTGGTTGGTGACGCGCGACGATGTTCCGAACCCGCAGAAGCTTGGCATGTGGCTCGACCTTAACGGCAAGCGCATGCAGACCGGAAGCACAAAGACGATGATCTTCAGCGTCGCCAAGATCGTGAGCTATCTCAGCCAGTTCATGACCCTGATGCCCGGCGACGTGATCACGACCGGCACGCCGCCGGGCGTCGGCCTCGGCATGAAGCCGCCGCTCTTCCTGAAGAAGGGCGACGTCATGACGCTGGGGATCGAGGGTCTCGGAGAGCAACGGCAGGAAGTCGTCCCCTTCAAGCTCTGAACGTCTGAACGCGCTACGTATGGCGATGGCCTACTGATAAATCAGAAAGGTCGCGCTCCTGTCGAGAACAGGTCGCTGGTTCTATCGACGAGACTTGAAATTCCGCTCCAACCGCGTCTGTCGCGCTTGCGGGATTCCAAGTCTCTTCGGTCAGGATCAGCGCTCAAATGTTCTATTCCCATCGGCTCGCATTGGCGGGCCTCATCGCATTCAGCTCGGCAATGGCGCTGAGCGGGTGTGGTTCGCTGCTGAGCGAAAGCGCTTCGGCCGGAGCCGGTATTGCCGGCGGCGCAATCGCCGGTGCGCTCACGGACAACGCTGGCGTCGCAGCTGGCATTGGCATCGGCGTACAGGCGATCGCGCGCTCCGGCGTTCAGTACGGACAGCGAAAGATCCACGCAGAGGCGCAGCACCAGATTGCGCAGATCGCCGGGCCGCTCAAGATCGGCCAGGTCAAGCCTTGGAAGACGAAGCTTTCGCTTCCGCTCGAACCCGAAGAAGCCGGCCGCGTCACGGTCAGCCGTGTCATCAGTACCGGCGAGCTCGACTGCAAGGAGATCGTCGTTTCGGTAGAGCAGAGCGGCAGGAACGCGCTGCCGGCCAGTGAGTTCTATGTGGCGTCCATCTGCCGCAACGGCAGCCGCTGGGCCTGGGCATCAGCCGAGCCCGCGACAGAGCGCTGGGGATCGTTGCAGTGACCATCGATGTCCTTGCGCGTGGGGGATTGAAGCTGGCCGCCGTGATGGCGTGTCTTGCGGCTTTGAGTGCCTGCAAATCTGTCGGCGGCATTGCCGGCGCGGTCACAGGCGTGGCGTCCGGCGCTGCGGCTTCGAATCCGGCTGTGGGCGTGGCCGTCGGTATTGGCGTGCAGGCGGGCGTGAATGAATCCATCAACAGGTTCATGCGCCACTTGAGCCAGGAAGAGCAGGCGCAGATCGCGTCCGTGGTCGGCCAGATGGAAATCGGAGAGCGCCGCCCTTGGGAGATTCGGCACTCCGTGCCTTACGGCAATGCGCAAGGCGAGGTCACCGTCGCCCGAGCTTTCAAGACACCTCTGGCTGCTTGCAAGGAGGCGGTGTTTTCGGTCGACGACGCGGACGCGAAGAGCGCCGGAATCCCGCAGCCCCGCTTCGTGACCTTTGCTTGCCAAGGCGCGAATGGCTGGAAATGGGCAACTGCCGAGCCGGCGGTTTCGCGTTGGGGAACGCTGCAATAGGCCAAGCAGCAGGATGGAATGGGGCAGGATGAGAAAAAGACCCGCGACTGTTGCGGGTCTTTGCACTTTCGGAGGACAGAAAAGTCCTGCAAAATAGAACGATCGTTCGTTTTATTTTGCAAGCCACGCAATGCCCGTGTCCTCCGCTTCCGCCAAGTCCGCCCGTGCGCCCCAGAAGGGACAGCAGACCAAGGCCGTCATCATCGATGCGGCGTTGAATCTCGCCGCCCAGATCGGCCTCGAAGGGCTTTCGATCGGCGCTCTTGCCGAAGTGACGCAGATGAGCAAGTCGGGCGTTTTCGCCCACTTCGGCTCGCGCGAGGAACTCCAGATTTCTGTCGTCCGCGAATATCACTCGCGCTTTGAACAGGAAGTTTTCTACCCAGCACTGCATGCCCCGCGCGGACTGCCGCGCCTGCGCGCGCTCTTTGCCAACTGGATGAAGCGCACGTCTGCCGAGATCGACTCGGGCTGCATCTACATCAGCGGCGCGGTCGAATTCGACGATCGGCCCGGACCGGTGCGCGACGCTCTCGCTGATTCGGTCAACACGTGGCTTGGCGCGATGTACCGAGCGGTCGTGCAGGCCAAGTCCGAAGGCCACCTGCGCGAGGACGCTGACGAGAAGCAGATCGCATTCGAGATCCACGCACTGATCCTGGCGCTGCACTACGAAGCGCGCTTTCTGCGCTCTCCCGATTCGCTCGCGCGAGCCAACGTCGGTTTCGACAACATCCTGGCACGCTGCGCATCGTCCGACGCTCCGACTGCCGCCGCGAACGCCCGCCCGGCGCGGCGTCGCTTGAAGACGGTTCCCTGAGCCGCAAGCTCGGCATCGTTCTTTCAGTTCCTGTTTCTCTCAATTCCTTCTTTCAATCCTTCTTTCAAATCCGGAGATCTCTACATGCCCGCCTACACCCCACCTCTTCGCGACATGCAATTCGTCATGCACGAGGTGCTGAAAGTCACCGAGGAATTCAAGGCGATGCCCAAGCATGCGGAAGTCGATGCGGACACCATCAACGCAGTGCTCGAAGAAGGCGGCAAATTTGCGTCCGAAGTGACCTTCCCGCTCAACATCAGCGGCGACGAAGAGGGTTGTGTGCTCGACAAGACCACGCACGAAGTGAGGACGCCCAAGGGATTCAAGGACGCCTACGCGAAGTACGTCGAAGGCGGCTGGGCGGCACTGTCCTGCGATCCGGCCTACGGCGGCCAGGGCCTGCCTTTCGTGGTGAACCAGTGCATCTACGAAATGCTCAATTCGGCCAACCAGGCGTGGACGATGTACCCCGGCCTGTCGCACGGCGCTTACGAAGCCCTCGTGGCGCACGGCACTGAATCGCAGAAAAAGACCTACCTGCCCAAGCTCACGACCGGCGAATGGACCGGCACCATGTGCCTGACCGAACCGCATTGCGGCACCGACCTCGGCATGCTGCGCACCAAGGCCGAGCCGCAGGCCGATGGCACCTACAAGCTGACCGGCAACAAGATTTTCATCTCGGCCGGCGAACACGACATGGCCGAGAACATCATCCACCTCGTGCTTGCCCGCCTGCCGGACGCGCCCAAGGGCAGCAAGGGCATCAGCCTTTTCGTGGTGCCGAAGTTCAACGTGAACGCCGACGGCTCGCTCGGCAGCCGCAACGGTATCTACTGCGGCGGCCTCGAACACAAGATGGGCATCCACGGCAATGCGACGGCGCAGATGGTGCTCGAAGCCGCCAGCGGCACGCTCGTCGGCGAACCCAACAAAGGGTTGGCCGCGATGTTCGTGATGATGAACGCAGCGCGCCTGGGTGTGGGTAACCAGTCGCTCGGCCTGACCGAAGTGGCTTTCCAGAACGCGCTGGCTTATGCCAAGGACCGCATCCAGATGCGCTCGCTCTCGGGCGTCAAGGCCAAGGACAAGGAAGCCGATCCGATCATCGTGCATCCGGACGTGCGCAAGATGCTGATGACTGCCAAGGCCTATGCCGAAGGCGGCCGCGCGCTGGCCATCTACTGCACGTTGCTGCTCGACAAGGAGCACAACCATCCAGACGAGAAGGTGCGCAAGGACTCGGGAGAAATCGTCGCGTTGCTCACCCCCATCGTGAAGGCCTTCATCACCGACAACGGGCACATCTCCACCAACGCCTGCATGCAGGTCTTCGGCGGCCACGGCTTCATCAAGGAATGGGGCATGGAGCAGTTCGTGCGCGACAACCGCATCAACATGATCTATGAAGGCACCAACACCATCCAGTCGCTCGACTTGCTCGGCCGCAAGGTGCTGGGCAACAACGGCGCGACCTTGAAGAAGTTTGGCAAGCTCGTGGGCAAGCTGGTGGAAGAAGAGGGCGTCAACGAAAAGATGAGCGAGTTCATCACGCCGGTGGCGGTGCTAGGTGAGCAGCTCACCAAGTTCACGACCGAGATCGGCTTCAAGGGCTTCCAGAACCCGGACGAAGTTGGCGCGGCGGCTGTCGACTACCTGCGCGTTGCCGGTCACTTCGTCTTCGGCTACCTCTTCGCGCTGATGGCGCGCACGGCGCTGCGCGAGATCGCCGCCGGCAACACCGACCCGTTCTACCAGGCCAAGCTGCAGACGGCGCGCTTCTACTTCGCCAAGCTCTTCCCCGAGACAGCGTCCCTGATGCGTACCGCGCGCGCCGGCGCCGCATCGCTCATGAACACGGACGCCGCACTGGCTTGAACGCCATGAGATCCCTGCTCGCAGTGATTTTCCTCGTGGCCGGCAGTGCGTCGGCATTGGCGCAGGTCAGCCCGGTCGGGCTTTGGCGCAGCGTCGACGACAAGACTGGCGAGGCGAAGGCTGAAATCCGCATCAGCGAATCAGGCGGCGCACTGCAAGGCCGCATCGAAAAGACGCTTAGGAAGGATGCAAAGCCTGACGCCGTGTGCGAGGAGTGCACCGATGACCGCAAGGGCAAGCCGATCGCTGGTCTGGAGATCATCCGGGGCGGCAAGAAAGCCGAGGGCAAGGACGTGTGGGAAGGCGGAAAAATCCTCGACCCCGAAAACGGCAAGGAATATCGCGCGAGCTTCACGCCGATCGACGGCGGGAAGAAACTGGAAGTGCGCGGCTACCTCGGGCCGTTCTGGCGCACGCAAACCTGGAACCGCATGTGAGGAGCCCACCCCCGTTGCTTGCTCACCTCGTGTAGCCGCCTCCCCCCTCGAGGGGGCAACACCGGTGGCCCGGCGGAGCCGGTTCCACGGTGTTCCACCAACCAATCGATCCTTTTTTTAGGTCCAGCTATGTCCAGATTCCAAGTGAAAAAGGTCGCCGTGCTCGGCGCCGGTTTCATGGGGGCGCAGATCGCCGCCCACCTCGTCAACGTACGCGTGCCCGTCGTTCTGTTCGACCTGCCTGCCAAGGAGGGCCCGAAGAACGGCATCGTCTCTCGTGCGATCGACAATCTCAAGAAGCTCAAGCCTGCGCCGCTCGGCGACGTGGCCGATGCTGGCCTGATCGAACAGGCCAACTACGAGGACGATCTTGCCAAGCTCGGCGAATGCGACCTCGTGATCGAAGCGATTGCCGAGCGCATGGACTGGAAGCTCGATCTCTACAAGAAGATCGCGCCGCATGTGGCAAAGCACGCCATCCTTGCTTCGAACACATCGGGCCTGTCGATCACGAAGCTCAGCGAAGCGCTGCCGGAAGCGCTCAAGCCGCATTTCTGCGGCATTCACTTCTTCAATCCGCCGCGCTACATGTTCCTGGTCGAGCTGATCAACACACCGACCACAGAGCCGAGGGTGCTCGATGAGCTCGAAGCCTTTGTCACCAGCACGCTCGGCAAGGGCGTGGTGCGCGCGCACGACACGCCCAACTTCATCGCCAATCGCGTCGGCATCGCCGGCATGTTGGCCACGCTGAAGGAAGTCGAGAAGTTCGGCCTCACGTCCGACGTGGTGGACGACCTCACCGGCAAGAAACTCGGCCGCGCCAGCTCGGGTACCTTCCGCACGGCGGACGTGGTGGGCCTCGACACGATGGCGCACGTGGTCAAGACGCTGCAAGACAACCTCGACGAAAAGAGCGATCCGTTCTATGCGAACTTCGCGACGCCGCCAGTGCTTGCCAAGCTGCTCGAACTCGGCAATCTCGGCCAGAAGACCAAGGCCGGCTTCTTCAAGAAGGCCGGTCGCGACATCCTGCGCTTCGATCTTGCCAAGGGCGAATACGTGCCTTCGGGCGACAAGGCGGACGAAGTCTACGGACGCATGCTCAAAAAACCGGCTCCCGAGCGACTGAAGCTCCTGCGCGAGAGCGAAGGCGCCCAGGGCCAGTTCCTGTGGGCGATTTTGCGCGACAGCTTTCACTATGCGGCGGTTCACCTCGCGACCATCGCCGAAAGCGCGCGCGACATCGACTTCGCCATGCGCTGGGGCTTCGGCATGAAGCAGGGGCCGTTCGAGCTCTGGCAGGAAGCGGGCTGGAAGCAGGTCGCCACCTGGATTCAGGAAGACATCGATGCAGGCAAGGCGCTGTCGACCGCACCGCTGCCGAAGTGGGTCTTCGAGGGCCCGGTGGCCGAAGCCGGCGGCGTGCATACGCCCGAAGGCTCGTGGAGTGCCTCGCAGAGCCGCTTCGTCGCGCGGCGCCGTTTGCCGGTGCACGCGCGGCAGCTGTTCCCTGAAAGCGTTCTCGGCGCGAATGCTCCGGACGCGAACCAGGCCGGCACCACGATCCAGGACGAAGGCGACGTGCGCCTCTGGACGCTCGACGGCGAAGTGCTCATCGCCAGCATCCATTCGAAGATGCACGCCATCAGCCCGGACGTCGCCGAAGCTTTGGCCGCGGGCGTCGAGCTTGCCGAGAAGGAATACAAGGCGATGGTCATCTGGTCGCCCGACGAGGTCTTCTCTGTCGGCGCCGATCTGCAAGCCATGCTCCCCGCCTTTGTGGTCGCAGGCATCGGTGCGGTCGAATCGGCCGAGCAAGAACTCCAGAACGTCATGCTCAAGATTCGCTACGCCAGCGTGCCGGTGATCTCCGCCGTTCGCGGCATGGCACTGGGCGGCGGCTGCGAACTCGCGGTCCACTCGGCAAAGCGCGTCGCAGCGATGGAAAGCTACATCGGGCTCGTGGAAGTGGGTGTCGGCCTCATCCCGGGCGCGGGCGGTCTGACCTACATCGCACGCCGCGCCGCAGAAAACGCGGCAGCCTCGACCGGCACCGACTTGCTGCCCTTCCTGACGGAAGGCTTCACAGCAGCGGCCATGGCGAAGGTCGGCACGGGCGCGCTCGATTCGAAGAAGCTCGGCTATCTGCTGGACAGCGACATCATCGTGCCGAACAAGGATGAACTGCTCTACGTCGCCTTGCAGCAGGCCAGGTCCATGGCCGACGCCGGATGGCGCCCGCCGCTGCGCCGCACCTTCAAGGTAGCGGGCCGCAGTGGAGCAGCCACCATCAAGGGCCAGTTGGTCAACATGCGCGACGGCGGGTTCATCAGCGCGCACGACTTCCACATCGCCAGCCTGATCGCCGAAGTGGTGACGGGCGGCGACGTCGACGCCGGCTCGCTCGTGACCGAGGAATACCTGATGACGCTCGAGCGCAAGGCTTTCTGCTCGCTCATCGTGCATCCCAAGACGCAAGAGCGAATCATGGGCATGCTCAGCACCGGCAAGCCCGTGCGGAACTAAGGACAGACATCATGAGCAAACAAATTCAAGACGCCTACATCGTCTCCGCCACCCGCACGCCAATCGGTAAATCGCATCGCGGGTACTTTCGCAACTACCGTCCCGATGACCTGCTCGCGACCACGCTGAAGGCAGCGCTCGCCGCCGTGCCGGGGCTCGATCCGAAGGCGATCGAGGACATCATCTGCGGTTGCGCGATTCCCGAGGCGCAGCAAGGCCTGAACGTGGCGCGCATCGGCGCGGTGCTCGCGGGCCTGCCCAACAGCATCGGCGGGATCACGGTCAACCGTTTCTGCGCATCCGGCCTCTCGGCCGTGCAGATGGCGGCGGATCGCATCCGCGTCGGCGAAGCGGAGCTGATGATCGCGGCCGGCGTCGAAAGCATGAGCATGGTGCCGATGATGGGCAACTCGCCCTCGCTGTCGCCGTCGATCTTCGAGCGCGACGGCGACGTGGGCATCGCCTACGGGATGGGCCTCACGGCAGAAAAAGTGGCGCAGCAATGGAAGGTCAGCCGCGAAGCGCAGGATGCGTTCGCGCTGCAATCGCACCAGCGCGCGCTGGCTGCGCAGAAGGCTGGCGATTTCAGCGCCGAGATTACCCCGATCCAAGTGACCGACCGCATGCCCAACCTCGAGACGGGCGAAGTCATCTCGAAGGCCCGCACGGTCAGCCTCGACGAAGGTCCGCGTCTCGACACGTCGATCGAAGGCCTCGCCAGGCTGCGAACCGTGTTTGCTGCACGCGGCACGGTGACGGCTGGCAACAGTTCGCAGACTTCCGATGGCGCCGGCGCGCTCATCCTGGCCAGCGAGAAGGCTTGCAAGCAGTTCGACCTGAAACCGCTCGCGCGATTTGTAAGCTTTGCGAGCAAGGGCGTGCCGCCGCACATCATGGGCATCGGCCCGATCGAGGCCATCCCTGCGGCATTGCGCTACGCCGGGCTGACGCAGGACGCCATCGACTGGATCGAACTCAATGAAGCCTTCGCGGCGCAGTCCATTGCCGTGATGAACACGCTGGGCCTCGACCCGGCCAAGGTCAACCCGATGGGCGGCGCCATTGCGCTCGGGCATCCGCTGGGCGCGACCGGCGCTATCCGCTCCGCGACCGTGGTGCACGCGCTGCAGCGCAACAAGCTGAAGTACGGCATGGTCACGATGTGCGTGGGCATGGGGCAGGGCGCGGCAGGGATCTTCGAGCGCGTCTGATGCCTGAGGGTTTGTGAGCAGTAGCAGGCGTCTCCCACACGACTGCACGACTCGTTGACACGGAGGCAAACTCGCGCCATGAACACACATCCCCTCGACAAGGCCCTCGCGCTGACGCACAGCGACATCCGCGCGGGGCTCTTCACCGGCGCGACCAGCCAGGACTACTGGAACATGGTCGGGCCATTCGGCGGCACGACCGCAGCGGTGATGCTGCAGGCCGTGTTGCGGCATCCTGAGTTGCTAGGCGAGCCCGTCGCGCTGACGGTGAACTATGCCGCCGCGTCAGGTGCGGGCGAGTTCGAGGTGCTTGCCATTCCAGTGCGCACCAATCGCTCGACGCAGCACTGGACCGTCGAGATGACCCAGGCCGACACGGACGGCAGGCGGCACGTCACGACGACAGGGACGGTGG
Organism: Variovorax sp. 10N420; assembly: GCF_056394705.1. Lineage (NCBI taxonomy): Bacteria > Pseudomonadati > Pseudomonadota > Betaproteobacteria > Burkholderiales > Comamonadaceae > Variovorax > Variovorax sp. 10N420. The sequence goes on along the minus strand of NZ_JBFTIJ010000003.1, from coordinate 231,163 downwards.
TCACGGCAGTGCGCCGCGAGACTTGGGGTGCCAACGACTTGCCGATGCCCGACGTGCCTTCTCCGGAGGCGGTGCCGCGCCTCACCATCGGTCCAGCCAAGGTGGAATGGCTCCAGCGGTATGAGATGCGCCCCATCAAGGGCGTCATCCCCACGAAATGGGACGGTACCGGTGACCATAGTGAAACGCTGATGTGGCTGCGCGACGATGCACCGCGCCCGCTGGATTTCGCATCGCTCGCCGCATTGAGCGATACGTTCTATCCTCGAGTCTGGCTTCGGCGTGCCACGCCGGTGCCGATCGGCACGGTATCGATCACGACCTATTTCCACACCGATTCCGCGTTGCTCGACCAGGTCGGCAGCGGCTACCTGCTGGGGCGCGCCACCGGACAGCAGTTTCGCAATGGCTACTTCGATCAGGCCGCCCAACTCTGGAGCGAAACGGGCGCCTTGCTGGCTACCAGCAACCAGATCGTCTACTTCAAGGAGTGATCGAACATGACCGCGCGATCCGTCGACTTCTATTTCGACTTCGGCAGCCCGGCCTCTTACCTCGGGGCCACGCAGTTGCCGAAAATTTGCGCCGATGCAGGTGCGGAACTGGTCTGGAAGCCGATGCTGCTGGGTGGCGTGTTCCAGGCCACGGGCAATCATTCGCCGGCAACGATCCCGGCCAAGGCGCCCTACATCTTCACTGACTTTGCGCGCTTTGCGCGTCGCTACAAGGTGCCGATCAAGTTCAACCCTCACTTCCCCATCAACACGCTCGTGTTGATGCGGGGCGCCACGGGCATGCAGATGCATGAGCCGGAACGCTTCCAGGCCTATGTCGATGCGGTCTATCGCGCCATGTGGGTCGAGCCGCGCAACCTGAACGACGCTGCAATCGTCGGCGCCGTGTTGCAGGAGGCGGGCTTCGACGCTGCGAAACTGCTCGCGCTGACCAACGCGCAGGACGTGAAAGACCGCCTCAAGGCGGTCACCCAGGAGGCGGTGGAGCGCGGCGTGTTCGGCGCGCCCACCATGTTCGTCGGCGACCAGATGTTCTGGGGCCAGGACAGGCTCGATTTCGTGCGCGAGGCGCTCGCCGCCTGACCCATTTTTTTGCAAGGACCCATCATGAGCGACATCCTCGTCCACACCGAAGCCGGTGTGATGACACTCACCTTCAATCGCCTCGACAAGAAGAATTCGATCACCAGCGCGATGTACGGCGAACTGGCCGACGCGCTGGCCAAGGCCGAGCAGGACAGCGCGGTGCGTGCCGTGCTGATCCAGGGCGATGCCACCATCTTCAGTGCCGGCAACGACATCGGCGACTTTCTCAATGCGCCGCCTTCGACGCAGGACTCGCCGGTGTTCCGCTTCCTGCGCGGGATCGTGGCTTTCCCGAAGCCGATCGTGGCCGCCGTCTGCGGTCCGGCAGTGGGCATCGGTACGACGATGTTGTTCCATTGCGACCTCGTCTATGCCGGCGACAACGCGGCGTTCTCGATGCCTTTCGTCAACCTCGGCTTGTGCCCCGAAGCGGCATCGAGCTTGCTGGTGCCGCAGATGTTTGGATATCACCGCGCCGCCGAGGCATTGCTGCTGGGAGAGCCTTTCATGGCCGAAGCGGCGCTCGAGGTCGGCTTGGTCAATCGCGTCGTGCCGCCGACCGAAGCCAACAGCATTGCCCAGGCACAGGCGCGCAAACTGGCGGCGAAGCCTCTGAGCGCGTTGATCGAAACCAAGCGCCTGATGAAGAAGTCGCAGCAGGCCGCACTGCTGGAGCGCATCGGCGAGGAGGCCCAGAGCTTCGGCCGCATGCTGCGCGAACCCGCGGCGCGCGAGGCGTTCAGCGCCTTCATGGAAAAGCGCCGCCCTGATTTCAAGGACCTTTGATCAGTCCGTGGCGATGGGCCGTGGGCGGCCGTTGTCGTCGATGGCGACATAGGTAAAGGTGGCCTCGGTCACCTTGATGTATTCGCCCTGCGCCTTGAAGCGCTCGGCAAAGACTTCGACTGTCACGGTGACGGAAGTGCGTCCGATACGGTCCAGCTTCGAATAGAACGAGAGGATGTCGCCCAGCCGCACCGGCTGCTTGAAGACGAATTCATTGACGGCGACGGTCGCCATCCGGCCTTTGGCATAGCGGGCCGGGATGACCGAACCCGCAAGGTCGCACTGCGCCATGACCCAGCCGCCGAAGATGTCGCCATTGGCGTTGCAGTCGGCCGGCATCGGGATGACCTTGAGCACGAGTTCCATGTCGGCCGGAAGGCTTTTGAGCTTGGCAGCCACATTGGCACTGGAAGAAGCGGACATGGGCACAATCTGGATCAAATAACAGCCACGATTGTCTCCCATGCGCCGAAGCGGCGAAGCCATTTCTTCACACCACCACGTCTCGGCCAGCCAGCCGGCCCGCAGCGATCGCTCTGACTGGGCGACCCTGCGAAGGCTCTTTCCTTACCTCTGGAACTACAAATGGCGGGTCATGGCGGCGCTTGCCTTCATGATCGGCGCCAAGGTTGCCAATGTCGGCGTGCCGGTGCTGCTCAAGAACCTGGTCGATGCAATGTCGATCAAGCCCGGCAGCGCCGCGTCGCTGCTGGTGGTTCCCATGGGGCTCCTCCTGGCGTATGGACTGCTGCGGCTCTCGACGGCAGTCTTCAATGAACTGCGCGAGTTGGTCTTCGCCAAGGCCACCGAGGGCGCGGCGCGCAGCATTTCGCTCGAAGTCTTTCGCCATCTTCATGCGCTGAGCCTGCGCTTTCACCTGGAGCGCCAGACCGGCGGCATGACGCGCGACATCGAGCGAGGTACGCGCGGTGTGCATTCGCTGATCTCGATGTCGCTCTACAGCATCGTGCCGACCATCATCGAACTGACGCTCGTGCTGTCGGTGCTGGGCGTGAAATTCGACTCCGGCTTCGTCTGGATCACGCTGGCTGCACTGGTGGTCTACATCGCCTTCACCGTCACGGTGACCGAGTGGCGGACCAAGTTCCGCAAGACGATGAACGAACTCGACTCGAAGGCGCAAAGCCATGCGGTCGATTCGCTGCTCAACTACGAGACCGTCAAGTACTTCAATAACGAAGACTTCGAAGCCGGACGCTACGACGAGAGTCTGGAGCGCTACCGCAAGGCGGCGGTCAAGAGCCAGACCACCCTGAGCATGCTCAATGCAGGGCAGCAGTGCCTGATTGCCGTCAGCCTCGTCGCGATGCTCTACCGTGCGACGCAGGGCGTGGTCGACGGACGCATGACGCTGGGCGACCTGGTGATGGTCAATGCCTTCATGATCCAGCTCTACATCCCGCTGAACTTCTTGGGCGTGATCTATCGCGAGATCAAGCAGAGCCTGACCGATCTCGACAAGATGTTCGTGCTGCTTGAAAAAGAGCGCGAAGTGCGCGATGCGCCCGGGGCGAAGCCGCTGGCGGGCCTCGATTCGACCGTGCGCTTCGAAAACGTGAGCTTTGCCTACGAGCCCGCGCGGCCGATCCTCAAGAACGTCAGCTTCGAAATTCCGGCGGGGCAGACCGTGGCGGTGGTCGGACCTTCGGGATCGGGCAAGTCGACGATGGCACGGCTGCTCTATCGCTTCTATGACGTGCAGCAGGGCCGCATCACGATAGGCGGAGAGGACATTCGCCAGGTGACCCAGGCGAGCGTTCGGCATTCGATCGGCATCGTCCCGCAGGACACGGTGCTCTTCAATGACACGGTCGAATACAACATCGCCTATGGCCGGCCGGGCGCCAGTCGCGAGGAGGTGGAAGAAGCCGCGCGCGCCGCACGGATCCACGACTTCATCGTGCACACGCCCAAGGGCTATGAAACGCCCGTGGGCGAACGCGGGCTCAAGCTCTCGGGTGGCGAAAAGCAGCGCGTTGCGATCGCGCGCACGCTGCTGAAGAATCCGCCGATCGTGATCTTTGACGAGGCGACCTCCGCGCTGGATTCGGCCAACGAGCGGGCGATCCAGTCCGAACTCAAGAGCACCGCGCGCAACAAGACCACGCTCGTGATTGCGCACCGGCTTTCGACAGTGGTCGATGCGCATGAGATTCTCGTGCTCGAAAGCGGTGTGATCGTCGAGCGCGGCACGCATGCCGACTTGCTGGCAAAGCAGGGCAAGTACGCGCAGATGTGGAGATTGCAAAAAATCGAGGCGGCGGAGCCCGTGCTGTGATTTGTTTTCAGGAGTGATTTGAATGTCCGGGAAGATTCCTCTTTTGGTGCTCAACAGCCTTTCGAGTGCCCACCAAGCGCAGATTGGAGCCGTCTACGACCTGACCTACGCGCCCACTCCGGAGCAGCGCGCCGCGGCCATCGCATCGCACGGCAGCAAGTTCCGCGCATTGCTGACCATCGGCGTCATCGGCATCACGCCCGAGGAAATTGCGGCGATGCCGAAGCTCGAACTCGTCTGTTGCATGGGCGCGGGCTACGAAGGCGTCCCACTCGAAGTCACGCGCGCACGCGGTATCGCAACCGCCAACGGCGCCGGCACCAACGACGACTGTGTGGCGGACCACGCGTTCGGGCTGCTCATCGGCATCGTGCGCCGCATCCGCACCCTGGATCGGCTGTGCCGCGAAGGCGTCTGGCGCGAGGTGATTCCGCATCCACCCAATGTGTCGGGCAAGAAGCTGGGCATCCTCGGCCTCGGCACCATCGGCCAGAAGATCGCCAAGCGCGCCGCGGGCTTCGACATGGAGATCGGCTATCACAACCGCAAGCCGAGAGAAGGCGCGGACCACCGCTACTTCGACAGCCTTCAGGCTTTGGCCGAATGGGCGGACATGCTGGTGGTCGCCACCCCCGGCGGCCCGGGTACGCGGCATCTGGTCAATGACCGGATCCTCGATGCGATCGGCCCGCAAGGCTTCCTGGTGAACGTCTCGCGTGGGAGCGTGGTCGACACCGAAGCCCTAGCGGCGGCGCTGCGGGACAACCGCATAGCCGGCGCCGGTCTGGATGTCTATGAGAGCGAGCCGCAGCGCCCGGAACCGCTTGTCGGGCTCGAGAACGTCCTGCTGACGCCGCACATGGCCGGCTGGTCGCCGGAGGCGACGCAAGCATCGGTCAACCGCTTCATGGAAAACGCCGAAGGGCACTTCGCCGGGCGGGGCGTCGTTTCGCCGATCTAAGTCGGCAGCTCGTCCAGGGCGGAGGGCCGGATGGCGCCCCAGCCGCATGCCTTGTCATAGGCGTCGCCCAGCCGCAGCACCGCAAGGTCGCGGTGGATCGGCCCGGCAATCTGCAGGCCCATCGGCAGACCGCCTTCGCCAAAACCTGCGCGGACATTGAGCGTGGGCAGCCCGGCGAGCGTGAAAGGCGTGACGATTTCCATCCAGCGGTGGTAGGTATCGCTCTGCACGTTGCCGACCTGGGCGGGCCACGCAAGCTTGGCGTCAAAGGGAAAGACCTGTGCTGTCGGTGCCACCACGAAATCGAAACTCTCGAAGGCGCGGACGAACGCGCGGTAGACGTTCGATCGATACAACGACGCCTGGTACAGCGCCGCAGCATCGAGCTGAAAGCTCTGCTCGACTTCCCATTGCGCTTCGGGCTTGAGCTTTTCGCGCAACGCCGGGTCGGCGAACGCCGCGCCCAGCTTGCCGCCCACCAGCAACTGGCGAAGGCGCAGCCATGCGGTCCAGTTCTGGTCGCGCGCCACATCCAGTTGGTGCGGCTCGACGGTGCAGCCAAGGTCATGGAAGGTCTGCAGCGCATGCTCGCAGAGTTCGCGTACGCCGGGAGCGAGTGGCAGATCGGGCCAGACGCTGCCTAGCCAGCCGATGCGAAGACCCTTCACTTCTCCTTCGAGCTGCAGAGTGTCTGGTGAAGGGAGCTTGTCTTGCAATGACAGCGGAACGCGATTATCAAAGCCCGCCTGCACGGCGAGAAGGCGCGCGGCGTCTTCCACAGTGCGCGCCATTGGCCCTTCGCAGCCGAGTTGCTGCATGAACAGTTCGTCGTCGGGCGACCCCGGCACACGCCCGCGGGAGGGCCGGAAGCCGATCACATTGTTAAAGGCCGCTGGGTTGCGAAGAGAGCCGCCCATGTCGCTGCCATCAGCCACCGGCAGCATGCCCAGCGCCAGCGCCACGGCCGCGCCGCCGCTGCTGCCGCCGGCGGACAGCGTGGGTTGATAGGCGTTGAGCGTTGTTCCGAAAACTGTGTTGTAGGTGTGCGAGCCCAACCCGAATTCCGGCGTGTTCGTCTTGGCGATCACGATGGCGCCGGCGCTGCGGGCGCGTGCCACGTGCAGGCTGTCCACTCGCGATGGCGAACGCGGCGCCAACGGCGAGCCCATGGAGGTCGGCAGCCCCGCTGCGTGGCTCAGGTCCTTCACGGCGAGCGGAAATCCGTGCATCCAGCCGAGCCGTTCGCCGCGCGCGAGTTGGGCATCCCGCTCGTTCGCTTCGGCAAGCAACTGCTCCGGATCGCGCAGCGAAACGATGGCGTTGAAGCGCGGATTCAAAGCGTCGATTCGCGCCAGGGAGGCCGCCATCAACTCGCGGCACGACACCTCTCGCGCTGCTATCCGACGCGAGAGACTCGTCGCATCGACTTCGAGGATCTCGTTGGGTTTCATGGCAAGCGTGATAGGAGTGGAGCGCCGAAGTATGTCGCAGCGCTCGCATAATGGAATCATGGAAACCAAGTGGCTTGAAGACTTCGTCAGCCTGGCCGAGACGCGCAGTTTCAGCCGCTCGGCGCAGTTGCGCCACGTGACACAGCCTGCCTTTTCCCGCCGCATCCAGGCGCTGGAAGGTTGGGCCGGCACCGACCTCGTCGATCGGAGTTCCTACCCGACGCGCCTGACGCCCGCAGGGCAGACGCTGTACGGACAAGCCATCGAGATGCTGCAGGCTTTGCAGAGCACGCGCGCCATGTTGCGAGGCCATTCGGCGGCGGGCCAGGATGTGATCGAGTTCGCCGTTCCGCACACGTTGGCCTTCACTTTTTTTCCGTCCTGGGTCACGAGCCTGCGCGAACAGTTCGGGCCGATGAAGAGCCGGCTGATCGCTCTGAATGTGCACGACGCCGTTCTGCGGCTGGTGGAGGGCAGCTGCGATCTGCTGATCGCCTATCACCATCCCTCGCAACCCCTGCCGCTCGATGCCACGCGCTATGAAATGGTGAGCCTTGGTGAGGAGGTGGTCGCGCCATGGGTCAAGCCGGACGCTGACGGCGCACCGCGTTTTCGCCTGCCGGGGCGTGCCGGGCAGCCGCTGCCGTATCTCGGCTATGCGCCGGGTGCGTACCTGGGCCGCGTGGTCGACCAGTTGCTCAAGGAATCCGGCACGGCCATTCATCTCGATCGGGTGTACGAAACCGACATGGCCGAAGGGCTCAAGGTCATGGCGCTGGAAGGTCACGGCATTGCCTTCCTGCCGCAGAGTGCGGTCCGGAAAGAAGCCCGTGCCCGCACGTTGGTGAGTGCGCTGCCGCCTGAAATCGATCGGCTCGAAGCCACCATGGAGATCCGTGCCTATCGCGAGCGCCCCGCCGCACCTGCCAAGGCCGTCGGCCGCAACGGCAAGAATGACGCGCCTTCGCCGCAGGCCAAGGGCACGGTCGAAGCGCTCTGGGCTTACCTGGTCGGTACGCAGCCGCGTTGAGACCTGCCCCAGGGGCCCGTCGGTTGTGCACGGCTGTGCGTTGTTGTGCGCTGCACAAATCTATAAGCCCGAGGCATGTCGGCAGCCGCATACGGCATTGGCGCGAGATATCCGGCTCCATTACAGTCCCGGCGCAGAACTGGGCACAAAGGCTGCTTAAGCAAGAGTGCCGATGCGCGACGCGTTGGGCGCACCAACGCGGCACTCCTGCACGCTGGAAGCGTTCGACGCCGGTGCGTCGCGCACCGGGTTGGTCCCGGTATCCCGCAGAATGTGAATGTCTAGAATCCCGACCTACCTTTAAGCACTCAGGAGTATTTCTATGAAGAAGCAGGTATTGGCATTGGCCGCATTGGCGCTCGCCATGAGCGGAGCGTTCGCACAGGCCAATGACACCCTCGCGAAGATCAAGTCGACCGGCACTGTCACCATGGGCGTGCGCGACTCGTCCGGTGCGCTGGCCTACACGATCGGCGACGGCAAGTTCGTCGGCTTCCACACCGAGATGTCCGAACGCATCCTGGCCGACATCCAGAAGCAGTTGGGCCTGCCCAAGCTGGACATCAAGCGCCAACTGGTCACTTCGCAGAACCGCATCCCCCTGGTGCAGAACGGCACGGTCGATCTCGAATGCGGCTCGACCACCAACAACGCGACCCGCCAGAAGGACGTGGCTTTCGCCGTGACCACCTACGTCGAGGAAGTGCGGATCGCCGTCAAGGCCAACTCCGGCATCAACTCGATCAAGGACCTGAACGGCAAGAACGTGGCCACCACCACCGGCACAACGTCGGTGCAGACGCTGCGCAAGAACGAACGCGCACAGGGCATCGACTTCAAGGAAGTGATGGGCAAGGACCACGCGGACAGCTTCCTGCTGCTCGAATCCGGCCGCGCCGACGCCTTCGTGATGGATGGCCAGATCCTCGCCGGCAACATTTCCAAGTCGAAGAACCCAGCCGATTTCAAGATCGTTGGCGAAGCGCTGTCGGTCGAGCCGATCGCGTGCATGGTCCGCAAGGATGATCCGGCCTTCCTGAAGGCGGTCGACGACAGCATCAAGCGCCAGATCGCCGACGGCTCGCTGGCCAAGCTGTACGACAAGTGGTTCATGCAGCCGATCCCGCCGACCAACACCAAGGTCGGCCTCCCGATGTCGGAAGCGACCAAGAACGCTTGGGCGAACCCGAACAACAAGCCGATGGAAGCGTACGTCGCCAAGTGATCGGCATGCACTGACATCAGACGCCCGCCCCTTGCGGCGGGCGTTTGTTTTCAAGAATCAAATTGGCAATAAAGGCCTGAGGAGGTCCGATGGGAAATTGGGATTGGCAAGTATTCCTGGAAGACCCGGGCGGCAAGATTCCGACGTATTGGCAATGGCTGGTCTCCGCCTGGGGCTGGACGGTCGCAGTGTCGCTTTGCTCCTTGGTCGTGGCCTTGGTGATCGGCTCCATCGTGGGCGTGATTCGCACGCTGCCGAACAGCCCTTGGCTGGTCCGCATCGGCAACGCCTGGGTCGAACTGTTTCGCAATATTCCACTGCTGGTGCAGATCTTTCTCTGGTACCACGTGGTGCCGAAGATCTTTCCGGTCTTTGCGGGCGTACCGCCATTTCTGCTGGTGGTCTTCGCGCTTGGCTTCTTCACGTCGTCGCGCATCGCCGAGCAGTTGCGCTCGGGCATCCAGGCGCTGCCGAAGGGGCAGCGCTACGCGGGCATGGCGATGGGCTTTACCACGCCGCAGTACTACCGCTACGTGATTCTGCCGATGGCATATCGCATCATCATTCCGCCGCTCACCAGCGAATCGATGAACATCTTCAAGAATTCGTCGGTCGCTTTCGCGGTGTCGATTCCCGAGATGATCCAGTTTGCGATGCAGGCCGGCGAAGAGACTTCGCGCGTGTCCGAGATGTACCTGGCGGTGACGGTGCTCTACATCATCTCGGCAATGATCATCAACCGGATCATGGCCTGGGTCGAGAAGAGGGTCCGCGTGCCTGGCTTCGTGGTGGCCGGCGGAACGGGAGGCCACTGAGATGAATCTCGATCTTTCATTCTTTACGTGGGCCACCGTCAGCAGCTATTTGCTCAAGGGCTTCTACTTCAGCGTGTTCCTGACGGTCGTTTCGACTGCCGGGGGCATCGTCTTCGGCACCTTGCTGGCGCTGATGCGGCTTTCGGGCAAGAAATGGCTGGACGTCCCCGCAGCCATCTACGTCAACGGCATGCGCAGCATTCCGCTGGTGATGATGATCCTGTGGTTCTTCCTGCTGGTGCCGAACATGATCGGACGACCGGTCGGTGCCGAATATTCGGCCATCATCACGTTCATTGCGTTCGAGGCTGCTTACTTCAGCGAAATCATGCGCGCCGGCATACAGTCGATTCCGCGCGGCCAAGTCTTCGCAGGCCAGGCCGTGGGCATGACCTACAGCCAGAACATGAAGCTGGTGATCCTGCCGCAGGCCTTCCGCAACATGCTGCCGGTGCTGCTGACGCAAACGATCATCCTGTTCCAGGACACCTCGCTCGTCTATGCCATCGGCGCCTACGATCTGTTCAAGGGCTTCGACACCGTCGCGAAGAATTTCGGGCGGCCCGTGGAGTCTTATCTGTTGGCCGCGGTCGTCTATTTCGTGCTCTGCTATTCGCTCTCGCGTCTGGTCAAGATGCTCCACAAGAAGATCGCCATCATCCGCTGAAGGAGAAAAAAGATGCCCGACAAAATGATTGAAATCAAGAACGTCTCTAAGTGGTATGGGCCCGTGCAGGTGCTCAACGACTGCTCCGTGAGCATCGCCAAGGGCGACGTGGTGGTGGTGTGCGGCCCTTCGGGCTCCGGCAAGTCCACGCTGATCAAAACCGTGAATGCGCTGGAGCCTTTCCAGAAGGGCGAGATCACGGTCAATGGCATTCCGCTTCATGACCCCAAGACCAATCTTCCGCAACTGCGCTCGAAGGTCGGCATGGTGTTCCAGCACTTCGAACTCTTTCCCCACCTTTCGGTGACCGAGAACCTGACGATCGCGCAGATCAAGGTGCTCGGCCGAAGCGCCGACGAAGCAAAGACCCGCGGCCTCAAGATGCTGGACCGCGTGGGCCTGATGGCGCACAAGGACAAATTTCCGGGTCAGCTTTCCGGCGGTCAGCAGCAGCGCGTGGCGATCGCCCGCGCGCTGAGCATGGATCCGATCGTGATGCTGTTCGACGAGCCGACCTCCGCGCTCGACCCGGAGATGGTGGGCGAGGTGCTCGACGTCATGGTCGCGCTCGCCAAGGAAGGCATGACCATGATGGTGGTCACGCACGAAATGGGATTCGCCCGCAAGGTTGCGAGCCGCGTGATCTTCATCGACGTGGGTGGCAGGATCCTTGAGGACTGCTCGAAGGACGAGTTCTTCGGGCATCCGGAAAACAGGCAGTCGCGAACGAAGGACTTCTTGAACAAGATCCTGGCGCATTGAGCTCGCCCCCAGGCTGCGCGCACTTCGTGTCGCTTCGCCTACCCCCTACCGGGGGCGCCGCTGGCGGCCCGGCGGAGCCGGTTCCGCGGCGGCTCTGGGATGGGGCTGTGCCTCCAGAGGGGGCGGAGCGCTTGAGATTTCAGGTCCAATGGCGGAATGGAAAATTTGCGCGATGCGGACCGCCGGCTGGACGAGTTGGAGATCAAGGCCAGCTTTACTGAGGATTTGCTGGATCAGCTGAATCTGACTATTTATCGGCAACAGCAACAGATCGATGCGCTATTGCTGCAGGTGGCGCAGCTTCGGCAACAGATTCCGGAGGGGAGCGCAGGGGGTGGATCGCGCAACCTGCGGGACGAGTTACCGCCGCACTACTGAAGGGTGGTGTCGCGCGCGCTGAGCACTGCGGCCGCGGCTTCTGCGAAGCCGGCGCCTCGCTCGTGAGTTGCGACGTAGCGGGGGAGATGCGGCAATGCGGCCTCGAAGCGTCGGACGTTGGCGACGCCGATGCTGTGTTCAAAGTGTTGGAACATGAGTGCGTCGTTGGTTGAGTCGCCGACATAGGCCCAGCGAGACATCTCCAGGTCCAGGCTGCGGTTCCAGAGTTCGCGCACGATCCAGCGGGCGCCGGCCAGTTTGTTGTGGTCGCCATACCAGCCGTTGACGTGAATGCTGCTCACCGTCGCGTGCATGCCCTCGCTTTGCATCAGTGCGACGACGGAGGCAATTTGCGAATCGCTGAGACTTGTGAATTCGCTGTGGTCTATGGCAATGTCGCATTCGCGTCCGGCGGAGTCCGTGGCTCGTTGCGCGCCCGGAATTTCACGCTCGATGCGCGCCAGCACGTCCTGCATGCGCTTGAAGTTGCGCTCGCGCGTGGCCGCGTCTTGCTGGTAGCGCTTTTCAAGTTCGCCAGTGGCAGACGGCACGAGAGCGACCGCGCCGTTCTCAGCAACGATCGCATCGATGGGCCATGCAGTGGCGAAAGGCTCACTCCAGCCGACGGGGCGGCCCGTCACCGCCACCACATGCAATCCTGCGGCCTTCAGTGCGGCCATGGACCGCAAGGCGTCTTGCGTGATCGCGCCTTCCGTTGTCAGCGTGTCGTCGATGTCAGTGAACACGCCAACCAACTGTCGCCGCGGTTGCCGGGGCCATTGATTCAGTGGCTGCATCCGCTGCTGGGCAGCATCCAATGTGGGCGTGCGCATCAGCCCGCCGTCTGCAGCGCGAGGCCGGCATGCTCCCGCAAGGGGTGGAAATGAATTTTCGGAAAGCGTTCCTGCGCGAGCCGAACGTCATAGGGCGAAGTGCACAGGAAGGCGAGCGTGTCGGCCGCGTCGCGCGCCATGCGTGCCGGATAGGCATCGACGAAGGTGCGCAGTTCGGCAGGCGTATCGGCGGTGATCCATCGCGCGCCGGTGTACTGGCAGCCTTCGAGGCGAATGTCGGCGTCGTACTCGGTCTTCAGGCGGTGCTGCACGACCTCGAACTGCAGTTGGCCGACCGCACCGAGCAGCATCGGGCCGCCGATTTCTGGCCGGAACACCTGGATCGCGCCTTCCTCGCCTAACTGCGCCAGGCCTTGCTGCAGTTGCTTGGTGCGAAGCGGGTTCTTCAGGATCACGGTCATGAACAACTCGGGCGCGAAGAAGGGCAGGCCGGTGAACTGCAGCGAAGCGCCATCAGTGATGGTGTCGCCCAACTGCACGCCGCCATGGGTCGTGAAACCGACGATGTCGCCTGCATAGGCTTCTTCGACGGCCTCGCGCCGCTGGCTCATGAAGGTCACCACGCTGGTCGGCCGCAGTTCCTTGGCGGTGCGCTGCACCTTGAGCTTCATGCCCGGCGTGTATCGGCCGGAAGCCATGCGCACGAAAGCGATGCGATCGCGGTGGTTGGCATCCATGTTGGCCTGGACCTTGAAGACCACGCCGGCGAAATCCTTGTCGTCCGGCAGGATCTCTTTCGTGACCGGTTGGCGGTTGACCATCGTCGTGCTGATGCGCGGTTGCGGCGGCGGCGCGAGGTCGACCAAGGCGTCGAGCACTTCCATCACGCCGAAGTTGTTGACCCCGGAGCCGAAGAACACAGGCGTCTGCTTGCCGGCGAGGAAGGCCTCGCGGTCCCAGGCGGGCGACGCGCCAGTGGCGAGTTCCATGCTTTCCATGGCGGTGTCGAATTCATGGCCGAAGCGCTTCTGCAGCGCCTCGCGGTCGGTCAATGGAATGGTTTCGAAATCCTGGGGAAGGCGCTCACTGCCGGATTCGAAAACGGTCATTGCGTGCGTTCGCAGGTTGACGATGCCGCCGAAGGACTTGCCCTGGCCGACTGGCCACGTCATCGGCACGCAAGGCATGCCCAGTTCGCGTTCGATCTCGTCGAGCAGCTCGAGCGGCTCGCGCACCTCTCGGTCCATCTTGTTGACGAACGTGATGATGGGCGTGTCGCGCTGGCGGCACACTTCGATCAGGCGGCGCGTCTGCGCTTCGACGCCGTTGGCAGCGTCGATCACCATGAGCGCGGAGTCGACCGCGGTAAGCACGCGGTAGGTGTCTTCGGAAAAGTCCTTGTGCCCGGGCGTGTCGAGCAAGTTGATGACGTGCTCGCGATACGCCATCTGCATCACAGAAGAAGCGACCGAGATGCCGCGTTGCTTCTCGATCTCCATCCAGTCGGAGGTGGCATGCCGGGTCGCCTTCCGCGCCTTGACCGAACCGGCGATCTGGATCGCGCCGGAGAACAGCAGCAGCTTTTCGGTCAGCGTGGTCTTGCCGGCATCGGGGTGGGAGATGATCGCAAAAGTGCGGCGGCGGCGGGTTTCGGAGGCGAATGTCATGGAGTGAACGCGATGCGCGCTCACGGGCGCGGGCGGCAGAAGGCAAAGCCCGCAATTTTACCGAGCGGCCCGCCTGCGCGCCGCTCGGTCTTGCATTTACATCGGTGGCGTAAAGCCGTTTCGGCCTACCAACAGGCTCGAGGCGGTCGGTTGTCCGTCCTTAAGCTGGGCGGTAACGACGACCTTCGCGCCCTGGACCAGCAATGCCGACTGATCATCCTGGGCGGGCTTGAACGTGACGATCGGCGTGCCGGGTGGGACGATCACGGTCTTTTCGCCCTCCGGGTATTTGAGGCTCAGCTTGAGTCCGCCGCGGCCCGATGAGGGTGCGGCGCCCAGCGACGAGACAGTGGCGTTGGTCATGGTTCCATTGGGCATGTAGTCCCAGGGACGGAAACCTTCGCCGGTCCCGCGCATGGATTCGGGGAACACCAGGACTTCAATGGCCCGCTGGGTGCCATCGGGTTGCGGCAGCGAACCCGCTCCGACAAAGCTGTTGGCCTTGATCGCGGCCGGGGTCAAGGGGAGCACTTCCAGGACCCGCAGGTTGGCAGGGCGCACCATGGTGACCACTTCGCCGCTGCGGTCCTTGACGGTCAGCGACTTTGCATCGACATGCACGATGACGCCTCGTACGCGAACTGCCTGATTGGCTGAAGGCGCCGACGTCTGCGCCGAGGAGGCCACCGGCAGCGCGGCAATGGCGGCAGAGGCGGCAATCACGAACGAAGTGGCAAGAGCTCGAGCTTTGGACATGTTGTAGACGCCTGTGGGCGACGTTGATGGTTGCAGGGGCGTGTTGGAGGTATTGGAGTCTAGGACGGATCAAAAAAGGCTGTTGGCGAGGTTTTGCGAGCAAGCGCTAAAATCCGCCGTTCCGAGGAGCGTTGCAGCGCCGCCAGGCGTGAGGCTCGGACCACCATCGCAACCACGCTCACCCGCTGTCTCGCGGTGAGTCCTTTTCCCCGAACGCAGTGGCATCTTTCAAACTCGCTTTGGAGCCAACATGAGCGCCGTTCTCAAGACCCCGTCTTCCTCCGACCAGGCCATTGCCGACATTTCCCTTGCCGCCTGGGGCCGCAAGGAAATCCGCATCGCCGAAACCGAAATGCCCGGCCTGATGGCCATCCGCGAAGAGTTCGCCAAGAGCCAACCGCTGAAGGGCGCCCGCATCACCGGATCGCTGCACATGACGATCCAGACCGCCGTGCTGATCGAAACCCTGCAGGCGCTGGGTGCCGACGTGCGCTGGGCGTCGTGCAACATCTTCTCGACGCAGGACCATGCCGCTGCCGCCATCGCCGCTGCCGGCACGCCAGTGTTCGCGATCAAGGGCGAATCGCTGGAGGACTACTGGGATTACACCCACCGCATCTTCGATTTCGGCGCCAAGGGCTCGGCCGGCGAAGGCCCCAACATGATCCTGGACGACGGCGGCGACGCCACGCTGCTGATGCACCTCGGCCAACGCGCCGAGAAGGACCAGAGCGTCCTGGCCAACCCGACCAGCGACGAAGAGCGCATTCTCTATGCGGCCATCAAGGCGAAGCTGGCGGTGGATGCCACCTGGTACACCCGCAAGTCGGCTGAAATCATCGGCGTGACCGAGGAAACCACCACCGGCGTTCATCGCCTGAACGAGATGAGCGCCAAGGGCACGCTGCTGTTCCGCGCGATCAACGTCAACGATTCGGTCACCAAGAGCAAGTTCGACAATCTCTACGGTTGCCGTGAATCGCTGGTGGACGGTATCAAGCGCGCCACCGACGTGATGATCGCAGGCAAGGTGGCGTGCGTGGCCGGCTACGGCGACGTGGGCAAGGGTTCGGCCCAGGCACTGCGCGCATTGAGCGCCCAGGTGTGGGTCACCGAAATCGACCCCATCAATGCACTGCAGGCCGCCATGGAAGGGTACAAAGTCGTCACCATGGAATACGCCGCTGACAAGGCCGACATTTTCGTGACCACCACGGGCAACCGCGACGTGATCCGCCACGAGCACATGCAGGCGATGAAGGATCAGGCGATCGTCTGCAACATTGGGCACTTCGACAACGAGATCGAAGTGGCGTCGCTGGACAAGTACGAGTGGGAAGAAATCAAGCCGCAGGTCGACCACATCACCTTCCCTGATGGCAAGAAGATCATCCTGCTGGCCAAGGGCCGACTGGTGAACCTGGGCTGCGGCACGGGTCACCCGAGCTTCGTGATGTCTTCGTCTTTCGCGAACCAGACCATCGCGCAGATCGAACTCTTCACCAAGCCGGACGCCTACAAGGCAGGCAAGGTTTATGTGCTGCCCAAGCACCTCGACGAAAAGGTCGCACGCCTTCACCTGAAGAAGGTCGGCGCCATGCTGACCGAGTTGACCGACGCTCAGGCCGCCTACATCGGCGTCGACAAGAACGGCCCTTACAAGCCGGACACCTACCGCTATTGAGCGGGCACGGACGTAGCGGTTTGCGCGCGGATCAGTTGCTCGTCGAACGCGGACTTGCCGCGTCGCGCTCGCAAGCAGTTCGGCTCATCGCGGGCGGGTTGCGGTGGCGCGACGGCACGACCTGGCGCGTGGTCGGCAAGAACCGGGACGAAATCCCCGATACGGCGGAGCTTGAACTGCTCGATCCGGCCGAGGCACGCTACGTTTCCCGAGGCGGGCTCAAGCTCGAAGGAGCGCTGGTCTCGACGGGGATCCAGCCTCGCGGCAAGCGCTGTCTCGATGTCGGGCAATCGACCGGTGGCTTTACGGACTGCCTGTTGCAGCAAGGCGCCGAACACGTGGTCGGAGTCGACGTAGGACACGGTCAGCTTCATCCACGCATTCGTGAGGATGCGCGTGTGACTGCAGTCGAAGGCGTCAACGCTCGCGCGCTTTGTGCCGAAGACTGGGAATCGCCTGAATCAGCTGAATCGTCCGAAGATTCGGCGTTCGACCTGATCGTGGGCGATTTGTCTTTCATTTCGCTCACTCTCGTACTGCCTGCTTTGACGCCATTGCTCAAGGCCGATGGCGACTTGCTGATGTTGGCAAAGCCACAGTTCGAGCTGCAGCCCGGTCAGGTTGGCAAGGGCGGGATCGTGCGCGATCCCTTGCTGTACGGCGTTGTCGAGCAGCGGCTTCGCGATGCTTGCGCAGCGCTCGGCCTGCGAGTGGAGCGCTGGCTCGACAGCCCAATTGCGGGTGGCGACGGCAATCGCGAATTTTTCATCCATGCCGTTCATGCGAATGGCAAACAGGGAGCCGGCCGTGCGCCTTCCGCTGAGTTTTGAATTCTTTCCACCCAAGACGCCCGAAGGCGCGATCAAGCTGAGAGCCGTTCGGCAGCAGCTCTATGCGCGCGAGCCCCAGTTCTGCTCGGTCACCTACGGTGCGGGTGGGTCCACGCACGAGGGCACGTTCGGCACGGTTCGCGAGATCCTGGGCGAAGGCGTCGACGCCGCTTGCCATTTCTCGTGCATCGGGGCGACGAAGTCGACCATTCGCACGCAACTGGCGGAACTGAAGGCGATGGGCGTCAAGCGCCTCGTCGCTCTGAGGGGCGACCTGCCCAGTGGCTACGGCATCGGCGGCGAGTTTCTCTACGCGAGTGATCTCGTCGCCTTCATTCGTGCCGAGACCGGCCGCGATTTCCACATCGAAGTGGCTTGCTATCCCGAAGTGCATCCGCAGGCCCGTTCGCCCGAGGCGGATCTGCAGGCTTTTGCGGCCAAGGTGCATGCTGGTGCGGATTCAGCCATCACGCAGTATTTCTTCAGCGCCGACGCTTACTGGCGCTTCGTCGACGATGCACGTGCCATGGGCCTGGACACGCCGATCGTGCCGGGCATCATGCCGATCACGAGTTCGACGCAACTGATGCGTTTCTCGGACGCTTGCGGCGCCGAAATCCCACGCTGGGTCCGCCTTCGGCTGCAAAGCTACGGCGACGACCTCGCGTCGATCAAATCTTTTGGCCTGGACGTGGTTGCGGCCTTGTGCGAGCGCCTGCGCGTAGGTGGCGCTCCCGCGCTGCACTTCTACACAATGAATCAGTCGGTCGCGACGCTGGGCGTTCTGCAGCGTCTCGGTTGGAGCGAATGAGGGCCAGCGTCCGCTTTGCAAGACAAGCGGCGGCGGTGATCGCGGCAGTGTTGCTTGCAGCCTGCTCGACCCAGAGCGCCGCGCCAGACGTCGATGGCGCCCCGAGCAAGCTACGGCCGCTGGCGAAGCAGCCCGCGCTGCCGGCTGGCGCACCACCTCGGTCGCAGGTGCCGTCCGTGCGCTACGACCTTGCAGTGTCCGGCGCGGGCGAACTGGCACCGGACGATGGCATTCCGGGCGACCGCGAGATCTTCGAGCGAGGCGGGGCATCGTGGTACGGCATTCAGTTTCATCAACGCAAGACTGCGAACGGCGAGCGCTTCGACATGACCGCAATGACGGCAGCGCACAAGACCTTGCCGTTCAATACGCGCGTGTGCGTCCGCAGTCTTGTGAATGGGCGCGAGGTGCTGGTCCGAATCAACGATCGCGGCCCGTATGCGTCCGGACGAATCATCGACCTGAGCCGCGCCGCAGCCGAGTCGATTGGCTTGCTGGGGCTTGGAATCAAGCAGGTCGCCCTGTCGATCATGGACAAGGAAACCGGCAGCTGCGGCGGCGCGGCAGTCGGCGCCAGCGACCCGCCGCCAAGTACATCGGAGAACGCGGCACCCAGGGCAACACGTAAGGTCGCCCCGCGCAAGCGGCGCTAAAGGCGGAAGGGCGGAAGGGGTGGCTCGAGCGCGAGGAAGTCAGCCGCCGCTGTCCAGCGAAGAGCCCGCGTGACGATCTTGCGCAAGGCGCTCCGCCATCTCGGGCAAGGCCGCTGCCAGCAAGGGCTTCAGCGTGTACGGCGGGTTGATGAGGAACATTCCGCTGGCGGGCAGCCCCGGACGATGTTTTGCGCCCGAATCGTCGGTCAAGATCTTGCTCGACTTGACGGTCAAAGTGGCGTGCAGCCACGATTTGCCGGCCTTCGTGGCCAGCGTCTTCAGCCGCCGCGGCAGGTCGTGCGCCTCCGGGCGCGGGATGATCGGATACCAGACGGCATAGGTGCCGGTCGCGAAACGCTTGAGCGCTTCGGCCACGAAATCGAGAACGCGCCCGTAGTCGCTCTTGATTTCATAGCTGGGGTCGCAAAGCACCAGCGCTCGGCGCGACGGCGGCGGCAGGAACTTCGTCGCGCTGCCGAAACCATCGTCGCGCAGAACGGTGATCTGGCGCCCGGCTTCGAGTTGGGCGATGTTGGCGTCGAGCGTGCGTGCGTCCGTCGGATGCAGTTCGAACAGCTTCAGCTTGTCGTAATCGCGCAGCAGATGGTGCGTGATGAACGGAGAACCTGGGTAGATGCGCGCCCCGCCCTTGGGATTGAAATCGCGCACCACTTCAAGATAGCGGGCGAGCGCATCGCTGACGGGAGAGGCGCTCGCAGCGCCTGGTGTTGCTGGCGCGGAAAGCAGTCGAAGGACCCCGTCGACAGCTTCGCCGCTGGTGCCGGCGTAGTCCCCGTCCAGGCGGTAAAGTCCGGCGCCGGCATGAGTGTCGACGACGGTGAGCGCGGCCTCTTTTTCGAGGAGGTGGTCGAGCGTGGCAATCAGCACCGTGTGCTTGAGCACGTCCGCGTGATTACCGGCGTGAAAGGCGTGGCGGTAGCTGAACATCCCCCGATGGTAATGGGCCGGCTCTGAAACTGCGCCAATATTGCTGCTTGACAGCAATATTTCATATAATCGCGGGCTTCGCAGCGTTTTGTGGCCCCGCGGCGAAGGCGAAACTCCCACCTAAGAGATTCCCACCAGAGGAACACCGACCGTGGAAAAGGGCCTGCCAAACCCTCTTCAAAGAGAAACTCATGACCAAAACGTTCAGCGCAAAGCCCGCTGACGTGACGCACGAGTGGTTTGTGATTGACGCGACCGACAAGGTCCTCGGACGAGTAGCCAGCGAAGTTGCTCTCCGTTTGCGCGGCAAACACAAGGCCATTTACACGCCTCACGTCGATACCGGTGACTTCATCGTCATCATCAATGCAGCCCAGCTGCGTGTCACCGGCGCCAAGCCGCTCGACAAGGTGTACTACCGCCACTCGGGCTATCCGGGCGGCATCACGGCCACCAACTTCCGCGACATGCAAGCCAAGCACCCAGGCCGCGCCCTGGAAAAGGCCGTCAAGGGCATGCTGCCCAAGGGCCCCCTCGGCTACGCGATGATCAAGAAACTCAAGGTGTACGGTGGCGCAGAGCACCCGCATACCGCCCAACAGCCCAAAGTGCTGGAACTGTAAGGAGCCTTGAGAATGATTGGTGAATGGAACAATGGCACCGGCCGTCGCAAATCGAGCGTCGCCCGTGTGTTTCTGAAAAAAGGCAGCGGCAAGATCACGGTCAACGGCAAGGACATCCAAGAGTTCTTTGGCCGCGAAACCTCGATCATGATCGCCAAGCAACCCCTCTTCTTGACGAACAATGTCGAAACCTTCGACATCATGGTCAATGTGGCTGGCGGCGGTGAGTCGGGCCAAGCTGGCGCGACGCGCCATGGCATCACCCGCGCCCTGATCGACTACGACGCGTCGCTCAAGCCGGCGCTGAGCCAAGCTGGCTTCGTGACGCGTGACGCGCGCGAAGTGGAACGCAAGAAGGTCGGTCTGCATTCCGCACGCCGCCGCAAGCAGTTCTCCAAGCGTTAAGCCACAGCGCCCTTTGGGCTTGTTGCCCGAACAGTCAAAAAACCGCCTTCGGGCGGTTTTTTATTGGTTGAAGTAGCATCCACCGATCGGCCGCGTGTTCGGCCCCATAGGAGTCCTCTCAAATGAGCGCCGTTGCAGAAAATATTCAAACCCAGATGCCTGAGCCGATCGTCTTCACTGATAGCGCGGCTGCCAAGGTTGCCGACCTGATCGCCGAAGAAGGCAATCCCGATCTCAAGCTGCGCGTGTTCGTGCAAGGCGGGGGTTGTTCCGGCTTCCAGTATGGCTTCACATTCGACGAAATCACGAACGAAGACGACACCACGATGACCAAGAACGGGGTGTCCTTGCTGATCGACGCGATGAGCTACCAGTACCTCGTGGGCGCCGAGATCGACTACAAGGAAGATCTCCAGGGTGCGCAATTCGTCATCAAGAATCCGAATGCCACCAGCACTTGCGGCTGCGGATCGAGCTTCACTGCTTGACCAAGTGACCGGACATGTGACCGGAACTTCAGCAACTTTCTCAAAGCCGCCTTCAGGCGGCTTTTTGCTGCCTGTCCTTCCGTAGGCCAATGACCGCATCGGAATCCCCGCCCAAGAGCCTGCTTTGGCTGGTGGCCATCGGCTTTTTCATGCAGACGCTCGATGCCACCATCATCAACACTGCGCTGCCGGCCATGGCGGCCAGCCTTGGGGAAAGTCCGTTGCGCATGCAGTCCGTGGTAGTGGCCTACGCGCTCACGATGGCCATGTTGATTCCCGCTTCGGGTTGGCTGGCGGATCGCTTTGGAACGCGGCGGATTTTCTTTTTCGCGATCGTGCTGTTCGTCGCGGGCTCGGTGCTATGCGCCTTTTCGCGCGACATTGCGCAATTGGTGGCTTCACGCGTGGTTCAGGGGATGGGGGGTGCGCTCCTGCTGCCTGTGGGGCGATTGGCATTGCTTCGATCCGTGCCCCGCGCGCAATTCCTCGCGGCCATGAGCTTCGTGGCGATCCCTGGCCTCATCGGCCCGCTCCTGGGGCCAACCTTGGGCGGCTGGCTCGTGCAATACGCGTCATGGCACTGGATTTTCCTCATCAACGTTCCTGTGGGCCTGATCGGGTGTTTTGTGACGGTGCGGGTCATGCCGGACCTCCGCGCGGCCGATCGGCGCCGTTTTGACATGGTCGGTTACGCGCTCCTGGCTTTTGGCATGGTCGCGATTTCGCTTGCGATCGATGGAGTGTCCGGCCTCGGATTGCGACAGGTGGGGGTGCTGGTGCTTCTGGTGTTCGGATTCGCGAGCATCACCGCCTATTGGCTGCATGCTGTGCGGCGTCCATATCCGCTGTTCGAGCCGGCTCTGTTCGGCATTCCGACGCTCAGCATCGGTTTGCTGGGCAACCTTTTTTCGCGTCTGGGCAGTGGCTGCATGCCGTTTCTGATCCCGCTGCTGCTCCAGGTGTCGATGGGCTATTCACCCTTGGGGGCCGGGCTCATGATGCTGCCAATCGCGCTTGCCGGCATGGCGATGAAGCGGTTCGCGACGCCGCTGATCACGCGCTATGGCTACCGGACCGTTCTGGTCGTCAACACGTCGCTCGTGGGCCTCACGATGGCGAGCTTCGGCCTTGCGACGCCGAATCAGCCGGTTGCGCTCCACATCCTTCAATTGATTGCGTTCGGAGCAGTCAATTCACTGCAGTTCACGGCCATGAACACCATCACGCTCAAAGATCTGGACGGAAGCATGGCCAGCGCCGGCAACAGTCTCTTGTCCATGGTGCAGATGCTGGCGATGAGCATGGGCGTGGCCGCCGCCAGTGCGGTCCTGTCGGGCTACAGCGGCATGTTCGGCAGTGCGACGCCGCTCGCAACACTGCATGCGTTCGAAGCCACGTTCGCCAGCATGGGAATGGTCACTTTGGCTTCGGCACTGATCTTCTGGAATCTTCCGCCGGAAGCGCGAGCGGTTCAGCCGGCGCAGCCCGAAGTTTCCGGACAGGGCTGAAGTCGTCGCGCGTCACGGTCAGGCCGGGTAGATCGCGCCAAGGACGCGCGCGCCGCGCGCACCAGTCACGCTGGCAAGGTTTCCAGCTTCGCCTCGTAATGTGCTGCGTGCCAGCCATGCAAAGGCCGCCGCTTCAACCTCCTGCGGAGGCAGCCCGCGCTCTGCGGACGACACCACTTCCACCTTCGGCAGCAGCGTCCTGAGCCGGGCGAGCAGATGATGGTTCAGGGCGCCGCCGCCGCAGACGATCAACAACTGGCTGTCGGCCCCGTGGCGTTGCAGATGCTCCACGCATGCGCGTGCGGTCAGTTCCGTCAGCGTCGCCTGGACGTCCGCAGGATTCGCCGTCGACGTGCCAAGTCGGGACGCCAGCCAATCGGGATTGAACAGGTCCCGTCCGGTGCTCTTCGGAGGTGCCTTGGCGAAGTAAGGATCGGCGAAAAGGCGCTCGAGAAGTTCCGGCAGCACCTTCCCGCTCGCCGCCCATTGGCCTGCGGCATCGAACGGCTGCCCGATATGGGTTTGGCACCAGTGATCGATCAGGGCGTTGCCTGGACCGCAGTCGAATCCCAGCACCGTGCCAGCGCCCGGCGGGAGGACACTGAGATTGGAGATCCCCCCGATATTCAGTACAGCGACAGTCAAGTCGCTGCGGGCGAACAGCGCCCGGTGAAAGGCGGGCACCAAGGGGGCGCCTTGCCCGCCGGCAGCAAGGTCCCGGCTGCGGAAGTCCGCGACCACGGAGATGCCCGTCAGCTCAGCCAGCAAAGACGGGTTGTTGATCTGCAAGGTATAGCCGACCTCATCGAACTCCCCGGGCCGGTGCCGAACCGTCTGTCCATGGGCGCCGATGGCCGTCACGGCATCGGAAGAAAGTTCGTCATCCGTCAGCAACTGCCGCACGACGCCTGCGTAGACGCGGGCCAATCCGTTGCCGGCGAGTGCGGCGCGATGAAGCTCGTTGTCTCCGCCGGGCGTATTGAGCGCCATCAGTTCGGCGCGCAAGCCCACGGGAAATGGCGCGGCAGCGTACCCGTGCACCGTGATTCGGCCTTCGGAGAAATCGGCCAGGACACCGTCGACTCCGTCCAGCGAAGTGCCAGACATCAGGCCGATGAAGAGTTCAGCCATTTGATGGGGCGGTCGAGCGGCCGAGCCGTGTTCAGTCGGCGCTGGCCTGGACCACCGAGAAGGCGGCCGAGAGTTCGGCCTGGGTCGCGGTGGCAAGACGCTCGAACGCGCGTCGCGACGAAGCCGCGATGGGCATGCCGCCGCCTTGTTGGGCGATCGTGGATGGGTCCTGGTACTCGCCGTTCACCCGGAATTCGAAGTGAAGATGCGGCCCCGTGGCCCAGCCGGTGGAGCCCACGGCGCCCAGGGTCTGGCTCTGGCTGACGCTTTGCCCGACCTTGACGTCAATGCGGCTCAGGTGCGCGTACGCGGTTTCCTGGTCGCTGCGGTGCTTGAGGATCACGATGTTCCCGTATCCGCTTTGCTGGCCGGCGAATTCGACGGTGCCGTCGCCCACTGCGCGGACAGGCGTGCCGCTGGGCGCGGCGAAGTCGATACCGTGGTGTTGGCGCCAGGAATTCAGGATGGGGTGCAGCCGCATCGCAAAGCCGCTGGACACTCTCGAAAACTCCACAGGCGAGGAAAGATACGCGCGCCGGAGGCTGTCGCCGTTGGGGCGGTAATAGCCACCCTTCTGACCCGGTTCCTGATACCAGAGAGCCTGGTAAAGCTTGCCGTTGCTCTCGAACTCGGCCGAGAGAACTCGACCGTTGCGCAATGTCTGGCCGTCGGCTTCGAAAGTCTCATAGACGATGGCGAAGCGGTCACCCTTGCGCAGCGATCGGAAATCGACGTCGCCGGAGAAGATGTCGGCCAGCTGGCTTGCCACGGAATCGGGGATTCCTGCGTCGTCCGTCGCCGCGAAGAGGGAGGTGCGCACCATGCCGCTTGCGAGCCGCGTTCCGGGGGTCAGGGTGTCGGACTCGGTGCGTGCCGTGAATCCCGCAGGTGTCTTCTCGATGACGAGCTTTTTGAAGCCACCGTCACTGCCCGGAATCCAGCGAGCGCTGAGTTTCTCGAGCGCATTTTCTTGTGTGGCTTCCGCGGTCACCGTGCGGCCCGGGCGGCTCAACAAGGCGGCGCGGGCTTCGGGGTTGGCGCGGACGAATGCTGCAGCCGATGTGTCGGCAATGCCGAGGCGCTGGAGCAGGGCTTCTGCGGTATCGCTCGAGCGGGTGATCTCTGTGCGGAACAGCGTGAAACTATGGCTGTCCAGGGCCTTCGTTTGCTCGGCAAAAGAAAGAGGCGTCACCGCCTCGAATACTTGCTTGACAGGTATCTTGGATGCGTCGGGGCCCAACGAGGCGACAGCATAGGCACCGCCACCCGCGGACAGGAGCAGCGCGGCAATTGCAGCCGTGATCTGCTTTGGATACGTCCGGAATGTGTAAGCCACGCGCGAAGCAATCAGCTCCTCGGCGGCAAGTATGCCGTTGATCAAAACTTCGAAATTCCAGCTCAGGTTCAGCAAATCCGTGCTGCGGAGGCCGTGTCGAACGGGCGGCAGGACGGTGCGGCAAAAAAGCGCCGCTTAGAATTCGGCGCTTGAGAAAGTCGGGCTGAGTATAGCTTCGGCTATAGAAAAAACTGCCCGTTTAGCACATGAACACCCCTGCTGTTACAAGCGTAAATCTCTCTGAAGGCGTAGGACGAGCCCTCGAGATTTCACTTCGCGGAACCGACGAACTGCTCCCCCAGGACGAATGGGTGCGAAAGCTCCAGCGCTCGGAGGCGACGGGCACGCCGTTGCGGATCAAGCTGGGCCTGGACCCTACGGCGCCGGACATACACATCGGCCACACAGTGGTGCTGAACAAGATGCGTCAGCTGCAGGATCTCGGTCATACGGTGATTTTCCTGATCGGCGACTTCACGACCACCATTGGCGATCCGTCGGGCCGCAACAGTACGCGTCCGCCCCTGACGCGCGAGCAGATCGAAGCCAACGCCCAGACCTACTATCGTCAAGCCAGCCTCGTACTCGACCCGGCCAGGACCGAAATTCGCTACAACTCCGAGTGGAGCGATCCGCTGGGCGCACGCGGGATGATCCAGCTGGCCGCCAAATACACCGTGGCGCGAATGATGGAGCGCGACGATTTCAGCAAGCGCTTCAAGGCCGGCCAGTCCATTTCGGTCCATGAGTTCCTCTACCCGCTGATGCAGGGCTATGACTCGGTGGCGCTCAAGTCCGATCTCGAATTGGGGGGCACTGACCAGAAGTTCAACCTCCTGGTCGGCCGGCATCTCCAGCAAGAATATGGTCAGGAGCCGCAGTGCATACTCACTATGCCACTGCTGGAGGGGCTGGACGGCATCGAGAAGATGTCGAAGAGCAAGAATAACTACATCGGGATCAGCGAGGAACCGAACACGATGTTCGCCAAGGTGCTGTCCATTTCCGACACGCTCATGTGGCGCTGGTACACGCTGCTGAGCTTCAGATCATTGGCCGAGATCGCAGCCCTCAAGACCGAAGTCGAGGCAGGCCGCAATCCGAAGGACGCCAAGGTTGCGCTGGCCAAGGAAATTACCGCGCGCTTTCACAGCGCAGCCTTGGCTGAGGCCGCCGAGCAGGACTTCATCAACCGCAGCAAGGGCGGCGTGCCCGATCAAATCCCAGAAGTCGCCTTGAGCGGGGCTCCACTGGGGATCGCGCAGTTGCTGAAGCAGACCGGTCTTGCGTCGTCGACGTCTGAGGGCAACCGCCTGATCGATGGTGGCGGCGTGCGTGTCAATTCAAGTGTCGTCAGCGACAAGGCCTTGAAGCTGAACGCAGGCAGCTACGTCGTGCAAGTCGGCAAGCGCAAGTTCGCGCGCATCAACCTGACCTGATTAGCGGACTTCGATGGTCACGCGGCGGTTGCGTGATTCATCGACCTCGTCCTGGGTCTGGACCGCGAGTTCGCGTTCACCCCGTCCGACGGCTTCGATGCGGGCCGACGGGAATCCGCGCTCCAGGAGGATCTGTCGAATCTGAGCGGCCCGATTGCGAGACAGTTCGTCGTTGCGCGCTACGGTTCCGACCGTGTCGGTGTGGCCCGTCACGACGATCTCGCCTCCGCTTCGCGCCAAGGCGGCAGTGAGCGCCTCGTTCATGACCGCTTGCGACTGTGCGGTAAGTACCGTCTCGCCTGGCTCGAAATAGACCGTATAGCGCTGCATCGGCGGCGGCATGAGATCGAACAGTTCCTTGTTCCTGGACTTGACTTGGGCGGGATCGGCTTCGTCGACCACCGGCGCGCCTCGTGCCCCAGCGGCTGCCGTTGCTCGCTGGTACGGCTTGGAAAGTGTTTCTTCGCCGTCCTCGGTGCTGACGACGACGGCGGAAGGCTTCCCGTCCGCTTGCGGCAGCAGAACGACACGGGTGCCGGGCGTCGAGCAGGCGGCCATCAGCGTTGACAGCGCGATCGCCACGATCGAAGAAAAGCGACTGATCATCACGGTTGAGCGTCCGCTTCGACGATGAAGTCCGTCCCACGGATGCCGATCACGGCAGTGGGCGTCTCGACCCGCACCGCGTCCGGATGCGCCTTCCCAATCAGGCCTGTGATCATGCGCAGCGAACCCCGCAACAGCGAGACCAGCATGCCGCCCTCCTGCGTGGTTGCATCAAAATGGAACTCCTTGACGTCCAGGCGAGAAGAGGGCCCGACAACCATCTTGGTGCCGTCGCGCAAAACCACGCTCGCGCCGGAATCGACTCCGGTGACCACTCGATCGATGGGGGCCAGGAGGTCGCCCGCGCTTGCGGTCCGCGACGATCCATTGGCGCTCAGCAAGTGGACGTCGCCGCGCACCGTCTTCATGATGCCCGCGTGCGCATCGATCGCGGCCGGGCTCGGCGTGGTCATGGCGGAAGATTGGGTCGGGGAAGACTGCGCGTGTACGCCAACGCCCGCACAGGAAAAAGTGAGGCCGCACAGGCCCATGGCGAGACTTTTGATCACGTATGATTTCGCTTTGATTCGTGTACGCGCGCAGATACTACGCGAGTATTTGCCCGAGCAGGATTGCAAGGGCGCCCCAAGATCGGCCGCGGTTTTCAGCCTCTTCAGCCTCTTCCCGGCACTCGTTCTTGTCATCGAACCCGCATCTCCTGAAGCTTGCCGCATTGAGCCCGCGGACCCTCCTCGGCGTCTCGGTCGCCGTGGCGGTCGTCACCATTCTCCTGAAAGGTTGGGCGGCGTACATCACCAATTCCATGGGGCTCATCTCGGACGCCATGGAGTCCTTCGTGAATCTTGCGAGCGCGACCTTTGCGCTGGCCATGGTCACGATCGCGGCACGGCCCGCCGATGAAGATCACCCGTACGGGCATCACAAGGCGGAGTATTTTTCGTCTGGCTTCGAAGGCATTCTGATCATCGGCGCGGCCGTCGCCATCATCTGGGCGGCCCTCGTGCGGCTGCTTTCGCCACAGCCGCTCGAACAGGTCGGCTGGGGCTTGGCGCTCTCGGTCCTGAGTTCGGTATTCAACGGCGCTTTGGCATGGGTGCTGTTCAAGGCCGCGCAAACGCACCGTTCGATCGCACTGGAAGCGGATGCAAGGCATCTGCTGAGCGACGTGTGGACCTCCGGCGCGGTGCTGGTGGGCGTCGCAGCGGTCGCGCTGACCGGATGGTTGTGGCTGGACCCCCTGCTTGCCATCGGCGTGGCACTCAACATCGCGCGAGAAGGTGTGAAGCTCGTCTGGCGATCGTCGCAGGGTCTGATGGACGAGGCGCTCGATCCCGGGGACCAGGCGCAATTGAAGGCCACGCTCGAACACTTCGCGGCAACTGTGCCCGAAGGCGCACAGCTTCGCTTCGACGACATCGTCACCCGACGAGCGGGCCAGAGGCGCTTCGCCGACTTGCACATGCATGTGCCTGGGGCATGGCCGCTCCAACGCGCCGCAGCCCTGCGCGACGGACTCGAGCAGGCACTCATGGATGCCATACCCGGTTTGAGGGTGACCATCCAATTGCTCCCGCTGGGGATGGAAGCGCGCGCAACGCGAAAGGAACAGGCGCCATGAAGGCGCTCCTGCAACGCGTGGCTTCTGCCCGCGTCGAAATCGACGGCCGCATTGCGGGCTCGATCGATGCGGGTCTGCTTGTCCTGCTGTGCGCCGAACGTGGGGATGGCGACGCACAGGCCGATCGCATGCTGGCGAAGATTCTCAAGCTGCGCATTTTCTCGGACCCCGCCGGCAGGATGAATCTCAGCGTCCAGAACATCGGCGGAGGATTGCTCGTGGTGAGCCAGTTCACGCTTGCGGCCGACGTCAGCGGCGGAAATCGCCCGAGCTTCACTCAAGCGGCAGCACCGGACGAAGGCCGGCGTCTCTACGACTACTTCGTGGCCCAGGCGCGCGCTGCACATCCGGTCGTCCAAACGGGTGAATTCGGCGCCGACATGAAGGTACACCTTCTGAACGATGGCCCGGTGACCATTCCGCTGCAGATGTCCCCTTGACCTTGAGGGAACCTGGGGCGCCGGTCAGTAGGGATTCCTGATGCCAAGCCCAGCGAGGATCTCGATTTCGCGGGCCTCCATCGCTTCGGCGTCTTCGTCGCTCGTTTCGTGATCCCAACCTTGCGCGTGCAAGGTGCCGTGTACCAGCAGGTGCGCATAGTGCGCTGCCAAGGTCTTGCGCTGCTCCTTGGCTTCGCGTGCGACCACGGGTGCACACAACACCAGGTCGGCCATCACGACCGGCGTCTGCGTGTAATCGAAGGTGAGCACGTTCGTGGCGTAGTCCTTGCCCCGAAACTCGCGGTTGAGTCGCTGGCCTTCGTCCGCGTCGACGATCCGGATGGTGATCTCGCCGTCCACGTCCAGCGCGTGGCGGATCCAGCGCGCTACGCTGTGGCGGGGAAGGGCGGTGCGATGTCGATCCACGCCCTTGAATTTCCCGAATTGCAAGGACAGCGACAAGCTGGCGAGCGCCACGTCAGCTCGCAGCGCGCGTCTTGCGCGACTTGTCATAGGCATCGACGATGCGCGCCACCAACGGATGCCGAACGACGTCGGCGCTCGTGAAGTGCGTGATGGCGATGCCATTGACCCGCTTGAGCACGCGCTCTGCGTCGATCAGCCCGCTCAGTTGCGCCTTCGGAAGGTCGATCTGGCTGACATCGCCAGTCACCACCGCCTTGGCGCCAAATCCGATGCGCGTGAGGAACATCTTCATCTGCTCGGGCGTGGTGTTCTGCGCTTCATCGAGGATCACGAAGGCATTGTTGAGCGTGCGGCCCCGCATGAAGGCCAGCGGCGCAATTTCCAGCG
The DNA here is from genome assembly GCF_056394705.1 of Variovorax sp. 10N420. NCBI lineage: Bacteria > Pseudomonadati > Pseudomonadota > Betaproteobacteria > Burkholderiales > Comamonadaceae > Variovorax > Variovorax sp. 10N420. The sequence goes on along the minus strand of NZ_JBFTIJ010000003.1, from coordinate 201,178 downwards.
CATTGCGCTCGAAGGCTTTCTGGACGCGATCGAACCCCATCAGCTCATAGAGCGCGTCGTACAGAGGGCGCAGGTACGGGTCGACCTTCTGCGTCAGGTCGCCCGGCAGGAAGCCGAGCCGCTCGCCGGCCTCCACCGCAGGCCGCGTCAGGACGATACGCTGCACGGCGCTGCGTTCCAGCGCGTCGACGGCGCTGGCCACCGCCAAGTAGGTTTTGCCGGTTCCGGCCGGACCGATGCCGAGCGTGATGTCGTGGTCCGCGATGTTCTGAAGATAGACGCTCTGGTTGGGCGTGCGTGCGCGCAGGTCCGCGCGCCGCGTGGCGAGGAGCAGGGCGCCGTCTTCGGCTTCCGTCATCGAGCCGTCGCCGGCGAGGGTCAATTGCACGACGGCCGCATCGATCGGACGCTGCGCGATTTCGTAAAGCGCCTGAAGCACGTCCATCGCCCGCTCCGCGTTGGCCTTTGGGCCGTCGATCTTGAACTGCTCGTGCCGGTGAGCGATCTTGACGTTGAGGGCCTCTTCCATGCGCCGCAGGTTCGCGTCCAGCGGGCCACAGAGGTGTCCCAGGCGCGTGTTGTTGGGCGGGGCGAAGGTGTGTCGCAGAATCACGCGGATTTCATTTCAAAAGCGTAAAGGGCATCCATGATAGGCAAACTCACCGGCATCCTGGCCGAACGCAATCCCCCCCAAGTGGTGGTGGACTGCAACGGCGTCGGCTATGAAGTCGATGTGCCCATGAGCACCTTCTACAACCTGCCGACGGCCGGCGAGCGCGTGTCGTTGCTCACGCACTTCGTGGTGCGGGAGGATGCGCAGGTCCTGTACGGCTTCGGCACCGCGCCCGAACGCGCGGCGTTTCGCCAGCTCATCAAGATTTCCGGTGTGGGGCCGCGGACCGCGTTGGGTGTGCTGAGCGGCATGAGCGTGAGCGAGCTGGCGCAGGCCATCACGCTGCAGGAAGCCGGTCGTCTGGTCAAGATTCCCGGCATCGGCAAGAAGACCGCGGAACGTCTTTTGCTCGAGTTGAAAGGCAAGCTCGGCGCAGACATTGCACTGCCTGCGCACGCGGCCACGGATTCGCAGGCCGACATCCTCCAGGCGCTGATTGCGCTTGGCTACAGCGACAAGGAAGCCGCAGCGTCGCTCAAGGCATTGCCGAAAGACGTGGCGGTCGGCGAAGGGATCAAGCTGGCGTTGAGGGCCCTGGCGAAGTAGCTTCGGACAGGCTCAGCGCCAGTCCTGCAAAGCCAGGCCCATCGCAAAGGCCACTGTCTGCACAGTCACCGCAATGCCGTGCCGCTGCATCAGTTGGCGGGCCAGCACGATGCGCTCTGCCAGCGGTCTCGACACGTCGGCCGCGCGCCGGAGCCCGAGTTTTTCGAGGCCGCCGTCGAGATTGGCCAGCGAATTGATTGCGCCTCGTGCAAGGCTCGCAAACACCTCGGCGTCCAGTCGAAGGCGAAGCGCCATGTAGCGCTCAGGGATTCCGATCAGCGCGACCACCGCGTACGCGGCCCACGCCACCGACGGCAGCGAGCGGCCGGTCAGCGCGAGCACCAGGCCAGCAATGAACGAAAGCGCCAGTCCCCACATGGCAAGCGATCCGCTCGCGCGCAAAAGTCCGGCAGTGGTGGCGCACAGCGCGCGATCGTTGTCGTTCATGATCTGCACATGACAGGCTCATCGCCCCTTTCCCGGTGGCGTATTCTGCCGCAGGGCCGACTAAACTGCGCCCTCAGCCTATCGCCCGATGACCATCCAGACCGACGACTTCGCCCCGGCCCCACAGCGCGTGGTGTCCGCCGCACCCGCCTCACCCAATGAAGAGGCGATCGAGCGGGCGCTGCGACCCAAGCTGCTCGACGAATACGTCGGGCAAGCCAAAGTCCGCGAACAGCTTGAAATCTTCATCGGGGCAGCGCGCCATCGCGCCGAAGCACTCGACCACGTGCTGCTGTTCGGCCCTCCAGGGCTGGGCAAGACAACGCTGTCGCACATCATCGCGGCCGAGCTTGGCGTCAACCTGCGCCAGACTTCCGGCCCGGTGCTTGAAAAGCCCAAGGACCTCGCCGCGCTGCTGACGAACCTCGAGCGCAACGACGTGCTGTTCATCGACGAGATCCATCGGCTCTCGCCTGTCGTTGAGGAGATCCTCTACCCGGCGCTGGAGGACTACCAGATCGACATCATGATCGGCGAGGGCCCGGCGGCGCGAAGCATCAAACTCGACCTGCAGCCCTTCACGCTCGTCGGTGCGACCACACGTGCGGGCATGCTGACCAACCCGCTGCGCGATCGCTTCGGCATCGTCGCACGGCTGGAGTTCTATACCGCCGACGAACTGGCGCTCATCGTGCGGCGAAGCGCGGGGCTCCTGGCGGTGCCGATGGACGATGCCGGCGGGCTCGAGATCGCCCGCCGATCGCGCGGCACGCCGCGCATTGCCAATCGGCTGCTGCGCCGCGTGCGTGACTACGCGCAGGTCAAGAGCGATGGCCGCATCACTTCAGACGTGGCGCACAAGGCGCTCGCCATGCTGGACGTCGATCCACAGGGCTTCGACCTGATGGACCGCAAGCTGCTCGAGGCAGTGATCCATCGCTTCGATGGCGGCCCGGTCGGGCTCGACAACATCGCCGCGAGCATCGGCGAGGAGTCCGGCACGATCGAGGACGTGATCGAGCCCTACCTGATCCAGCAAGGCTATCTGCAGCGCACGCCGCGCGGGCGCATTGCCACGTTGGCAGCCTATCGGCACCTGGGGGTCGCTCCGCCACAGCGCGACGGCGACATGTTCGGCAATTGAGCCGAGCGGCGGCTCAGCGCGTTGCTGCGGTGCGCATCGGGCGGACCTTGGCGGCAATCAACCACTGCGCCGCGTAGTAGCTGGCCAGCACCCACAGCGATGCGATGGGCAACGGATGCACGAAGCGGTTGGTCGCCAGCAGTGCGTCGCTCAGCATGAAGAGACAAGCCCCCAGCGCAACCTGCCGGGCGGGCGTATCGCCCAGCACGGCCGCACGCCCCAGAGCCTGGGCCGCCATGCAGGCGATCACCAGCACATACATTCCAACCGGTATGCGCAGGGCCGCCGGCAGCCCGCCCCACCACAGGAACGCGTACATGAGCCCGCCGACCGAAAGCGTCGCCCCGAGGGCGCCGCGCCGCGGAAACGTGCCCACGCCCACTGCAAAGAGCGCGATGTATGCAAGGTGTGCCAGCAAGAAGCAGACGAGCCCTGGCACGAACAACTGCGGCCACATCAGCAACACGTCGCCCGCCAAAGAGGCCACGAGCCCGGCCAGCAGCAGCAAGAAGCCGCGAGGAGCGGTCATTGCGCGCACACGCGTCCAGGCAAAGGCGACGAGGATCATCAACGCCAGCGGCTTGAAGACGACATGCAGGCTTGCAATCGACAGCGCGCCGCTTGCGGTGGCCAGCGCGGCGGCATCGACGAAGAGAACCTCCATCACGGTCAGGCGGCCTTGGAGCACCGCGCCGGTTGCCCAAAGGCCGGCAGTCAGCGCCGCGAGCCATACCACTGCCGAGCCAAACGAAAGCCCATCCGAATACCAAAGGAAAACGGTTGTGCCCGCCAGCAGCGCAACGAACTGCGCAGTGGCGAAAGCCTGCACGCCACGCGACGCCGGCGGCTCGTAGCGATGTACCCGGGTGATCTCGAAAGCAGGTTTGGGATCGAGCACCGCAAGGTCCGCCGGCCGCCAACCCGGTGGCTTGAGCCAGAGCCGCACCTTGTCGCTCCAGCGACCCGTGCGCCAGGTGTCGCGGGCCAGCGCCCAATACACCTCGGCATTGGCCCAGATCGGGTCCCAGCTTTGAAGCGGGCTGCGAGTGCCATAGACGCAGCGTTCGTCTTCCTCCTGAAAGGTCCCGAACAGGCGATCCCAGATGATCAGCACTCCACCGTAGTTGCGATCCACGTAGCGGTCATTCACCGCATGGTGCACCCGATGGTTCGATGGGGAGCAGAACCATCGATCGAACCACCCCAACTTCCCGACCTGCTCCGTGTGGACCCAGAACTGATAAAGCAGGTCAATCAGTGCGACCACGCCGAAAACCAGCGGCGGCACGCCGGCGACAGCCATCGGCAGATAGAAGATCCAACCCAGCAGCGCTCCGCTGGAAGTCTGGCGCAGGGCGGTCGACAGGTTGTAGTGCTGGCTTTGGTGATGCACCACGTGCGCCGCCCACAGCACTGCGCTTCGATGGCCGAAGCGATGCAGCCAGTAATAGCAGAAGTCGTAGAAGACCAGTGCCAGCAGCCACCCGTACCACTGCATCCAGAAGTCTTCCTTCGGAAATAGCGCGAAGGCGGACCAGCACGCCGTATAGATGCCGATGCGCAGCAGTCCGGTCAGCACGGCAGTGATCTGGCTCAGCATGCCTAGACCGATGCTGTTGATCGTGTCCGAAAGGCGGTAGGCGTCCGGGCCGGTGCCGCGGCTGGCGCGCCTTCTGGCGACGAAGAACTCGATCCCGATCAGCAGGAAGAAGATCGGGGTTGCAAGAACGATGATCTGGCCAGGACGCATGACGCCGATTGTCTGGCGCACCTCGCCGTCCATTGCGCGCGACCTGTCATGGTTTGCCCGGAGATCGATCGGCGCGAAAGGAGCGTGAGCTTGTTGGCGCGATCGATGCGCCGATCAAACCCGCGCCGGGGAGGTCTCGTGCGTCCGGTCGAATTCGGCGAGCAGTTCGGGCGTTGTCATGAGACGTAAAGCGTCTGTCGAGAAATGATGCTCGCTGGCGAGGAACCGCAGCTTGAAAGAGCCGATCGAGATTTCATCGCCGGCAGCCAAGGCGTGGGATGCCACACGAATGCCGTTGACGAACAGGCCGTTGCGGCTTCCGAGATCGTTGATCGTGACCACCGAGCCGGAAATCGTCACGATGGCGTGTCTGCGGCTGACGTGCATGGAATCGAGCACAACGTCGTTGGTTGATCCTCGGCCAATGGTGGTTTCGGTCGGGTGCAAGGCGACCTGTTTGGTCGCGGCGGAACCCTTCATCAGGATCAGATTTGGCATGCGTCCTCCGGCGCTCGATTTGTAACACGTAATTGTTACATTGAGTACGACGCGTGCCTGAGCGGAAACTGAACGAATCGGGCGTTGAACCGCGTGCAGACCTGAAAAAAGCCGGTAAGCGGACCCTGGAAGGGGCGCTTACCGGCTTGATCTCGGTTTGACTGGTGGCTCTTCACGGACTCGAACCGCGGACCTGTGGATTATGATTCCTCTTAAGCAAGCATTTACCCGCGTTGATTGGTGTTGCTAGAATGTATATAAATCAACAGTTTATGCATCATTTTTGATGCATGCATGTTGAGCATCGTACTTCTATATTCTAGAAAACTCCTTACATCGGCCCTTACATCGTGGCGATGTAAGACGGAGTGCACCATGGCAAAGATCGCATTTACCGCCGGCCGGGTGGCGGGATTCAAGTGCCCGGCGGCCAGAGGCCAGGCTTTTGCCTGGGATTCCGGCGCGCCCGGCCTGGGACTGCGGGCTACCCCGGCCGGGAAACCTGCCTATGTGTTTCAAGGCACCTACTCCGGCCGGGATGTCCGAATCACTATCGGGAGCCCAGATTCATGGAGCATTGAGCATGCGCGCGCGAAGGCGCGAGAGTTGCAACGGGTCATCGATGAGGGGCGCGATCCTCGCGAAATCAAACGAAATGCAGTGAAAGCGCAGGCCGCTAAAAAGGCAGCAGAGGTCGAGAAGGCGCTGGCCGACAAACTGGCTGCCGTGACCCTTGGCGAGGTGTGGCAGCTGTATCTGGAAGCCCGGCGCCCTTACTGGGGCGATCTGCACTACAAAGACCACATGAAGCTGGCGCGCGCTGGCGGTGTGCTCGCGAAGCGGGGCACCGACGGCAAAGGCGTGACCATTGCCATGCCGCTGCATCCACTCATGGCGCTGCCACTCCGCAACCTGGATGCGCCGACGATCGAAGCGTGGGCCGCCGAACAGGCGAAGACCCGCCCGACATCCGCCCGGCTGGCGTGGAGGCTGCTCAAGGTATTCCTAAACTGGTGTGCCGAGCAACCGGAATACGAGGCACTGCTGCCGCCAAAGAACGCCGCCGCGACCCGCAAAGCGCGCGAGGCGCTCGGCAAACCTCAAGCCAAATCCGATGCACTGTTGCGCGAGCAGTTGCCCGCTTGGTTCCACGCGGTGCGCCGCATTGACAATCCTGTCATTGCAGGAGCCTTGCAGGTCATGTTGTTGACCGGCGCAAGGCCAGGCGAAGTGCTGTCGATGCGCTGGGACGATGTGAACACGCAATGGAGGGGGCTGACCATCCGCGACAAAGTTGAGGGGGCGCGCACGATCCCGTTGACGCCGTATATCGAAAACCTATTGGCTGGGCTGCCACGGCGCAATGCCATGGTGTTTTCAAGTGCGACCGCCGAGGCTGGGGCGCTGACGGCGCCTAGAAAACACCACCTGAAGGCGTGCCAAGCGGCAGGCATCGAGGGTTTGACAATGCACGGCCTGCGCCGGTCTTTCAAGAGTCTGACCGAATGGCTAGAGATCCCGGCTGGTGTGGTGGCGCAGATTCAGGGGCACAAGCCCAGCGCGACCGTGGAGAAGCACTACACCGTGCGTCCGCTTGACCTGCTGCGCGTACATCACGAGCGCATCGAGGCGTGGATTCTGGAGCAGGCCGGCGTGGCGTTCGTGCCCGGGGCAAAGCCGGGGAAGTTGAGCCTCGCCGTATCTGCATAGCCTTTTGTCTCAGCTAGGCCGAAGAGCCAAAAAAGCGGGACACCTTCACCCGCCTGCTGGGGCACCCCGATGAAGGCTGCGCGTGAAGGGCGCACGATGAACACGCACGAAACGCTGAGCTTGGCCGAGGCCGCCGGTTTCCTAAACAAAAAAACGAATGGGCTATTCGCGGTCGACAACACCCGCAGGATCATCATGGCCGGAGCGCAGAATCAGATTCCGATTTACTGGCGCAATTCTCTTCAGCGATTCTCTGCATTGATTGGCCTAGATGGAAAGTCGTTGGCAGAGCGGGCCCGCTGGTTGATGCGCGTTTCGCCGCGAGACCTCTCCAGTCTCGAAGACGCCGATGAGGTTTTGGTCACCATGTTTGTACCCAGCGAAGGCGACCGCTTAGTGCTGCGCGAGGCGGGCTCTGACGATGGGTTCTTGGCAATCATTGACGAGCCGGGCTCGGCGATGGTCTCGTGCGCCAAGCTGCTTGTTTGCACGCAGGACGTTCTTGCTTTAGCGCGGGAGTTCGGCGACCACCCGGCAGATTCGGCGGCAAAGGCGAAGCCCGCCCAGGTTGCCCTGATCGGCGGGGCCGATTCGGTCGCGTCGCCGGCCGGCAAGCGCTGGACTGATGACTTCAAAGCAGAGGTCAGAGCGTACCGCGATGAGCACGGCCTGAAAAAGACCGCCCAACATTTCGGGGTGTCGCAAGCCACGATTTCGAAGCACATACCCACCGGAAAAAAAAAGCCGAAGCCGCTCGGGAGGTGGGACGCGTTGGTAACGAAGTAAACCGCAAGGGGTTGCGGGTAGGGTTGCGGATGCAGCCCTAAACCCGCGTGAAATAACGTTTTGCAGCCTCAAGTGGGGTTGCGGTTTGACCGCAACGGGGGGTGCGCCATAACAGTCTGGAACCATCGCAACTACGCCGCAAGGCTGAAGGATGGTTTGATATGCAGACCGCAACGCATCACAGCGCGGAGACCCGCCGCGCCACAACCGAGCCAGCGTTCCCGCCGCTGGAGTCTGTGACTCGCCCCGCAGTGGATACCGCCGCCGCTGCCTACTACCTCAACCGACGCCCGCAGACTTTGCGCGGCTGGGCCTGCTTGGAGAATGGCCCACTGCGCCCGGTGCGCGTGCATGGCCGTTTGGGCTGGCCAGTGTCCGAACTGCGCCGCGTGCTCGGGGTCGCCCAATGAAGAAGGCCCCCGCACCGACCAAAACGCAAGGGGCCGCCGGACTGGAAGCCGGGCACCAGAATTTTGCAGGTCACGACGCTGGGCCGCAAGCGGAAATCCCAGCCGCGGACGACCTCGCTGGCGCGGTAATGCGGGCCGTGGGGCACGTTAACTGTCGCGCCGCCCGCCGCGCTACCCTGCGACTGCCGAATGACCTCAGCAGTCAGCGATTAACGCGCGTGGGGCGTGAACTGCGCTGGATGTTTGGACGGGGTTTCATCGTCAACTACCGTGCCGCGCGCGCAGCTACACACCTCATCGACGCGCTGGATCAGCACGCAGGAGAGCCGGCCGAAATCGACGCGCCATCCTTCGAAAAATATGCCAGCGAATGTCTGAACGATCTGGTCGAAAGCATCGCGGGCGGTTTTGGTGACTTCGATGTGCATTTCCAAACGGATGGCACTTTGGCGTTCGTGGGCGAGGCCGATGCTGCGTCGTTGGCAATGCTCCGCCTCGACCAGCGCCGGACTTCCAGGCGCAAGCGAGCCGATCAACCTCGAGTCTTCTTCGCCATCCCTTCCACCGGCGAGTTGCTTTACGTCTGGTCGTTGAACCACGCGTTCGATGTACTGAAGCGGACTAAGGCCGCGAGCCTCGACATGCATGCGGGGGGGGCGCTTCAGCAGCGCGCCTTGCGCCGGGAGGGGGTGTGATGAACGCGCTCTACAACCTCGAGAAACTCACGAAATCGCCCAAAACCCAAGTGCTGGTGTGTGATTCGGTTGCCGCTGTCGAAGCTGCGCAGAAACGGCTCGGCGAGGGTGTCGTCGCGACTACCTGGCCCGGCGGCAAAGACGACGTCGAGGATGCCGACTGGTCTCCCCTGTCGATGCGCGACGTCGGTCTTCTGACGCGTCCAACTCTGACAGGGCAACTTGTCATGGTCCTTTGCCCCATAGTGGCATCCATCAAGATAATCAGCCGCCCGGCCGACGCTGACGATGACTGGAACCTCGCCAGCGCGCCGGACGGCTTCAGCTTGAGGGCTAACGCCAAGTTGGCTTATTCCGTGCCGAAGCCGGCCGTACAGGATGGCGCGCCGGCCGAGGCCACAAAGACGCCGACCGAGAAGTTCCAAGCGCCTGTAGCCCCGCCTGATGTGTCTATTTGGCAACCTGCGGCGCCGGTCGCTGCGCCTTCGCGCCACACGAGCGACGTCGATTTCCCCAGCCTCATGGAGCCCGTTGTGCGGCGTCTGCTGGGCGAGCCAAATGCTCAACTGAGTAAGGCGGCAGAGTTGCGCTTCGGCAGCCACGGCAGCCTTTCCGTCGATCTGGAAAAGGGCGTGTGGCATGACCACGAGACCGGCGCGGGCGGCGGCGTGCTGGATCTGATCGTGCACAAAGGCGAGGCGCTGGACCGCGAAGGGGCTGCGCGCTGGCTCAAGCAGGAGGGCTTCGTCGCGCAGGCGGTTGCGCCAACGCCGGCAAGCAATCCCGAGGGCGCCGCCCGCAAGCTGGCGCAGATTCGCGCCGATTTCCGCAGTGGCGATGAAGCTCAACCCGGCCACGACTACATCATCCGCAAGGAAGGCAAGCCTGATGGTCTGCGCGTTGTGTCGTGGCCGCTGCGCGGGTGGTCCAAATTCAAGGATCACAGCCTCGAAGGCTGGCTCATGGTGCCGGCGTTCCATGACGTGGGCAACGCCGGCGACGTGATGTCCATTCAGTTCATCGGGCCGAACAATGGTCAAAAGCTGAATGCACCGGTGCCGATCAAAGGCTACACGTTCACGGTGGGCGAGCTGAAGCAAGGCGAGAAGGCCTTCATAGTTGAAGGCATTGGGCACGCCTGGAGCATGAACACCGTGACCGGCGGCGCGGCCGTGGTGTCGTTCAGCGCGAGCAACATCGAAGTCGTCGCCGCTGCCGTCCAGGCCGCAGGCGCCATCCCGGTGATCGTGCCCGATCGTGGCAAAGAGGCCGATGCCGCCCGCATTGCGGCGCGTCTGGGCTGCGGGTATGCGCCGCTGCCGGCCGACTTGGCGGATGGTGCTGACGTGAACGACTTGCATCTGGTTCGCGGAGACGATGCGGTGCGCGCGGCGGTCGCTGCGGCCTTGGTGCCGACCGAGCCCTATTCAAGCGTTGGCGCAGCCGCGAGCAGGTATTTGTCTTATCGTTGCCAAGGTGGACGCTGATGACTACGTCAACTCAAAAGCTGACGTACGAAGAATCGGGGCCGACCGCGGATGCGGCGTCGACAGAACCGAGCATTGTTCACGCCGTCGAGCAGGACCAGGTCGGTGCACGGAATTCGGTTTGCGCAACCGCTGTCGCATCGACCTCGTTCGCCTACGTTGCTTCGAAAGAAAACGCGATGCAACCCGATGACGAATTCATCGACGAGATGCGCAGGCTTGACGCATCAGAAGTCAGGCGTCATGTGTCGGCTCGACTACCGGCCCCCGCTGGTGCCGCAAAGTCGAAGGATGTTCAGACCAATTTGGGCTCGCTGTCGCAGGTCGGGATCATCCCGCTAGGGAGGTATGGCCATGACCGGTTTGCGTTCTGGCGAATCGACCATGAATCAATCGAGATTCTTGGGGCCAATGAACTCGGAAAGCACCAAGGATTGCAACGTCTTGCCGACGCGAACGCATGGGAAGACTGGTGTGGAGGCAAAGAACTTTTCAAACTGCCGATGGCCAGCAACGCGCTCATCGGCGCATGCATGTCGATCGGGGATGTTGACCTCGGCCTCGTGCCCGCTTCGCATTGCATGCCGGCGGCAGTTGTGTTGGCCTGGGTCAAGGCTTGTGTTCGCTTGCCCGGCGGCGCGACGCCCGGCAAGCTCGCCGAAATGCTGCTGTCGATGCCGGAATGGCAACTGGCGCTCCACTTCGACGAGCTTACGCAGTCGGCCTCGTGCGACATTCCGCTGCCGTGTGGAGGCCCAGCCGGCCACCTCACTGATGAACACGATGGGTTGCTCTGCGCGTATCTAGAAAAATTCCACGTTCTGGTAAGCCCAAACCGACTCCAAGAACTCATCTTGCTGATGGCTATGCGCAATCGACGCCACCCTGTTCAGGAATACTTGAAAAGCCAGAGCTGGGACGGAACGCCGCGTCTCGATGATGTATTGATCCGGCTCGCCGGCGCCGACGACACGCCTTTTGCGCGCCTTGTGTTCGCGAAGACCTTGATCGGTGCTTGTGCACGCGCCTTCCGGCCGGGCTGCAAGGTGGACACCGCGCTTGTGCTCGAAGGGGAACAAGGTGCGACGAAGAGCGCCTTTCTACGCGCACTCATGCCAAAGGCCGAGTGGTTTGCTGAAGGTCTAGGCGCTCAGATCGGCCAAAAGGATGCGGTCGAGGGCCTGATCGGGAAAATGATGATCGAGCTTCCGGAATTGTCTGCGTTGAAGAGCTCGGCGATCGATACGGTCAAGGAATTCATGACCAAGCAGACGGACCGGATTCGCCTGCCATATGCGCGCCGCTCGCGAGATTTTCCTCGCGCCTGCATTTTCGTAGGGACCGTCAACCCCGACGCTGATGGCACTTACTTGCGTGACGACACGGGCAACCGAAGGTTCTGGCCGATTTCGGTGAAGAAGTGCGATATCGAGGGGTTGACTGCGGAGCTCGGCCAGCTGTGGGCGGAGGCATACGTACGTTATCTGGAAGGCGAGCCGCACTGGCTCGACGAAGCTGGCGAGCAACTCGCGAAGGCGGAACAGGCTGCACGGCTACAGCCGAATCCGTGGCGCAATACGGTGCTCGACTACATCGACAACCACAAGCACCGGAAGAGCTTCACGGTGGGGGAGGTGTTCGATTCCGCCCAGGGCAGGAAGCCGACGGCGCGCGACGTGATAGATCAAAAAAAGATCGCAGCAGTGTTCAAGTCCCTGGGTTGGATTCAAAAGGATCGAGAAGACGGTCGGCGCGCATGGCATGCGCCGACGCTGGCGGTCCCCGAAGAAGGCGAGGGCAAACCACTCTGAAGCGGTCGAGAGCGGAGAAGTGGTCGGCCGGAGTCCGCATGGATACTGGCCTTGACCACTTAGCCACTTAAACCGTTTGATTTTCTGAACTTGTTTTCCTCTACAAGAGCGGCTAGAAAAGTACAGCAGGCTCCACCCTCAAATGCATAAGGGCACGAGCGAAAGAACTCTTTGAAAAAACAGGTGGTTCAAGTGGTCAAGTGGTTCGGGCTGCCGTTGATATTGACGGCCCCACTGTGTTCCGCCGACCGCGCGATGGCTCACGGGAGAGGTGGGGACGGCAATCCTCTTAAAAAAAAACGTGCGCGCGACCCGGCGACACCTTGGCGTCGAACGACGGTACATTCGCGACCCCGCTGCGGTGGCGGTCAGGAGGCGGTATGTGGTTGGTGACGGAGTTCGGGTTCTTCAGCGTCGTGCAGAAGCCCGGCGATGCTGAAGAAGGCATGTTGACGGTACGCGCTCGGGTGCGCGGCGATCTTGAGGCGCTCGGCCGGCGGTACCTGCCGACCATGGGGCCGATCAAGGCCTCGAAGGCGACCGACTACCGGTTCCGGGCGCGGGCGCCGCGCGCAGCGGTCGCATCGGCTATGGCGCTTGCGATCGAGGGCATCAAGTACGAGAACATGAAGGCTCGGGTGCGGGAAACGCAGGGCCCGGCGCGCGAGGCCGTGCTGCACGACGTCTGGCACGCGCTCTACGCGCTGCAGCGGCCATGACCCTCTGGCACCCGCGCCCCGACGACGCCGGCAAGCCGGTGCCGATCCACAAGCCGCACGCGCCGTCGCAGCTGGCCGCCTGGGGCGATCCGCTGGCGGTCGCGTTCGCGGTCCCTGGCGGGCCTTTGCCGGCCGTGCTGAACGGCATCGCCCTGGCGCACTGGGCGGATGCGCCGGCGGCCGACGAGGGCTGGGAGCGCCGGGCCGCCGCGTCCCCGATCGCCGAGCCGGCGTTCGACTGCCCGGCCGGGTTCAAGCCGGCGGCCGGCGCCCTGGTGCTGGAGCCCGATGGCCGCGCGTGGTGCGTGGCCCCGACCGGCGGCTTCGGCGGCCACGAGTTCACGCTTCCGAAGGGTCGCATCGATGGCCGCAGCCTCGCAGCGACGGCGCTGGTCGAGGTGTTCGAGGAAAGCGGCCTGCGCGTTCGCCTGGTCGCGTTCCTGTGCGATGTGACGCGCAAGGAAACCTTCACCCGCTTCTTCCTGGCCGAGCGCGTCGGCGGTTCGCCGGATGACTGCGGCTGGGAGAGTCAATCGGTCGCGCTGGCGCCGTTGCCGGCGCTGCGCACCATGCTGACGCACCCTGGCGATCAGGCGGTGCTCGATGCCTTCCAAGCGGTGTCCGGCTGATCCCTGATCCGATGAGCGCCACACCCGGTCGCAAGTCGAGGGCGAGGCGCCGGCCGTCGAAGAAGTCGCGGCTGGTACTTGCCAACTCAGAGCACGCCCTCGTTGGAGACGAAGGCGCGAATCCGGTTCGACACGGCAAGCGGGTCGGTTCGCTCCGCAGGACTGTAAAAATCCGGCGAGAAAAGTTTCTGCGACTGGATGCCGTCGATGCCGAAAAACATCTCTACGGCAGCATAGCCAGCGATCTTGACAGCACGGGGGTTTGGGTGTCTGTAGATGGGAGCAACATCCCAGATCAAGCCCTCGTCATTGAATTCCCGCATTGAACAGGCCCAGCCTACAGCGCAGCCCGTCGTGCCGCAGTCGCTCACAAGGCGCTCGTTCGAAATTTCTTCTCCTAGATAGTCGTCATGGGGGTCGGGCTCAGGTGCGCTGGCGTTTCTGCGCCACCCGCGAAGGTCGAAACGATCCTGAGGGACGCGCATCTCTAGCGCATTTGCCAACATCAGCAGGCGTGTCTTGTTCATGGGCTCACTCTACTGCACCCATGGAAGGCGAATGCGAGGTCCGGACCACAAGTTGTACCTTGTGAACCATCCTGAAACGCCCGGGAACGACTGGACATCCAAGGCTCACAAGATACACAATTTACTTGTGAGCTAAGCTCATTTCTCCAACCTAACTTTTGATCTAATCATGACTGCCATCGCCTACCTTCGCGTTTCCACCGCCGGTCAGTCCCTCGAATCGCAGCGCGCGGCGTTGGGCGGCCCCTTCGCCAAAGAGTTTACCGACCATGGCGTCAGCGGCGCTGTGCCGGCGGCGCAGCGGCCCGGCTTTGGCGAACTGATGGCCTACGTGCGCGAAGGCGACGTCTTGCACGTCTACGCCGTCGATCGTCTCGGCCGCGATGCGCTCGATATCCAGACTACGGTGCGGGCACTGATGAAGAAGGGCGTCGCCATCGAGGTCCATGGCCTCGGCCGCATCGCCAAGGGCGTTGGCGAGCTGATCCTAGCCGTACTGGCCCAGGTGGCCGATATGGAGCGCCAGCGCATTCTCGAAAAGACCGCGGCCGGCCGCCAAGCCGCCCGAGAATCGCTGGCCGCCACCGGCCTCACGCACAAGGGCAAGGCAAGCCTCGGCCGACCTACCCGTGCCGATGCCGCAGCGGTAGCCGCATGGCGCGACACGACCGGCGCCAGCATCGCCCAGACCGCCGAGCAATGGGGCTTGTCTGCTGCGACGGTGAAGCGCTACACGCGCTCCGCAGCGGCGTAATCCTTCGGGATCAGTAGGATTTCGCCCACCGTGCGGAAGTCAAGTTTGGGCCGGGAGCGCTAGTCAAGTATCGTGGCGAGAAATGAACGTCTGCGCTCCAGTTCCGTCTCAAGCAGCCGAAGATTTTTATCCAATCGCTCAATGAGGACCTTAAAGACCTTCTGGTACTCCGCGACGTCCGGATCCTCTTTATCCAGGGTCCCCAGGACCTGTCGAACAGCTTCGGCGTCTCGCATCAGTGAGAACGTTTCCCAAAAGTGGTTGCGCGCCTTCGAACGAAGATGCAAGGCCAGTTTGACCCCCTCACTCTCGAAGAGTTTGAGGTTGTAAACCTCGAAGTTGTATTCCGGAATTCCCGAAAACGTTAAGCCTCCGACCCCTTTAAACTCGACGAGCGACCGTGCGAAAAACTGTCCCACTGGCACGCCTGCGAGTCGATTGACCTGCGTCCAGTTGCGACGGATCTCGGAGGTGATCAGGGAGATCAAGCGATCTCGCTCGATCATGCGCTTGACCAGTTCCCCTGTGCTTGATGTGATCACGCCGAAGAGAAAGCCCAAGACCGAGGCAAAGGCCGCGAGCACAAGTTTGTTTTGGGAAAGATCATCAAGCATGGACTTCCTCTTAGATCGGCGGGGGACGCTTCCCGCTTCTGCCGCGATTCTGCTGCACCGGCGTTGCGCCTCCACAGGACTCATGTGGGGGCTTGACCACCTTCCTTTTTTTGGGACGGTGCACCTCGGGCCGCATACTGCACGCGGCTTCGGTCCCGCTAAGAGTCTGCTCCCTGGTTTGCCGTTGGACCGGACCGCCCAAACAGTATGGCCCTCGGAGCTGGATTCCTATCGGGGTTGGCGAGGGAGCATAGCTAGCTATCAACACGACAGTTGCACAGCAAGGCGGTGTCGGGTCGAGCGTCCTTCGACTTTCGTACGGCATGTCGTACGAATAGTCGTTATCTCTAGCCTCAAAGCCGAGGACGCCGGTGAGACCTATGAGCACAATGTTGTGCCCCACTTGGGGAAACCCAGCTTCGTCCAGGCGCATTGGAATCTCTTGACGCGATCCATTGGTGAGGTGCGGCCTTAGCGGGTTCACCGCGCCCGCAACGAAGCACTCAATCAGAGGTGCGGCGCCGAAGACGCGTGTTGCGAACCCTGAAATCATGCCTGTTGGCCTCGATGAACGGCTGATTGGCTCAAATTCTGCACCCAGACGCTGAACAGCCGGCTTTGGCCGATCTGAGCTATTGGCCTCAAGCGTATTCACGCCGACGTGCAGCTTCATGCCCTTAAATTAGAAGCACGGCGACGGAGGGCTACTGAAAATCCCGCACCAGCTGCAAAGTCTCGGCGGATGGCGTTCCGTAGCTCACCAGTCGTACGTCGAGGCCAAAGGTCAATGCCGTTTGAAGCGCTCGCCGGATGGCGGCGTTAATCCAATTTTCGTCATTGCCGAAGGCGCCGCCGCCGAGCCGTGTGAGCAGGACCACGTTCGATGCTCCGCGTTGCGCATTCAGCACCGCCGCCCACAGGGTGGCTTCGTATGCCGCGTCGAGCACAAGCGAAGCAAACGCCGCCCAATGGCTTCGCGGAACCGAGCTGTAGGCGACCGGCAGCGCCGAGCAAAATGCCTGCGATACGACCGGTCGACGCAACCCTGGGGCATCCGTGACTTCCACATCGCGGTGCACCCCAATGCGAAGTTTGCCTCTCAGGGCATCGACCCCGTCGGGCCCGATCGATCCGAGGTGGTCGGTAATAAGGTCAAGGCCGACGCTTGTGCACAACGCGTACCCGTTTCGCATTGCCCACAACGCTTCGACAGGCTGGCCGACAGCGCCGCCCAGCGCCGCGCCGAGATCTGCCAGTCCGTCGAGTTGCCGCCCGCTCGTTTGGCCAACTTCGCCGGCAACCGGGGCAAAGTAGTTGCGGTAGATCGTCGCAGCCCCTGCGGCCATGGCGCAGGCCGGACCTTGGGTGCGATCGTGCTGATAGCGCGTGACGCCGCGTTCCGGGGTCACGTCCGGCGAGACCATCTCCAGTAGGTTGAACTGCGAGGCAACTTGAAAAATTGCACCCGCGTATTCCGGCGCCTGGTGCATGCTGCGCACGTCGCCGGTGACGACCCTCACCTGCAGACGCCCTGGCATGCCGCCGCCCGTGCGCACTCGCTCGCGCAAGGTTTCGAGGTCAACCAGTTCGAGTTCGCCCGTGTCATAGGTCTGCCCGTTGATCCTGGAGCGGAGTTGGCGGCCATCGACTACCAGCCTATCCCGGGTTTCGTCGTACGTTCCCTCTGGAAATCCGGTGAGGCGTTCAAACCAGTCCATAGGATTTGCTACTCCACGCCTAGCGCTTTGAAAACAGCATCGACCGGGTCCGAATAGAAGCTGGTTTGGAACTTCGCGAAAAGCTCCCCCGGCACCGACGGGATGTCGGTGACGCTCGACATCGGCAGCAAGATCCGCTTGGCACCCGCATCGAAGGCGACCTGCAGGCTCTCTGCCAAGTTGCGCGCCTGAGTGATCGTGCCGCCCAGCGACATGTCACCCATCACCACCATCTGGCTTTGCACCGGCTTGCCCAACGCGGCCGAGCACAGCACGATGAAACTGGCCAGGGTCAACGCATCGGGTGCTCCGGCGCTCTGCAGTTCGACCAGATGAAGATGGAAGTCACGCTCAGTCGGATGGATCGACGCGCTAACTCGGCCGGCGTTGGCCTTGAAGAAGTCGAAGGCCACGCGAACGGGCTCGCGCGAGATCGGTCCTGAAACCGACAGCTTGCCGCCGCCGGCCATTGCCTGAATCTCCATGCGGTACACGCCTGGCATGCCGCCTTCGCCCATTGTGATGGTGTGCAAGACGCCAGGGCTGAGCCGGCCCTCGGGGATCAGCCCGCCACCGCCCTGCTCGGGCACCGAGATGAAGCGCTCCTGCATGTCCTCCAGGTCGATATAGGAGAAGTGCACGTCGTAGAACTCCATGCCGCCGATCTTTTTGAGCTGCTCCTTCACGCGCCGGCGGACTTCCAGTGCGTACTCCAGGCACTTGCGCACCGTGTCCTTGGTGTAGGCCCCGTCCGGACAGATCAGCTTCAACAGGCCCGACACGGTGCGCCGCACGGCGATGGTGTCGCGTTGGTTGAGGTTGTTGCCCAGCTTGAAGTGTTTATCGATCGCGTCGGCAAAGCTGCGCTTGCGCATCTCGCGCGCCCATTCCGCGAGATAGTCCACGATCAGGCCGTACTGGTCGGTGAAGAACTCGGGCCGCATCTTCGGGATCTCCCAACCCGGCACGTAGGCATGGAAGCGGTCGAAGAAGGCCGAGTCGATCATCACGTCTGGGAACGGTGCGAACAGGTGGCTGGTCTTCACCAGCGACTCGACCGATTGCCCCTGCGGCAGGTTGCCCACAAAGACCATCGCCGCACTGGCATTGATGGACTCCCGCCCACGGCTGAACGAGCCCGAAGCCATGTAGTCCTTCATGATCTGGACGCCGTCCTGATCCTTGAAGTTGATGCCGGCCACCTCGTCGAACGCCACAACGTCCCACAAACCGACGAGACCCACCTTGCGGGCGCTCATGTTGTAGAACAGGTTGGCCACCGTGGTCTGGCCGCCGGACACCAGGATGGAGTTTGGGCTGATCTCCTTGTAGATGTGGCTCTTGCCCGTGCCGCGCGGGCCCAGTTCGCAAAGGTTGTAGTTGTTCTCCACCAGCGGGATCATCCGCGCCAGCAGATGCCACTTCACGCGCTCCTTGAAGCAGGTGGGCTCCATGCCCGTCGAGCGCAACAGCGCGTCGATCCATTGCTCCTCGGTGAACCCCTTGCGACCAGCGAACAGTTCCTCCATGTCCAAGTTCGGCATCTGGATGGGCTTGAGGTCCGACACCACGAACGGTGACGTGCGCTGGTTCTCCTCAAAGCGGTACTGCAGGGTCACGATGCACCAGATGCCACCGACCAGCAGCTTCTCGAACTGCCGCACGTACGAATCGGGCACCTCGGCATTCTTGATACCCAGGTTGGACAGCAGCGCCTCGTAAGCATCGCGGTTCTCGTTCAGCTTCACGGTGACCTTGTCGATCACCTTGAACGAGCCGCGCTCGCGGATCTTGCTCTTGACCTTCTCGGCCTCGTCCGGCCGCACATAGTTCTCGGCCAGGATGTTCTTGACCGTCGCCAGGCCGGCGCGAATGGTCTCGGCGTCGTCAGACGCGCAGTACATGCCCAGCAGGTACTCCAGCACGTAGACCGGAACGTTCGCGCCTTCCTTGATGAGCTTGGTCAGGTCCTTGCGCACCACGCGGCCCGCGAAGCGCTCGTTCAGCAGCTTGTCCAGCCCCGCGTCGATGGTGGCGGCAGATGTCAAACCAGCCGGTGCATTCTCGTCAGCCATGGCGGCCCCTAAAAGTCATTGCTGAATGCGAGGTCGATGCGCAACGCGGCGCGCCACGCCTCGGCCTTGGTCTTGGCATCTCGGGCCACCAGGAAATAGTCCTTGGCGCGGTCGTACGATCCCGCTGCCAGCGTGAGCATAGCGGAGCGCTTGCGCTCGTCGAGCATCGGTGACGTGCTGTCGAAGGTGATGGCCAGCTCGTCGCTGATGGGCTTGTCGCCGTCGCGAATCGTGAACAGCAAGGTCACCGGCAAAACGCGCTCGGACACAGCCTCGGTCTGGATGAACTCGAAGCGCTGCTTGTTGGTGACCACCTTGTTGCTCGACCCGAGCAGGCTCACCTCCACCAGCTTGGTCTTGGTCTTCTCGGTGTCGCTTTCCTTCACGACGATGACCGGCACGACCACTTCCTGCGGCATGGCGCTGCCATGCACGAAGCGGGCTCCGCCCACAAAGTGGAAGCGGCCTGCGCCCTTAGGCACCAGAAAGTCCACGCTGCCGACGCCCTGATCGGTGCCCGCCGTAGTGGCCGTGCTGCCCGCCCAGGCGTTCTGCATCGGCCACATGCCGCGGCCCAGAATGTAGCGCTTCTTGGGCTTCAGCACGCCCGGCATGCCTTCTTCCACGGTGTGCCGGTCTGCCTCGTCCAGGGCGGACTCCTGGTACATGAAGCCATGGTCGGCGGTGACGAAGATCGTCGAACCGTTGAGGTTGTTGACGATGAAGCCCACCAGTTCCGACATCTCCTTGATGGCCTGCGCCGTGGCCTCGAAGGTCTTGGCCTCCGAGCCGCGCTTGTCGCCAATCATGTCGATCAGATCGTGATAGATGTAGACCACCTTGTGCGGCTTGACGAACTCGCGGCCTTTGTCCTTGCCCTTTTCCATCAGTGCGTCACGACTGATGGCAACGCCGCCATGCCCGGCCAAGATCGCCGATCGCTGGTCCAGCGTTGACGAGGGCTGGCCGTCCACCGTCACGTCCAGCGACGCATTGCCCTTGTAGGCCAAGCGCTGGTGCGGCAGCAGGCTGGCCATGCCCAGCGCGGTGTAGCTGGGCAAAACGCCCAGCATCGCGTCCAGGCGGGCCTTGACCCGGCTGCGGGCGTTGAGGTCATTGACCAATTCGGCCGCTGCCTCGTAGCGAAAAGCGTCGGAGATGACGACGAACACGCGCTTGGCCCCCGCTTCGAAGGCCGGCGCGACGTGGCGCCCATAGAAGTCCTGCTGGTTGACGACCTCGTCCAGCTTCCAGGATGACAGCAGGCCCGCGGGCCCTTCGACGACGGCACCCCAAGCCGAAGCCAACTGGCCGATGAACCAACCGGAATAGGCATCTTCCATGCGGTCGCGCAACTCATGCAGCAGCGACCAACCCATCGGCTCCACCGACTCAGAGGCGCGCATGAACCAGCGGTACAGCTGATCGAACCGAAACAGCTCGGTACGGTACGCCTGAAACGCCGCCGCAGCGTTGGGAAAGCTGAAGCCCTGCCCGTGCTTGGCCTGAAGCTCGAAGAAGCCGGCAGCGGCCTCCAGCGCGTCGTAGCTGGCCGCCAGCGCCCGCGTGGCGTCATTGGCCCCCGCCAGCAGCGGGTTCGCCCAATGGCCATCACGCCGCCGCGCGATGAGCTCGCGCACCGAGTCCATGTTGGCGCCGCTGCCGGCGATGATGCGCGCCTTGAGGTCGCCGATCACGCGCTTTTCGATGGCCTCAAAAGTCATCGCATCGGCCAGCTCCTCGGCCTGCATGGGGCCCAGAAGGGTGGCGATCTTCAGATCTTCGGCCACCAGGCCTGACAGCACGTCGTAGCTGCCGTAGTTGGCCATGTCGGTGCGCCAGCGGCTGGCGAACACCGATGCCTGCGCCGCCTTGGCGCGCGCTTCGATGACGAAGTGCGCCAGCGACGCGGCTGTGCTATGAATGCCGTTGCAGAAGTCCGTGGCGAACAGTCGGTACAGCAGGCCCTGCAGCGTGGGCTCCTCACTGCCAGCTTCCCGATAGCCGAACTCCCGCTCAACCAGGCTCCAGAACGCAGCTTCCAGGTCGAACGCCGCCAGTTCGTCGAGCACTTTGGGACGCGCGCCCAGATCCCCGCCTTCCGCCACCACGGCGGCAAACACCTTGAGCAGGATGGCCGAGGGGTCGGCCGTCTCGGCGCGGGCCACGGCAGCGATCATCTTGCGATCCAGGTCGTCAGCGTTGTCTGCCGGCTGAACCCAGCGCTTGAAGCGGTCGAAGCGGTCGCGGGCGCGCAGGTACTTGGACCGGGCCTTCAGGTGGTCGCGCAGCGCCCTGGTGGTCAGGCCCAGTTCTTCCAGCTGAATGGAGGCCGTGTCAGCGCTGAAGGGCTTGGACCGCAAGCGCGCATCCAGCAGCCAATCCTGGGCGGGCTCGGGTTCATCGAACGGCGCGTAGACCAGCCAGCGCACGCCCACCTCGCGCTCGATCCAGATCTTGGCCTGCAACACGGGCGTACGGTCGAGACGCAAGACCTTGACGCCCTCGATGTCGATGCCATCGATCTGCGTAGCGAACTCGCCGCCCGCATCGTTCCAGAAGACCAAGGCATGGCCCTCGTGAAACAAGCGCGTCAGCGCCGCAAGGAAGGCAGGCGCACTACTCATCGCTGCCGCCGGTGATAGCCTTGGCCTGAGCGACCAGGTCGCCGAACTTGGCGTAGTTGACCTTTACGCCGTCGTCCAGGTCCAGCGTGATTCGCATGTCGGCGTAGTGGCGCAACTTCTCGTCGTAGGCCAGCAGTTCGATCTGCTTTTTGCGCAGTGTCTCGATCTGCTTCTGCAGCTTGGTGCGGGCTGCCGACGACGACGCTGCTTCCACGTCTTTGTCCAGCATGTCCAGCCGGGACACCACTTTGGCGATCAGCGGCACCACGTACTCGGCGCGCATTCGGGCCAAGGTGCCCTCGGTGTAGCGGTGCAGGTAAACCAACGCCTGGAAGGCACCTTGTTTTCCGCTGGAGAAGAGCCAGTAGATCGGGCGCTTCCTGTAGGTCTGCAGGTGGTCCTTGAAGAACTTGTCGGCTAGGTAGCGACGAACGGTCTCATCCGGCGTCTCAGTGCCCTTGCTGCCTAGGCTCTCGGCCAGCCAGGCCATGTTCTCTTCGAGCGTATCGACGCCCCAAACAGCGCGCACGAACTCGCGCACGCGGCTGGCCGCATCCTCTTCGAACCAGCGTTCATCGGTGAGCGGAACGATACCGTCGGCGTCGGCCGGGAATCCCTTCGCGTACCGGCCCGGGTCGAAGCCGATGTTCCCAGCATGAGCGTAGATCAGCCCCGGTTCGTCCAAACTGTAGCGGCCCATCATGCAGCCGATGGCATATGAAATCAGGCGCTGGCAGTCTTTCTCGCGGTCGGCGCGCGCGAGGGTGATCTGGCCTTCGGAGACTTCAGGGGAGATTTCGTCTTGGAGGCCGTAGACATTGATAAAGAGGCGGTTGTTCTCCTCTTCCAAAAGGCGAAGCTGTTTTATGGATTCGTTGGCACTTTGGCTATAGAAACCCCAACAACCTTCGAGATCATTTTTGTGGGAATCAAGTTTTGGAGACATATCTTTCGCGAGGACTACAACTCTAAGTTGCTGAAAATCCCAACTCTCCTCGTATGCATCCCAATCAAGCTTTGAGAGCTTAATT
The DNA here is from genome assembly GCF_056394705.1 of Variovorax sp. 10N420. NCBI lineage: Bacteria > Pseudomonadati > Pseudomonadota > Betaproteobacteria > Burkholderiales > Comamonadaceae > Variovorax > Variovorax sp. 10N420. Next base: position 178,527 of record NZ_JBFTIJ010000003.1, on the reverse strand, counting down.
GCCTTTTCAACGATCTTTCTAATGCTCTCTTCAGTAGATTTTTCTATGCTTGCCAGTGGGAGCATTTTCACAGCACCCACTTCAAAGTTCATTGTGGGGGACAGATAGGAGAACAACTGCTTTGCAATTGCCGAGTTTAGGAATCCGGCTATCGTCAGCAGGTTACTGTCGGCTGTTCTCGTGAATACAGAGCAACCGGCGACATCGAAGATAAAACCCGATGGGTAAAATCGAAATGCAGCAAGTCCAGAAGAGACTTTAGACCATCCGACGCTCTCTCTAAAATAATGTTGCTCAGACGGACAATGATTTCCTTGATTTTTTAGTACCCTGTAAGATGGCTCGTCAAATGTTATTAGATGATCCTGATTGCCGTACCATCTTGAAAAGCCGCCGCCCTTGTTATATGGAAACCACTTTTTCCCGCTCTCAAACGCGGCCGTTTTGTCGATGCAATTCAAAAAACTCTTATCTTTCGAAACTTCATACCATTCTCTGACGAATCTCGCATTTTCTCCTGTCGCCATTCCTTGGCGAGGATCGTAATGGTTATCAAGGCGATCAAACCTCGAAAAGGCGGCCAACTCTTCCGGCTGGATCCAATATGCAATTGGTGCACCAGGTATAGACCCCAAGTTCTTTTGCTCCGTGTTGTCGAACCTGGATTTCTTGGCAAGCAAGGCGGCGGCTTTTTCGTTTTCAGGTAGATCCACTAAACGAAAAAATGCTGGCCTGTAATGTTCAGCGCTGCATTTTTGAACTACGAATGCGGCTGCCTGCACAACTTCGCCTGATATTTCCGGGAAAGCTCTTGCGCCCAGATGCGCCAATGTCACTATCGTGTGTTCATCTAGTATTTTGTGCCGGAGCGCCTCATAAGAGGAAAGAAACATCCAGCTATGCATTGTCACTAGGCCATTTAAACCTGCCGGCTTCGCCAGTTGCATTCCTCGTTCGATAAACATGGAAAACAGGTCGGCCTTAGTGTCTTCGAATTCGCTTTTTGCAAAGTGTCTCAGCTCGAGATTCATGCCTTTTGTGCCCATATACGGCGGATTCGCCACCACCGCGTCAAAATGCATCCCCAACACCAACGCCTGCCACGCCAGCGGCAGTGCATCCTTTGCCGCCTGCCGCGCATATAGATCACCGTCCTGCAAAGCGTGCCGCAAACCGTCCGTCATCGCTGTTAGTTGCCCGTTCAGCGCCGCTGGAATCTGAATCAGTGATCCAAAGGTCTTGGCGTGTTCGAATGTGTCGACCAGCGCCTTGAGTTGCGCGCGCTGCAGACTGAAGGGCGCCAAGTGGCTCGCGAGCTCGTCGACGTCCAGGCCCTTACTTTCCTGAAGGGCCAGTACGTTGAGCTTGGGCGGCTCGTTGAACAGGCGCCGGTCGTCCGCTCGTGCCTTCATCAGCAGCGCGAAGGCGGCGAGCTGGCTGGCACGGCCGTCGATATCCGCACCGTAGAGGTTCTTCTCTAGGATTAGGCGCGGAATCGCGCGGGCTTGGTAGCCACGCTCCAGGTAGATGGCCTTCAACACGTCATATGCGACCACCAGGATGTGTCCGCTGCCGCAGGCCGGGTCAAACACTGTGATGGTCTCGGGATTCAGCGTCTCCCCGTCCTCGCGGACGCGCGCTTGGGTCAACGCATCCAACTGCGCCTGCACCTCGGGCGTCTGCTCTGCCGGCTGGATGTAGTACGGCCATTGGCTGGCCAGCGTGCTGGTGGGGTTGGCCATCAGCCACAGCCGACCGACGCTGTTCTGCACGAGGTACTGCACGATCCAGTTGGGCGTGAACAGCTGGGTGGCGGCGGGGATATCCTCGCTCTTGACCACCTTGCCGATGACCTGGTCCTTCTTCTCGCTGATATAGAACTGGTACAGCCAGCCGATGACCTCGATCTCCTTCCAGTCTTCTTCGGGCACCGACTCGACCAGCTTGGCCACGATGGAGTCGGTGCGTAGCAGGTTCTCGGGCAGCAGCAGCTCGGTTTCGTCGTCGATGCGCTCGAACAGGAAGGGCATCACCCGCGACAGATCATTGCACTGGGCCACCAGCAGCAGTTTGTAGAGCTCGTTGTCCTGGTTGCCGGCCACCTGCATCTCGCGCGCACGGTCGACGTTCAGGCCCGGCAGCGCAACCTCGCCGGCATGGCTCAAGATCTCCGGTAGGCCCCCATCCCGGCTTGACAGCACGCGCCAGCCATGGCCCAGGTAGTCGTGGATCTCCATGTAGCGCAGCGCGGCGAAGCGGTTGAACCAGGTGTAGGCCACTTCGTCCATAGTCTGCTCGAAGCCATGGCGCTTAATGCGGGCGATGAGTTCATCGCGCTGCCCGGCCACCTTCACGGGCCACTCGCGCCCATCGATGATGGCGACATCGCCAAGCAACTGGGCGGGCACGGTGTCTGCGGCCGAGATGCCCAGCACATTGGCGCGCTCGGTCACCGCCTTGATGAAGTCCACTCGCGCGTTGGGCGCGTAGCTCTTGAGGTTGGCCTTGTTCACGTCTGTCCCTGGATATCGGTCATGTTGTGCTTACTGGATGCGGGCACGGTGGCCCGAGGCGATGGCCGCCATCAGCTCGGCACGGAGCTTGGCCACGTAGTCGTCAACCTCTTGCTCGGTTTCCAGATAGGTCCTGGCGCCTAGGTCTGCGGTACGCACTACGCGGATCGGCTTGGCTGCCGGGGGCGCGGGCGGAGGGGGCGGTGTTGGCGTTCCGCCCGGGTTGGCCGGGGTCGGCGGTTTGGCTGCGGCTTTGACCTTGGCGGCGGCAGCCACCGCGGCGGCGATCTTGTCCATCGCCTCGTCCAGCAGTTCACCCGCCCGCTGCTGCAAGAACATGATGCGTGGAATGCTCACCAGCGCGGCGAGCTGCGCCTTAAGCTCTTGCAGCGGCCGCAGCACGGCGTTGCGCACGCTGGGCTCTGCGTGGGCATCGTCCAGGGCCTGGGTCGCTTCCTTGATCTTGGCGTCGATGGACAGCAGCGCCTTCTCGCGCCGCTCGCTGGCCAGCGATTCATTGACCTTCTCGACCGCCGTCAGCAAGGCCTCGATGCGGTTGACCTGTGCGTAAGGCGTCGGGTTGGCGCGGATGGCCTCCAGGTCACTCAACGGTTGTGACGAAGCGGCATCTTTGGCCAATGCCTCGCGGTTGTCGGCAAAGCTCGCCAAACCATCGAGCATGCGCGCCCATACCGGGGCCTGCGTCTTGTAGAAGCCGAGCACATCGTGCGTGTCTTCGGCCAGGTCCAGCCAATCGTCGCGCGACGACAGCATGGCGTTCAAGAACTCGAAGGGGTCGCGGATGGCCAGTTGACGGTCAATCGCCTGCAAAGCCTTGGCGATCTCTGCGGCGCCCGGGTAGTGCTTCTGCTCGGCCTTGACCTTGGCACGCTCCAACTCGACTTTGCGCTGGCCCAGGTTGTCGCGGTATGCCGCGACTAGGCCGTCTTCGTCGTCCGGCGGCTGCAGGGAGAAGATTTCGCGGTGCAAGTCGCGTGCCTTGGAGCGGGTGCCGGCATCGGCCGTCTTGCGCTTGAGGATGGACACCTGCTTGAAGCGCGCACCCTTGGTCAGCGGCTCGGCGGCGGACTTGGGATCGAGGTCTGAACCCTCCATCACCAACTTGATCTCGCCGGCCATGAACAGACGGGCGATCAGCAGCACCGTTTCCAGCTCAGGCCGCCAGCCCCAGGGTGCGCCGGCGAAGCGGTCCACCACGTCGGAGAGCAGCACGCGGCTGGTGCCGGCCGCTGCAGTGAGGTACTGCCTCATCTCGCCGATGGCCAAGGCATTGCCGTCCTCGCCGTCGAGTGCGATCTTGTATTGCCCGTGCGTATCGGCCGACAGCACAGCACGGATCTCAGCGGCCGGGTCCGCCTGGCGGACCTTGATGTAACCGAGCTTGGAATAGGTATTGGAGACGAGGTAGTTCAGCGCCTCGTCCACCAGCACAGACGGGCCCTGGGGCTTGAGGGTGAGCTTCTGGCCCAAGGCATAGAAGTCGCCCCGGCTCAACAGCTCGGACAACTGCGCGAGGATGCGCGTCTTGCGCTCGCGGTTTTCGTCTTTGCGGTCCAGCAGGATGCGCTTGAGCGATGGTGTGGCGGCGTCGGTTTTGGGCCCGCCAATGTACTTCTCGATCTGCACGTAGGTGCGCAGCTCCACGTCCACTTGGGCGTCACTAGCCATGCGCAGGATGGCGCGGCCTGCGCCTTCGGCACTTCGGCCGATGCACTTGGCCTCGGTCATCAGTTCGTAGTCGGCGCCGACGGGTGAGAGCACTTCCAGCGTGAGCTGCTGGTTGGCCTGGCGCCACGGCGCGCTGTCGAGCAGTCGGTTGAACTCGTAGTCGGTCTTGGTGTCGCGGTGGCGCACCTTGGTTTGGCCGCTCAGCACCTCGTCGAAGACCAGCTCGGACATCAGGCGCGAGACCTCGGCCGAGGAAATGTCGACCGACTTGATCTCCTGCGAGACATCGCGCTCTTCGTTGGTCAGGAAAAACCAGAGGTCGCCGTTGCGGCTGACCAGATTCTGCCGCTCCAGGCGCGCAAGGCTTTCCTGGATTTGGCGCTTCAACGCCAGCTTGTCGGCGTCAACACGGTCGAGGCACAGGGTGGCTAGGTTGTCCACCGTGGCCTTGATGGCGTCGGCGTAGCGTATGAGGAACAGCGCGCGCAGCAGCTTGATGTCCCACGCCTCCAGCGCCGGGTTCTCGCCGGCCTGGTCGATGGCGCGCTTGACGGCTGAATCGAGGAAGCTTTCGATGGATGGGTAGAAGTCATACAGGGGAACGAAGGCGTCGATATCCTTGTCGCCGTTGCTGACGGCTGCGGTCTGGAACGCATCGAGCATGGAGCGTTCACCGCGCGCAAGGTGGCGACCGGTGGCGCCCACTCTGCGGATGGACTCGAATACCTTTTGCAGCAGCTGAAACTGGTACGGCGCAAAGGGGTAGTACGCGGCATAGTCCTCGGCATCCTTGAAGCGCGGGAAGGCCACGGCATGGTCGGCGAACGAGAGCTGGTTGTTGATGATGTCGCCTTTGGCCTTCCATACAGCCACGAGCGCTGCCTTGGCTGCGGGCGTCTTCTCCAGCAGGCGCCGCGAGATCACTTCGTCGGTGTTGGAGCTGGACAGCGACAACCGGGTATGGAAACGGGCGGTGATCTTGGAAAAGTCGTTGGTGCGAGATTGATTGGCTTCGCCCAAGGTGGCGTCGATGTCTTCCTGGCTGGTGACGATGACCCAGGCGCGGCCCTTGCATAGCGTGCCCAGTTCTTCGGTGATGGTTTGCAGGTTCAGCATCAGCTGGGTGTTCTTGCCGATGAATGCCCCCACCTCGTCAACCAGGAACACGATTCGATGGCCTGGCCCTTTGGCATCGAGGTAGGCGCGCACGAGTTCGGCGAAACCTTCGATGTTGATGCGGTAGGCATCGCGCGCTTCGTCGAACCATTTGCCGGCCGACTCGGTCGACATTTTGAGCGCTTTGCTCAGGCCGGCGATCACGTTGTCACGCAGGAAGTCGACTGCGTCGCGCTCAGCATCCCACTCATTGCCGTAGGAGGCCTTGAAGGCTTCCTTGAACACCTCGAAGCAGCCCTTGGAGATGAGGTAGCGCTCCATATGGGCCACGTGCGGCGCGTCACCTGACAGGCCCTGCATTTCGTTGAAGACGCGCAGGAAGACCTGCAGGATGGCGTCGCGGTCGCTTTTGGCATCGGCCTTGGAGTCGATGTTGAACAGGATCACATCGGTCTTGCCGGCCACCGCGCGACGCACGTCGCCCAGGAGCATCGGGTCTTTGAGCTTGGGCTCGAAGAACTGAAGGGCGCTTCGGCGCTCACCGTCGCCCGGGTGCGATGCCTCCAGGTTAGATAGCAGGTATGAAAGGATCTTGATGAAGTGCGACTTGCCCGAACCGAAGAAGCCCGAAACCCACACGCCCATGCGCGCGTTGATCGTCGGGTCATTGGGATGGTCCATCGTCGCCAAGTAGGCGTCGAAGAAGCTCCGCAGATACTCGGTAGTCTGCTTGGTGGTCACATACTCGTCGAGCTCCTGCCAGACGCTTTCGTCGTCTTGCTGATCCGCCTTGATGACCCCGTTGATGGGCCGGTCGATCGGCTTGACGAACAATTCTTTGATTTTCATGTGTCTTACTCGTTCACGAAACCAAGCGGAAGGCTCGGTAGTAGTTGTCATCGCTGAGCATGTTGAACAGGCGCAGGGATTGGCCGTCGTATCGACCCGGGTACAGCATCAACAGCGGCGTGTCGCGCATCTGAGGGTGCAACGCTGACAGTAGCGTGTGAGTGCGAAGCATCGGATAGACCGCGCCAACGCCCTTCACGATCAGAAGGTCCAGGTTCTGTGCCCCGACAAGGTCCACCATCCGCGCGGCGAGGCGATCCTCTTTGAGCACTGAGCGCAGGGAAGCCAGCAGAGCCTCGTCGCCCTTTTTTTTCTGCATATCGAACGCCTTCTCAAGCAGCCCACGCTCTTCGAGCAGGCCCATGACGGATTCGAAGAGGTCGATAGTGGCGAAGCGGAGATCGGGCTTTTGCTTGCGCAGGCCGGGCTCGATCACCTCGGTCAGCCACGAGCGCATCTGCATCTCACTCTCGGGCGGGTAGTCGAAGATCCAGAAGCCGATTTCGCCGCCGGCACCTCTGTTGTCGAGCACGTCAGGCGATGCGAGCCGCGGCAGGACTTGGTTCAAGCGATCGTCGAAGGATGCGGTCATGCTGTGGCCTCCATGCGGGTAAGCGTCTCGGCGTCCCCCAGTCGTTTGAGATACGCGCGCGCCTTCGGGTGCAGCATCGGCGGCGTGAGGCCCATGCGGCGCGTGGAGTCGAGGTACTTTGCTTCGGCAAGGATGCGCACGATCACCTGGAATAGCTTTTCGCGCGTGGACGCTGCCCATTGACTCACGGCGTTGTCGCGGTGCTCGCACTCCGTGAGGAACGCTTCCCACTGCCGATGACTCAGCGTGTTTTCCAAGCGGCGCAGATCAGCGATGTACACGTCGCGCAGGAAGTCGCTCAGCAGCCTGCTATGTCGTGCCGACGCCGCAAGCAACAGCTGACGGCAAAGTTCACTGTCGCTCTTGGCAACAAGAGTCAATCCTTCATCGTCAAGTGTTGCCAACCGGTTGCGAATCAGCCGGGCCTGCCGGCGCGCGGTTGCCGGCGACTTTTGCAATAGGTTTTCATCTTTGATCGCGGCGTCCCACTGAGCGTCGGTGGGACGATTCAACAGGAGCTTGGCGATGCGTCGGCTCTCCGGAACCATGAGGGAGCCCGCAGAAATCTCGGCGTTATAAAGTCCCACTTATGACCTTTCCGCGGACGCGTCAGGGGATACCTGCTCGGTCATTCTTGGTAAATCTTTAGTAGTCAAGTTGCCCCCGAACACGTTGCGGGGCGAACATCCTGTTCCGGGAGATGGCGCGAAGGGGCAAAGTGATCGTAAGTGTAACGAGACATCGCATCGGCCGTCGAAGCCGTTTATGGCGGCGCTCCGAGCTAAAAGCCTTGGTTGAGTGCAATCGTCGATGTGCCGAGTAGCCGAAAAAGCTTGGCGACCTCGTCGTCCAGCCCTCAGACTGCAGAAGCAACCGGTCGAGGCCATCTTCGGCCGACTCGCTCATGCTGCGGCGGCGTCGCATGACGGTCCGCGGCTGGTATTCGACGCCCGAGCCACGGCGGCTACCGCCATCGCCCGCCGCAGGCCGCTGAAGCGCCTCCTGCGCCTGTGCCCGGGTGGAGGCCGCGCCGGCGGCTCAGCGCCTTGCCTCGGCCTTGGCGCGGGCCAATCCGGTCTGGGTGCGCTCGACCTGCAAGTCGTGGCCGCGCTCGAAACTCGGCGATGGCCGCGGTCACGCCCATGATCATCTTGCCGCGGCGCTCGTAAGTCGACACCGCCGAGCGCAAGGCAGTGCACTTTAACGCCCATGCCGGCGAAGGCCTCTACCGTGGCGCGGACGTCCAACGCATTGCGCCGCAGGCGATCGAGCTTCGTGCCCACCAATACGTCGACATCGGTGGCCGACTGCGCCCGTGTTCAAAAATCCGCGTGCAGCTTTTTTTGAAGGCGCTTCGCGCCCACGACACAATCCTTCGATTCGCCCACGGCGCGGAAGTCAAGTTTGGGGCCAGAGCTGCCGGGACGCGATTCGGAGGTTCTATGACTGATGACTGAGCAGAGCCGATGCTCGTCAAGCCTGTGAGATTATCGACAACCTGGAGGCGGGGCTGGATAGCTTTCGGACGATTGCTGGCCCTCTCTAAATCAACACAACAAAGCCGCTCATCATGGACGCCAACACCCGCAAACTCGAACGCATTTTCGATTCGACTATTACCTATCAGGTGCCACTCTTCCAGCGCCCCTATGTGTGGACGCAGGAAGCCAACTGGGAACCACTATGGGAAGACATTCAGGCCCTGCTGGATAAACACCTCCGGGGCGGCATGGTACACCCGCATTTCTTGGGGGCGGTCGTTCTGGAGCAGCTGGCAAATTCAACAGGCTCTATCGAAAGTCGCCAGGTCATCGACGGGCAACAGCGCTTTACTACACTACAGCTGTTCCTCATGGCCGCTCGCGACCATGCCAACGCGCTCGGCAACACAAAGTACGCTGAACGTTTTAGCGATCTCGTCGCCAATCGGCGCAACCGCATCGACCAAGATGATGAGGTTTACAAGGTATGGCCAACCAACAGCAACCGAGCCGCCTTCAAGGCGGTTCACACTGCGGGCTCACCCAGTGCGCTTGAGAAAATCATCAGCACTACACCGGAGCTGAAGGACAGCACCAACAATGTCATCGACGGCTACCGCTACTTCCATGACCAAATCAATGGCTGGCTAAAAGGCGAGTTGGATGATGACCTTGATGCGGAAGTGCTGAAGATGAAAACACTCGACGACCGTTTCGATTCGCTCTGGCACGTCGTCAAAGATTGCCTGCAGCTGGTCGTGATCGATCTCGACAAGGACGATGAGACCCAGGTCATCTTCGAAACGCTCAACGCGCGCGGCGAAGACCTATTGCCCGCCGACCTCATCAAGAATTTTTTGTTTCGGCGTGCCGCCGCAACCTCCGACGCAAAGAATGTCGAAAAACTCTATGTCGATTACTGGCAGCGGTTCGAGACAAACTGGTGGCGGGAAGATGTCAAGCAAGGCCGCATCACCCGCCCCCGTGTCGACGTGTTTATCAACTACTACCTGGCGATGATGACCCGTGACGAGGTGAAATCATCTCACCTGTTCAACGCATTCAAAACCTTTGCCGAGCAATCACAATCTGCGGCCGGCTCGCTCCTTAATACGCCGAAATCGACCGCTGAACATCTGGAGCAACTTGCCCGCTACGCCGACGTTTTCAAGACCTTTTACGAGCCGGGCAAGCATGCACGGCTGGCGTCTTTCCTACGGCGCCTGGAAGCTATTGACACGACCACCGTATACCCTTTCATGCTCTACGCACATGCTGAACTTGTGCCTAGGCATACTGAAGAATTCGACAGCATCCTTGCGCTGATCGAGTCCTATCTGGTCCGACGCATGCTTTGCGCCATGACCACAAAGAACTACAACCGCTACTTCATCGACCTTATCCGGGCGCTCGACAAAAAGGGCGCAATCACTGCCGCCAACGTCATTGAATACATGGCCAAGAGCGCGGCCGACAGCACGTTGTTTCCCAGCGACGACGAATTTGAAACCGCCACACTTGGCTTGCCTCTATATAACCGCCTAGCCCAGTACAAAGTACGGGTCATTCTGGAGGTGCTCGACGCCTACTCGCCCGCTGCCAAAAGCGAACCGCTTCCACTGCCTCCTGGTCTGACGATCGAACATGTTATGCCACAAACTTGGCAGCCCTATTGGGCGCTCGCAGATGAAGACAAGACTGACCCGGTGGCGGAACAAAAGGCAATCGGGCGGCGCGATAGACTGGTCAATTCTCTCGGCAATTTGACGCTTATCACCGGCAGCCTGAACCCGTCACTGTCGAATAGCAATTGGGACACGAAGCGCCCCGAGTTGCTGAAGTTCAGCAAGCTGAATCTCACCCAGTATTTCCACGATCGCGACGCCGCAGACTGGAACGAAGCCGCGATCGAGAAGCGCACTCGTCACTTGTATTCGCAGATGGCCAAGATATGGCCTTACCTACCGTCTACAACATCCCCAAGCTAGCCGACGATAGCGACTCCGAAGTCGGCTTTCTTGCTGGTCAAGAAAGGCAACACATCGGTTGTCACTTGCGCCCGTTGGACCGATCTGAGCCATCGGCTTCAAGCGAAGCGCACCTCCTGGTCGTCGCGCCTGCAATTGCTCGGCTAATGCCGAGGCCGAATTCGCCTATGCGAGATCAACAGATCAACAGATCAACAGCCGGACGGCCGGGTGCTGGTCGACGGCGCGCAGCCGGACTGATCAGGCGTCGGACGGGGCGACGTGGACGCCGACCGCCGTGCGCAACCTCCTGGCGCGTCTGCCAGCCATGTGAGGGCGTGGGGGCGGGCGCCGGCAGCCGCCTTGGAAGAAGGTGTTCCCGGAACGCTCGTCGTGACGAAAGACTTCGATTCCATGAACACGCAAACCGCCGCTCCCCAAAGCCCCTCCGATGCCACCGTACCCGCGGCCGTTCAACTTGCCGAGCAGGCACTCGAAGCCGCGCTGATCGCTGGCGCCGATACCGGCCCCGCCCGAGCCGCGCTCGAAGCCGCACGCGCCGCTGCAGCCGCCGAGCGCGCTGCCGCCGATCAAGCCGCACGCGCCGCCACCGAAGCCGATCACGCCGCCGCCCAGCAGACTGAGGCCGAAGCCGTCGAGCAGGCGCAGGATCAGGTCGCTGACGCGATCGAAACCATCGAGTCCGCGCCTGATGCCGAGCCGCTGCCCGCGCCGGTCGAATCGCCGATCGTCAAGCTCGCCGCTCGGCACTTGGCGCAGGCCCGTTCCGGCTTGAAGAAAGCCAATGTGCCCCACGACGTCGCGATCGCCGAACGCGATGCACTGCGCGCTCGCCTGGAACCGAAGTCCCGCGAACTCGAATCCATCCGGGCCCGCCGCTCGGCCGGCGACGAGCAGCCCGGCGATGCCGCCACCATGACCGCGTTGAGCATGGACATCAAGGACCTGGGCCGCATGCTGGCGCCGTTGGAGGCCGCCGTGGTGGCCGCTGCGCCCGCCGCGCAGCAGCGAGCCGTGGTCGACGCAGAGGCCGCCCTGGTGGTCGCCCAGAGCCGCGCCGTCGTCGATGGCATGGCCGAACGTGTGCGCCTGCTGGAGGCTCACTTCACGTCCCAGGTGCGCGCGCTTCGCCTCGCTGCGGCCGACCGGGGCATGACCAACCTTGCATCGATCTACGTGCCAAGCGACGCGTTGCGCAAGGTCGCGATTGGAGCCTGGGTGTGAGCGCCGCCGGTCAATTCAAGAAGGGCGCGCCCAGCCGCAACCCGGCGGGTCGGCCGACCCGGGCCGAGGTGATGATGCGGAAGGTCCGCCCGACTCTGGTCGCCCTCGGCGCGACCGAACGGGAAATCTCGGCAATGGCGACCGCGTTCGCCGAGAAATCGATGGAGGGCGTCAAGATCGTGATGGGCGTCATCTGTCTGCGGGTCGATGCGGCCAAGCGTGCCGCGCAGGCCGAGTCGGAGGCATCGGAGTCCAACAATGACTTCTTCTAAAAAGCCGCTCACGTTGCGGCAGGTCTATCGCGGTGCCGAGCGCCTCGACGCGCGGCACGGCACCGAGGAATACACGAACGCGGTCTTCCAATTGATTCTGGATCGCACGTGCGAAAAGTTCCAGGCCCTGGCGGGAGCCCGGCGCGCTCGGCCGGTCATCTTCGTCAAGTCGATCCAGCAGACCGGGTGCACGACCGCGAGGTACTCGAACTTGACGACCGAAGAACTGATCCTGATCGCGCGACGGCTCGCCCTGAGCTATTCCGGTCGCGCTTGAGGCTCATCGCGGCGGGCCTTTTTCAGTGCGCGTGCGCCGAGTGGTCGTGGCATGCAGGGCACCGTGCTTCGGCGCGACCGTCTGCGGTGCTCCGCGCCTGTAGCGCGCCGGTGCCGCAGGCGCCGCAAGCGAACTCCGTCGAACTCCAGCGCGCTGGCGGGCGCTCCCCGGTCGCTTGGAGCCATGTGACCAAGGTCGCTGCCGGCCATACCGTGACGCCTGCGCGTGGCCGCGCCAAGGCCCATTCCTGGCCGCTGGGCGCGCCCTGGCAGGCGGGGCAATGGTGGCGGTGCGTACCGCGCGATTCACGCGCCAGCAGGCCCGCATAGCCGCACGTGGGGCAAGCGACGACAAGTCGGCCGTGCTGCGCGCTCCATGCGGTGTTGCCGGGCCGCGCGTCGCTCAAGTGGGCGCCGTTCGGGAGCCGCTTCGCTACGACGCCGACCGCCTCGGCCGCGTGGCGCGCCTCGACCGCGTGATGCACGACCTCGCCGGCCGCCGTCTCGGTGGCGACCGCGAACATGGTCAGGGGCTCGAAGTGCGCAGGCGGCTCGCCCTTCGAGTTTTGGCCGATGTGCCATTCCCGCTCGCGGTTGTAGCAACTGACGCAGACGCCGAACTGCTTGATCAGGCGCAGGTCGGTCCGGTGGCAGCGCATGCATTCGCGCGAGTGCTCGCGGACTTTCCGGCCCATCGCCGCGCCCGGCGCTACGTGCGCGTGGTGCGCGCGGCCGATGGCGCATCCGCAGCAGGCCGTCGCGCTGGGCGCCGCGTTCCATTGGGCGGCGCAGGCTTGAACCGACAACGTCGCGCTCAAGCGCTCGCAGCGGAAGTACGTCGCGCCGGCCGGCACTCCAGCCGGTGCTGGAACCACCTTGACCGGGATCATTCGGCGGCGGTCGCGGTGGTGCTGGCAAGGGCGCGCTGGGTCAAGCCCGCGCCCACCTTGATGACGTCGGCCATCGATCGCCCGTGCTCTCGGGCGATCGCGCGAAGGATGCGGGCAGTGTCGCGGTCGACCGCGACGCTGATGTTCGCGAACCCCTGCTCGGCGAGGCGTCGGCGATAGGCGCGGGTGCGCTCGGTGCTGGATTTGGGGGTGCTCACGGTAGGCCGTTCTTGTGACTGGGAGGCCTACAACTGTTTAGTCACGACTTTTCGCGTGACCGTGATTCTCGCGCACGATCAGCGGGTCGGTGGCGCGCGTGGCGGCCGGTGCCGGGTGGGGCTACCTCCGGGCCGCGTTCGGGCCGCTGTGGCGCTCCCTGCCGCGTCGTCTGTTGGTGTTCAGAGTTGTTGAGCCTTGGTCAAAGTTGTTGATCGGGCCGGCTCACAGGCGTGGAGTTTTTCCGCATCGCGACCTCAGTGGCATGCTTCGCACGGCCCCCCTCGAAGGAGGATGGGAAGTCAAAACGACCGACTAAACCGGAGCGGCTGTCATGGGCGAAGCAAAACGAAGAGGTACTTTTGAACAACGCCAGGAGGAAGCTGTCGGTGCTTTGCGCAGAAAACTTCCTGAGCACGTAACGTGCAACAACTGCAAGGCGGATCTGACCGAAATTCATCCGATGGATGTGCGCGGACTTCAAGGAAGCGCCTGGCCGGCGCCGCCCACTGCGCAGCGTGTAAGCATGACACTTGGGTGCTTGATGGCACGCCGGAAGCGTTGGGAATGTTCCAGAGTTGGCTCGACTCCGAACACGGAGCCGAAGCCGTTTCAGTTGGCGTCGCGCAGCTGTAACGGAGCGCCAAGCCCCGCACGTCTTCGTCGGCCTAGCTCGGGCCACTGTCCCTAGGACTGCACCCGGCCAAAAGCTGTCCTTTGGCGCGAAGCAGCCAGCGGCAGGTCTAGGCTGGGGCCAGTCTTTCAAGGCCGACTGCCCGATAGACTGCTCCCATCGAAAGCGAACGCCGAAGTATGCCGATCGACTTGGCGCTAAGCGCATTCACGGATTGGCTTCGCCTTCGAGGAAAATGAGGTCTAGGAGGTGGTAGCAAACTTATGCAAAGAAACGAAAAACAGGTGCCGCAGGAACGTGCTCGAACGGCGCCGCGGTCTGGCGGCGTAGACACCTCACTGCTATATGAGGAGTTTCGGCGACAGTTCCAAGCGTCAGGAAGGCCGGTAAACACGGACTTTCGCGCTCTGGTCAGCTGGGTGAAGCTTGGCGATCAAAGAACTCATCTTATCCATTCCTACCCGGCGAAGCTCCTGCCGCACATTGCCCATTTTTTTGTTCAAGCAAGCGCTCTGTCTGGAGTGGGTTCTCGAGTGCTGGACCCCTTCTGCGGCTCTGGAACGGTGCCTCTCGAAGCTAGCATGAGCGGACGCCAAGCGCTGGTCGCCGACGCGAATCCAATGGCACGGTTGCTGACGCGTGTAAAGACGACTCCATACTCGCCCGACGAGCTGCTTACAGAGGCAATCGAAATACTCCGTCGAGCGCGTCGGTACAGAACGGCACCGGCAGTTGATATTGTGAACAGCGCTCTGTGGTACTCGGCATCGCGGAAGAAGGAATTGGAGATCCTGCGCCGAGCAGTCTTTGAGGTTGATGACGATGACATGCGCGACTTCTTTCTCGTGTGCTTCTCAGTCGCTTGCCGGAAGCTTAGCTATACCGATCCGGCGATATCTGTTCCGGTTCGGCTCAAGGCAAAGGCTGGGCGCACACTTGCGGCTAACAATGAAATTGCTCAACGGCTCAACAAGGTTGATTCGGCAGATCATCTCGAGGAGTTTGGAAACGTTTGTCTTGCCAATATTCAGCGAATTGTGCGAACAAATGCAGAGTTTCCCGATCGGATAGCAGCTCGTGCTGTTGGAGACGACGCGCGAAGTCTGTTAGACGAAGAAGGTGGCCCTCTAGGAGCAGGCACTGTCGATCTGGTGGTTACGTCTCCGCCGTATGGTAGTGCGCAGAAGTATGTTCGTTCAATGAGCCTATCTTTGAACTGGCTCGGGCTCGCTTCGCCACAGCAGCTGTCCCTTATAGAACAGGCAACCATCGGTCGAGAGCACCTACCCCAACACGTCGCAGTTGCTGAACATCTTCCAAAGTTCAGTCGATCGTTCGAGTTATTCCTGCGCAAGGTTTCGAAAATACACCCGCTCCGCGCGAGAATAAATCGAACTTATCTAAGCGAGCTGAGGAGCTCGCTGCGGGAGATTTCACGTGTTGTCGCAATCGGAGGGCATGCCGTAATTGTGATCGGGAACAATACGGTGTGTGGCCTTGCCATGGCTACAGATAGATTTATCGCCGAATGCATGGATGAATTCGGAATGTCTTTAGAGCTGCATCTCCACGACAGAATAAAATCACGAGGCCTTTTGACAAAACGAAACGGAGGCACCGCGGCGATCGCACGCGAGAGTATTTTGGTCTTTAAAAAAACCCGCAATGTCGTTAGCTGAATGTGAACGTCGACTAAGGATCCTTGCAGCTCAGGCGTGGGATGGCGAAGTTCGATGGTCGGACATAACAGCATGGGCCGAGAATTTCGTCGGTGCCACCGCTCCCCAGCGAGCCGAAGAGTTGCATGCTTTGTTTGGGCTGAGCCGCTTCATGTATTTTAGCCGTAGGTTAACAAGAGAAATGCTAAAAGCGCTATATCGGGATCATTTCGAGGCGCCGACCATGCAACGAATTCGGCGTAACTTCAAAAACACTAAGGATGTTCCTTTACTGCGAAAACAGTATCAGGATCAATTGGCCGCCACCCGGTTCGTCGGATTGGGTAACCCTGCTGAAAGTGGCGCGCACTTGCTGTACGTTTTTCGGCAAGTGAACGGCTTGCCCAAGGACTACTTCGCCGATCTCCTGTCCGCCTTTGCAAGTAAGCCCAGCCGCACGCGCGCTGGAGAGATTGAGTACAAAATTCGCGACGCGTCAGTCAATCGAATCGTTTTCTTCGATGACATCGTTGGATCTGGGACTCAAGCAAGGCAGTATCTTTCCGAGGAACTAAATAGAATTCGTGCGGGTGATCCAAATTTTGAGCTTAGTTTTCTTTCTTTGTTTGCCACTACGGAAGGCCTTGAGCGACTCAATGTCCCGGAACTTTTTGATGGCCGTGCCACGTGCTTGTTTGAACTAGATTCTTCATTCCGAGCGTTCAGCGTAGACGCGCGATATTTCGCAGACTCGCCCGCATGGTTCAATGCTGTGGACTTCCAGGCCATGGCGCGACAGTATGGAGCTAGCCTCCAGCCTCGCTTGCCTGTAGGCTACAAGGATGGCCAACTCCTCCTTGCATTTGCCCACAATACACCGGACAACACGCTGCCAATCTTCTGGGATCAAGGGACCCGAACGCAGTGGCATCCCATCTTTCCCCGATTTGACAAGAAGTACGCCTAATGGACGACCCGGAGCGCCAGAACCCTTTTGCCCTAGTAAAAGCGTCCGACTTCAGCGACGCCCAGATACACGAACTTTGGGTCGAGCTGGGCGCGCCCATGATCAACAAAATCATTGAGCCGCGACTAAGAACGTCCAAGTACATTCTCGGCGGCAAAGGCACGGGGAAAACGCATCTCCTGCGCTATCACTCGTATCAAGTCGCAAGATTGAGGTACCCGAATGAGTCGGGGCTTGAAACGGTAGCACGACAGAAGTATCTGGGTATTTTCATTCGTGCGGCGAACGTGGATCCGGGACGATTTGAGCCTGACCCCGCTGATATGGCGAAATGGCAAAGGCTCTTTGGCATCTATCTAGAGCTTTGGCTCGCACAGCGACTGCTTGAGGCTCTCACCGACATTCAAGTCACGTCTCCAACGTCGGAATTCGATGATCACGCTGTGCTCGAGGCGCTTACTCGTAGCTTGCATGGGGCGGTGAACGAAACATTCAATTCACTGTCGCAGTTCGCCGATTGGCTACAACGAGAGCGCCGCAACATTGATCATGCGGTCGACAACGCTGCCTTCAGTGGCGTGCTTGATGTTCGGGTCTCGTTCTCGATCGGTGGGCTTTGTGCTCCGTTAGGGTTGGCACTTCGAAAATGGCATCCAGCGCTTGCAGATGTCTCACTCATCTTCATGATCGATGAGATTGAAAATTTTTCGGCATTCCAACAAGAGGTGCTCAATTCGCTGATTCGGTACGCAGAGGGTGTTATCACCTTTCGTGTCACAGGTCGCCTTTACTCAATCAAGACAACGGCAACTATGGCGAAGGGCGAGGAGAACAGAGAGGGATCGGAGTTCAAGACGACGACCCTTGATGACTTGCTCAGGGGCTACCAAGGCTATGGAAATTTTGCGAAGGCTTTCGTAAAGCGCAGGTTGAGCGTGGCAAAGCTTGGTGATGGGGCAGAGAGGTCAGGCTTCTTCGATCCCACCGAACACCTTGACGATGTCGATTCAAGCGCTTTCTATGAGAAAGCCATCGATGCTCTCGGCATAGAGCCGACGCCGCAAGATCTCGCGCGCCGTCTCACAGCTATCCTGGCCAATGCAGATCCAAAGGTGAAGTTGAACGCAGACGACGCTCGCAGAGTGTCTGACATCCTCATCTCTGGCCTGCCGGTCCTTCTTCAGCGATTGAACATCCTTTTATTTTGCAAAAAATATCGAAAGGCGGGAACGGCGTTTAACACTGCGCAAGAGCTACGCGAAGCATCTGAAGTGCTTGTCGCGTGTCAGGGTAAAGGAGCTCGAGGAACCTACGCCACTGCCTATCAGCACTACTCAAAGGACCTGTTCGCTCAGCTATGTCGTGAGTCAAAGGTCGGTGGCCCTATCTACGCCGGTTTTGAGACCTTTGTGAAAATGTCATCGGGCAACCCCCGGAACCTGCTCATCGTTCTAGGTCGAATGCATGAGATGGCGGCATTTAGGGAGATGACCTTTAACAAAGGGCAGAAGCTATCCGTCAGATTACAAACCGAGGCAGCGATTGAAGCAGCTCGGTTCCTTCTTGAAAGTGATACGAACTACGGAGGAATGGCTGAACAGGCCAGGGAGGCCATTACGAAACTGGCTTTGACGCTGCGAACGGCCCGATTTGCGCTAAGTATCCCGGAAGTCTCGCCACTCGCCGTGAGCTTTGCGATTGAGGAACTGAACGACGATGCCCGGGCCACTTTGAATTCGGCGCTCAACTACTCCATGCTGTTTGAAGTGCCAAGTGGACGCCCTGATCGCAACAGCCAAAAGGTCCTAAAGAAGGCGCAGCTCAACCCGTTACTCTCCCCGAGATGGGGCTTGTCGATCGGCCGCAGGGGAGACCTGTCACTTGGCAAGGAGCTTAGCTGCGCGATTTTTGGGCCCGGTCACACGAGCGAGTTCGATGTACTGCTAAAGGCGCTGGACTCACGTTGGAACAACCCGTTCAAAAAGCCTGAACCGGATTCTCAGCCCACTTTGTTCTGAACATGCTCGACTATTCGATTTACTACCGGCGACCGATTCGTGTCAACAAGATTAGCGCAGAGCTCGAAAAATTCGATGTCTTCGTGTCAGCATTTAACTCGAGTGATCGCATCGGTGGCGTCTTTAACGATGTGCGTGCGGACCGTAAGGTATGGCTAATCCATCCGGAGTATCAATACACACCTCTCGACCTGCCAGCTGGCCAGGAAACGCTAACTCCCCCTGGTGTCGATGAGGTGGTCCAAGTTAAGGCGCTGCTCGACCGTTTGGGCGAGCTCAAAGACAAATCGCTATGTATTGACGCGACCGGCTTCATGCGTCACGTCTTAGCGTTCTTGGTACCAAAGCTCGCAAGCATAGGGCTAACCGAATTTACCGTCTTGTATTCCGAGCCGCAGGCATATAAGAAGCAGGAGAATACCGCATTTAGCACAAGAACTTCTGGAGTGGTCCGGCCGGTTAGAGGCACCGGCGGCAGCCCCGACCCAAGCGCCCGAAATGTGCTTGTCATTGGGGTTGGATATGACTCTAAGCTGATCTCAGAGGTTGCAGCACATAAGGACGGTGCCGAGGTCTACCCTCTTTTCGCTTTCCCCTCGCTCAGTCCAGATATGTATCAACAGAGCGCGATCCGAGCGGCATCCAGTGGGGAAGTGGCGGTGCCTGAACAATGGATCACAAAGCGCCGATTTGCTCCGGCCAACGATCCCTTTTCGACGGCGGCGGCGTTGCGCTCAATTGTTGACGAGGTGGATCGGCAAG
Organism: Variovorax sp. 10N420; assembly: GCF_056394705.1. Taxonomy (NCBI): domain Bacteria; kingdom Pseudomonadati; phylum Pseudomonadota; class Betaproteobacteria; order Burkholderiales; family Comamonadaceae; genus Variovorax; species Variovorax sp. 10N420. The sequence continues at coordinate 159,382 of NZ_JBFTIJ010000003.1, read as the reverse complement.
GCGCGCCGGCGAATATCTACCTGTCACCCTTGGCAACCAAAGTTCAAACCTTGGGATTTGCGCTGTACTGGCAGCTAGAAGGTCGCCTGCGCGGCGGGGTTTCAATACTCCTTCCTGAATGCAGCACTTATTCGCGGGAGACCACTACCGGGCTCAAGCGTTTGTGGAGCTACACCGTCGAGTTCTGACGCAGCACATTCACCGCCAAAAAATTGTTCGCACACGTGAGAGTCGGCATCGTTGTCAGATGGTGAATCGAGGTTGCTGTGAATCAACGACAGAAATCGCTGCACAGCGGTCATCGGCCTGCGCAGGGCCACAGTCTGTAACGGGCCCATACTGGCTGTACGGGTCCGTCGCTAGACCGGACGGTTTCATCGGCCAGCAAGAACAAAGCGCCGGAAAGGCGCAGCAACTTTGAACCCCCGTTCGGCAAGCATGCCGGTCGCAGTTGGTGCGCAGGTGCTTGATTTCGCTGAGCCCGAGCGGCCAACAACTGTGAGGCCCAACTTTGTCGGTTGGTGCGCCGGCCTCATTCAAGCCAGCTCGCGCCGGGAAAAAATAGCCCGCACGAAGCGGGCTTGAAACGCCCTTGCGGACGCCGTAACCGGAGAGTTACCGGCGCAGTGTGGCGTCACGACACGCTCATCCGCGATCGTGTGGGCCGCTACGCCGCCATCGCCGTCGGAAGCTGGTACACATTGCCTTCTTCAACAGCGCCGATCGCCAAGTCCGCGATGAAGTCGTTCCAGCGGCGCAGCGCATGCGTCTTTGCCGGCAGGTGCAGGCCCCTCGTCGTAGTTACGATCCTGAACGCCACTGAGCCCGCTAGATCCTCCCGAACCGCAGCGCGAGGGATGGCTCGACGCGCTGGCCGATCGCCTTATGGCGACGCCGAAGCGCCCGCGCTGCGGCCGAAGAAGAAGCCGCCGCCAAGGCAGCAGTCTGCGCAGGACGATGCGGCCCCGTTCGCCCGCTGGGTCGAACCGTGAAGGCTATGTGCGCTGGCCTCGATCGCCGCATCGCCGAGCCTGGCGAGGCAAAAAAAGCCCACGCGAGGCCGGGGCTTGAAAACGCTTGCTCGATATCAGGGCCCGTCGTCCTAGAAGTTTGCCGTCACGAAAACGCGCCTTTCGTCAGCCTGTCGATGCGTTTCCGACTCGGCGCCGGATTTCGACCGTTGACACCGAGCCTGCTGCAGTTGCAAAACAGCGTGGTCGGCGGCGGCGCTCCGAACGCAACTCCGGTCAGCCCTTTCGGGCGGCGCTCCCAAGCACGCCCGCCGCGGCCTGCGCGGCTGCCGGCTGAGCGTCTTCAAGAGCGTCTTACATCCGCCCTTACATAACCCACCAAAGAAAAAACCCTGCTATCAAACTGATAGCAGGGTTTCCTCGCAGTACTTGGTGGCTCTTCACGGACTCGAACCGCGGACCTGTGGATTATGATTCCATCGCTCTAACCGACTGAGCTAAAGAGCCGAGCCCAAAATTATAGCTGTTTCCGAGCTGTCCTATAGCGCTCGATGGGGATGCGGACTCTTTCGGCGAGCGCACGACAGCCTCGCGAGTTCAACGTGAGGTAAAAATCAGCGGATGCTTGCGCCCGACGCGATTTCCGTTTCCCTTGAAGCCCTGCCAGACGATCAACTGACGCTTGCCTATGTGGGCGGCGACACGTCGGCCTTCGACTTGCTTTACGCACGACATGAAAGCGCGTTGTATCGGTTCGTCCGGCGCCTGTTGGGCATTCGGCTCGCGCCTGAGGCGGACGAGGTGTTCCAGGAGACCTGGACGCGCATCATCTCCGAGCGCGAGAGTTTTTCGCCGCAAGGCATCGCTTGGCGCACCTGGGCCTTCACCGTCGCGCACACCCTTGCCATCGAGCGGCTGCGGATCAGTGGTCACGAGGTCGCCTTCTATGCGCACGACGAAGACGGCGACGGACTGGAGGCGGCTCGGCTGTTCAGCCGTGGACTGCTGCAAGGCGGCAGCGAGTCTGCCGATGCCTCTTCCCCTTCAATGGAAGAGCTTGCGTTCTGGCGCGCGGCAGGCCGCCGGCTGCTGGCCTGCCTGAACGAACTGCCCGAGGACCAGCGTGCCGCCTTCCTGTTGCGCCATGAGGCCGGCTTTACGTTGGAAGTGCTGGAGACCACGCTCGACGTCGACATCGAAACGGTCAGAAGCCGGCTGCGCTTCGGCCTGAAGAAGCTTCGTGCTTGCATGGAACGGTACCTCTCGGTTGTCGACGCTGATGCCGACGAGGGAGCAGACGATCTGCACGATCGTCAGGTGTGGCGGGCGCTTGAACACGCGCCGGACCACAGCGTCGTGCCCGACTGGCGGCTGCGCAAGGGCATCCTGAGGAGGGCCTACGATGCCGTGGGTGCGCTGGATCCTGAAGAGGCCGAGGCTGAGCTCGAACGTGCGGCGCATTCCGGATGGGGAAGTGTGTTCGTCCAAAGGGGCAGAGGCAAAGGCTCACGCCTGCTTCGAAGCGCGGCTGTCGTTGCGGTGCTGCTTGCCGTCGTCGCATTGTTCTTCTTGCAGCGCGACCCCGTTCCGATTCCGCGTCCTGTCAATGAAGCACGGGTGGTTGCACCGACGCCGCAGGCCGAGCAGCAGTCAAACACGCTTCCCCTTTCAGGTGACATCGGATCAGTCAACCACTCCGCGCCGCTTGCTGAACTCGCCCAGCCGGCGGAGCCAGCGTCAGCGCCAGTAAGCATCGCCCCTCAGCCGACGCCTCGACCAGAGCCGCCGCGCCCAGCCACCGCGGAAAATCAGCGAGCCGGAAGCCCGCTCCCTCCGACCAAGCCTGCGCCGGTGCCGCCGTCGAACACCGTCGCGCGGCTGGTTTTGCCAGATTCGCCACCCGGCACGCCCCCGAAGGGAGCTGAAACATCCGCGCCAAGGCCCGCCGATGCCCCACCGCCGCCCGCAGCCCCTGCGGCGAGCCGCCCGTCGTCTTCATCGGTCCGAACCGAGGCGACCGATCCTCCTACCTTCGCGGCCCTCTCACAATGGAGTCGGATCACGATCAGCCGGCGCGGCGGAGAGTCTCACAGTTTCTCGCGTGAAGAGGCACGCGACCTGAATGCCCTGCTTGGATCCGCCGCCATATCGGCGGTCGGCGCTCAGACACTGAAAGCAGCGCCCGAGTGGCGGGTGTCGCTGGAGCGCAAGGGCGAAGTGCTCGCCGTCTTCGAAATCGCGGGCTCGCAGGTGCGTTGGCGCGAGGGGAAGACGCCGCCGGCGACGGGAATGCCTTCCAGTCCGTCGCTGTCCGCGTTGCGGGACGCGCTCAGCCATGCCGTTCAGCAGCCAGAGGCATCGGCAGCGCCTGAGTCGCCGCAGACGCCCTGAGTGCGCACACCGATGCTTGATGCTACTGATGCTTGAAATCAGGAGCGCGCTTGTTCAGGAACGCATCCATGCCTTCCTTCTGATCCGCCGTTGCGAACAGCGCATGGAACAACCGCCGTTCAAACATCACACCATCTGACAAGCCGCTTTCGAAAGCGCGGTTGACCGACTCCTTGGCGGCCATCACGGCAATCTGCGAATAGCCTGCGATCACCAGGGCAGCACCAAGGGCTTCCTCGGCGAGTTTGTCGACGGGAACGACGCGGCTCACCAGCCCGGCGCGCTCCGCTTCGGCCGCATCCATCATTCGGGCCGTGAGCGCCATGTCCATGGCCTTGGATTTGCCGACCGCGCGTGGCAGCCGCTGCGTGCCGCCCGCGCCGGGGATCACGCCGATCTTGATTTCGGGTTGCCCGAACTTCGCGTTATCGGCCGCGATGATGAAGTCGCACATCATTGCCAGTTCGCAACCGCCGCCAAGCGCAAAACCCGCGACCGCAGCGATCACCGGCTTGCGAATCTGCCGGATGATTTCCCAGTTGCGTGTGATGAAGTCGCCTTTGTAGGCATCCAGGAAGGTGTACTTGGCCATGGCGGAGATGTCCGCACCGGCCGCGAATGCGCGCTCACTGCCGGTGACGATGATGCAGCCTATGGCGGAATTCGCGTCGAAGTCCTTCAGTGCCTGACCCAGCTCGGTCATCAACGCGTCGTTGAGCGCGTTCAGTGCCTTGGGGCGGTTGAGCGTGATGATGCCGACCTTTTCGGCTTCGACCCGCACTTCGATGTTCTCGTAGTTCATGCGTATCTCCTTTGTTTGAACAGTCCGCAGGCGGCGACAGGCCGTAAGCCTAGGCGCGACTCAGCCAGCCGGAAAGCTTGACGGAATCCTGCGCGAAAAGGCGCCACGTCGTCACGCCCGTGGGCATTGTGAGCGGCAGGCGCAGCAAGCGGCGATCACGTGCCACGAGCGCTGTCAGCTTCCTGGCCGTGCCCAGGTACAGGGCAAGATCGTCGAGGCGAGCGAGCCGCCATGCCTGAGCCGGCCGCCCCTTGCTCGCCGGCAATTCGATCCCGATCCATTCGTCGTTGGCCGAAAAGCCCGCTTGCTCGGCCGCGCCGCCGCGCAGCACGGTCTTGACTTGCACGCTGCCGTTCGACTCGGCCACTCTCAGGCCGAGTTCCTGCGCGCGTTGGGCCGGGTCGTCGAGCGTGGCCACGCCGTGCGCCCGCAGCAAATCGGACAAGGGCAATTCGTCCGTCGAATGGACCCAGCTTGCGATTTCCGTAGCAAATGATCGGCCGCCGACCGCTTCGAGCGCGGCGGCGAAGTCGTCTTCATCGATGGGGCCGCCATCGCTGTTCTTCCACAGCAGACGCATGGCCTGGTCGAGCGTGCCCTTGCCTTCGGAGCGAAGCGTGAGGTCGAAGCACAGCGCGACCAGCGCGCCCTTCGTGTAGTAGCTCACGGTGGTGTTGGCTGTCTGCTCGTCCTGTCGGTAGTACTTGACCCACGCATCGAAGCTCGCCTCCGCCACCGACTGAACGACCCGCCCCGGCGTCTGGAGCACCTGGTTGATCGTCTTGTTGAGCAGCTTGAGATAGCTCGCGTCGTCGATGCGACCGGCGCGGCGCAGCAGCAGGTCGTCGTAGTAGCTGGTGAAACCTTCGAAGAGCCACAGCAGGCGCGTGTAGTTTTCGTGCGCGTAGTCATAGCGCGAGAACTCGGCCGGCCGCATGCGCTTCACGTTCCAGGTGTGGAAGTACTCATGGCTGATCAGGCCGAGCAGCGTGGTGTAGCCATCGGGCTGCTTGCGGGCCCCGACTTGCGGCAAGTCGCGGCGCGTGCAGATGAGGGCTGTCGAGTGTCGGTGCTCAAGGCCTCCATAGCCGTCGTCCACCGCGTTGAGCATGAATACGTAGCGGTTATGCGGCGGCTTCGGTCCGTTTCGTTTGCCGACCTTGTCGCCATGCCAGAAGCGCATCTGCGTCTCGCAGATCGCCTGGGCGTCGGCCAGCAGCCGCTCGCCGTCGAAGGAAGCCGGCGCGCCAGCGACGACGAAGCGATGCGGTACGCCGCAGGCTTCGAATTCGGCACTCCAGAACGCGCCCATTTCGACCGGGCTGTCGGCCAGTTCGTCGTAGCCGGATGCGAGATAGTTGCCGAAGCCATGGCGATCGATCCGCTGGGGCTTCAGCGCCGTGGCGCACGACCAGCGAGCGCCGTCCTTCGGCGTCGCGGGCGCAACCAAGTCGATCCCGTGTGGCACCTCGGTCAGGCCCTCGACCCTCAGGCAGAGGCTGGTGCCGTTGAAGAACCCGCGATCGGCATCGAGCCATGCCGTGCGCACGGAGTTGTCGTAGGCGCAGACCTCATAGCGCAGCTCCAGAGCCTTTTCGGGCACGCATTCAATCTGCCAGCTGCATTTGTCGATCTGGTGCGTCGCAAGCTTGCGCCGCCCCTGCGTGGCCCGCAGGTTCTGCAGGTTCTTCGAGAATTCGCGCACCAGGTAGCTGCCCGGAATCCAGACCGGCAAGTCGACGCGCTGCAGCGCGGCCGGCTTGTCGATCGTCAATGTGACGCTGAACAGATGCGCGTTCCGATCCGCGCACTCCACGCGGTAGTGGATGGCCGGCGAAGCCATCAATTGAGAGCGGCAAGTTGCTTTTCGACCTGCGCGGCCGGGATGGCACCCGGTGCACGCGTGCCGTCGCTGAAGATGAGCGTCGGCGTGCCGGTGATGTTGTATTTCTGGCCGAACTCGCGATTGCGCGTGAGTGCCGCGGTGTCGCATTCGCCGGCGTCAGGTGTCACGCCGCGTTGCATCCAGTCGTTCCAGGCCTTGGCCTTGTCCTTGGCGCACCAGATGTTGCGTGCCTTGACGACCGAATCCGGACCCAGCACCGGGTACAGGAAGAGTTGGATGGTGACGTTGTCGACCTTGGTCATGTCGCGCTCGAACTGCTTGCAATAGCCGCAATTCGGGTCCGCGAACACGGCCAGCCTGCGCTTTCCGTTGCCGCGCACGATCTTGATGGCGTCCTTCATCGGCAGCTTGTCGAAAGCGACTTCGCTGAGCTTTTCGACCCGCTCTTCGGTGAGGTTCCTGCGTTGCTTCACATCGATGAGATTGCCCTGCAGCAGGTAATTGCCCTGCTCGTCGGTATAGAAGATCTCGAAGCCGTTGACGCGCACTTCATAGAGGCCCGGAACCGGCGACTTGGTGACTTCGTCGATCTTGGCGAACTGCGGAATGCGCTCTGCCAGGTTCTTGCGGATTTCGGCTTCCCCGGCGGAGGCCGTCAACGCGTGGCCCAAGGCAAGGAAGGCCATTGCCGAGAGGAGAGGACGAAGAAGAGGGCGCGCGAGTGGTTTCATGAGGGTGTTCCGACGTTCATTGCAGGCCCATGGCCTGACGTGCGATCCAGTTCTTGACGAGCCGTGTGCGGTCGAACCCGCGCATGCCCCAGTTACGCAGCGCCGGTAAGGGATCGGCGCTGTGGGCGAAGAGTTGTTGAAGTCCGTCCGTGGCGAGGCTCATCGACAGCACGTCGGTGCGGCGCGAACGTTCGTAGCGGCGCAACAGCCGTGCGTCTCCGACGCCGCGCCAATAGTCGCGCGTCTTGATCACTTCCGCCAGCGCGGCCACGTCGGCAAGGCCGAGATTCAGGCCCTGGCCCGCGAGCGGATGCACGGTGTGCGCTGCATCGCCGGCAAGCGCCCAGGCCGACCCATCGCCGAGCCGCCCCGTCCATCGGTCGGCGATGGCGCGTTGCAAGGGCCAAGCGGCGCGTTGGCTGGTGAGTGTGAGCGCACCGAGCGAGTCATGAGTGGCTTCGCGCAGGGCCGCGCTGAATTCGTCCTCTCCCTGGGCGAGTAGAGTGGGCGCTCTCAGTTGGTCGACCGACCATACCAGCGCCAGCGAGCGGTCAAAGGCGTGCGCGTCTGCGGCGCGGTTCGCATCCGCGAGCGGCAGCAGCGCCAGCACTTCGCCCTTGTCGTTGAACCACTGGCGTGCAATGCCGTCGTGCGGCCTGTCGGCTTCGAGCCGTGCTGCGATCGCGTGTTGGGGATAGCGCGTGACTTCGTAGCTCACCCCGAGCGTTTCGCGAGTGGCGCTTGCGCGCCCTTCGCATACCACGGTGAGGGACGCCGGCACCGGCTCCGTCACGACTTCGATGCGGGGCTGAAAGCGCACTGCATCGCTCAATTGCTGTTCGAGCGCCGGGACGTCGACGATCCATGCCAGGGCGTCGACCTTCTGGCGCGCCGCGCTGAACTGAACGCGGCCGCCTTCGTCACCGTAGACGAGCATCTCGCGTACCGGCATGGAATGCGCCGCGTCGGGCCAGGCCCGCAGGGACTCGAGCAGGGTCTTCGAAGCCGTGTTGAGCGCATAGGCGCGCACGTCTTCCGTGGCTGGCGCAGCGGCAGGCGCTACCAGCGCCACGCGCACGCGCTCGCGGGCCAGCAGCAACGCCAGTGTGCGGCCGACGATGCCGGCGCCGCGAATGCAAACTTCGGGAGGAAGAGCCATCGCGGCATTGTAGGAGGAGCCTTTGCCAGTGCCGCTGTGCGGGAGAATCGCGGCTCTTGACCATGGACCCAAGGAACCGCCCGTGAATATCTCCGACTTTGATCTCCAGGCCAGAATCGCGCGCCTCTTCGTCTATCCGGTGAAATCGTGCGCTGGCGTGGAGGTCACGGAAGCGCTCGTCATCGAAACAGGGCTTGAGTTCGATCGCGCCTGGATGGTTGTCGACGAGGCAGGCGAATTCGTGACGCAGCGCGAATTGCCGCGCATGGCGCTGATCAGGCCGCAACTCAGGCACACCGAAATGGTGCTGCGGGCGCCTGGCATGCTGGCCTTGCACATTGCCTTCGATCGCGTCGAAGCGCCGACGCGCGTGCGTGTCTGGAAGGACAAGATCGCCGCCTACGACATGGGCGATCTCGCTGCGCAATGGTTCAGCGACTTCCTCTCGGAACCAGGCCAACCGCGAAAGCTGCGCATGGTCCGTTTCGATCCGGAGCAACGGAGGCTGTCGAGCCTCGACTGGACGGACGGTATCGAGGCCCTCAACCAGTTCGCCGACGGTTATCCCTTGCTCGTGATCAGCGAAGGATCGCTTGCCGAACTGAACGCAAGACTCGCGGCCGCGGGCCATGCCCCGGTGGGCATCGAGCGCTTCCGGCCCAATCTGGTGCTCGCGGGTACCGAGGCGCATGACGAAGACCGCGTCGATGCAATGCATGTCATCACGGGCGAAGGCGAGGTCAACCTCCGGCCTGTCAAGCCGTGCACACGCTGCTCGATTCCCGACATCGATACCGAAACAGGCGTGAGCAGCCCCGAGGTGAGCGACGCGCTGCGGACGTATCGCGCCGACGCGCGCGTGAACGGCGCCATCACCTTTGGCATGAACGCAATCGTGTTGCAGGGCGTTGAGCACACCTTGCGGGTCGGGCAGCCCGTGGGCGCCAATCTCCGCTTCGAATGAGGACGGGCGCGGGCGTTCGGCTCGCTAAAGGCGGCGCGCCTAAAATCGCCGATTCCCCCAAAGATTTCTGAAAGCCCCCGCCATGAGTCTCCAGTGCGGCATCGTCGGCCTGCCCAACGTCGGCAAGTCCACCCTCTTCAACGCGTTGACCAAGGCAGGCATCGCGGCTGAAAACTATCCCTTCTGCACGATCGAGCCGAACGTCGGCGTGGTCGAGGTACCAGACCCGCGGCTCGCCGAATTGGCGGAGATCGTGAAGCCCGAGCGCATCGTGCCGGCCATCGTCGAGTTCGTCGACATTGCGGGGCTTGTCGCGGGCGCAAGCCAGGGCGAAGGACTTGGCAACCAGTTCCTCGCCCACATCCGCGAAACCGACGCGATCGTGAACGTCGTGCGCTGCTTTGAAGACGACAACGTGATTCACGTCGCCGGCAAGGTCGACCCCATCTCCGATATCGAGGTGATCCAGACCGAACTGTGCCTGGCGGACCTGTCGACCGTCGAGAAAGCCTTGCACCGCCACACCAAGACCGCGCGCTCGGGCGACAAGGAGGCGATCAAGCTCGTCGCGCTGCTCGAAAAATGCCAGGCCGCGCTGAACGAGAACAAGCCGGTTCGTGCCGTCGAATTCAGCAAGGAAGACAAGCCGCTGATCAAGCAGTTCTCGCTGATCACGGCCAAGCCTGCGATGTTTGTCGGCAACGTCGCCGAAGATGGCTTCGAGAACAACCCGTTCCTGGATCGCCTGCGCGAATATGCGGCAGCGCAGAATGCGCCGGTCGTTGCCATCTGCGCCAAGATCGAGGCCGAACTCGCGGACATGGACGATGAAGATCGCAAGATGTTCCTTGCCGAGATCGGCCAAGAAGAGCCGGGCCTGAATCGCCTCATCCGCGCGGCTTATACGTTGCTCGGATTGCAGACTTACTTCACCGCTGGCGTGAAGGAAGTGCGAGCCTGGACCATCCACATCGGCGACACGGGCCCACAGGCGGCCGGCGTGATCCACACCGATTTCGAGAAGGGATACATCCGGGCCCAGACGATTTCCTTCAACGACTTTATTGCGTGCAAGGGTGAACAGGGCGCCAAGGACGCGGGCAAGATGCGCGCGGAAGGCAAGGAATACGTGGTCAAGGATGGCGACGTGATGAATTTCCTGTTCAGTTCCTGAAGCCTGCGCAGCATCAAGGCATTCATGATCACGGTCCATCACCTCAACAACTCGCGCTCGCAGCGCGTCCTCTGGTTGCTGGAAGAGCTGGCGCTTCCTTACGACATCGTGCATTACCAGCGCGACACTGAGACGATGCTCGCACCGCCGTCGCTGCGCGCAGTGCATCCGTTGGGGAAGTCGCCGGTGGTGACGACCGACGATGGGTTGACGCTCGCTGAATCGGGAGCCATCGTCGAAACCTTGATCGAGCGCTATGGCAACGGCAAGCTCGCTCCGGCCGCTGGCTCGCCTGAAGCCGTGCGCTATCGCTATTGGCTTCACTATGCAGAAGGTTCGGCCATGCCGCCGCTTCTGCTCAAGCTGATGTTCGACAGGGTCGAGAAATCCAGGATGCCCTTCTTCGCGAAGCCGATCGCAAAGGCCATCGCCCAAAAGGCCAAGACGGCGTTCATCATGCCGAACATCAAGAGCCATCTGGACTTCATGGAAGGTGAGCTCGGCAGGAGCGAATGGTTTGCAGGCGACGCGTTCACTGGAGCCGATATCCAGATGAGTTTTCCGGCGGAAGCCGCCGCCGTGCGCGGCGGGCTCAATGGCTCGCGACCCAGGCTGATGTCCTATCTCGAGCGCATTCATGCGCGGCCGGCCTATCAACGCGCGCTGGAGCGCGGTGGTCCGTACGGGCTCTTGAGCTGATCACGGCCTCAGCTCGGCCACATGTGCAGCAGCGCGACGGTCATTGTGATGTAGCGCGCGAACTTGCCAATGGCCATGTAGCCGAGGCAAGGCCAGAAGGGCAGCTTGAGCCAGCCGGCGACTGCGCAAAGGGGATCGCCGACGATCGGTAGCCAGCTCAGCAGGCACGCTTTCGGCCCGAGGCGTTCCAGCCAACCGAGCACGCGCAGATGGTGTTTCGAGTGCGAATATTTGTCGGCAACCTTGTGCGCGCCATAGCCCATCCACCAGTCGACGCCGCCGCCCAAGGTATTGCCGAGCGTCGCAATGAAGATCGCCGGCCAGAACAGTTCGGGGTTGAGCTTGAGTAGCCCGAACAGCACCGGTTCCGACCCGACGGGCAGCAATGTCGCTGATACGAAAGCGGCGATGAATACCGTGCTCAACCCATATTGAGGAAGCGCCAGGAGCGCCATGAGTGAGTCGAGCCAGTCTTGCATGTGCGCTGCAGTATAGAAAGCCGCAGACACAACGGCGTGTAGGTGCAAGTATGGATGCCAGGTGTTGCAGACACGCCATCTGGCCCCGGTCAAGGTGCAAATCGTTTCAGCCGGCACACCGCGCGGCCGCTACAATCGTGCCTCATTTTTCAGCAGCCCAGCGCGCGCGACTTCTCCCAATGACCTTGCACATCGGCAACATCGCGCTGGAAAACCGCCTGTTCGTCGCGCCCATGGCGGGCGTCACCGATCGGCCGTTTCGCATGCTGTGCCGCGAGCTCGGCGCAGGCTATGCAGTCAGCGAGATGGTCACGTCGCGCAAGGAACTGTGGGGCACTCTCAAGACCTCGCGCCGTGCAAATCACGATGGCGAGCCCGGCCCGATCTCGGTGCAGATCGCCGGCACCGACGCGGACATGATGTTCGAGGCCGCGCAATACAACATTGACCGTGGCGCACAGATCATCGACATCAACATGGGTTGCCCTGCCAAGAAGGTGTGCAACAAGTGGGCCGGTTCGGCGTTGATGCGCGACGAGCCGCTGGCGCTCGAGATTGCCGAAGCCGTGGTCAAGGCTGCTGCACCGCACAACGTCCCTGTCACGCTCAAGATGCGCACCGGATGGAGCGACGATCGTCGCAACGCGGTGACGCTGGCGCGGCGATTCGAGCAGGCCGGCGTGAAGATGCTCACCGTTCATGGGCGCACGCGCGAGCAGGGTTACAAGGGACATGCGGAGTACGACACGATCGCGGCGGTCAAGGCAGCGGTGTGCATTCCGGTCGTTGCCAACGGCGACATCACCTCACCGGAGAAGGCACGCGACGTGCTTGCCGCCACCGGCGCCGATGCGGTGATGGTCGGCAGGGCCGCGCAAGGTCGGCCCTGGATCTTTCGCGAGATCGCGCATTTTCTGGAAACGGGAACGCACCTTGCGCCGCCGCTGATCGCGGAGGTAAGGCGCCTGATGCTCGAGCATCTCCAACAGCACTACGCCCTCTACGGCGACTACAGCGGCGTTCGCACGGCGCGCAAGCACATCGGCTGGTATGTGCGTGCGCTTCCGGGCGGCGAGGAATTCCGCGGTGCGATGAACGCCATCGAAGATTGCGACGCGCAGCTGCGCGCGGTGGCCGGATTCTTCGACACGTTGGCAACCCGAATGGATCGCATCCCGCTTGCCGCGCTCGAGCCCTCGGACGAGCAGGTGGTCGACGCGCTGGCGTGAAGCAGGCAAGAACAAGAGGAGAAGAAGAGAAGGCCATGAGCAAGAAACACATTGAAGACTGTGTACGAACCAGTCTGGACAGCTATTTCCGAGATCTGCGAGGCACCGAGCCCGACGGCATGTACGACATGCTGGTTCGTGTCGTCGAAAAGCCGTTGCTCGATGTCGTGATGACACGCGCAGAGGGCAATCAATCAAAGGCCGCGCAATGGCTCGGCCTGAACCGCAACACGCTGCGCAAGAAGCTGGTCGAACACAAACTGCTGAAGTAACTCCTGATGAACGCACTGATTTCCGTTTCCGACAAGACCGGCATCCTCGAATTCGCCCAGGCGCTGCACGCGCTTGGCATCAAGCTGCTGTCGACCGGCGGCACCGCCAAGCTTCTGGCCGATGCCGGCCTTCCGGTCACGGAAGTGGCCGAGCTGACGGGCTTTCCCGAGATGCTCGACGGTCGCGTGAAGACCCTGCACCCGAAGGTGCATGGCGGCCTGCTCGCGCGTCGCGACCTGCCCGCGCACATGGCGGCCCTGAAGGAACACGGCATCGACACCATCGACCTGCTGGTGGTCAATCTATATCCGTTCGAAGCCACGGTAGCCAAGCCGGGTTGCACGCTGGAAGACGCGATCGAGAACATCGACATCGGCGGCCCGGCAATGGTGCGCAGCGCTGCCAAGAATTGGAAGGACGTCGGTGTGTTGACCGATGCATCGCAGTATCCGCGCGCACTGGCGGAGCTCAAGGCCGACGGCAAGCTCAGCGACAAGACCAAGTTCGCGTTTTCGGTCGCGGCCTTCAATCGCATCAGCCAATACGACGGGGCGATCAGCGACTATCTTTCGCGGATCCAGGAAGACGGCAATCACGCGTTGTTTCCGGCGCAAAGCAATGGCCGCTTCGTCAAGCTGCAGGATCTGCGCTATGGAGAGAATCCTCACCAGCAGGCCGCGTTCTACCGTGACCTGTATCCGGCACCGGGTTCGCTGGTCACGGCCACGCAGTTGCGAGGCAAGGAGCTCAGCTACAACAACATCGCCGACGCCGATGCCGCCTGGGAATGCGTGAAGAGTTTCGACACGCCCGCGTGCGTGATCGTCAAGCACGCCAATCCTTGCGGGGTCGCAACGGGCAACGATGTCCTGGAGGCCTACAGCAAGGCCTTCAAGACCGATCCCACGTCGGCCTTCGGCGGCATCATCGCCTTCAATCGCCCCTTGGACAGAGCGACCGCCGAGGCTGTCAGCAAGCAGTTCGTCGAAGTGTTGATGGCGCCGGGCTACGCGCCCGAAGCACTCGAAGTGTTCAAGAGCAAGGTCAATGTGCGCATCCTGCAGATCGCGCTGCCGCCTGGTGGCAAGACGGACTGGGACAACGGCCGCAACGCAGTGGACGTGAAGCGCATCGGCTCGGGGCTCTTGATGCAGACCGCCGACAACCGCGAACTGTCCATTGACGAACTCAAGATCGTGAGCAAGAAGCAGCCTACGCCGGAGCAGATGCAGGATCTCTTGTTCGCATGGAAGGTCGCAAAGTTCGTGAAGAGCAATGCGATCGTGTTCTGTGCACAGGGCATGACCATGGGTGTCGGGGCGGGGCAGATGAGCCGGCTCGACTCCGCGCGCATCGCGAGCATCAAGGCGCAGCATGCGGGTCTTTCGCTGTCGGGCACCGCGGTTGCAAGCGACGCCTTCTTCCCGTTCCGCGACGGACTCGACGTGGTCGTCGATGCGGGCGCCACCTCGGTCATCCAGCCCGGTGGCTCGATGCGCGATCAGGAAGTGATCGATGCCGCCAATGAGCGCGGCGTCGTGATGGTGCTCTCAGGCGTGCGTCACTTCAGGCACTGAGCTAGTCCTGGGCGGCGCCGAAGCGGTATTTCAGCTGAAAGCTGATTCCGCCGTAGAGCCGGTCCTTGATGCTGGGGATGATCGCCACGTTCAGACCCCAGTTTCGACCTTCGATCGCGGCAGTGGGAATCACCGCCGCGAACCACCCGCCGTTATTGGTCTTCGGGTAGCCATCAAAGCCGCCCACCACGGCACCGAGCTTCACGCCGTGGAATTCGAACGGCATGATGTACAGCCCCGCGTAGTGCGAGCGCTCGCGGTCGCTGTTGCGGAACAAGCCCGCGGTCAACGAATACGTTTCGTTGATCGGCCATTCGATTCCGACGCCTGGGTTTGCATCCTCCAGATCCTTGTTGCGATCGAAGTGCAGTGTGTAGAAGCCCGGATTGATCCAGACTTTGCCAAGATCCAACTCGGCACAGGCCAGGCCGGGCATGAGCAAGCTCGCGCCTGCAATCAGCGACAGCAGCTTCATGCGGCTACAGCGCCGCAAAAATCTGGCGTGCGGACTCGATGGTCTGCGCGATATCGGCGTCGCTGTGCGCAGCGCTCACGAAGCCTGCCTCGTAGAGCGCTGGCGCGATGTACACGCCGCGGTCGAGCAAGCCGTGGAACAGGCTGTTGAACCTGGCGCCATCGCTCTTCATCACGGCGGTGTAGTTCTGCGGGAGCGCATCGAGCAGGAAGAAGCCGAACATCCCGCCTTCGCTGTCGGCGCTGAACGGAACTCCTTCAGCGGCCGCCGCAGCCTTCAGTCCGTCGACAAGCGTGCGCGTCTTCTGCGACAACGCATCGAAGAAACCGGGCTTGGCCACTTCTCTCAACGTCGCGAGCCCGCAGGCCGTTGCCACAGGGTTGCCCGATAGCGTGCCGGCCTGGTACACCGGCCCGAGCGGCGCGAGCTGTTCCATGATCGCGCGAGGTCCGCCGAATGCAGCCAGCGGCATGCCGCCGCCGATGACCTTGCCCAGCACCGTGAGGTCGGGCGTGATCCCCAGCACGCCTTGCGCGCCGCGAGGGCCGACGCGAAAGCCCGTCATGACCTCGTCGAAGACCAGCAGGGCGCCGTTCTGAGTGCAAAGCTCACGGCATCGTTTCGCGAAAGCGGCGCTTGCGCGAACA
This sequence comes from Variovorax sp. 10N420, assembly GCF_056394705.1. NCBI lineage: Bacteria > Pseudomonadati > Pseudomonadota > Betaproteobacteria > Burkholderiales > Comamonadaceae > Variovorax > Variovorax sp. 10N420. The sequence continues at coordinate 143,965 of NZ_JBFTIJ010000003.1, read as the reverse complement.
AAGTTCATGTTGCCTGCGATGGCTTCGATCATCAGGCAGGCGATCTCGTGGCCGTGCAGCGCAAAGGCTTCCTCGAGCTGAGCGAGATTGTTGTATTCGAGCACCAGCGTGTGTTGCACGACTTCGGGCGGCACGCCGGCAGAAGTCGGATTGCCGAAAGTCGCCAGCCCCGAACCCGCCTTGACCAGCAGCGCGTCAGCATGGCCGTGATAGCAGCCTTCGAACTTGATGATGTATTTGCGGCCCGTGGCTCCGCGTGCGAGACGAAGCGCGCTCATCGCCGCTTCGGTCCCCGAGCTCACGAGGCGCACCATTTCCATGGACGGCACCAGCGCAAGGATGGCTTCGGCAAGTTCGATCTCGCGCTCCGTCGGCGCACCGAACGAAAAACCTTCGGTCACCGCGCGCTGTACAGCGTCGACCACGGTCGGATGCCCGTGCCCCAGAATCATCGGCCCCCAAGAGCCGATGTAGTCGATATAGCGCTTGTCGTCCGCATCCCAAAAATAAGCGCCCTGTGCTCGCTTGACGAAGCGCGGCGTCCCCCCGACTGCCCTGAACGCCCGCACCGGCGAATTCACGCCCCCCGGAATGACCGCGCGAGCGCGCTCAAAAAGAATCTCGTTCTGATCAGAATGTGCCATCCCCCAAGTATCTTCCAAGCGAACCAGCGAGCACCAGAAACACCGCGGAACCGGCTCCGCCGGGCCGCTGGTGTTGCCCCCGGTCAGGGGGAAGGCGAAGCGACACGCAGTGCGCGCAGCCTGGGGGCGAGCAACAGCTAGTGCCGAGTGTCGTGCGGCGGCAGCGCAAAGTCCGACGGAGAGGCTGGGTCGGCGTCCTCTTCTTCATCTTCAGGCTGCGCCCAGAAGAGGCGATCCGGAAGCACGTGGCCCATTCCCGGACGAAAGCCGGCGTCCAGACAGCGATCCATGTAGCTCAGCGCCTCGCTTGCGGCGGCGACGAGGTCCGTCCCGCTGGCGAGCAGTGCCGAGAGAGCGGCCGACAGCGTATCGCCCGCGCCTGCGAACACGGCATCGAGTCGCTCGTACTTCTCGCTCGCCAGAACCGATTGCGGCGACGCCAGCACGTTGTCGATGAACTGTTCGGGCAGGACCAGTCCGGTGACCAAGGTGTACGGAACCCCGAATTCACCCGCCGCCTTTGCCACGTCGCGGGCCGTGGGCGGCCGCTCCCCGCTCCACTCGGGCAGCAGCCAGCGCCAAAGAGTGCTGTGATTGCCGACGAGGACCGTCGTCTGCGGCAGCACCAGTTCGCGGAACGCATCGAGGTAGGCGTCGATCTGGTCGTCTTGCCACCACGAAAGGTTCGGCATGTAGGCGACGACAGGAACCTCCGGATAGTCCGTCGCCGTCTCGGCGACTGTGCTCAGGTTTTCCGGAGAGCCCACGAAGCCGATCTTGATCAGTTGCACTTCCACGTCTTCGAGGATCGATCGCGCCTGTTCGGCCACGGCTTCCTCGTCGAAAGCGAAGTGATCGAATATTTCGGCTGTGTCGCGCGCGTAGGCTCCGGTCACGACCGGCAGCATGTGGGCGCCGACGGAAGCCATCGCCACCGCGTCCGCGCCAAGGCCGCCGGCACCGCTTGGGTCGCTGGCATTGAAAACCAGCACGCAAGGCGGATTCAAATCGCTCTCTTCCGCGGCTTCATCGTTCGAGGGGTCGGTAAGATCGCTCACTTTGATCGTGCTCTGTTGGTAATGGGGAAGTCTTCATACTCAGGCAGGGCTCACCGGGATGGTGGCATATCTGAGACGCTTGTCACGAGTTTCTCGATACGTTTGGATACGATCGTTGCATTTGATGAACAGGGACCTTAAGCTGCGATGAATACGAAAACCTGGATGTGCCTGATTTGTGGGTGGATCTACGACGAAGCGGTCGGAGTACCAGAAGATGGTATTGCGGCCGGTACGGCGTGGGCAGATGTCCCGATGAACTGGACCTGCCCCGAGTGTGGGGCCCGCAAGGAAGACTTTGAAATGGTTGAGATCTAGAAGCATGGCATAGGGCCGCGCTTCCTGTGTTCCTTGTGGGAGCGCAGCGGTCTTCAAAGGTGTCAAAGAGGAGCGGTGCCAACAATGAGCGCGACTGGATCTGGTTACAAGGTGCTTGTCATCGACGACAGCAACACCATTCGGCGCAGCGCCGAGATCTTCCTCAAACAAGGCGGCCACGAAGTCCTCCTCGCGGAGGACGGCTTCGACGCTCTCTCCAAGGTGAATGACCACAAACCCCACCTGATCTTTTGCGACATCCTGATGCCACGCCTGGACGGCTATCAGACTTGCGCCATCATCAAGCGCAACTCGCATTTCTCGAATGTCCCTGTCGTGATGCTGTCTTCCAAGGATGGCGTCTTTGACAAGGCGCGTGGTCGGATGGTCGGCTCACAGGACTATCTCACCAAACCCTTCACAAAAGACCAACTGCTTCACGCCGTGCAGCAGTTCGGTATCGTTCAGGAAGCGCAGTAAATGCCCATTCGCAAAGTGCTCGTCGTCGACGATTCGAAGACCGAGCTGGTATTTCTTTCAGACCTTCTTCAGAAGAATGGCTTCTCGGTGAAGACGGCCGAAAACGCGGACGATGCCATGCGTCGCCTCGAAGAGGAGCAACCGGATCTGATCCTGATGGACGTTGTCATGCCGGGCCAGAACGGCTTCCAGCTCACCCGCGCGATTGCTCGCAACCCGCAATACGCGTCGGTTCCGATCATCATGTGCACCAGCAAGAACCAGGAAACCGACCGTCTCTGGGGCATGCGCCAAGGTGCAAGGGACTACATCGTCAAACCGGTCAATCCGGCTGAGTTGATCGCGAAGATCAGCGCGCTGGCCTGATTCCCGCAAGCGTTTCAACCATTCCATGGCCAACCGCGACGCTCTTCGCGCATTTCAGTCCCGGCTCGCCGGCCGTCTCCAGGCGGCGCGTACGTCAGGCGTCTCCGCATCGTGGCTTGCGGTCGAAGCGGGCGACGCAAATTACCTGTTTCCGCTCGGGCATGCGGGCGAGATTTTTCCGTGGACGTCTCCCGAGCCGGTGCCCTATACCGAGCCCTGGTTCCTCGGCGTGGCCAACCTCCGTGGTGGGCTGTTCGGTGTCATCCAGCTTTCTGCCTTCGTTTCGGGCGCAAACGCTGCCCCGGTCGCTGCCCCCGTCGCCAACGATGGCGCGCGCCCCCAGTCGCGGCTCGTCGCACTCAATGAAATGCTTGAAGTCAACTGCGCGTTGCTTATCGATCGGCTGGTTGGCTTGCGCGGTGTCGATGCTTTTGTTGCATCGCAAGCGCCGGAGGCGGACGGCCCGGCTTGGCTGGGCCATTCATATACAGACGCCGCTGGAGCGCGCTGGCAGGAAATCAACCTGCAAGCGCTCTCCCAGCAACCTCAATTTTTGAGCATAGGCGCCTGAGCGCTGCGCCCAGTACCGAATACAACCTGAAGGAACGACCGTGAGCTCGATCGCCGACAAGTTCAAGAAATTCCTGCCTGTCGCCGGCGGCGACGTCCGCATGGGGGCCGACAACGGCGCCACCCTGGCGCTCGACGGCATTGACACGATGCAGCCCCAGGACGAAAAAACGATGCTGATCCACAGGGACACGCCAGCGCCCGAAATGACCACGCACTCATCCGACGCCGAAACCACCGCGACACCCGCTGAAGATCCGGCGCCGCCGGTCGAAGCGACGCCGGACGTTGCCGCTGCGAGCCCCACGCGAACCGAGCGCTCGAGGCGCACCCAGCGTTCGAATCCCGCCCGGCAGCAGCGGATTCTCGCGTTGGCACTGGCCGCCGTGGTGCTGTTGCTGCTGCTGGTTGCCGGCTCCGCCATCCTGCGCGCCGAACGGCTTGCGCAACAGGTGGCCGCCACCGGCCAATCGCTCATGCAATCGCAGCGGCTGGCCAAATCCGTCTCCCAGGCCCTCGTGGGCAACGTGGCTGCCTTCGCCGAAGTGAAGGACAGCTCGGATGACCTGACGCGCCGCGTACAAGGTCTCGCAAACGGCGACGACGCGATCAAGCTCGAGCGCGTCGGCAGTCAGTACGACGCCGAACTGGGCAAGATCACGCCGCTGGTCGAGCGGGCGGACAAGAGCGCCAAGGCCGTGTTGGCTCAGCAGCAGATCCTGACGCAGGTCGGCAACGCCTTGCGTGACATCAATCGCCAGTCTTCGGATCTTCTGGAAATGGCTGAAACCGTGGCCTCGCTCAAGATGCAGCAGAACGCCACGTTGCCCGAGATTTCCGCTGCAGGCCAGCTTGTGATGCTGACGCAGCGCATCGGCAAGTCGGCCAACGAATTCCTCACTGTCGAAGGCGTGAGCCCCGATGCCGTGTTCCTGCTCGGCAAGGACCTGAACTCCTTCCAGGAAATCTCGCGGGGCTTGCTTGACGGAAGCGCGCAGCAACGCCTGCCTGGTACGCGCGACCCGCAGACGCGTCAGCAGCTCGAAGCCATCTTGAAAACGTACGAACAGACTCGCACGCAAGCCAGCGCGATTCTGGGCAATCTGCAAGGCCTGGTCGCCGCTCGCGAAGCGCAAGCGGCCATCCTTGCAGACAGCGAACCCCTTCGCACTTCGCTTGGCGACCTGCAGGACAAGCTCTCGGCACGCACCGGCCTTGGCGCGGGTACCGTCGTCATGCTGTTCGTGCTGTCGCTGGCCGCACTGGCCCTCGCGGGCGCAATCGGTTTCGTGCAGGTTCGCGAAGGCCGCGAACGTGCCGCCGCAGCCGAGCGCGACCGGCTCGAAGCCGAACGTGCGAGCGAAGATGCCACCCGCGTCAATGCGGCGAACCAGGCGGCGATCTTGCGTCTCATGAACGAACTGCAGACGGTTGCCGAGGGCGACCTCACGCAGGAAGCCACGGTGACCGAGGACATCACCGGCGCCATCGCCGATTCGGTGAACTACACGGTGGAAGAACTTCGCTTGCTCGTTGGCAACGTTCAGAACACGGCCACACGCGTGGCGCAAACGACCTCGCAGGTTGAAAGCACGTCGACCGAACTGCTTGCCGCCTCAACAGAACAGCTGCGCGAGATTCGCGAAACGGGCCAGTCGGTGCTCACGATGGCCGAGCGGATCAACGGAGTGTCTTCACAAGCGCAGGAATCGGCCACGGTGGCGCGCCAGTCGCTGCAAGCCGCTTCGTCGGGCTTGCAGGCCGTGCAGAACGCAATTGGCGGCATGAACTCGATTCGCGACCAGATCCAGGAAACCTCCAAGCGGATCAAGCGCCTGGGCGAATCGTCGCAAGAGATCGGCGAAATCACCGAGCTGATCTCAGACATTACTGAGCAGACGAACGTGCTGGCGCTCAACGCAGCCATCCAGGCGGCTTCCGCCGGCGAAGCGGGCCGCGGCTTCTCGGTGGTTGCCGAAGAAGTGCAGCGACTGGCTGAACGTTCCGCTGACGCCACGCGCCAGATCTCGGCGCTCGTGAAGGCGATTCAGACCGACACACAGGATGCGGTCGGCGCCATGGAGCGCTCCACGCAGGGTGTGGTCGAAGGGGCCAAGCTTTCCGACAATGCGGGTACCGCGTTGTCCGAGATCGACCGTGTGTCGCGCCGCCTTGCGGATCTGATCGAGCAGATTTCGCAATCGGCCTCGCGCGAAGCTGATTCCGCCAATGTCGTGGCTGCCAACATCCAGCACATCTTTGCCGTGACCGAGCAGACCGGTGAAGGCACTCGCACCACTGCACAGCAGGTCCGCGAGCTTTCGCACATGGCTGAGGAGTTGCGCCAGTCCGTGTCTCGTTTCAAGATTTCGTAAAAACGCAGAGCCCCCAACGTGTCGATTCAAAGCCCTGCAACCGCCCACACCGCCGGCAACGCACCGGCGACAGAGGATCTTGGGCCGTTGGCCTGGGTCCTTGGAGAAATCCAGAAATCGCTCGACGGTGTAGGCAAGTCTCTGCGGCGCTTCGCCCGAGACGCCGCGGCTGCCGCGCCTGGAACCGAGATCGACACGATGCCCGTGCGGCTGGCACGCCAGCAACTGCATCAGGCCGTCGGCGCATTGCAGATGGTGGGCCACACCGCGCCTGCACTCGTGCTGGGTGCGATGGAGTTCGCAGTCCAGAGCTTTGTGACCGAGCCTTTGCGCTGCACCGAAGCGGCAGTGGTCAAGATCGATCGCGCGGGCTTCGCGGTCGCGGACTTCCTGAACGCGGTGATTGCAGGCAAGGTCGTCTCTTCGGTCGCTCTTTTCCCGCAATACCGCGAAGTGCTGGAACTGGTCGGCAACGAGCGCGTGCATCCGGCCGATCTCTGGAGCATGAGCTGGCGCTGGGTCGAGATCAAGCCGGCACCGACGCAGACTGCATTGGTGTATGACCCCGCCGTCCGGTCGAAGCTCGACCGCGAAGTGCTGCAGGTGGTCAAGAGCGGCGACGACCATGCCGCGCGCCGACTTCAGGCCTTGTGCCTCGGACTCGGCCGAGGCGCTTCGATGCCGAGGGTCGCCAGTTTCTGGACGCTTGCCGCAGGCTTCTTCGAGGCACTCGCGCTGGCACTCATTCCGGCGGACAGTCACGTCAAGCGCGCAGCATCGCGCGTGCTTCTGCAATACGCCACTCTTGCTCGCGGGGACAACACTGTCTCGGATCGCCTCGGACAGGACCTGTTGTTCTTCTGCGCCCAGGCGGTTCCTGGGCCGAAGGACGAAGCCGCCACCCTGCGCGCCGTTCGCGCTGCCTGGGGTGTCGCCAACGAACAGACGGTCGACTACACGATCGAGCAATTCGGCCGCTTCGATCCGCTGATGTTGGCGCAAGCGCGCAAGCGCATCGAAGCCGCCAAGGAAATGTGGTCGGCTCTGTCGGGCGGCGACGTGACCCGGACGCGGCAGGTGGTCGACACTTTCGCGCAACTCGGCGAATCGCTGCAGAAGCTGCATCCACCGAGCATGCCGATGGTGCAGGCGCTCAACAACGCTGTCGACGCATCCATGAGAAGCGGCCAGGCACCCAGCACCGAACTCGCGATGGAAGTCGCCACGTCCGTTCTGTACCTGGAAGCAGCTTTCGAGGATCTCGATCCGCAGGATCGGCAGCTGACCGCACGCACCGTGCAACTCGCCGGACGGATCGAACGCGCGCGCGATGGCGGCCGTTCGGAACCGCTCGAGCCATGGATGGAGGAGCTGTATCGCCGCGTGAGCGACCGCCAGACGATGGGCACCGTCGTCAGCGAGCTTCGCAGCCACCTGAGCGAACTTGAAAAATCGCTCGACCAGTTTTTCCGCCGCCCCACCGAAAAGGGCCTGCTCCGCACAGTGCCCGGGCAGCTCCTGCAAATGCGCGGGGTGTTTTCGGTCCTCGGTCTGGATCAAGCGGCGCAAACGGTGCAGCGCATGCGCGAGAACGTCGATCAGCTTCTTGCTGAAGAGTCGCCAGTCGACGAGATCCGCGCCTTCGATTCGCTCGGCAACAACCTGGGCGCCCTAGGTTTCCTGATCGACATGCTGAGCTACCAGCCCGCGCTGGCCAAGCGGCTGTTCGTGTTCGACTCTGAAATCGGCGAGCTCAAGCCGCTCATGGGGCGGCAGGGCGCCGAAGGCGGCGCAACGGAAGCGGCGGCACCGGTGTCGTTCGCGTCCGCGTCGGGCACAGTCGCTCCCACCGAGGCTGTCTTGAGTGTCGAGGAAGTCGACGCCCAGATCGCGGCCAAGCTCGCCGCGCTTGCCTCACCCGGCACGCGCAAGCCGCCGCCTTCGCCCATCGAGGAATTCAGCCGGGCAACCACCAGCTGGACCTCCAAGATTACCGGCCCCGCGCCACTGGAAGCGCTGCCCGATACCGAAGTCACGGAGCTGGAGGAAGACGATCTCCAGAACATCTTCCTCGACGAAGCGCGGGAAGTGCTCCACAACGGATTGGCGGCAGTCTCGGCGCTTGGCGCACGGCCGACCGACGAAGGCGAACTGACCGTCCTGCGGCGTGCATTCCACACCCTCAAGGGCAGCTCGCGCATGGTCGGGCTGATGGACTTCGGCGAAGCCGCCTGGTCGCTGGAGCAGGTGCTGAATACCTGGCTGGCCGACGAGCGCCCGGCGACGTCCGAATTGCTCGAGGGCACCCGTACCGTGCTGCGCGATTTCGCGACGTGGGTCGAGGCTATTGCCTCGGGCGAAGCTCACGAATGGCATTCGGCGCCCTTCATCGCCATCGCCGAGGCGCTGCGCACAGGCGAGCCGCTCGCTCCGCCGGCTCGCGTCGCGGACGTGGACGCATTGGTCGCGGCCGCGCGCCACATCGCTGCTGAATCCGAGCCGGTTCCGGCGCCGGCGGCCGAACCGCTGCCGCTGCCCGCAATGCCGGTGATGCCCGATCTGCCGGACCTCAGTCTCGACTTCGGTGCGCCCGAGGAGCTTGGCGAACCGCCGGCTGCAGAGGGCGCCGAACACGCGGAACGCATTGAAGAGCCGAATTCCGACAACGGCTTTGCTTCGACTGATTTTCTCGACTTCGATGCGAAGCCAGAGCCGCCGTCCGAAGAAGCGACCCCGCTGGGAGACATCGAAGACGTCGACTTTCTCGAGACCATGCACACATCGATCGAGCCTTCGCTCGCCGGTGTGGCTCGCTCGGAGAGTGCAGCACCTGAGCCCGAAGCCGAAGCCGAACCCGAGCTCCAACCCGAATGGCTGGCTGTGCCCGAGACGGCACAAGCCCCGGCGATGGAACTTGCCGCGGAAACTCCGAAGCCCGACTCTGCGGCGGAGCTGTCTTTCGAGCTGACCCTGGAGCCGGAGGCCGAGGCGCTGCCGGAGCTGGCGTCCACGCCGGTGCCCGAACCGGAGCCGGAAGCATCGATAGAACCCGCCGTCGAGACGTTGCCTGCAGAGGTCGAGACTGTTTCGACGGACGCCCAGGCGCCGATCGAGGCTCCGCCGGAGGCACCTTCGATTGCCGCCGCGCCGAGCGCGGAGGAGCAGGTCAAGGTCATTGGACCTTTGCGCATCGGCATCGCGCTCTACAACGTCTACCTGAACGAGGCCGACGAGTGGTCTCGCCAACTCGCAACCGAAGTCGGCGAATGGGCGCTCGAGTCCCATCAGCGCGTGTCCGACTCGACCATCGGTCTTGCGCATTCGCTGGCCGGGAGTTCCGCAACGGTCGGCTTCCATAGCCTGTCTGGCATGGCGCGTTCCTTCGAGGCCGCGCTGCAGCATCTGCAGATGCAAGGCAGGGGAACGCCGGCACAGGGTGCTGTGCTTGTGGCTGCGGCCGAAGAACTCCGGCGCCTGCTCCACCAATTTGCGGCAGGTTTCCTCAAGGATCCAGCCGAAGCAACGCTGCTGGCCTTGCGCGACGTCGCGGCCTCGCAACTCGCCGCAGAGCCGCCAGAAGTCAAGGCTGTGCCGCCGCTGCACATCGTGCGCGAGGCTGCAGCCGATGTAGCGCTGGATGATTCCGACGAAGGCCTGGACGTCGCGGACGCAGTCGACACTGACTTGTTCCCGATCTTCGAGGAAGAGGCTGCCGAATTGCTGCCTCAACTGGGCGGCGCGCTGCGCGAGTGGTCTCAGCGTCCTGACGATGCGGCGTCGCGCTCCTCGGCGTTGCGCACGCTCCACACGCTCAAGGGCAGCGCACGCCTCGCTGGTGCAATGCGCCTGGGCGAACGGGCCCACCGCATGGAGTCCGAGATCGAGGCGATCGCCCTCGACGGGGCCGACCAGCGGTCGATCGAGCAACTGTTGACTCGCTTCGATGCTTTGCAAGCAACCTTCGACAGCCTGCGGGCTGAGGACGATGCCATCCAGACGGACCTGGTCCGGCGCGCCATCGTCGCGACGCCCGAGCACAAGGTCGACGAACACGAGCGGGAGCATGCCGCCGAGGCCCAGCCGTCTGTCGCAAAGACAGAAGCAGGGACTGAAGCGGAAAGCGCGGCGATCGCCGTACCCGCAGACCGCTCGGGCGTTGCCATACCTTCGCCTTCGGCGCTCACGCCGTTGCGCGCAGTGTCCAGCCAGGCGGTGCGCATCCGCACCCACCTGCTCGACCGCTTGGTCGCACAGGCCGGCGAAGTCATCATCACGCGTTCGCGGCTGGAAGCCGAACTGGGACAGTTGCGCAGTTCGCTGAGCGACCTGACCGGCAACCTGGACCGCCTGCGGCAGCAGTTGCGCGACATCGAGGTCCAGGCGGAAAGCCAGATGCAATCGCGTCTGGCCCAGGCGAAGGATTCACAGCAGGGCTTCGATCCACTCGAATTCGACCGGTTCACGCGCGTGCAAGAACTGACTCGCATGATGGCCGAGTCGGTCAACGACGTGGCGACGGTTCAGCGCACGCTCCAGAAGACGGTTCAAGCAACCGAAGACGACTTGAGCGCACAGGCGCGCCAGACGCGCGAACTGCAGCGTGGCCTGCTGCGCACGCGCATGGTGGAGTTCGAAGGCATCTCGGAGCGCCTCTACCGCGTGGTGCGCCAAGCGTCCAAGGACACCGGCAAGCAAGTGCGGCTGGACATCACCGGCGGCTCGATCGAAATGGATCGCGGCGTTCTCGACCGCATGACGCCGGCCTTCGAACACCTCCTGCGCAATTGCGTCGCGCACGGTATCGAGGATGCCGCGGCTCGCGAAAGCGCCGGCAAGGATGCAAGCGGGCTGATCACCATCGAACTGCATCACGAGGGCAACGACGTCTCCGTGAGCTTCCGGGATGACGGCGCCGGACTCAACTACGAGCGCATCGCTATTCGGGCTCGCGCCTTGGGGCTCATTGCGGACGGTCAGCAGCTCAGCCATGACGAAGCGGCTGAGTTGATTTTCCAGCCCGGCTTCTCCACGGCCGCCCAGGTGTCGGAACTGGCCGGCCGCGGAATCGGCATGGATGTCGTGCGGGCGCAGGTGGCAGCGCTTGGCGGACGGATCGAAACTCACAGCAAGTCGGGCGAGGGCACCACCTTCAAGCTGGTGCTGCCGCTGACTACCGCCGTGACGCACGTGGTCATGATGCGTGCCGGCACCGTCACGATCGGTGTGCCTTCCAACTTGATCGAACTGGTGCTGCGCGCGAACGCATCCGATCTCGAAAAGGCGTATCTGGATCAGCGCTATGCCTTCGGTGGCGAGCAGGTGCCGTTCTTCTGGGCGGGCGCGCTGTTGCAGTCCTCGGCGGGCAGCGACCGCGCTGCGGGCAAGGCCAACACCATCGTCATCGCCCGAAGCGCCGCACAACGCGTCGCGCTCCACGTGGACGAAGTTCTGGGCAACCAGGAAGTGGTCGTCAAGAATCTCGGGCCGCAGCTTTCTCGCCTGCCAGGGATGGCCGCGATTTCGGTGCTGACCTCGGGTGCCGTCGCGTTGATCTACAACCCGGTCGCACTCGCCGCGATCCACGGTGAAAGAGCCCGCGCGCTGCAGGCGACCGCCGGCCGCCATGGGGCGTCCCAGGACGGACGCGGGGCGGAACCCGCTGCACCTGCAGCCAAGGCTCCATCGCAAGTCCCGCTGGTGCTGGTAGTGGACGATTCCATCACGGTGCGGCGCGTCACCCAGCGTTTGCTGCAGCGCGAGGGATATCGCGTGTCGCTCGCGGCCGACGGTCTGCAGGCGCTCGAACGCCTGCAGCAGGAGCGGCCTGCCGTCGTGCTGTCGGACATCGAGATGCCGCGCATGGATGGCTTCGACCTGGCGCGCAACATCCGTGCGGACGCTTCGCTGGCCGATCTGCCGATCATCATGATCACTTCGCGCATCGCTGAAAAGCATCACGACCATGCGCGCGCGCTGGGCGTCAACCACTATCTGGGCAAGCCGTACTCCGAAGAGGAGCTGTTGCGTCTGGTGCGCAGCTACACCGGCGTCGACTTGCCGGTCGCGTTGGCCGCCTGACGCGTCAGCGCGTCTCGTGCGGCGTCTGCCGCACGACGGCGTAGCGCTGCAGCGTTCGCTCACGCGCTTCAGCGTGGTCGACGATGGGCTTGGGGTAGTCAACCCCAAGCTTCAACCCTGCGGCCTCCAGTTCGAGCGGCTTCGCTTCCCATGGCGCATGGATTGAGGCGTTGGACAGCTTTGCGAGTTTCGGCAGGTACCGGCGGATGAACTTGCCTTCAGGGTCGAAGCGCTCGCTCTGGGTGACCGGGTTGAAGATCCTGAAATAGGGTTGCGCGTCGCACCCGCTCGAACTCGCCCACTGCCACCCGCCATTGTTCGATGACAGCTCGAAGTCATTGAGATGCACCGCGAAGTAGTGTTCGCCGCGCCGCCAGTCGATACCGAGGTCCTTGCAGAGAAAGCTGGCAACCACCATTCGCAGCCGGTTGTGCATGTAGCCGGTCTGGTTGATCTGAGCCATTGCCGCGTCGATCAGCGGATAGCCGGTTTGTCCGTTGCACCATGCGTCGAACTGGGCGTCGGCGTGCTTGCCGTGGTGCCACTGGATCTTGTCGTATTCGGGCCTGAAGCTGCGTGATTCTCCATTGCTCGCCACATGCGGGTTGTGCGCCAGGATCTGAAAATAAAAATCGCGCCAGATGAGTTCGCCGAGCCATGTCGCGGCGCCCTCGTTGCCTTGGAGCGAAAGCTGGTGCGCAACGCCTGCAAGCTGGCGGATCGAGACCGTGCCGAAGCGCAGGTGCACGCCCAGGTAGCTCGGGCCGCGCACGGCGGGGTAGTCGCGCGCCGCGCGGTAGCGATCCATGCGCTGAACGAAATCATTGAACAGCGCAGCGCCGCCCTGGCTGCCGGTCGGAATGTCGATGTCCGCGAGATTGCTTTTCTCGAAGCCGAGCTCAGTCAGCGTCGGCACCGGCGACTGAAACCTTTCCGGCGCGACAGTCAGCGCGTCAGCGTGGCTGCGGGTCGGATACGGCTTCAGATAGAAGTCGTCGAGCTTGGCGAGCCATGCACGCTTGTAAGGCGTGAAGACCGTGTACGGCTGCCCGGCATGCGTCAGCACCTCGTCACGGTCGAAGATGGCCTGGTCCTTGTAGCTATGAAAGGCGATTCCGGCGTTGGCCAACCCGCCCAGCACCTTGGCGTCGCGTGCAAGCGCCGCCGGCTCATCATCGCGATTCGCGAAGACGGCCTGGACTTCGAGCGAACGCGCCAGCTCCGGGATCTCGTCCTCTGCTGTTGCATGGCGAACGATCAGCGATCCGCCCTGGGCGCGAAGCTCCGTTTCGAGCTCGACCAGCGATTCGCGGATGAACTCGACGCGGCGATCCACGCGCGGGAGCGGATCGAGGATCGGGCGGTCGAAAACGAACACGCAGACGACCTGCCGGCACGTTCGCAGCGCCTGGTAGAGCGCGGCGTTGTCGTCCAGACGCAAATCGCGGCGAAACCACATCAACCCCTTCGGATAGATCTTGTCGACGGCCAGTAAAATCGGTGGCATGGCTTTCGATTCTGCCCCGATGAACCTTACGCATCATTTCCTGATTGCGATGCCGGGTCTGGAAGACAAGGCCTTCAATCGCAGCGTTGTCTATCTCTGCGAACACAGCGAGCGCGGCGCGCTCGGCCTCGTGATCAACAAGCCCAGCGACATCAATCTCGGCGTGCTGTTCGAGAAGATCGAACTGCATCTCTCCAGCCCGGAACTGGGTAACGCACCCGTGTTCCAGGGTGGCCCCGTGCAGACTGAGCGCGGCTTCGTCCTTCATGAACCTGTCTTTGCCCACGAGGACAAACCGAACGAGTCCGTCTATGCATCGACCATGACCATCCCTGGCGGCCTGGAAATGACGACGTCCAAGGATGTACTGGAGGCGCTCGCCACCGGCGCGGGGCCGCGCAAGGTGCTGGTGTCGCTCGGCTATGCCGCCTGGGGCGAGGGCCAGCTCGAATCCGAACTGGCTGAGAACAGCTGGCTGACGGTCGGCGCCGATCCGGCCGTGATCTTTGATACGCCCATCGAGCAGCGCTACGACAAGGCCCTGTCGCTTCTGGGCCTGCAGGCTTGGACCCTGTCGCCCGACGCGGGGCATGCATGAGCGTTTCGGCGATGCCTGACGCTGCCCCTTCGGTCCCTTCCCATTTCCAAACCTTCCTGGCTTTCGATTTCGGCCAGAAGCGCACCGGCGTCGCCAGCGGCAATCGTTTGCTGAAGACCGCGACGCCGCAGCCGACCATCAAGGCCGAAGGCGACGCGCGCTTTGCACAGGTGCAGGCGCGCATCGGCGAATGGCAGCCCGACGCGCTGGTGGTTGGTGTTCCCTATCATCCCGACGGGGCGCCGCATGAAAACACCCGTGCCGCCCAGCGCTTCGCGCGTCAACTGCACGGCCGCTTCAAGCTGCCGGTGTACGAGGTCGACGAACGCTACAGCACCACGGAGGCGCTCGCCTCGGGTGCGCGCGATGCCGACGCCGCGTCGGCCTGCATCATTCTTGAACAGTTCCTGAGGAGCCTTCCGTGAACTCCATCCCTGACGCCGAAGCGCTCTACCTCGGGTTGCTGCGCGGCGTGAAATCCCTGATGCGCGAGGACACTCGCCTCGTCGGCATCACATCGGGCGGCGCCTGGCTCGTGGAGCGCCTGCAAAAAGACCTGGGCCTGCCCGGCGCGCCGGGTGTGATTTCGTCGGCCATGCACCGCGACGATTTCGCCCGGCGCGGCTTGTCCGCAAGCGCGCAGACGTCGCTCCCTTTCGATGTCAACGGCGCCGATGTGCTGCTGCTCGATGACGTGCTCTACACCGGACGGACGATTCGGGCCGTGCTCAATGAATTGTTCGACTTCGGCAGGCCGGCGCGCGTACGGCTGGCGGTGCTGATCGATCGCGGCGGCCGTGAGCTACCTGTGGCCGCTGATTTCGCCGCCCAGAAACTCGAACTGCCTGCCACGCAGTTGCTTGCACTGGCCCGCGGCAACACCGGTGCCTTCAGTTTCAAGGTGGAGGAGAACGCTTGATGCTCTACAAACGAAATCCCCAACTCAACAAGAACGGCGAACTGATTCACCTGCTCTCGATCGAGGGTTTGCCCAAGGACATCGTCACCCATATCCTCGACACCGCCGCGAACTTCACCAGCGTGAGCGACCGGGAGGTCAAGAAGGTGCCATTGCTGCGCGGCAAGAGCGTGTTCAACCTGTTCTTCGAGAACTCGACCCGCACGCGGACCACTTTCGAGATCGCGGCCAAGCGCTTGTCTGCGGACGTCATCAATCTCGACATTGCCCGCTCCTCGGCGACCAAGGGTGAATCGCTACTCGACACCATCGCCAACCTGAGCGCAATGGCGGCCGACCTGTTCGTCGTTCGCCACAGCGAGTCCGGCGCGCCTTACCTGATCGCGCAGCATGTGGCGCCGCATGTGCACGTCGTGAATGCCGGCGATGGTCGTCATGCGCACCCGACGCAGGGGCTGCTCGACATGTACACGATCCGCCACTACAAGAAGGACTTCACGAACCTCACGGTAGCGATCGTCGGCGACGTCCTGCATTCGCGTGTGGCGCGCTCCGATATCCATGCGCTCACCACGCTGGGCTGCGCTGAAGTTCGGGTGGTCGGCCCAAAGACGCTGGTGCCCGGCGATCTTGCGCAGATGGGTGTCCGCGTCTGCCACACGCTCCAAGAAGGCATCAAGGACTGCGACGTCGTCATCATGCTGCGGCTGCAGAACGAGCGCATGAGCGGTGCGCTGCTGCCTTCGTCGCAGGAATTCTTCAAGACCTACGGCCTCACCCCCGAGAAATTGCAGTTGGCAAAGCCTGATGCGATCGTGATGCATCCGGGGCCCATCAACCGCGGCGTGGAGATCGACTCCGCGGTGGTCGATGGCCGGCAAAGCGTGATCCTGCCGCAGGTCACTTTCGGCATCGCGGTCCGGATGGCCGTGATGAGCATCGTTGCAGGGAACGAAGCATGAGCAATCTTCTGATCACCAACGGTCGCGTCATCGACCCTGCCTCCAAGCTTGATCGCATGGCTGACGTCGCAATTGCCGACGGAAAGATTCTCGCCATCGGCAACGTCTCCAGCGAGTTTCGCGCCGACCGCACGCTCGATGCCCAAGGGTGTTGGGTGGTGCCGGGTCTGGTCGACTTGGCTGCGAGGTTGCGCGAACCCGGCTACGAGCACGAGGGCATGCTCGAAAGCGAAATGGCCGCCGCAGTCGCTGGCGGCGTCACGAGCCTGGTCTGTCCGCCCGACACAGACCCGGTGCTCGACGAGCCGGGCTTGGTCGAGATGCTCAAGTTCCGCGCCGAGAAACTGCAGAGAGCTCGCCTCTTCCCGCAGGGAGCGCTGACGCGCGGGCTGGCCGGCGAAGTGTTGACCGAAATGGCCGAGCTGACCGAGGCCGGCTGCATCGGCTTCGGCCAAGCCGAAGTCCCTTTTGGCAACACACAGGTGCTTCAGCGCGCGCTGCAGTACGCCAGCACCTTCGGATACACGGTCTGGCTGCGCCCCCAGGAGCGCGATCTGGGCAGGGGCGTTGCTGCCAGCGGTCCGCTGGCGACCCGCCTGGGCTTGGCGGGAGTGCCCGTGGCAGCCGAGACGATCGCCATCTTCACCATCATCGAACTCATGCGTAGCACGGGAGCGCGCGTGCACCTGTGTCGCCTGTCGAGCGCCGCCGGCGTGGAGCAGGTGCGCGCGGCCAAAGCCGAAGGCCTGGCGCTGACCTGCGATGTGAGCATCAATTCGCTGCATCTGGTCGATACCGACATCGGCTATTTCGACAGCCGGGCGCGCCTCAATCCGCCATTGCGCCAGCAGCGGGACCGCGACGGGCTGTCGGCCGGGTTGGCCGACGGAACCATCGACGCGCTGGTGTCCGATCACACGCCCGTCGAAGCGGACGCCAAGACCCTTCCCTACGCCGAGAGCGAGGCTGGTGCGACGGGCCTTGAATTGCTGCTGCCGCTCGCGCTGCAGTGGGGCGAGCAAAGCGGTGCGGGGCTGTCGCGTGCGATCGAGGTCGTCAGCGCCGCGCCCGCGCGCCTGATCGGCTTCGCAGGTGCGGGTCGCCTGGCCGAGGGTGGTGCCGCTGATTTGTGCGTGGTCGACCCCGCTTACGAATGGCAAGTCACGCCCGACGCGCTCAGGAGCCAAGGCAAGCACACGCCCTTCGGCGGCTATGCCATGCACGCACGTGCCCGCTACACGCTGGTGGACGGACGCGTCGTTCACGGCTGACCCGCACGATGCAGGCCCTTTCCGCGAGCCTCAGGCTGCTGCGAGCCCTCGCGCATGTGTTCGGAGGCTGGTGGACCATCCGGACCCGGTTTCCGCATCTATCGGCGGCCGAGCGCGAAGCCCGCGTGCAGCAATGGGCAGAGCAAATGCTGAACCTGATGGGGATCAGCTTGACGGTGCAAGGTACGCCGCCGACGCACGGGCCGGTGCTGGTGGTCTGCAATCACCTCTCGTGGCTCGACATCCTGACGATTCATGCGGCGAGGCATGTGCGCTTCGTTTCCAAGTCGGTCGTGCGGCACTGGCCGGTCATCGGCACGTTGTCGACTGGGGCCGGATCGCTCTACATCGAGCGTGAGCGGCGACGCGACGCCATGCGCGTGGTGCATCACATGACGGAGGCGTTGCGCAAGGGGGACGTGATCGCCGTCTTCCCGGAGGGAACGACCAGCGACGGCCATGGCTTGCTTCCTTTTCATGCGAATCTTCTACAAGCAGCCATCTCCTCCGGTGCGCCGGTGCAACCCGCCGCCCTGCGGTTTGCCGATGCGGCTTCGGGGGAGACCAGCTATGCGCCGCGATACATCGACGACGACAACCTGCTCACGTCCGTCTGGAATACGCTGAAAGCACCGCCGCTGCTTGCAATTGTCCGATTCGGAGAGCCACAGCCGTCGCATGGACGCGAGCGGCGTGAGTGGGCGCGAAGCCTTCACGCTGACGTCCAGACGCTTCGCCGTGATCTGAAATAGCGTTCTTTGCTTCCGGGCCTGATGGCGGGCCCGTCCAAAAAACAGCGCCCGGGAGGGCGCTGTGCAACGGCGCCATGAGCGCCGGGAGGAGGAAATCGTCGTCGGGGGCGTGCCTGACCGGCCAACGCGTCTCGGAGGTTTCGCGAAGGGCTCTTTTTAATGCCTAGGTATTCACCTTAGGCCGCGCTTGGGCGTTTCGCTGCCGGAAAAGGCTGCGGGCGGACGTCGTCCGCTGCCTACAGCGATCCCTGGCGCGGCAAAAGGGGCAACAGGCCGAGGTAGTGGTCGAGCATCTGGAAGTGATCATCCAGAAAACGATCTTCCCGCTCCAGCAGGTGCGCGATCGGCACCCAGTCGGCGGCGGCCGCATCGTCGTCCGCCTGCAAGGATGGGAGCTCGCGCTCTCCGAGATCGAAGAAATGCCCGTGGGTGATGGTGCGTCCGCGCTGGCTCCGGTCGGGCCGGTCGAACACGTCGTTGGCCCTCAGGGCCGCGCGCAGCGTGGCAGGCGGGAGCGCGAGGTGCGTTTCTTCGTCCAACTCGCGCAAGGCGGCCTGCAGCGTCGTTTCGCGCTGTTCCAGGAATCCTCCCGGCACGGCGAGCAGTCCTTTGCCAGGCGCGTGCCCACGTTCGATGAGCAAGACCTTGTCCTGACACTTCACCACACAGTCGACGGTCACCAGCACCGGCGGATAGGGTGCCGATGCCCACGATGCGTCGTATTCGCGAAGCACCGCAGCCTCTTGCTGAAGTGCCTCGAAGAGGCGTTGTGCGCTCCAATCCCTGAGGAAGTCCGCAGTGCTTGCGGGAACCTCCTTTGCCAACTCGACGAGGGCCTTGGAGGGCGTGGCGAACAGGGCATCGCGCATAGCGCTCGCGGGGCGAATGGGCAGGCTTTCTCCAAGCTGAAGCGACCATTCTGGAAATTCGCGGAGGTATTCGCGCGTCGCGTCCCGAATGTGTCCGACCAGCACGGTCGAAGACGGTTTTTCAACGCTGTGCTCAGCCAGGGCCTGCGCTACGCCTCGTCGGACTGCCGCCAACCATCGCGCCTCGTTGAAATAGTCCCGCACCGGCACGAACATGACGCGCTGCTGTTCCAGTGCAGGCAGGGCCCGGCGCACCATCTCCGCTCGCTCTTCCCAGGTGAATGGGTGCTTTGGCGAGCGGGCCTGAAATGCCGAGCCGATCACCACGACCACATGGGTGGCCGCGTCGAGCGCCTGCCTCAGAAGGGAAAGATGGCCCTCATGAAATGGCTGGAAGCGGCCGATGAGAACAGCGAGATCGCGCGTCGAAGAATGCGAGGAAGTCATATTGAATGCGAGAGCATAGGGCGTTCTACTTTGCGAACGCCCCGCTCGCGCAATTTGATTCCTGCGACGCGCTCAAGTCCACATCAAGAGCGCTTTGCCAGCATGCTTCCCAGCGCGAAAACCGAGTTCGGCGCGTTGATGGGCGCCGGCTTCACGCGCGCGGCGGGCACGACAACGCGGCGACCCGGTCTTTCGACTTCCACACCGCGCGCGATCTGTTCGTCGACCAGGCTCTGCAGCGTGATCGAGTCGAGAAATTCCACCGCGCGATGGCGGACGGAGGCCCAGAGTTCGTCTGTCGCGTGGCGATCCACCGCGCCTGGCACATCACCCGACAGGGGCCTTGCCGTGTCGTCCGCGATGCCGTCGATCGCCATGATGATGCTCGCGACGGTGATCTCCGCTGGCTTCTTGCCGAGCGAATATCCCCCGCCGGGGCCGCGGGTGGACTCGACCAGGTTGTGGCGGCGCAACTTGGCAAAGAGTTGTTCGAGGTGCGACAGCGAAATCCGCTGTCGGCGGCTGATGGAGCCCAGGTTGACGGGGCCCGCGGCGCCTTGCAGTGCCACATCGATCATGGCGGTGACTGCAAATCGGCCCTTGGTGGTGAGACGCATGGTGATTCTTCCTGTACGGGGAGCGGCTGTCGCCGCCGGATAAGCACATCGGGCGCACGGATGCGCGATGCAGGCGCTCGCATCGAGAGAAAAGCGGAGCCAAAGGCTCTCGAGGCGGCGAGGCTTAGACGGGGAGGGCGGTGCTGCGAGGTGGCCGCTTGGGCCGCTCGAGCCAGGGAGAAGGCGAGCTGTTCGCGGCCGATCGGGGCGGCCATGCGGACGCGATTGCCTCGACCACCAGCGGTTGTCCGCCGGTCAGGCATTCGGTGAAGTCGGGGCTTGCCTCATCCAGGCCCGCCGTCTCATCGTTCGCGTCAGGGTTGAGCGGATCGCCCATGGAAGAGGCGTCTTGCACTACGGTCACGAGCTTGCTGGTGCCGTCGTGCGGCTCGCTCCCTCCGGCTTGCGCGATGGTCGCGAAGCCGTAGCAAGACAGCAGAAACGCAAAGAAGGAGGCAATGAGCCAGCGTGGCATGGGCGATGGATTTTAACTTTGCGCCGAAGGGCGGTTTATTCCCACCTCGGGAGGTCTTGCAACGCGGTGTTGGGCCGGTCGGTCAGGTCGACGCTGGTGATTTCCTTTCCGCTCGGCCCAAGCTCAACGTCCCAGGTGATCTCCCAGGTGTGATCTTCGGTGCGGCGAACCAGGCAAATTTCTTCGCCGGCCGCAAGAAGTTGGAGGCACTCGTCGAGGCTGATGCGCTGCGCAGAGCCGAGAGCCAATCCGCTCGAGCCCAACTCTTTGTGGACCACCGGGTGGATGGCGACGAGATCGATTTTCCCGTCCTTGTAGTGGACAGCAGAAATTGCGTGCTGGGCCATGAGGTGACCTCCTTCCTGGGGCGGATGCAGTATGGCGCCAGCGTCGGTCTGCCTGTCGCGCAAATGGGTATGCGGTGACGGGCAGCGGCGCCGGCCGGGTCGATTCTGGCTCGAAAAACTGAAAACTAAAGTGTGCGATTTTTCCTTGGGCGTCGGCGTAGGCCATCAAGACAATCGATCCATGGCGAAATCATCAACCGACATGCAGAATTTCAGTACCTTTGCGGCCCTGCACCGTGCAGACTTGACGCACGAGCCCCTGAAGGCCATCGGATTGGGGGTGCCTTGGGGACGAATTGCACTGATCGCGATCGCGAGTGTTGTCGCCGCGGTGGTGCTGCGTGTGCTGGCGGCTTGGTAAGCGGCGGTTCTCCGCGGTGGACGCGGACACGTGAGGAGGCACATGGTGCCCTCGACAGGAATCGAACCTGTATCTGAGTCTTAGGAGGACCCCGTTCTATCCATTGAACTACGAGGACGAGAGCGGCCGCAACTTTACCAGTTCAGTCGAACCGCACCGTGTAGATCAGGTCGAGCCCGCTCGGTTGCCCCGCTTGCCCGCGCAGCGTAAGGCGCTGGGTAAGGTCATAGAAGATGAAGAGCGTGCCCAACGTGCCGGCAAGGCTGCGTTCATAGGTGATGTAGAAATCGCGCGCAAAGCGTTTGCCGACGGTAACTGCCGATTCGCGCACGTCGCCGCCATTGCCCGGGCCCTTGAAGCCGATCTCGTCCAGGCCGAAGCGGCTGGCGAGTCCGCCGCCTGTTCCGCCGCTGCCCAAACCCCCGAGAAGGGCCAGCGCAGCCTGTTGCAACAGGACGGATTCGCCGCCACTGGTGGCTGACGCGCGTCCGAGCATGAGCCATGAGAGCGTCTCCTGGTCCGACAGCTGCGGTTCGGAATACAGCCGCACGCGGGGTGATTGCGCTGTACCCGTGATGGCAACGCCGGCGCGCTGCTGGATATTCGGCCGGATGGCGAGAATGTCCAGTTGCGGATTGTCGACCGGGCCATTGAAGCGCGCGATGCCGGTCTCGACGGTGAGTTGCTGGCCGTAGGCTCGGAATTGACCGCTGACGGTCCTGACCTCGCCCGTGACACGCGGCAGCGCTTCCAGTGCGGTGCTGTGAATGTCGAGCTTGCCCGCCAGCCGCGTGGTGAGGCCATGCCCCTGCACGGCGAAATCGTTGCCGAGGTCGAAGCTCACCCTGATGTCCGGCGGCTTGGCGGTCCGTGCAGTGGCAACTTGGCCCCCGTTGGCTTCGGCCTGCCGCTTGGCTTCCTCCTGTGCTTCGCGGTCGCGCGCCGCCGAGCGGATCACCACATCGCTGCCCAGGTTCGGCGCGGTCTGCTCGGGCAGGATGATGACGGCGCGGTCGGTTTTGAGGTCGCCGCGGACGGTGAACTGGCCGTTGTCGAGCTTGGCCTGCAGATCGCCCGAAAGCGTCACTTGCCGATCCGAGCGCACCAGCACGCGCAGCGACCGAACTTGCGCCTGCATAGCCATGCGGATTCCCGTCCCTGCTCCAGCCGTTGGCGCGGAGCCCCATGCGATCTGGCCGCTTGCCGAAAGGGTGCCGCCGTCGCGCGACGCTTCGCTTGCTGCGGTGCTGATGTTGCCGCTCTGGCCGGGAATGCGAGTCTGGCTGCCCAGGCCGCCCTTCAGGGTGAACTCGGTGACGTCGACGTGGTTGCCTGCCAGCGTGGCTCGCAGGCGTCCGGCGCGCAGGTCGAGCCCTTCGACGAGTGCGCGCAACGCAAGCTCGTCGGCGCCGAGCGTGCCGTTCCACAGTGGCTCTGCCCGGTTGCCGGAAAGGGTGGCGTCGGCCTGGAGCGTGCCGGCAATACGCCATCCCGGCGGCGCCAGCATCGACCAGACGCCCAAGTTGGGCATTCGCGCGGTGACGCGACCGGCGAGCGGCGCGTCCGACGCCCACTGCCAGCCGCCCGGGCGCTTCTGCAGCCGCGTGCTGGCCTCGACGCGGATCTCGCCGGCGCGCTGGCTGTCCCACGCCAGGCTGCCACGCACTGTGTCGCCTTCGGCGTCGAGCTTGAGTTCGGCTTGCCGCAGCCCTGCGGGCGTGCTGACGCCGGGGCCGGCGGCATCCATCGTGATTTCGCTTGCTGCGCCGGTTCCATGGCTGGTGATTCGAGTGACCAGGGCCGCTTCACCTGCCTGTACGCGAATGTCCCCACTCTCGCGCGTGACGCGGGCGTGCGCGCGCAGGGTGTCGCCGGCGTCGACGTCCCATTCGCCGTTGAAAAGCAAGTCGCCGCTGAATCCGATCCGGGCGAGTGCATCCGTTTCGCCAGCCGCCTCGAGCCAGGCCATGGGCAGGCCTTTCAGCGTCCCCTTCGATTGAAGGCGGATGGCGCGCGCATCGCCCGATCCGCTGCTGCTGAAGCGCAACGGCTGCCAATCGACCGTCACCGTGCCGGGCAGCGGCCCGTGCAGTTCCGCCGTAGCGCCCGACGCTTCGATTTCAAGGCGCGAAGGGTTGCCATCGACGGTGCGAACGGTGGCGCTGACGGCGCGGCGAAGTTCCACCGTCCAAGGGCCGGGACGCTCGCTGTCGTTGATCTGCGCGTGCAATGTGGCGATGGCGGCGTGCCACTGGTTGGCACGCTCGATGCCGCCGCTCGCGCGCGTGTCGAGAGTGATCTTGCGAGTACCGCTGGTGGCCTCGCCGTTGAGCGTCAGCGTGGCCTGTGCGAGGCTGCCGGACAAGTCGGCGCGCAGCCCGTTGAGCGCGACTGAAGTCGCGTCCCCGGTCTGCGGTGGCGGAAGCCGGAGGTCGAGCTTGGGAACCGTCAACGTGGCCTGCACCGTCGGCTCCACGCTGCCTCGCGGTGCGGGCTCGCTCGCGTTCTGCAACCGGCGCTGCACCGCCTGCCATCCGCCTTTCCAACTGGCATCGAGCCGCGCATTGCCCTGCATGGCCGCGCCGGCAAACACGCTTTCCAATTCGGGCAGCCCTTCAATCCAGTGCTGCAGGCTGGCTGCGTCGTTGATCTGCGCGCTAACCTGGCCGTCGCCGGTGGTGCGCGCAATGCGCCCTCGCAACTGCGCAGTGCCGCCAGGAACGATGAGATTCAGGTTGCCGCTGCCGGCTTGCTCCGCGACCCGCACTTGCAAGCGGCCATCGATGCTGGCGTGTTGCGCTTCGATGCGCATCGACTTCAGATCGAGCACCTCGTTCCGCCACTGTCCTTGTGCGATCGCGCGTTGCAGGCGCAAGCCCTGCAGGCCGGCACCGCCCGCGGCGCGCAGCGCGACGTCGAAGCGGATCGCGTCGCCTTGCTGATCGGCCGTGACCGTGCCATTCAAGGGCGCGCCGGCAAGCTCGGTATGCAATTCGCCGAGCTGCACTCCGATCACGCTGGCATGCGCCTTCCAGGGCTCCGGCGCGGGGCTCCAACTGCCTTTGAGCTGAATACGACCGCTGCCCAGATGCACCGTTGCGTCGGGAAAAGTCCAGCTCTTGCCGTCGAAGCCGGCTTGCGCCTCGATCTGCTCGACGGGCAACTTGCCGGTGTCCCAGGGTCCGGCAATTGCATTGCGAATGTTGGCATGGGCTTTCCAGTTTTTCTCGCCGGCGGCCGCATCGGGTCCGGCCTCGACCTCACCCGTCAGCAAGCTCGCGGGCGCTTGCGGCCATAGGGTGGAAAGGTCGATGTTCTCGAACTCCGCGTGAGCGTCGATCACGGGCTGCGG
Source organism: Variovorax sp. 10N420 (assembly GCF_056394705.1). NCBI lineage: Bacteria > Pseudomonadati > Pseudomonadota > Betaproteobacteria > Burkholderiales > Comamonadaceae > Variovorax > Variovorax sp. 10N420. The sequence goes on along the minus strand of NZ_JBFTIJ010000003.1, from coordinate 119,599 downwards.
CTGCCACGGCGCGATGTTCGCCTGCAACTGCGCGCGCATCGGCGACTCCGCGCTTTCCTCCACGGGCTGGAGCTGCGCATCGACAGCCAGACGGGCATCGGCTCCGGCCAATGTCCCTTTGACGGACGCTTCGGCCAGGATGTCGATGGACCGATCTTCGGGCAGGAGCGCGCGCACGCGTCCCTTCAAACTGGCATCGAGCGCCATGGGCGCTGGTCCCTGAAGATCGACGTGCGCACCGTAATGGCCATCAGCCACGTCGACGCCGGCGACTTCGAGCACGTGATGCTCGTTGACGTAGCGATAGCTACCCTCGAGCTTCGTGGCTTGCAGAGCCGGCGGACCGGCCCATTGCAACAAGTCGACGGAAAAAGGCACCTCGATTTCGACCGGCAGCACGATCTGCTGAAGCGGCTCAACAGGTTGGTCCGTGGTCGGCCCGCGCTTTTCGATCAGCAAGCGGTCGGCATGCACTTCGCCCAATTGCACCCTGCGCTTCAGCAGCGGCGCGAGCCGCCAGGAGATTCGCGCTCCGTTCACTTCCACCGCGAGCGTCTCGCTTTGCCAGCGCAACCATCCGATGCGTCCTCCGGCTCGCAAGGAGCCCGACACGTCGCGGCTCTCAAGACTCTGACCGGCAGGCAGGTAGCGCGCGGTTCGCGCCAGTGCAAACGCAAGCGATTCGTCAGTTCCGAGCCACCACCAGGCACCGGCGGCGAGCGCCAGCACCAGCGTCACCAGCCCCGTCACCGCCCACGCAATGACGCGCAGCACGCGCCGCCCACGCGGGCGCCCGTCAGGCGAGGCCGGCGCTTCTTGCATCTCGGATGGTTCAGTCGGCATAGGCTCTGAGGACCTCAGAAGGTGAAACCCAGGCGCAGATGCAGCCTGAAGGACTTCACCTGCACGCCGTACGCCACATCGATCTGGACCGGCCCGATGGGGCTTCGCCATCGAGCCCCGACGCCCACCCCCACCTTGGCCTGCATTTCGCTGGGCTGGTCGGCCACTGCACCCACGTCGACGAAGGCCGCGCTTTCCCAATCGGTGAATTTGCCGTCATAGACGAAAGGGCGCTGGTACTCGATGCTGCCTACGCCGAGATAGCGTCCGGCGATGATCTGGCCATCCGGCTTGACTGCGCCGATGGATCGGAACCCATAGCCGCGCACGGTGGTGTCACCACCGGTCAGGAAGCCCAGTGTCGATGGAATTTGCGCGGTGTCCTTTGCGACGACTGCCCCAGCCTCGGCACGCAATTGAATGCGCGCCTGGCGTGCCGGCGTGCCGCTGTCGCCAGCCTGTACGCTGCCCGCGGGCAGGAAGCCGACCCACCGCGCGTAAGTCCGCGTGAAGGGATCGCGTTCGCCACTGAGCGTGTAGCCCGCGCCCAGCTCCAACGAGATTCCGTAGCCTCGAGTCGGCGCGGCGGCGTTGTCGAAGTAGCGGCCGGTCCAGCCCCAGTTCAGACTCAGTGCGGACGCCGATGGCGGTGGATTGAAGCCGTGATTCACCGCGTAGTCGTATTGCAGGAAGTAGCTGCGGTCGATGTGGTCGCTGTTCTGGTTGCGCCCGCCGCGCAGGCGCCCGCTGTCGACCGTGTAGCTGCCCGAGACTTCGCTCTTCAGTCCGGCCGACGTGAACGAGCGCCAGCCATCGTCGCCCGGAATGGCGCTCCATTCGGTTCCGAGCGATTTCTCGTCCTTGTCGAGCGAAAGCTTGGAGACTGCTCTCCAGCCGAGCAGCGGCATGCTGTTGTGGATGTGGTCGAGCGACAGCCGCAATCCGCTGTCGGTCGTGAAACCCACGCCTGCGACCACTCTTTGAAAGGGTGCCTCACGCAGCTGCGCAATGACCGGTGCGAGCAGAGGGTCGGATTCGTGCGTGTCGAGCGTGAGGAACACCGATTCGAAGAACCCGCTGCTCGCCAGGCGCTGCTGCGCATCGAGCAACTGCTGCTGGTCGTAGTCCGAGCCTGTCGGGACGCGCGCGATCCTCCGGATACTGTCCGCGTCGTAGCGCTTGTTGCCCTGGAGCACGAGCGGGCCGAAGCGATAGGCTGGCCCCGACGCATACGCCGCGCTGAGCTTGGCTTCACCGCGATCGGCGTCGATTTCGGCCCGGCTCGAGACGATGCTGCCAGTGGGATAGCGCCGGGCGGTCAGGCTGCGGAGCGCGGCGGCCTTGGCGTTGTCCCAGGCTTGTTGATTGAAAGGCTGGCCCTGGCGCAGCGACCAGCCGGAGCGGATTGCTTCACGGCGCGCTTCGGACTTCGGGTCTTCAGCGATCGGCCCGCTGAAATCGATGCGGACATCGCTGACGCGCGTGAGTTCACCCGGCTCGACGGTGATCTTGACGTTGCGCGGCGTCTTGGCGCCGGGCGTTTCCTGCATTTCGAGCGTGAGACGTGGCGTGAAGTAGCCCAGTGTGTTGAGCAGCTCACGCGCGTTGCCCTCTGCGGCGACCATCAGCCGCGAGAGTTCGACAGCGCCCAAGTCGTCGAGCTTCTTGTAGCGCTGGATCTCGAGGTTGCGCACGAGGAAGTCGCGGACTGAATCAGGCGCCTGCACTTCGACGGAGAAAGAGCCGCTGCCCGATTCGCTGGAAGCGCCCGCGACCGGGAGGGCCGACGTGTCCGTCGCTTCAGTTTGTTTTTGCGGCAGAAGGCTGCATCCCTGAAGAAGAAGGATGCTTGCAAATAACAACGCCGGCATCCAAGCCGGCGTGAGAGATCGGACCGCCCAACGCATGCGGCCATTCTGACAGCATGGGCATGGGCCACCCCGGGGCGATGCCCGTCGTCAGCGACCGAAAAGCTTGCGGCCCAGTGCCCAGACGATCGGCGGGACGATCATTCGCGCGATGGCCTTGGCCTGGTCCATCCGTTCGGTGTGCATGAACTTCGATGCGGATTCATCGCCCAGGCGTTTGCCGGCTGCGGGGCTCGTATAGAAATACGCGGCGACGGAACGCCTTGGACGACTGTCGGGGGTGCGAAGCGGCTTAGTGTGCCCGTGGTAGCTCATGGGGCCGTGCGGCATCACGATCGTCCGGCCAAATTCGGGCTGGATCGAAGTCACGCAGCGGTCGGCCTTCTTGTCCCAGAGCTCCAGTGCCGAGCCCCATTCGGGGTCCCATCCCTTGTTCAGGTAGGTGATGAACACCATTGCATTGCGCAGGCCGATGTCGCGGTGGCGGCTGAAATCGCGGTGCACCGCGAACGTCGCGCCTTCCCTGCTTTCATGGAGCCCGCCTCCCACCAGTTTGGGGTCGGGCAGCAAATAAGAAACGCCGGTGACCGACGACAGCCATTCCGTAAACCAGCCCGAGTTCACGATGTCGAAATACAACTGGGAAGCTGGGTGGAGCGATACGCCGGGGACCGATCGCCGTGTCGACTCGTACTTGGTCCTGACGTCGGTCCATTCCGAACTGGGGAGCTCGTCGAACTCGGCGGCCACAAGTTCGAGCAGTGCCGGATGAAAAAGGCCATCGAGCACGAGGTAGGGGAAAGGTTGGGCGCCGGCGAGTTGATCGCGAAGTTGCTTGCAACGCTCCGGCTCGAAGAACGAGCGGTCGACCAGATTGTCGAGTGGGAGTTGCACTCCGCGAATACAGACGTAGTCCATGGAGGAGCGAAGCATGGCATCCATGCAGTCCGACGACCAGGGTTGCTCGTGAAGCTCGCTATTGAACGCTTGCAAAGGTCGTGCAGACATCGATGACTCCTAGGATTCTGGAGTTGTACGTATTGAATCCTTAAGGCGTCACTTTAGAGCAAAGCGGGTTATCCGTGACAAATTTTTTACGAATTTGTCCAAATGTAAGCACGCGATGTGGTGCCGATGTGGTGCCGATGTGGTGCCGATGTGTGCCGATGTGTGCCGATGTGGCGCGGCTACTTCGAGAGCAGCCGCATCGCGTCTTCAAGCCCCCGCAGCGTGAGCGGATACATGCGGTGCGACACGAGTTGCTGCATCACCGCGATGCTCTGGCGGTACTGCCACACACCGTGCGGCTCCGGGTTGATCCAGGCGAACTTCGGAAAAGCGTGCGTCAGCCGCTGAATCCACTCGGCGCCGGCTTCTTCGTTGTTGTATTCGACACTGCCGCCAGGCTGCAGGATCTCGTAGGGGCTCATGGTCGCGTCGCCGACGAAGATGAGCTTGTAGTCCTTGTTGTACTTGCGAATGATGTCCCAGGTCGCGAACTTCTCGGAGAAGCGGCGCCGGTTGTTCTTCCACATGAAGTCATAGACGCAGTTGTGGAAGTAATAGAACTCCAGGTGCTTGAACTCCGTCTTGACGGCCGAGAACAACTCTTCCACCCGCTGGATGTGCTCGTCCATCGTGCCGCCCACGTCCATGAGCAGGAGCACCTTCACGTTGTTGTGCCGCTCCGGGACCATCTTGATGTCGAGGTAGCCGGCATTCGCTGCCGTCGAGCGGATGGTGTCGTCCAGATCCAACTCTTCCTCATGGCCTTCGCGGGCGAACTTGCGCAGCCGGCGCAATGCGACCTTGATGTTGCGTGTGCCGAGTTCCTGACTGTCGTCGTAATCTTTGTACGCCCGCTGGTCCCATACCTTGACCGCGCTCTTGTTCTTGCCTGCGCCGCCGATCCGCACGCCCTGCGGGTTGTAGCCGCCATGGCCGAAAGGCGAAGTGCCGCCGGTGCCGATCCACTTGTTGCCGCCTTCGTGACGCTCCTTCTGCTCCTCGAAGCGCTTCTTGAGCGTTTCCATGAGCTCGTCCCAGCCCATCTTCTCGATCTTGGCTTTTTCTTCAGCCGTGAACTCGCGTTCGAGCGTCTTGCGCAGCCAATCGAGCGGCACTTCCTTGGTGAAGTCCGCCAGCATCTCGACGCCCTTGAAGTAGGCGGCAAAGGCACGATCAAACTTGTCGTAGTGTTTCTCGTCCTTCACGAGCGAGGTGCGCGACAGGTAGTAGAAATCGTCGAGGCTGAAGGCGCCGTCGGAGTTGGGGCCGACGACGTCGGCCTGCAGCGCCTCGAGCAGCGTCAGGTATTCCTTGACCGAGACCGGCAGCTTCGCCGAACGCAGCGTGTAGAAGAAGTCGATCAGCATGGCGAATCACTCCTGGGGCGGTGGGCTCGAGCGGGGCTTGTCCAGCAGGTAGAGCAATTGGGCGCGCACTTCGGGCCACTCCCCCGAGCGCAGGCTGTACATCACCGTGTCGCGAATGGTGCCGTCGCGGCGCAGCGCATGGCCGCGAATCACGCCGTCTTTCTTTGCACCCAGACGCTCGATGGCGCGCTGCGAGGCGTGGTTGAAGTTGTCGGTGCGCCAGCCCACCACATGACAACCCAGCGCATCGAAAGCATGCGTGAGCATCAGCAGTTTGCAGGTGGTGTTGACGTGCGTGCGCTGGCAGCGGCTGGCGTACCACGTGTAGCCGATTTCGACGCGTTTCACGGCGGGCAGGATGTCATGAAAGCTCGTGGTGCCAAGCACAGTTCCGCTGGCTTCGTCGGTCACAGCAAACGCGAAACGGTTGCCCGCTTCGCGCATTTGCAGTGCGCTTTCGACGTAGGCGCGCGTGTCCTTGGGCTCCGGCACCGAAGTCACTCGAAGGTTCCACAACTCGCCGTCGGCGGCCGCTTCGCGCAGCCCTTCCTCATGGTCGAGCGACAAGGGCACGAGGGCGATGCCGCGCGCCCGGAGCGTGATGGGTTCAACGAAAGCCATCTTCAGGTCCTCAGATCCTCATATCCGCACATCGCGGGAGCGCCTCAGCGGTTGTTCCGCTGCATGAAGACGAGTTTTTCGAACAAGGTGACGTCTTGCTCGTTCTTGAGCAACGCACCGACGAGCGGGGGAACCGCAACCTTGTCGTCCTTGCTCTGCAGTGCTTCGAGCGGAATGTCTTCGGCGACCAATAGCTTCAGCCAGTCGAGCAGTTCGGACGTCGACGGCTTCTTCTTGAGCCCAGGCAAGTTGCGCACGTCGTAGAAAGTCTTCATCGCGGCGGTGAGCAGTTCCTGCTTGAGGCCCGGGAAGTGCACCGCGACGATGCTCTTCATCGTCTCCGAATCTGGGAACTTGATGTAGTGGAAGAAGCAGCGGCGCAGGAATGCGTCCGGCAGCTCTTTTTCGTTGTTGGAGGTGATGAACACCACCGGCCGGTGCTTGGCGCGAATCAGTTCGCGCGTTTCATAGCAATAGAACTCCATGCGGTCGAGTTCGCGCAAGAGATCGTTCGGGAATTCGATATCGGCCTTGTCGATTTCGTCGATCAGCAAAGCAACCGGCTCGTCGGCGGTGAAGGCTTGCCACAGCACACCCTTGACGATGTAGTTGTGAATGTTCTTGACGCGCTCACCGCCGTCGACGTCCGCCAATTGCGAGTCGCGCAGCCGGCTCACCGCGTCGTATTCGTACAGGCCCTGCTGGGCCTTCGTCGTCGATTTGATGTGCCACTGGAGCAGCGGCAGATTGAGCGCCTGCGCGACCTCTTCGGCAAGCATCGTCTTGCCGGTACCGGGCTCGCCCTTGACGAGCAGCGGTCGTTTGAGCGTGATGGCCGCATTGACCGCGAGCATCAGATCCTGCGTGGCGACGTAATTGTCTGAACCCTTGAATTTCATGGATGGCATTGGGAAGGGTGGTTGAAAGAACACAACATCGATCTGTGCTGCGAGCACTTCGACTGCTTCGCTTATGAGGCCTCGCGAAGAGCCCCCATATAATCAAATGTTGATTTGAACCTTGTATCTCCACGAGATTGTGCGCGCAAAATGAACAAGTTGTTGACCACGATGTTTGCCTTCGCTGTCGCTTGCGTGACGGTCTCGGCCCAAGCCCAGAAGATCACGGGCAATGCCGAAAATGGGGCCAAGAAGACCGCGATGTGCATGGGTTGCCACGGCATCATTGGTTACCAGGCGAGCTTCCCCGAGATTCACAAGGTGCCGATGATCGCGGGCCAAAGCGCTACGTACATCGTTTCGGCGCTCACCCAATACAAGGGTGGCGAGCGCAAGCACCCAACCATGCGCGCCATCGCCGACACGCTGAGCGAGCAGGACATGGCTGACCTGGCCGCCTACTACAGCCAGCTCGGACTCAACGAAGGCGTCGCGCCGCCCGCGACGCCCAAGGCGCCGAGCGAACACGTGCAGGCGCTCATTTCACGCGACAAGGACAACGCCTGTACCAAGTGCCATGGCGCCAACTTCAATACACCCAACGACGGTTCGGTTGCCAAGCTCGCGGGCCAGCATGCCGATTACCTCTACGTCGCGCTGAAGTCGTACAAGGTGCCAAATCGTCCGAACGTCGGCCGTTCGCATGCCGTCATGGGCGGCCAGGCCAAGAAGTACAGTAACGACGAACTCAAGGAACTCGCCACCTACATCAGTTCGCTTCCTGGCGATCTGAAGACGGTGCCGGAATCGCGCTTCCATCACGAAGACTGACAGCGTCCACAGCGTCTAAGGCGCATACAGCGCCTCCCGCCCATCAACGACAAAGCCCGCTCGAGCGGGCTTTGTCGTTTGGGGTCGCGTCGTTCGATCAGACGTCGAAGAAGACCGTCTCTGCCGGACCCTGCATGTGGATGTCGAAGCGGTAGGTCACCGCGCCGCCTGTTTCGGTGCGCTTGGCGACGAGCGTATTGCGACGCTCGGCCGGCACGCTGTTGAGCACGGCATCCTTGGCGTTGGCCGCGGATTCGTCGCTGAAGTAGACGCGCGTGAAAGCGTGCAGCAGCATGCCGCGCATCATCACGATCATGTTGATGTGCGGGGCTTCGCCGGGCGATTCCGCGCCGGGCTTGACCGTGTGGAACACGTAGCGGTTCTGCGCGTCGGTCCCCGTGCCGGCGCGGCCGAAGGCGCGAAAGCCGATTTCGGTTGCGTTGTCGACCGACTGCGGATAAGCGCCGGTGCCGTCGGGTTGGCTGATCTCGATCAGGGCGTCGTTGATCGGATTGCCGTCTCCGTCGATGACACGGCCTTCAAGGCGGATGCGCTCGCCGCGCGCGCCATCAAGTGCAACGATCGCGTCGAAGGGTTGGTCGAAGTCATAGCCGTACTGGGTGGCCGCGAGGCCGTAGGCGAAGTAGGGGCCGACCGTCTGCGATGGGGTCTGGCCGAAATTGGTTTCGAGTGCGCTCATCATGATGCGGGTCTCCTCAGCGGGTTTCGAAAGGCGTCTCGTCGGCGCCGCGCAGCACGATGTCGAACACGTAGCCGAGCGCATAGCCGTCCTCGGTAACGTCGAGGCTGAAGTCCGAGACCAGTCGATTGCGCACCTTCTCGGGCGTGCCGGTGATCATCGGGTCGTATTGCATGAGCGGGTCGCCCGGGAAATACATCTGCGTCACCAGCCGGCTGCCGAAGTGCTCGCCGAAGAGCGACACGTGGATGTGCTGCGGCCGCCATGCGTTGGGGTGGTTGCCCCATGGGTAGGCGCCGGGTTTGATCGTCAGGAAACGATAGCGGCCTTCGTTGTCCGTGAGGCATCGACCTGCGCCCAGGAAGTTCGGGTCGAGCGGTGCGTCGTGCTGGTCCACCTTGTGCACGTAGCGGCCCGATGCATTCGCTTGCCAGATTTCGACCAGGGTGTTGCGCACGGGGCGGCGGTGATCGTCGAGCACCTGGCCGGTGAGGATCATTCGTTCGCCGAGCGGCTCGCCGTTCTTGCGCGCGTTGCGCGTCAGGTCGTGGTCGAGTTCGCCGATGCTGCTGTGGCCGTACACGGGCTGGCGCAATTCGCCAAGGGATGCCTTGAGCGGGATCAGCGACTGCGTCGGGCCGCGCTTGACCGTCGAGCGGTAGCCCGGATAGACGTAGGAGGGTTGACTCGGCCAGTCGCGCGGCGTCAGGCCCGCAGCCTTGGTGGCCTTGGACGTCGAAGTGGAATCGGACATTCGGTTTGTCTCCGGTTTTCGAATGGGATGACCGCCACTCTATTCATGCGCATTGCTGATGTAAATTGACGGATCAACGATTTTTCATAACCAGCAGTAATCAGATGCCGAGTTCTTCCGAAGTCTTTCTCCGAGGCGTTCAACTGCGGCATCTGCGCTGTCTGGTGGCCGTCGCCCAAGAGCGACATCTGGCGCGTGCCGCCGAGCGGTTGGCACTGAGCCAGCCCGCGGTTTCGAAGACCTTGGCTGAGCTCGAGGAACTGTCGGGAGCGCGGCTCGTCGAGCGCGGCACCGCCGGCCGGCGCGGCATCCAGGGGTTCACCGCCGCGGGCGAGCATCTGCTGGCGCACGCGCTGCGGGTGCTCGATGCCCTCGATGCAAGCGCCCAGGCCGTGATTCCGGCGTCCGGCGAACGTCCAGAGCGGCTTCGTATAGGCGCGCTGCCCAGCGTCGGGCCCTCACTGCTGCCGCCAGCATTGGCTGCGCTGCGCGAGCGCGTCCCTTCGCTGCAAGTGCAAGTCCAGACGGGCGCCAACGCGTCCTTGCTCGACGCCCTTCGAGCGGGAGACCTGGACCTGGTCGCAGGTCGCATGAGCGACCCGCAGTTGATGACGGGGCTGACCTTCGAATTGCTCTACACCGAGCCGCTGGCCGTCATCGCAAGGGCCGGCCACCCCTTGGCGGCCGGGACGCCGTCGGTCCAGGATGTGTTGGCCTATCCGCTCGTGATCTACGGGGAGGGCACCATTCCGCGCCATCACACCGAGAGCTTTCTTTCGGGGCTCGGGCTGCGCCTGCCGCCCCATACGACCCAGACGCTGGACCTCTCGGTGGCGCGTGCGTTGCTGGTTCGATCGGACGCCCTGTGGTTCACACCGATCGGCGCCGCTTCCGACGACCTGGCTTCGGGACGGCTTGCGCGGCTGGCGATCGACACGGCCGGCACCGAAGAGCCAGTGGGTCTCCTGCTGCGAACCGACGCTGAAGCATCACCCGCGAGGCAGGCTCTGATCGCGCTGCTGCGCGAAGCGGGCGCGAATCAGTCGCGCGTGGCGCGCCGCTGAACGCAGGCGACGTAGGCGTCGCCGTCAGGCGGGCGGCCGGCGCGCTGGCTTTCCCACATCATCTGGCCGAGGCACTCCATGGCCTCATGGTGCGCGTCGAGCAACGAGTCGCGGCGCGCAGCGAGAAGTTCGACAGCCTGCCGGATGCCGCGCGGCTGATCGATCGAGCACTGCTCGCTGATCGACAGATGCATCGACAGATGCAGGAATGGATTCTCGCGTCCGTCCTTGCCGTCGTACACGCGCGCCACTGCGGCCTCGGCGTCGGCAAGATCGGGGTGGTATTCAGGGTGCTCGTCAATCCATCGGCTGGCGATGATTTCGAGCGCTTCCATCGGCTCGCCGCGACGGCTCTTGGCGAAGACGTCGCAGAAGAAACGACGCACTTCCTCTTGGGAGGGATTGAACATCCCGCCGAGGTTAGCACCGACCCTCAGAGCGCATTGCCCCGCTCACCGCTACATTGCCAAGCCATGGATCGCCTGGAAAACATCGAGACCTTCGTCCGCGTTGCGCAGACCCAGAGCTTCGCGGAGGCCGCACGGCAGATGCGCGTCGCGAAGTCGGTGGTGACGAGCCGCGTCAAGCAGCTCGAGGATCACGTTGGCGCGCCGCTCTTTCATCGCAGCACGCGCGTCGTGAGGCTCAGCGACGTGGGGCAGGCTTTCTTGCGCGACTGCACGGAGCTTGTCGGCCGCGCCAACGACATCATGGACCAGATGCGCGGCGCGCGGGTCGGGCCGACGGGCACGCTGCGAATTCATGCGCTGACGGGGTTCGTGCTCGGTCATTTCGCGACCTTGCTGCGGGCGTTCCAGGTGAGCTTTCCGGATATTCACCTCGAGCTGATCGTCAGCGACGCGGTCGTCGATCCAGTCAAGGCAGGCGTCGATTGCGCGCTGCAGATCTTTCCGGCCGCTTCGACCGAACTGGTGTCGCGGCCGCTCTTTCCGGTGAGGCGCGTGTTCTGCGCCACGCCGGAATACCTGCGCATGCACGGCACGCCGGAGAGTCCGCGCGATCTGCACAAGCACACGCTGGGGCTGTATTCGGGCTATCCGACGCGCGACCGCTGGACGTTTCACCATGAAGGCGAACAGATCACGCTCTACATGAGCGCGGCATTGCTGACGAACAGCGTGCATCTGCTGCGCGAATACGCCATGGAGCACGCCGGGATCGTCTGCCTGCCGACGCTGGTGGCCGGAGATGCGATCCTCCGCGGCGACCTGCGGGTCGTTCTTGCTGAGCACCAGCTGTCGTCGTTCTCCCTGAGCGCGGTTTATGCGGGGACTTCGCGCAATGCCTTCAAGCTCAAGTTGTTCATCGAGCACATCACGGCGGCTTTCACACGGGTGCCGCCATGGGACGCTGCCATGGTTGAACGCGGGCTCCTGCCCGCGGACTTGATCGCCGACGTGTAAACCGCTTGGCCATGCAGCCCGCGTCGAAGACTCGTCCGATCGGGTAAACCCTGCCGATTGACCGGAATCGGCGAACAATGCGGCCCGGTTTTGATGCCTACCGCAGACGGTCCCTGTTTCCTACAGTGCGTTCACCGCAGCAGAAACGCTGCCCCTTCCACTCAGGAGACAACCCATGACCACTGCCTACCAGACCCGCTTCGGGTCGCTGAAGCATTTCGAGAAGGGCCATGTCGAGCCGATCGACGATGACGTCCGGCACTACGCGATGTCGAACTGCTTCGATATCGCGAACAAGAGCAAGCCGTACGAGAAGGTCGTTTTCGGCCAGAACCAGATCTACGTGCTGGAGGCGCTTCGCGCCGAAGGTACGTCGCCCTGGTACACGAGCGCGCATGACGAGTTCGCGCTGGTGATGGATGGTGAGGTGGAGGTGCATCTGGTCAAGCTGGACGCGAGCCAGACCGTCCCGGACGAAAACAAGAACGGCGCAGTGCTCGTGAAGGGCGAGCCCAAAGGCCAGAAGATGGGCTGGATGAAGCTCACGCGGGGCCATCAGGGGCTATTGCCGAAGAACACCGCCTATCAATTTCGCGTCGCAGGCGATCCGGGAGTGATCGTCCTGCAAACGTGCAAGGGCGACCTCTCCGTCGAAAAGTGGGCAGACATCTGCCAGACCCACTGAGCCACACCCGCCAGCATTGATTCAAAAGGAGCACCTCCATGAACGCACCCGCTGAACTCGCCAACGTCATCGCGTCGCAACCCGACGCCACGCTTGGCTACAAGGATTTCTCGCTTGGGAGTTTCGGCTTCCGCCGCGACGAGTATTTCGCCCACGTCACCTGGAAGACCCGCGACGGCCGGCCCATGAGCCACACGATGGACATCGGCAATTACCTGCGCGCGCTCATGCGCGACGTCGCCTGGGGATTCTTTTATGGATGGGTCAACTTCGACGATGTGGTCGGCACGGTCAACCACTATCAGTCGGTGGACCTGTATGCCGGCAGCTTCAACGGCACGATGAAGGAAGCCGGTATCGACTTGCTGGAGAACTTCCCGACCGCCCAGATCCGCGCGACCTTCGAAGCCATGCTCGACGACTGGACCAACGAGAGCTTCGATCCGTTCTCGGCACCGCAGGAAACCGGCTCACCCTACGGTCGCAAGAACGGCAACAACACCGCCAAGATCACCCGAGCGCGCGAACTGGCCAAGCGCTGCGTCGGCCTCAAAGGCGATCTCGATCTGCGCAGCGACGAGCGGGGTGCGCCCATCAACCGCGCTTTCGCAGATGTTCCGCAAGCCCAGCCAGAGTTGCATCCTGAGCCGGGCTTCGAGAACGAAGTGCATGCCTTCAACCTCTTCGGCTTCCTCAGCCGTTCGCAGGTGACGTGGAACCCGAGCTTCACTTCAGTCGTGAAGCACAGCTTCATGTGCCCGACGACGGAGGAGCACATCCTGCCGATCATCCATGGCAATGACCGCGTCGAGTGGTTCTTCCAGATGACGGACGAAATCCACTGGGACTGCGGCGACAAGAACACGGGCAAGCCGATGGCGCGCGTGATCATGAAGGCCGGCGACATGGCGGCCATGCCCGCCTACTGCAGGCATCAGGGCTTCAGCCCGAAGCGCTCGATGCTGCTGGTCTGGGAGAACGGGTCGCCCAGTCTGGTGTACGAGATCCAGCAGGGCGAGAGCCCCGAAATCCCCGTCCAGTTCTAGTCGCAAGCGGACGTCGAAGTGAAAGAAGGAGACCCACCATGGCACTCACACGTCAGACGATGACCGACGAGCAACGCAAGTCGGTCGCCCTCGAATACCTGAAGGCATACGACAACGGCGGGGTCACTTCCACCGGCGGCTCGATCCTCGACCTGTTTGCGGAAGACGCACAGGTCTACTTTCCGAAGTGGGGCCTCGCAAATGGCAAGGCGCAGATCGGCCAACTGTTCGGCGAGGTCGGCAGCCGTGGAAAGTCCATCCGGCATGACTACGCGGGCTTCAACTGGATCTTCACGGGCACCGACACCTTCGCCTGCGAGGGCACAAGCTTCGGGGAGCACGCTGACGGACCTTGGCGGGCGGGTGTACCTGAATGGGGCGCAGGCCGCTGGTGCGATGTGTTTGAGGTCCGCGATTGGCTCATTCAGCGTTGCTTCATCTATCTCGACCCCGACTATGCCGGCAAGGACACCGCCCGCTATCCATGGTTGGCCGACAAGACTCAATGATCAAAACTTTACGGCAGGAAGCCATGACTCTCGCAGACATTCAAAGGGCGGCGGGGCTGAAGACACCCATTCGGCACCAGCTTTTCATCGACGGGCGGTTCGTTGACGCAGAGTCCGGCGAGACCTTGGCAACGCTGAACCCTTTCGACAACTCGACGATTGCTGACGTCGCGCTCGCCGGGAAGGCCGACGTGGACAAGGCTGTGGCTGCGGCGAAGCGGGCTTTTCCGCTGTGGAGCCGCATGGCGGCGGCGGATCGGGGGCGGATATTGCTCAAGCTCGCGGATCTGATCGAGGCCAATACGGAGGAACTGGCGCGGCTCGAATCGCTGGATACCGGGCATCCGGTGCGCGATTCGCGGCGGCTCGACGTGCCGCGCACGGCTGCCTGCTTCCGGTACTTCGGGGGCATGGCGGACAAGTTCCAGGGCGAGACGATTCCGGTCGAGGCGGGCTTTCTGAACTACACGCTGCGTGAGCCGGTGGGCATCGTCGGTCAGGTCGTTCCGTGGAATTTCCCGCTCATGTTCACGAGCTGGAAGATGGGGCCCGCACTTGCGGCCGGCAATTGCATCGTGATGAAGCCGGCGGAGATCACGCCGCTGAGCTCGTTGAAGATCGTCGAGCTGATGGCGGAAGCCGGGATGCCCGATGGCGTGGTCAACATGGTTCCGGGACTGGGACACGTCGTTGGGCAGTACATCGCCGAGCATCCAGACATCGCGAAGATCGCGTTCACGGGCAGCACCGCCACCGGACGGCGCGTTGTTCAGGCGAGCGCGGGCAACCTGAAGAAGGTCCAGCTCGAACTGGGCGGCAAGGGACCGAACATCGTGTTCGAGGATGCCTTTCTGCCGGCTGCGATCAATGGCAGTGCGTGGGCCATCTTTCACAACCAGGGGCAGGCCTGCATCGCAGGTTCGCGGCTGATGTTGCACGAGAAGATCGCCGATGCGTTTCTCGACAAGTTCATTCCGCTTGCGCAGTCGATCCGTCTGGGCAACCCGCTGGACGAAGAAACCGAGATGGGTCCGCTCACGAGCGCCCAGCATCAGGAGCGCGTCCTGAGCTATGTCGATGTTGCGAAAGGCGAGGGCGGCGAGGTTCTTTCCGGCGGCCGTTCACCGGGCGGCGAGCTGGCGGGCGGCTGCTTCGTCGAGCCGACAGTGGTGCGAGCGAAGTCCTACCGCGAGCGTGTGGCGCAGGAAGAGGTCTTCGGTCCTTTCGTCACGGTGCTCACCTTCAAGTCCGACGAAGAGGCGATGGAGATCGCCAACGGCACCGACTACGGCCTGGGCAGTGGCTTGTGGACCAGCAACCTGCAGCGAGCGCATCGGGTGGCGCGCGACCTGCATGCCGGCATGGTCTGGATCAATAGCTACAAGCGCGTGAACCCCGGTTCACCTTTCGGCGGTGTGGGCCAGAGCGGCTACGGCCGGGAGATGGGATTCGATGCGATGCGCGAATACACGCAGGTCAAGAGCGTGTGGGTGAACATCGACGCGCAGATTCCTCCTCACTTCGCACGCTGACTGCCATGCGCGACTTCATCTACACCAGCCATCCGCAGCGCGTCGTCTTCGGCGCGGGCTCGCTGCAGCATCTCGCGCGCGAGATAGACACGCTGGGCGCGCGACGGGCGCTCGTGCTGTCGACGCCCGAGCAGCGCGGCCAGGCTGAGCTTGTGGCGGAAATGCTCGGGTCGCAGGCTGCGGGCATCTTCGACCGCGCGGTGATGCATGTGCCGATCGAAACTGCACGGGAAGCGCGTGAGCTTGCATTGCGGCTCGACGCCGACTGCGCGGTCGCCATCGGCGGGGGCTCGACCACCGGGCTTGGCAAAGCCATCGCGCTGGATTCGGGATTGCCGATCGTCGCGATCCCGACCACCTATGCCGGCAGCGAAATGACGCCGATCTACGGACTGACGGAGGCGGGGCTCAAGAAGACGGGCAAGGATCCCCGCGTGCTGCCGCGCACGGTCATCTATGACCCGGAGCTTTCGCGCACGCTGCCCGTGGGGCTCAGCGTCACCAGCGGCATCAATGCCGTTGCGCATGCCGCCGAAGGGCTCTATGCGCAGGACAGCAATCCCGTCATGGACCTGATGGCGCAGGAAGGCATTGCTGCGATCGCGCGATCGTTGCCGGTCATCCGTCGGGCGCCCCAGGACATCGGAGCGCGCGCCGATGCGCTCTGCGGTGCCTGGCTCTGCGGCAGCGTCCTCGGCAGCGTCGGTATGGCGTTGCATCACAAGCTCTGTCATACGCTCGGCGGCAGCTTCAACCTGCCGCATGCGGAAGTGCACACCGTGGTGCTGCCGCATGCCATTGCGTTCAATGCCGAGGCCGCTCCACGTGCCATGGAACGCATTGCGCAGGCCCTCGGTTCGACATCGGCGCCGCTGGGACTGCAGGCGCTGGCCCGCGACAACGGCGCGCCGGTAGCCCTCAAGGACATCGGCATGCGCGCCGAAGACCTCGACCGCGCGGCCGACCTCGCGGTGGGCAATCCCTACTGGAATCCCAGGCCCTTCGGCCCGGCGCAGCGCGATGAGATCCGTGCGCTGCTGCAGCGCGCCTTCGACGGCGACCCGCCGGGCTGAGCAAGCGAGCGATCACCCAGCGATTTGTGCAGGTAGAGAACGAAAACCGAAAAGAAGGAGACAACCATGTCATTGAATCGCAGACAGTTCACCCAGGCCGCGGCCGCCTTGGCAGCCGGCGGCACAGCGCCGTTGGTGTTTGCCGCCGACACGATCAAGATCGGCTATGTGTCGCCGCAGACGGGTCCGCTCGCACCCTTCGGTGAGGCGGACAAGTGGGTCATCGACCAGATGAAGACGGCCTTCAAGGACGGCATCAGCGTTGGCGGCAGGAAGTACGCGGTGCAGATCGTGCTGAAGGACAGCCAGTCCAACCCCAATCGCGCGGGCGAGGTCGCGAACGACCTGATCCTCAAGGACAAGGTCGCGCTGGTGCTCACCGCCGGAACGCCGGAGACTGCGAATCCGGTCAGCGATGCCTGCGAACTCAACGAGCTGCCCTGCATTTCGACGGTCGTACCTTGGCAGCCCTGGTTCTTTGGACGCAAGGGCGACCCGGCCAAGGGCTTCAACTGGACTTATCACCTCTTCTGGGGCCTGGAGGACGTCATCGCCAACTACACCACCGGCTGGAAATCGCTGCAGACCAACAAGAAGGTGGGCGGGCTGTTTCCGAACGATGGCGACGGCAATGCATGGGGCGACAAGGAACTCGGTTTTCCGAAGCCGCTGTCGCAGATGGGCTTCACGCTCATCGATCCGGGCCGCTTCCAGAATGGCACGCAGGACTTCAGTGCGCAGATCGCGGCCTTCAAGGGTGGCAATGTGGAGATCGTCACGGGCGTGGTGATCCCGCCCGATGCAAAGACTTTCCTCACGCAGGCGAGGCAGCAGGGATTTCGTCCGAAGATCATCACCTTGGGCAAGGCGCTGCTTTTCCCGGGCGCCATCGACGCGCTTGGCGATCTGGGCGACGGCCTGTCGACGGAGGTGTGGTGGAGCCCTTCTCATCCCTTCACGTCGAGCCTCACCAAGCAGAGCGCCAAGGCGCTGGCCGATGCCTACGAGGCCGGCACGAAGAAGCAGTGGACGCAGCCCGTCGGGTTCGCGCATGCGCTGTTCGAGGTCGCTGCCGATGCCCTCAAACGGGCCAAGTCGGACAAGGCATCGGACGTGCGCGACGCTGTCGCGGCGACGACGCTCACGACCGTGATCGGCCCGGTGAAGTGGGGCGGCCAAGGTCCGTTCAAGAACGTCAGCAAGACGCCACTGGTGCTCGGCCAGTGGGGCAAAGGCACGAAGTACAAGCACGAGCTCACCATCGTGAGCAACGAAGGTGCGCCGAACATCCCCGTCGGCGGAACCCTGCGCCCCATGCCGGCATGAAAAAGCCATGACCCTGCTTGCCCTTCATGCCGTCAGCAAGTCGTATGGCGCGCTCAAGGTGACGGACGACATCACGCTCTCCGTGACCGAAGGCGAGACGCTTGGCATCCTTGGGCCAAACGGTGCAGGCAAGACGACGCTGTTCAACCTGATCTCGGGTGATGTTCGTGTGGATGCCGGGCGTGTCGAGTATGAAGGGCACGACGTGACCACGCTCAAGCCGCACCAGCGTTGCCATGCGGGCATCGGCCGGAGCTATCAGGTGCCGCAGCCCTTCGGCAACATGAGCGTGTTCGAGAACCTCGTGACCGCAGCCTGCTTCGGCGCGCAGGAGCGCGAGCAGGATGCCTGGCAGACGGCGCATGAAGTATTGGCGCAGACGGGTCTGATGCCGCACGCGAACAAGCCCGCGGGCGGGCTCATGCTGCTCGACCGCAAGCGCCTCGAACTCGCGCGTGCGTTGGCCACGCGGCCAAAGCTGCTGCTGCTCGATGAGATTGCGGGCGGGCTCACCGAACCCGAGGCGAAGCAACTCGTCGAGGAACTGCAGCAGATCAAGGCGCGCGGCGTGACCATGATCTGGATCGAGCACGTGGTGCACGCGCTTCTGTCGTTGGCCGACCGGCTCTTCGTCATCAACTTCGGGCAGAAGCTGGCGGAGGGTGAGCCGCGCGCGGTGATGAACGACCCAGAGGTTCGGCGCGTGTACATGGGGATGGAGGCATGAAGCCATGACCGCACTGCTCGCAGCCCACGGTCTCAAGGCCTTCTACGGCGATGCCCAGGCGCTGTTCGGCGTCGACTTCACGCTTTCGCAAGGCGAACTGGTGGCGATCATCGGATCGAACGGCGCAGGGAAGTCGACTTTGCTCAAGTGCCTGACGGGGCTCGTGCGTGCGCCGCGTGAGGCGGTGCAATTCAAGGGCGAAGCAATCGGCGGCTTGCCACCGGGCGACGTCGTGAAGCGCGGGTTGGCCATGGTTCCGGAAGGCAGGCGTCTTTTTCCCAGCCTGAGCGTCGAGGAGAACCTGCAAATCGGCGGCCTCACGGGCCGCAAGGGGCCATGGAACCTGCAGCGTCTCTACACGCTGTTTCCGATCCTGGCGGAGAAGCGCCATAACCCGGGCACGGCACTCTCGGGCGGCCAGCAGCAGATGGTGGCGCTCGGCCGCGCGCTGATGAGCAATCCGGAGGTGCTGTTGTGCGACGAGCTGTCGCTGGGCTTGGCACCTATCGTGATTCGCGAGATCTACGCTGCGATGCCCGCCATCACGCGAGAGGGCATGACCGTGGTGATCGTCGAGCAGGACGTGACGATGGCGCAGCGCGTGTCCCAACGCATCTATTGCCTGCAGGAGGGTCGCGTGTCGCTCCAGGGCCGCTCGGATTCGATCACGCGCGAGCAGATTTCGCAGGCCTACTTCGGCATGTGAGCGAGGAGACATCCCGTGCTTGAAACCATTGTCCAGGGCGTGCTGCTCGGCGGCCTCTATACCTTGTTTGCGCTGGGGCAGTCGTTGATGTTCGGCGTCATGCGCCTTACGAATACCGCGCAGGGGGACTTCATCATCCTCGGCGCATTCGCCGTCATCGGCGGCGTCACGCTTTTCGGCGACGCTCCGCTGCTGATCTCGCTGGCGGTGCTGCCGATTGCCTTCGGCTTCGGCTATGCCTTGCAGCGCTATGTGCTCAACGGCACGCTGGGCAAGGACCCATTGCCCTCGCTGGTGGTGACCTTCGGCTTGTCGATCGTGATCCAGAACCTGCTGCTCGAGTTGTTCTCGGCCGATCCGCGCTCGATCGAGACCGGAGGACTCAGCACGCAGGGCTTGCAACTGGGTGAGTCGCTGTCGGTCGGCGTCCTGCCGCTGATCGTACTCGCGGTCGCGCTGGTTGCGACGGGGGCGCTCCAATGGCTCTTCGCCAATACCTCGCTCGGTCGCTCCTTTCGCGCCGTGTCGGACGACAGGGAAATCGCCGAGCTGATGGGCCTGAACGCAAAGAAGGTCTATGCGCTGGCCACGGCCATCGCTTTCGTGCTGATCGCCATCGCTGGCGCTCTGCAAGGCATGCGGACCACAGTGTCGCCATCGGATGGACCACTGCTGCTGCTCTTTGCCTTCGAGGCGGTGATCATCGGCGGCATGGGCTCGTTCTGGGGCACGCTCGCGGGCGCGATGATCTTGGGCATTACGCAGCAGATCGGCTTCAGGCTGGATCCAGGCTGGGGCATCTGGATGGGCCATCTGGTGTTTCTGCTGGTGCTGGTGTTGCGGCCTCAAGGGCTCTTTCCGAAGACGCGCGGCTGAGTACGGACGCCATGGAACCTGTCATGACCAACAATTTCAACGTGGTTCGCAGCACGGCCGTCAGCCGCTCTGCGCTTTGGGCAGCGGTGGCGCTTGTGGTGCTGGCCGCAAGCCTGCCGCTGTGGGGCGAGTCGAGCTGGATGCGCGAATTCGTCGAGATCGCCTGCTACTTCATCTTCGCGATGATGTGGAACCTGCTCGCGGGATACGGAGGCATGGTGAGCATCGGGCAGCAAGCGTTCTTCGGCTTCGGCGGCTACGTGATGCTGATGCTGGGCAACTTCGCGGGGCTCAACCCCTTCATCGCGATTCCGCTGGGCGCGATCGCCGCGGGGTTGATCGCAGTGCCGGTTTCGTTTGTCGCGTTTCGGCTGTCGGGCGGCTACTTTGCCATCGGCACCTGGGTCATCGCCGAAGTGTTCCGGCTCAGCTTCGCGAACGTTTCAGCGGTGGGTGGTGGGTCGGGCACGACGCTGACGGCGCTGCGCGGCATCGAGAAGGCGACGCGCGAGAGTGTCACGTACTGGATGGCGTTGGCGTGCGTGGTGGCAGCGATCGCGCTGGTCTATCTGTTTCTGCGGAGCAAACGCGGCCTTGCCTTGCTCGCCATCCGCGACAACGAGGTGGCGGCGGAATCGCAGGGCATTCCGGTGGCGCGCATGAAGCTCGCGGTATACGTGGTCGCTGCCTTCGGCGCCGGACTGGCGGGCGCGCTCTATTTCGTCGGCAACCTGCGCATCAGCCCTGATGCCGCCTTCAGCGTGAACTGGACTGCCTTCGCGATTTTCATGGTCGTGATCGGCGGGATCGGCCGCATCGAGGGGCCCCTCGTGGGTGCCGTGATTTTCTGGGCGCTCAACAAATTCCTGAGCGACTACGGGACCTGGTATTTGCTGGGCCTCGGCCTTCTCGCGATCGTCGTCACCATCTTCTTCAAACAGGGACTGTGGGGCTTCGCGCAGCAGCGCTGGGGCTGGTCGCTGTTCCCCACCCAGCGGCGCCTCGTGGTGCTCGACCGCATCGGGGCGAAGCGCGTCGAATCGTTGGCCCGTTCCTCTGACCTGGAGTTCCATCCCCATGCGAAACATCAATGAAAACACCATCACCGCCGCGGTGCTCGAACGCATCGCCGGCACCCCGGACGCACGGCTGAAGGAGATCATGTCGGCGTTGGTGCGCCATATGCATGACTTCGCGCGCGAAGTGCGCCTGACGGAAGCCGAGTGGGCAGCCGGCATCGAGTTCCTGACGGCGACCGGGCAGAAGTGCAGCGACAAGCGGCAGGAGTTCATTCTGCTGTCGGACACGCTGGGGCTGTCGATGCTCACGGTGGCGCTCAACCATGCGAAGAGCGCGCAGGCGACCGAGGCGACGGTGTTCGGCCCTTTCCATGTACACGGCGCCCCTCACCTTGAACTCGGCGCCGACATCTCTGGCGGCGCCAAAGGTGAGCCCCTGTTCGTGAACGCCACGGTGTGTGGCCGAGACGGAGAGCCGGTCGCCAATGCCCAGGTGGACGTCTGGGAGGCGGATGCGGAAGGCTTCTACGACGTTCAGCGCGCCGGATTGGACGTTCCGCAGGGACGCGCCGTGTTCCGCACGGACGACAAGGGATTGCTGTGGTTCCGCGGCGTCATGCCGGTGGCGTACCCGATCCCGACGGACGGCCCGGTGGGCGACATGCTGCGCGCCACCAAGCGGCATCCGTGGCGGCCGGCCCACGTTCACTTCATGATCCAGGCGCCGGGCTACGAAACCCTCATCACGCATGTGTTCAGGGACGGCGACGACTATCTCGACAGCGACGCGGTCTTTGGGGTGCGCAGCTCGCTCATCGGCGATTTCGTGTCGCATCCCGCGGGCGCCGCGCCGGATGGGACCGCTCAGGCAACGCCTTTCCATACGTTGAAGTTCGATTTCGTGCTGGAGCCGAACGCGGTGAAGTGACGGGTGCCCGGTCGACCACGGCGCGTCTGGGCGGCGGAATGTCATGGATAACACCAAGGGCGCCGCTGCGCCATCGCCAATAAGGTGTATGTCTGGCGCCGCGCAAAGACGGCAACTGGAGACACACGCTATGAACTTCAAACGACGCGACGTCCTGTCCACCGCGGCAGCGGTGTCACTTTTGGCGATAACTGGCCGCGCCGGTGCGCAGTCGAGCACTCTCAAGATCTCGCATCAGTTTCCCGGTGGGACGCTGACCGAGGGCGACTTCCGTGATCGGCTGTGCCGTCGCTTCGCCGCTGACATCGAAAAGCGCAGCAATGGCGCGCTGAAGGCGGAGATCTACCCCGGCTCTTCGCTGATGAAGACCAACTCTCAGTTTTCCGCGCTCCGAAAGGGCGCGCTCGACATCGGGCTGGTCCCGTTGTCGTATGCCGGCGGCGAAGTGCCCGAAACCAACATCGGCCTGATGCCCGCACTTGTCCCGAGCTATGAAGTCGGCGCGGCATGGAAGACCGCCGAAGTCGGCAAGCTGCTCTCGAAAATGCTCGACGACAAAGGCGTGATCGTGCTGAGCTGGATCTGGCAGGCCGGCGGCGTCGCGAGCCGCACCGCTCCGCTGGTGGCGCCTGAGGATGCCAAGGGCCAGAAGGTGCGTGGCGGCAGCCGCGAGATGGACATGATGCTCAAGGCGGCAGGCGCTTCGGTGATCACGCTGCCATCCAACGAGATCTACGCCGCGATGCAAACGGGCGCGATGGATGCCGCGATGACTTCGTCGACCAGCTTCATCTCTTTCAAGCTCGAGGAGATCGCGAAGAACTTGACGAGCGGCCGCAACAGGGCCTATTGGTTCATGTTCGAGCCGCTCATGATGTCCAAGGATGTCTTTGCCAAGCTGCCGAAACCGCAGCAGGACATCATCATGGCCGCTGGTGCCGAGCAGGAGAAGTTCGCCATCGACTCGGCACGCGCCGACGACAAGCTCGCCGCCGAGGTCTATGCCAAGGCTGGCGCGAAGGTCTTCGACATCGACGATGCGACGATGAAGAAGTGGCAGGTCATCGCACGCGAGACTGCCTGGAAGGACTACGGCGAGCGCAACGCGTCTTGCAAGGCGTTGCTGACGGCCGCGCAGAAGCTTCTGTGAGCGGCGCGCTGCAGCCTGCGCCACTCGGGCTCGGCATACCGATCGATCCGGCCACGCCGCGCGTGCTGCTGCCGCTGGCGCGCGCACTGCAAGCGGTCAATCGCATCGCGATGGCCCTGGGCATGCTTGCGCTCCTGGCCGCTTCGGTGGTGCTTACCTACAGCGTGGTGTCGCGCTACTTCATGAAAGCGTCCACCGACTGGCAGGACGAGGCCGCGGTGTTCTGCCTGGTCGGCATGACGTTCATGTGCGGCGCGTTCGTGCAGTCGATTCGTGGGCATATCGGGATCGAGGCCATCAGCTCCCAGTTGTCGGCGGCCGCGAATCGCGTGCGAATGGTGGTGATCGATTTCGTCAGCCTGGCCTTTTGCGGCTTCTTCGCGTGGAAATCGTGGACCCTGTTGCACGAGGCATGGGTCGATGGCATGACGTCATCGTCTTCTTGGGCGCCGCCCTTGTGGATTCCCTACGGGCTGATGTCTCTCGGCATGAGCCTGCTCACGGTGCAACTGCTGGTGCAGCTTTGCGCCAGCATCAACCGGCTTGTGAACCGGACCGTCAGCGGCGCGGAGGTGCATTGATGTCGATGCTCGCGCTGGGGCTCCTGTTCGGCGTCGCGACGCTGTTGCTGATGTTTTCGGGAACGCCGATCGCGTTTGCCCTCGGCGCGGTTGCCGTGCTGTTCATGGCCTTCTTCATGCCGGGATCGTCGCTTGATACGGTGACGCAGAACGTCTATGAGGAGATGTCGAGCATCACGCTGTTGTCGATTCCGCTTTTCATTCTGAAAGGGGCGGCCATCGGCCGTTCACGAGCGGGACAGGATCTGTACGCGGCGATGCACGTGTGGATGCACAAGGTGCCCGGCGGCCTGGGCATCGCCAACGTATTCGCCTGCGCGCTCTTTGCCGCCATGGCCGGATCGAGCCCGGCGACCTGTTCGGCCATCGGAAGTGCCGGCATTCCGGAGATGCGCAAGCGAGGCTACTCGCCGGGCTTTGCGGCCGGCATCATCGCGGCCGGAGGCACGCTCGGAATCCTGCTGCCGCCGTCGATCACGATGATTCTTTACGCGGTTGCGGCCGAGCAATCACTGGGGCGCCTATTTTTGGCGGGCATCGGGCCGGGCGTGCTGCTGGTGGCGCTCTTCGCGGGCTACGCGATGCTCAACTACCGGAAGGAGTATGGCCGCGCCAGGCGTGCATTCGAGCGCGACGGCAGCACATCGGCGTTGCTCGACGACGAGCACTTCAGCCTGCGGCAGAAGTTCGAGATGCTGCCGCGCGTGGTGCCGTTCGTGGTGCTGCTCATCGGCGTGATGGTGGCGCTGTACGGCGGCTTTGCCACGCCCTCCGAAACCGCCGGCCTTGGCGGGCTTCTGGCGCTGCTGCTCATCGCGGTGATCTATGGCGTGTGGCGCATCAGGGATCTTGCGCCGATCCTCGCGGCCACGATCAAGGAGTCGACCATGTTGATGTTCATCATCGGCATGTCGCTGCTTTTTTCATACGTGATGAGCTACCTGCACATCAGCCAGTCGATGGCGAGCTGGATCGTCGCGCTTCACTTGTCGAAGTGGCTGCTGCTCGCGGCGATCCTGGTGCTGGTGATCGTGCTGGGGTTCTTCCTGCCGCCCGTGAGCATCATCCTGATGACGGCGCCAATCTTCCTGCCGCCTTTGAAGGCTGCGGGGTTCGATCTCATCTGGTTCGGCATCCTGATGACGATCGTGATGGAAGCCGGATTGATTCATCCACCGGTCGGGCTCAACATCTTCGTGATCAAGAACATCGCGCCGGACATTGCGCTGTCGGAGATTATCTGGGGCGTCCTGCCCTTCGTGCTGCTGATGTTCGTGGCGGTGTTCCTGATCTGTGTCTTCCCAGGCATCTCCACTGCGTTGCCCGATCTGGTGATGGGGCCGGTGCCGGGTAAATCTTAGGGTCGATCCCTGCATCAATCCCCGCGTCAATCACTGGGTCACAATCGCCGCCAGGGATTCGAAGGAGGACCCGAAGTCATGGAAACCGCGAACGTGCAATCTGCTGAACACCAGGGTCGTCATGGCGGGCGCAAGGAGGAAGCCGACTTGCCGGCCGAGGTGCTCGCGCCTCACGTCCCGCTGCCTGCCTATTACGGGGACGAAGCCGAGCATCAGCAGTTCCTTCGCCGCATCTTCGATGACACGGCGCCCGACTACGACCGGATCGAGCGTGTGCTGGCGCTGGGCTCGGGCCCTTGGTATCGGCGTTCGGCGCTCCAGCGGGCAGGCCTTTCCAAAGGCGCGGAGGTGCTGGACGTCGGCATCGGCACCGGGCTGGTCGCGCGCGAAGCGCTCACCCTCATTGGTCCCCAAGGCAGGCTGGTCGGTGTCGATCCAAGCCCCGGGATGATGGGAGAAGTGAAGTTGCCAGGCGTGGAACTCGTTCGCGGGCGCGCGGAGGCATTGCCTCGCCCTGATGCGAGCAGCGATTTCATCAGCATGGGGTACGCGCTGCGCCATATTGCGGACGTGAATGCGGCCTTCGCGGAGTTCTTTCGTGTGCTGAGGCCGGGTGGCCGGCTGCTGGTTCTCGAAATCAGCAAGCCCAGCGGTCGCATCGGCACTGCCGTGCTCAAGGCGTACATGCGGGGCGTCGTACCCGTCATCGCCAAGGTCGTGGCGCACCAGCACGATACGGCCGAACTCTGGCGCTATTACTGGGACACGATCGAGGCCTGTATCGCACCGGCATCCGTGATGGACGCACTGCGCATGGCCGGCTTCGTCGACGTGAAGCGCAATGCCGAACTTGGCATCTTCTCGGAATTCACGGCGGTCAAGCCGGGCATTTAAGAAGGGATGACCGTCCTGGGACGGCCTACCGGCGGCAGCCCCGAGAGTTCGTGCCGGTACGGAATGGAAGCCTGGGCGCCGGCTCGGGTCACGCACACGGCCGCCGCCTGGATGCCCAGGGCGATGCCCGCGTCGATCGCGTCGCCTCTCGCGAGTGCGGCGCACAGCGCGCCGATGAAGGTGTCGCCGGCGGCCGTGGTGTCGATGGCATTCACCTCGAGTGCCTCGAAGTGCCGGCAACCTGCAGCGTCGCAAGCGATGACGCCCTCGGCGCCCATCGTGAGGATCACGTGGACGGGCCCTCGC
This sequence comes from Variovorax sp. 10N420, assembly GCF_056394705.1. Classification (NCBI taxonomy): domain Bacteria; kingdom Pseudomonadati; phylum Pseudomonadota; class Betaproteobacteria; order Burkholderiales; family Comamonadaceae; genus Variovorax; species Variovorax sp. 10N420. Next base: position 93,501 of record NZ_JBFTIJ010000003.1, on the reverse strand, counting down.
TCAAGCAACACCTTGGCCGCGCGCGCGGCGCTGCCCAGATCCTTCACGGCGATGCCGCTCAGGAGGGTGGCCTCGGTTTCATTCAGCACGAGGATGCCCACTTGCTGAAGCAGCGAATCAGGCAACTGACGGGCCGGTGCAGGGTTCAGCACCACCGTCACACCGGCCCCATGCGCGAGTGCTGCTGCGTCTGAAGCGGCCTCCATGGGGACCTCGAGTTGAAGCAACAGGAGTTTCGCGGGCGCGAAATCCAATGCCCATCGCCGCGCGTCTTCGGCATTCACGCAAGCGTTGGCGCCCGAAATCAGGGAGATGCGGTTCTGAGCGCTGTCGTCCACCATGATCAGCGCCACCCCCGTCGAGGCGGCGGCCGTGGCGACGTGGGTCACGTCGATGCCGTCGCTGGACATGGACGCCTTCAAAGCCATGCCGAAGTCGTCATCGCCCACCCGGCCGATCATGGCGACCTTCGCGCCCTGTCGCGCGCAGGCGACTGCCTGATTGGCGCCCTTGCCGCCAGGTGTGGTCATGAATGAATGCGCGTGCAGGGTTTCTCCTGCCGCCGGAATGCGCGGCACGCGGACGACCAGATCCATATTGAGACTGCCAAAGACTGCGATGTCGGGCATGGCTGTGTTGACTTCAGTGAAAGGTTGAATTCTCAGGGCGACCCTGGCGAAACGAAGCATTTGGGCTGACTTGCATACGGGAGCGAGCTCGCGTAACGTTCTGTAACTCGATTAACCCGCCATTCGATGATCACCAAACGCCGCCTCCTGCAGACCTTTGCAGCATCGCTCTGTACGACCGGCGCATGGGCGGACGACGCTTCCCGCACGCGCACCGCGCCGAGTCTGGCCGCGCCGCCCGTTTGGCCCTCGAAGCCCATCCGCATCCTCGTCGGATTTCCGGCCGGTGCTTCGCCGGACCTTGCAGCGCGCGCGGTGGCGGAACCGCTCTCGAAGCTTCTCGGGCAACCTGTGCTGGTGGAAAACCGGCCGGGTTCGAGCGGCAACCTCGCAGCCGATCAGGTGGCAAAGGCGCGTGACGACCACACCATCGGCGCGCTGATCAACGGCAATCTCACGATCGCAAAGCTCCTGAACCCCAACACCCCGTTCGATCCGGAGAAGGACTTCGCGCCGGTGAGCCTGATCGGCACTGCGCCTCTGGTACTCGCCGTTTCAGGCGACGCTGCCGGCACCAACGCCGAGGAGTTGCTCCTATGGGCGCGCAACCTCAGCAGCGCGGGAAAGTATGGGACTCCCGGGGTCGGGACGGTGGGCCACCTGGGCATGGAACTGCTCAAGAGCCGAACCAACATCACCGCGCAGCACGTGCCCTTCACCGGCAATCCTCAGGTCATCAACGCGATGCTTGCGGGGCAGATTCAACTGGCGCTTCTGCCGCCGGGGCTGGCCAAGCCGCATGTGAAATCAGGCAAGCTGAAGGCCGTGGGCGTGACTTCGTCCGATCGAAGCCCGCTGTTTGCCGAATTGCCGACCTTGCGTGAAGCCAATGTCCGGGGCGCGGATCTCGAGATCTGGACCGCACTCGCTGCGCCTGCGACGCTTCCGCAGACAGCGGTCGCCAAGCTGAACGCGGCGCTGGCGGAGGTCGTTCGGTCGCCGGATGTAAAGGCGCGCTTGCTCGCCGCAGGATGGCAGGCGCAAGGCGGTACCCCGCGGGCGCTGGGCTACCGCATGCGCAGCGACACCGCACAGCTGGGCGGCGTGATTCTGATGCGAGGCATTCGGTCAGACGCCTGACCGGGGCTTCAGAGGGCCTCAGAGAAGCCGCGATATCTCCGCGGCCGAGGCGAGCAGCCCCGGCAGCATGGTGTCCTGCATCACCTTTGCGCTCGTCCGGTTGGCCTGGCCGCTGATGTTGAGCGCCGCGACCGCGCGGCCTGCGCGATCCACGATGGGCGCTGCGATCGAAACCAGTCCTTCTTCGAGCTCCTGGTTGACGAGGCACCATCCCTGCTTCCGCGCCTGAAGTACCTTCGCGAAAAGTGCGTCCACGTCAGTCAGCGTGTGCTTGGTGAAAGCCTCGCGCGTGGAGGCGGCGAGCCTGTCCCGGATTTCCTGGTCTTCGAGGTCTGCGAGCAGGAGGCGGCCCATCGAGGTGCAGTAGGCCGGCAGGCGAGAGCCCACTCCGAGGCTGATGCGCATGATCTTGTGCGTGGGCACGCGCAGAACGTAGACGATATCGGTGGCGTCGAGCACGGCCGCCGAGCAGGACTCCTGCACCTGCTGCACGAGCGCTTCCATCACCGGCTCGGCGCGGTTCCAGATCGGCATCGACGACAGGTAGGCAAAGCCCAGGTCCAGGATGCGCGGCGTGAGTGTGAAATGCTTTCCGTCGCTGTGGACATACCCGAGCGTCTGTAGTGTGAGCAGGATGCGGCGCGCCCCCGCGCGGGTGAGTCCGCTCGCGGCGGCAACTTCGCTGAGCGTCTGACGCGACGTGTTGGCGCTGAACGAACGAATAACCTGGAGACCGCGTGCGAAGGACTGCACGTAGCTGTCGCCGGGTGCGGGTGCAACGGGGTGTTTCCGATGGGTTGCCATGGGTGGTGATCTTCTCTAGAATTCATTATACGAACAACTGTTCGCGTATCGAACAAATTGGCAAAAAATCGCAGCCGGCGCGTTCGACCTTTCATTCGGCTTCTTTTTCTTCCCCGGAGACAGAATTCATGATCAACAAGATCGCGCCTTCGATCGCTGATGCCATGGCCGGCATCCAGGATGGCGCCACAGTGCTGATCGGCGGCTTCGGCACCGCCGGCATTCCCAACGAGCTCATCGACGGCCTGATCGAACAAGGGGCCAAGGACCTCACCGTCGTCAACAACAACGCTGGCAACGCCGAAGCCGGCCTTGCGGCTCTCCTGAAGGCCGGACGCGTTCGCAAGATCATCTGCAGCTTCCCCCGCCAGGCCGACAGCTACGTGTTCGACGAGCTCTATCGCTCCGGCAAGCTCGAACTGGAACTCGTGCCGCAGGGCAATCTGGCCGAGCGCATCCGTGCCGCGGGAGCTGGCGTTGGCGCCTTCTTCTGCCCCACGGGTTATGGCACGCAACTGGCAGGCGACCGCGAAACGCGCGAAATCGACGGCAAGCAGTACGTGCTCGAATACCCCATTCGCGGTGACGTGGCATTGATCAAGGCCGAGAAGGGAGACCGTTGGGGCAACCTCGTGTATCGCAAGGCCGCGCGCAACTTCGGCCCGGTGATGGCCATGGCAGCCGACCGGACGATCGCCACCGTGCACGAGATCGCCGAGCTCGGCGAAATGGACCCCGAGACCATCGTCACGCCGGGCATCTTCGTCAACCGGATCGTCAAGATCGAGCGCGTCGCCACCGAGGCCGGCGGCTTCAAGAAGGCAGCATGACCATGAGCAACTACCAACGCCGCACCAAGGACCAGCTCGCAGCGCGCGTCGCGCAGGACATCTTCGACGGGGCCGTCGTCAATCTGGGCATCGGTCAGCCCACGCTGGTCGCCAATCACCTGCCCGCCGGCCGTGAAGTCATCCTGCACAGCGAAAACGGCATCCTGGGCATGGGCCCGGCGCCTGCTGAAGGCCAGGAAGACTATGACCTGATCAATGCCGGCAAGCAGCCGGTCACGCTGCTGCCCGGCGGCGCGTACTTTCACCATGCCGACAGCTTTGCGATGATGCGCGGCGGCCATCTCGACATCTGCGTGCTGGGCGCATTCCAAGTCTCGTCGACCGGCGATCTCGCGAACTGGAGCACCGGAGAGCAAGGTGCCATCCCGGCGGTCGGCGGGGCAATGGACCTTGCCATCGGCGCCAAGCAGACATGGGTCATGATGGATCTGCTCACCAAGAAGGGCGAGAGCAAGATCGTCGAAAAGTGCACCTACCCGCTGACTGGCATCGGTTGTGTCAAGCGGGTGTATTCCGATCTCGCTACCCTCGAATGCACGCCGACGGGGCTGAAGCTGATCGACAAGGTCGACGGCCTGGAGCATGTCGAACTCGAAAAACTGGTCGGCCTGCCGATCGCCATCTGAATCGACGAAGAGACACATCATCATGACCAACCAAGCCTTCATCTGCGACGCCGTTCGCACCCCCTTTGGCCGCTACGGCGGTTCGCTCGCCAGCGTGCGCGCCGACGATCTCGGCGCCGTGCCGCTCAAGGCGCTCATGGAGCGCAACAAGAACGTCGATTGGCAAGCCGTCACCGACGTGCTCTATGGCTGCGCCAACCAGGCCGGCGAGGACAACCGCAACGTGGCGCGCATGTCGGCGCTGCTGGCGGGCTTGCCGCTCGAACTCGGCGGCGCCACGATCAACCGCCTGTGCGGATCGGGCCTCGATGCGCTCGGCAGCGCGGCGCGCGCCATCAAGGCCGGCGAGGCGGGCCTGATGATCGCCGGCGGCGTCGAAAGCATGAGCCGAGCGCCTTTCGTGATGCCGAAGGCCGAGAGTGCCTTCAGCCGCGCGAACGCGGTGTATGACACCACCATCGGCTGGCGCTTCGTCAACAAGCTGATGAAGGCGCAGTACGGCGTGGATTCCATGCCCGAGACGGCCGAGAACGTCGCAACCGACTACAAGATCGAGCGCGAAGCGCAGGACCGGATGGCGCTCGCCTCGCAGCAGCGTGCCATTGCCGCGCAGAAGTCAGGCTTCTTCGACGCCGAGATCGTGCCGGTCACGGTCGCGCAGAAGAAGGGCGATCCGATCATCGTCTCGAAGGACGAGCATCCGCGCGACACCAGCCTGGAAGCCTTGGCCAAGCTCAAGGGCGTCGTGCGCCCTGACGGCACCGTGACCGCCGGCAACGCCAGCGGCGTGAACGATGGCGCGGCCGCGTTGCTGCTCGCTGACGAAGCCAGTGCTGCCAAGTACGGTCTCAAGCCGCGCGCTCGCGTGGTCGGCATGGCGACGGCCGGCGTGCCGCCGCGCATCATGGGCATCGGCCCGGCGCCTGCGACCGAGAAGGTGCTCAAGCTGACGGGCCTCAAGATCGACCAGATCGACGTGATCGAACTCAACGAAGCTTTCGCCGCACAAGGGCTGGCCGTATTGCGGCTCCTGGGCCTCAAGGACGACGATGCGCGTGTGAATATCAACGGCGGCGCGATCGCGCTGGGCCACCCGCTCGGCGCCAGCGGCGCGCGGCTCGCAACGACGGCTGTGAACCAACTTCACAAGGGCGGCGGTCGCTACGCGCTATGCACGATGTGCATCGGCGTCGGGCAAGGCATCGCGGTCATCCTCGAGCGCGTCTGACGGCGGGGGGAGCGCTTCCCGCCGTCGTGCGGAGCGCGATGAAGTAGGCGGTCCGCCGGGGGTATCGGGCTGCCGATGTAATGCAAACCTCTACGATTGCGGCGCGGCTCGGGCATGTGCAGAATTTCGGCATGTCCGCCCCGTCGCAGTCGCCCGGATCTCTCGAGGATGAAGAGCTTCATAACCTCGCATCGGGATGGCGGCTGCGCGCGATGCAGGGCGACCAGCTCGCCCATCGCATGGCGCAGGCCCTCGAGGCCGAGCAGCGCCGCAGGATCCGCGATACCGGGCTGCAAACTCTGCCGCCCGCACCATCGAGTCGCGCTTCCACGCCCTGGTGGAAATTCTGGTGACAAGCTCCTGCCACCGACTTCCTCTCTGACTGAATGATCACCATCGATTTTGGAATCGGTCTGGCCCTGCTCAGCTTGTTTGCCGCAACGTTTCTGTCCAACGTGCTTGCGCGTCGGCGAGACAGGTATCGAGAGCTTGATCCACTGATGCGCGAGGCGCGCGAACTTCTGCTGCTGGAGCGCACGGCGCCGAATCCGCAAAGCCCTACATTGACGCCCGCGCACTGGTCACGCATTGAATCGCTGCAGCCCAGTTGGCGGCGACAGGCATTTCAATCGGCGCGGACTCGCTATATCCAGGCGCGATCGGCGTTTTCGCGTCATGAGTTCAATGGCGAGCTCTACTACCCGAATCCTTCATTGATCGCTGACGCGGCCTACGACGTGCTGCGCCTGACGGAACGCTTCTAGGCCTGCACGGGCGCTGTGGCTCGCGGCTGCGGCTAGTGGTAGATCTTCTGGAGCAACCGGATCAGCGTTTCGCGCTCGCGGGGGGTGAGCCGTGCGCTGGCGTCAGCTTCGAGTTGCATGACCGTTTGCTCTGCCTCGCGAATCAGGTCTTCGCCGGCCGGCGTGAGGTAAAGGCCGATGGCGCGGCCGTCATGCGGATGCGGCCTGCGCTCGATGAGCCCGCGGCTGTCCATCGCAGCAATGAGGCTCACCAGGTTGGGCGGCAGGATGTCGAGCGTCGAACACAACTGCCTCGAAGTGGCGCCGGGATTGTGCGCGATGAGCGACAGGACCGAAAAGTCGACCTGCTTCAGTCCATAGGCTGCCATGCGCTCCGCGAACACTTGGCTCACGACCAGCCATGCGCGCCGAGCGTTGTAGCCGACGAGTGTCTCTAGCATTCGGATATCCAGTGTGTCAGGCCGCTGAGCGTGGGCACGGGCATGGATGTCGGAAGTGGGCTTCTTTCGGGAAACTGCCATGGCGCAAGCGTAACTGTCTTCGAGCTTCGAGTGGCGATTCTCAGGCGACAACTCGCGCGGTGACCGCTTCGCAGGCGCGCTTGACGATCCCGAGGCGCATCTCGAATTCCGGCAACACCCAGCGACGGAACGCCGCCGCCGAAGCGGACCAGCGAGCGTCGTCGGGCGAAGCGCTTTCGATGCGAGCCCATGCCCATGCCAGCAGGGTGAGCATGACGATCCTCAGATAGTCATCGGCCACCTCGTAGGACAACGTGGTGTCAGCCTGCGCCGCCATGGCGATGGTGGTCGTGAGATAACGAAGCTGCGCCAGCCTTCGCTGCACGTCGGCATCGACTTCGCGGGCCGCTTCCAGCTCGTCACGCAATTCGACCAGCAGCGCCGACATCCCCGCGCCGCCATCGGCGAGCACCTTGCGCACCAGCAGGTCGATAGCCTGGATCTCGTTGGTGCCTTCGTAGATCATGGTCACGCGAGAATCACGCACGATTTGCTCGATACCCCATTCGCGCACATAACCATGCCCGCCGAACACCTGCAGGCATTCGCTTGCGCCGTAGAAGGCCTGCTGCGTGCAGGCAGCCTTGAGGACGGGCGTGATGAGCGCACACCAGCGCTGTGCGCGTTCGCGTGCCTTGGGATCTGCGTCGTGGCGCGCGACGTCGAGTTGCACGGCGGTGCGATAGGCGATCAGGCGCGCCCCGTCGATCCAGGCACGCTGGGTGTCGAGGATGCGGCGAATGGCCGGATGTTCAGCGACCAGGTCCGATGGTTCGTCGCCGCGGCTGACCGGCGCGGGGCCAGGCGCGCGCATTTGCCGCCGCTCGTGTGCATAGGCATCCGCCTTCTGCCAGGCCGCATCAAGCAGGCCGATCCCCTGCAATGCGACATGCAGGCGCGCCGCGTTCATCATGACGAACATCGCGGCGAGACCTCGGTTCGCATTTCCGATCATCCAGCCTATGGCTTCATCGAAGCGCATGACGCAGGTCGAGCTGCCGTGCAGGCCCATCTTTTCCTCGATGCGCTCGCAATGAACGCCATTGCGCGATCCGTCGGGCAGGACCTTTGGCACCAGCACCAGCGACAGGCCCTTCGGCCCTGCCGGCGCGTCGGGCAGGCGGCAGAGCACCAGGTGAACGATGTTGTCCGAGAGATCGTGATCGCCGCCGGAAATGAAAATCTTGCTGCCCGACACCAGGAAGCTACCGTCCAGAACGGGCACTGCGCGCGTGCGCACCTGACCCAGATCGCTGCCTGCATGGGCTTCGGTCAGGCACATCGTGGCCAGCCATTCGCCGGTGGCGATCTTCGAGAGATAGCGTTGCTTCAACTCGTCGCTGCCGTGATGCTTGAGGCACTCGTATGCGCCGTGCAATAGCCCTGGCGCCATCGTGAGGCCGTGGTTCGCGGCACTCAGCCATTCGAAGAGCACCGCTTCGAGCACGGCAGGCAAGCCCTGTCCGCCGTCTTCAGCCGCGGCTGAGAGTGCAGGCCAGCCGGCCTCGACAAAGGCGCGATAGGCGTCGCGGAACCCCGGCGGCGTGACGACCTGACCATCGACCATGCGGCAGCCGATTTCATCGCCACCACGGTTCAGCGGCGCGATGACTTCGGCGACGAACTTGCCGGCTTCGTCGAGCACTTGCGTTTGCAGCGCAAGGTCGAATTCTGCAAAGGGCGGCAGGGCGCCCAACCGCGGAACGGCACCCAGTACGGCGTTCAAAACGAAGCCCACATCGTCGGGGCGTGGCTGGTAGTTCATGGCGATGTCTTCAATGGGCAGGCGCGCGGCATGCAAAGCTGGCGGCGGTTTCGATGTCGCCGCCCGTGTAGGCCGCAACCTGCGGATAGGGGCACAGTGGACGCGTACGGTGCGGCGACCATCCGGCTGGCGCTTCGGGATTAGCCGTCGCGGCGCCAGGGCCGCGCGCGCTCGCAACTACCCGCGCGGGCGCCTGGCCTTGCTCGACCCAGCCCACCAGCGCCGTCAGCATGTCGAACTGGTCGGTGGCCGGACCACCGGCGCAATGGTTCATTCCGGGCACGGGAAAGTAGCGCGCGAAGGCCGAGGCATCTCCGCCGTTCGCCACCTGCAGTCGCTCGTACCACTCGGCCGTGTCGTCGGACGAAAACACCGGGTCGCTCGTGCCGTGATAGACGATCAGTTTGGCGCCGCGCTCGCGCAGTACCGCAAGGTTGTCCGGCTCTGGCGGCGGCATGAAGGACATGGCCGATTCGCTGTAGATGCCGCTGCTCGCGTAGATGGTGGGTGCGTCCGTATCCATGTCGAAGCCGAGCGCGAAGGGCAGTCCGGCCGGGCGATCCGCCATCGGCGGCGACGCGAAGATGAAGGCGACCGCGCCGGCGTCGCGGGTTGCCGGACTGGCAAACTTCCACTCGCGCCAGTTGCTCCCGCTGATTCCGGCATCGAACGGAAAGGTGTTGTAGATCGGTTTTCCGAAACTGTTGTGTGCACCGGCAAACACGCTGGACAACACGGTCTTCTGCGCGCTGGTGAGACATTGCCCGTCTCGGGCGCCGATGCACGTGGGTACGTCGTTTTCGAGGTGAAAGCGCGATTTGCATGACTTCACGTCAGCGACGATTCCATCCGCAAGCCCATCCAGCGCATCGCAGCGCGCCAGTACACGGTCTGCAACCAGCTTCAGTTCCGCAGGCGTGAAAGCGGTCTGCAGATCGGGCTGGCCTGCGGACGTCGCAGCGGCCACCTTTGCGTACTGCTGTGCGCCATAGAGCTGCGCGACAGCGGCCCGAGGCAGGTTGTAGCCCGGGTCACCGGCGATGATGCCGTCGTATTGGCCTGGCGACCGTGCAGCTGCGACCATCGCGTGCCGGCCGCCGTTCGAGCATCCGCCGAAATACGAGCGATCCGGTCCGCGGCCATATGCCTTCGCGATCAGGTTCTTGGCCATGGGGGTGAGCTGTGCGACCGCGTTGTAGCCGTAGTCGAGCCGTGCTTGCAGGTCGATGCCGAAGCGCGGGCCGAGAGAACCTGCATGCCCCGCATCCGAGCTGATGACGGCGAATCCCATCTGTAGCGCAGTGCTCGTGGGCCCACCGCCACCAATGCCGCCGACGGCCGGAATCACGACACCGTCGAGCCCGCCGTTCGCCTGGTAGAAAAAGCGGCCGTTCCATTCGAGCGGGAGGCGCATCTCGAAGCCGATTGCATATCGATTGCCGTCGACCGGACTGACCCGATCGTTCATGCGGCCCTGCACCAGGCAATGAGCGGGCGCGGGTACCGTGGCATTGCCGACAGTGAGCGCGCCGGCTGGGACCGACGTGACTTGCGTATAGACCGTTCCTTGCATTGCAGCCTTGTTCGCCAAGTCGGCGCACGACAACAGCGCGCCGGGCTTTGCGGAGGTGAGCTGCGGCAAGGCACGACCAGGGTGCCCCGGGCTCGCGCAGGCGGCTGCCAATAGGGCGCAAGCGAGTGCGATCGCGCAGATCGACAGGCCTTTTCGTGCATCCATCATGCGTCTCCGGCTATGGCGCTGGTTTGCGCCGCGGTTCTCAGGCGCGCTTGGCGCCAAGATAGGTGTCGATCACACGCGAATCGCCGGCGAGTTGGCGCGCTTCGCCTTCGACGCTCACGCTGCCCATCTCGAGCACGTACCCGTGATCCGCGACTTCGAGGGCTGCGCGTGCGTTCTGCTCGACAAGGAGGATCGTCACGCCCGTCTGGCGCAGCGCGGTCACGGTGCGGAAGATCTCCTGCACCACGAGCGGCGCCAGGCCGAGGCTGGGTTCGTCGAGCATCAGCAGCGCTGGCCGCGACATCAGCGCGCGGCCCACCGCCAGCATCTGCCTTTCGCCGCCCGAGAGCGTGCCCGCGAGTTGAGCGCGACGCTCCTTCAGGCGCGGGAAGATGGTGTAGACCTCGTCGATGCGATCACGCCACTGGCGATTGCCGAGGCGCACCTGACGGAAACCGCCGAGCACGAGGTTGTCTTCCACCGGCATCGTGCCGAAGAGTTCGCGCTTCTCGGGCACCAGCGCGACGCCGAGCATCACGCGTTCCTCGAGCGACAGGCCACCAATGGCCTGGCCACGAAACTCGATGCTTCCCTTGGAAGGCAGCACGCCCATCAGCGCATTGAGCAAGGTGGATTTGCCAGCGCCGTTCGGGCCGATCACGGTCACCACGCTGCCTTCGCCCGCCTGCAGGTCGATGCCGTGCAGCACCTCGGCGCGGCCATAGCCGGCGCGCAGGTCCTTGATTCTCAGAAGGGGCGTCGTCATGTCAGTGTTCCGTTCCGAGATAGGCCGCGCGCACCTTGGGGCTCTGCTGCACTTCCGCCGGCGTGCCTTCCATCAGGTGAGTACCGAATTCCATCACCACGATGTGGTCGCAGATGTCCATCACGAGATCCATGTCGTGCTCGACCAGCAGGATGCTCATGCCCTCGCCACGCAAGGTCCGCAGCACATCGGCGAGCGCCTGCTTCTCCTTGTGGCGCAGGCCGGCAGCGGGTTCGTCCAGCAGCAGCAACGCCGGATCGGCGCACAGCGCGCGGGCGATTTCAAGCAGGCGCTGCTGACCCATCGCGAGATTGCCGGCGAGTTCCTGCAGGTAGTCGCCCATGCCGACGCGCTGCAGTTGCCGTTCGGCTTCACGAAATAGTTGGCGTTCTTCGGCGCGATCGGCATGCAGCATCGCCGCAACCGCGCCCTTGTGGCCGCGCAGATGCCCGCCGAGTGCGACGTTCTCCAGCACCGTCATGTCCGGAACCATCTTGACGTGCTGGAAAGTGCGAGAGACGCCGCGCTGGGCGATGGCCCGCGACGAGAGCCCGCCGATGGCCTCGCCGCGAAATTTCACCGCGCCGCTCGTGAGGCTCAGCACGCCCGTCACCAGGTTGAAAGTCGTGGACTTGCCAGCACCATTGGGGCCGATCAGGCCGACGATCTGGCCCGCGCGGGTCTGGAAGCTGATGTCGTTCACCGCCACCAGGCCGCCGAAGGTCTTGCGGATCGATTGGACATCGAGCACCACGTCGCCAGCGGCCGGCTTCGTTCGTGCCGGCAGATCCGCAGCGCCGTTCCAGTCGATGGGGCGTGGCGCACGCGGCAGGCGCCGGTCGACGAAGTCCCAGAGCCCATCGGGCAGGTACTTGAGGACCAGCACGATCATGATGCCGAACACGATGAGCTCGTAGCTTCCGCTCGTGCCGATGAGCTTGGGTAGCAGCACCTGCAACTGATCTTCGAGCAGCTTGACCACGCCGGCGCCCGCCATCGCGCCCCAGACATGCGCCGCGCCACCGAGCACCACCATGAACAGGTACTCGATGCCCATCTTGATGCCGAAGGGCGACGGGTTGACCGTGCGCTGGAAGTGCGCAAAGAGCCAGCCGGAGATCGAAGCCAGCATCGCGGCCAGCACAAAAATGCCGACCTTGTGCCGCAGCGTGTTCACGCCCATGGCTTCAGCCATTTGCGAACCGCCCGCGAGCGCGCGAATGGCGCGGCCGCTGCGCGAATCAAGCAGGCGGATCACCGCGAAAGTCGCGAGCAGGGCAAAGGTCCAGGTCACTGCATAGAAAACCCGCTGCTGACCAACTTCGATGCCGAAGAGAGTGAGACCCTTGACGCCCAGGATGCCGTCGTACTTGCCGAGGGCCTCAAGATTGCCCATCAGGTAATACAGCGAGAGCGCCCACGCAATGGTCGCCAGCGGCAGGTAATGCCCGGACATCCGCAGCGTGATGCCGCCGATGATCGCGGCGCTTAGTCCCGTGAGCGCAAGCCCGATGAACAGCGTGAGCCAGGGAGACAGCCCGTAGTTCACGCTCAGGTAGGCGGTTGTGTAGGCACCGATGCCGACGAAGGCTGCTTGCCCGAAGGACGTGAGCCCGCCTACACCGGTGAGCAGCACCAGCCCGAGCACCGGCAGGGTGTAGATGCCGATGTAATTGAGCTGGATGATCCAGAAATTCGGCAGCGGCAGCAGCGGCAGCACCGCGAGGAACACGACTAGCGCGAGAGGGCCCCACGTGCGCAGCCCGCTCTTGCGAGGTGCCTCGGTCGCCGGTGGATTGAGCGTAGCTTGCATATCAGTTTTCCACTAAGCGATGACTTGGCCCGCGACGCAAGTGGTGCGCCCGAGGCCAAAAACCCCGCGGAACCGGCTCTGCCGGGCCGCAGGGGTTGCCCCCGGACGGGGGGTGGCGGCCACACGAAGTGGGCAAGCCTGGGGGAGAGCTTTCATCAGTGGTCCTCATCCGAGTGGCCGCTGCGCAGCGAACGCCAGAGCAATACCGGCAGGATGATGGTGAACACGATCACTTCCTTGAACGAGCTGGCCCAGAACGAGCCGAAGGATTCGATGACGCCCACCCCCAATGCGCCGATCAGCGCACCGGGATAGCTCGCGAGCCCGGCGATGACGCCAGCCACGAAGCCCTTGAGCCCGATCAAAAAGCCCGAGTCGTAGAAGATCGTCGTCGTCGGTCCGATCAGCAAGCCAGAGAGCGCACCGATCAATGCGGCCATCGCGAAGGTGAGCTGCCCCGCGGTCTGCGTGGAAATGCCCATCAGGCGCGCGCCGAGGCGGTTCACGGCCGTGGCCCGCAGCGCCTTGCCATACAGGGTGCGCTCGAAGTACAGCCACAGCATCACGATGAGGGCAGCAGACGCGATGAAGATGATCACCGCCTGGCCATTGACATTGAGCGGCCCGATGGCAAAGCGCTCGTCCCAGAACGGCGGATTGCGAAAGCCTTCGGCGCCGAAGAAAAGCAGCCCGAGGCCAGTCATCGCGAAGTGCACGCCGACCGAGACAATGAGCAGCACGAGCGAACTCGCGCCTGCGAGAGACTGGTAGGCGACGCGATAGACCAGCGGGCCATACGCCGTGACGATGCAGATCGTCAGCAGCGCCTGCAATGCAAGCGGAAGCTGGCGCGGCGCGGCCCATGCGGAGATGGCGCAGATGACGGCAGGCACGGCAAACGTGCGCACAGCCGCCACCAGAGCGGGCGCGAGCCGCCCGCGGTGCCGCCAGGTGCTCGCCAGGTCCATGAGCGCGGCGACTCCGGCAAGGATCAGCAGCAGCCAAACCGTGCCAGGCACCTTGCCCGTCTGGAAGATCGCCAGCGTGAGTGCGCCGTAAGCGACGAACTCACCCTGTGGGATGAAGATGACGCGTGTGACGGTGAACACGAGCACGATGCCCATGCCGAGAAGCGCATAGACCGCCCCGTTCGTGAGTCCGTCCAGCGTCAGGATGCTGGCTATTGAGAAATCCATGGCGGGGCTTGCGCTCGAGTTCGTCCGTGATCAGGGTTGCGCGTCGACCTTGAACTGGCCGTTCACCACCTTGAGCATCACGCCGGTTTCGTTCGTGTAGCCCCAGTGGTTGTCGGGCGTCCAGTTGAGCACGCCATGCGCGAGCACGGTGCGACCCATGGTCTCCATGGCATCGCGCAGCGCGGCGCGGAATTCAGGCGTGCCGGGCTTGCCCTTCTTGAGCGCGATCGGAACTGCCTTTTCGAGCACCGTGAGCGCGTCGGCGCCGTGGCCCGCGAACTGGTTGCGCGAGCCCGGGCCATAGGCCTTCTCGTACTGCTGAACGAATGCGACCGCTGCCTGCTTCGACGGATGGTTGTCGGGCAGCTGCTCGGCGACGGTGGCGGGGCCCGAGACAACGAAGGTGCCTTCGGCGTCCTTGCCGGCGGTGCGCATCAGATCCTGCGTGGCGGCGGCGTGCGTCTGGTAGACCTTGCCCTTGTAGCCGCGCTCCATCACTGCCTTCTGCGGCATGCCGGCGCCGCTGCCCGAGGCGACGATCAGGATGGCGTCGGGGTTGGCCGACGTGAGCTTGAGCACCTGGGCGGTGACGCTGGTGTCGGCGCGGCCGAAGCGCTCAGCGGCGACGATCTTCATGCCGTTCTTCTCGGCTTCGGCAGTCAGCGCCTTGAGCCACAGTTCGCCATAGGCGTCGGTGTAGCCCAGGAAGCCGATCGTCTTGATCTTCTGTGCCTTCATGTGCTGCACCACGGCGTAGGCCATGACGTCGTTCGACTGCGGCAGGCGGAAAGTCCACTTGTCCTTGCCGGGGGGCAGGCCTGCTGGCGATGCGGCGAGTTGCACCGTGCCCGATTCCGCAGCCACGTCGGCCATCGGAATCGCCACCGGCGTAGCCGCCGAGCCGATGATGACGTCGACCTTGTCTTCCGTCACCAGGCGCTGGGTGTCCTTGACGCCGGTGGTCGGATCGGTCGCATCGTCGAGCATGACGACCTTGAGGTTTTCGCCCGCAATGGTCTTCGGCCACAGCGCGATCTGGTTCTTCATCGGAATACCCAGGCCCGAAGCCGGGCCGGTGAGCGGCAGCACGACACCGACCGTGAGGTCAGCATGCGCGGCGCCGAAGAGGCCGAGCACGAGCGCGGCAGCGAGGGTTGCTTTCTTGAAGTTCATGAGGACTGTCTCCTTGGGTAGCTAACAAAAACTCGGGACTTGGTCAGCGTGGGGCCATGCGAAGCGCGCCGTCCAGGCGGATTACTTCGCCGTTCAGGTGCCCGTTGGTCACGATATGGCATGCCAGTTCGGCGAACTCCGAGGGTTTGCCCAGGCGCGGCGGGAAGGGGATCGAAGCCGCGAGCGATTGCTGGACCGGTTCCGGCAGTTCCTTGAGCAGCGGGGTCGCGAAAAGCCCCGGTGCGATGGTGCAAACGCGGATGCCGTGCTGCGCAAGATCACGCGCCATCGGCAGCGTCATGCCGACCAATCCACCTTTTGACGCGCTGTAGGCCTGCTGGCCCACCTGGCCGTCGAAGGCCGCCACCGATGCGGTGAACATCATCACGCCACGCTCGCCGCCTTCGACCGGGTCGAGCTTGGCGCAGCGCGCTGCGTAGAGCCGGCTGATGTTGTAGGCGCCGATGAGATTGACGTTGACCACTCGCACGAAGTCTTCGAGCGGTGCGGGATTGCCGTCCTTGCCGACGATGCGCTTGGCGCTGCCGATGCCCGCGACGTTCATGAGGATACGAGCAGGGCCGTGCGCAGCCTCGGCCTTGTCGAGGGCCGCCGTGACGCTGTCGGCTTGCGTGATGTCGCAGACGCAGGCGATGCCGCCGATTTCGGCCGCAACTTTTTCGGCGAGAGCGGCGTTGACGTCGAGCACAGCCACCTTCGCGCCCAGCCGCGCGAGTTCGCGTGCGGTGGCTTCACCGAGGCCGGATGCCCCACCGGTGACGAGTGCTGCTTGTCCTTGGATGTTCATGGCGGTTGTCTCCTTGGGTGGTCCTTGGGTGATTTAGCGGGGTTTGAGCGTGAAGGGCAAGGTGTCGTTGTGCAAGGCCTCGGCCAATGCGGCGCGATGCTTCAGCACGGCGCGCTGGTTGATGGAGCCCTTGTCGGTCACTTCTCCCTTGTCGATCGATGGCGGCTCGGAAACGATGTGCGCGCGCGCGATGCGGTTGGCGCTGCCGGTACTCGCGGCGGCGAGCGTGTCCAGAAGTTCCTGGAACCGCGCCTGCACGGGTGCGCTTTCGACGACATCCTTCATGGAAGCGCCCTCCGGAAGGCCCGAGAGTTGCCGCACCGCCTGCGTCGGAAAGATGAGCGCGCCGACTTCCTTCAGGTTGATGCCGGTCAGCACCACGTCCTGTACGTAGGGCGCCCCGGCCGCGCTGATCCGGGCCCGCAGCGGTCCCACGCTGACGAAGGTGCCGGTGGCGAGCTTGAAGTCTTCCGCGATGCGGCCATCGAAGCGCAAGCCGCGGTGGATGTCTGCATCGTCGATCCACTGAACCGCGTCACCCGTGCACAGGAAACCTTCTTCATCGAAAGCTTCGCGCGTTGCTTCAGGGGCTCGCCAGTAGCCGGGCGTGACGTTCGGTCCGCGATAGCGCACCTCCACCTTGCCGTCGACGTCGACCAGCTTGAGCGTCATGCCCGGCGTCGGCACGCCGACATCGCCTGCGCGCACGTCGGGGCTGTTGATGAACATCGCCGAAGGGCCCGATTCGGTCATGCCGAGGCCGGTTGCCATCACGATGCGCTCGCCGATCTCCGCTTCCTGGATTTCGTGCAGCAGGTCCCAGACGGGCTGCGCCAGCGCGGCGCCGGAATAAAAGAACATGCGCACGCGCGACAGCAGCGTCTTGCGAAGCTGCGCATCTTCTTTCATGGCGTGGGCGATGGCCTCGAAGCCGGTCGGCACGTTGAAATAGACGGTGGGGGCGATCTCGCGCAGGTTGCGCAGCGTTTCTCCCATCAGTGCCGGCGTGGGCTTGCCGTCATCGATGTAGAGCGTGCCCCCGTGATAGATCGTGATGCCGACGTTGTGATTGCTGCCGAAGGTGTGGTTCCACGGCAGCCAGTCGACCAGCACCGGCGGTTCTTCGGCCAGCGAGGGCATCGATTGCGCGATCTGGACCTGATTGGCGCACCACATGCGCTGCGTGTTGATGACGGCCTTGGGCATCTTGGTCGAGCCCGAGGTGAATAGAAACTTCGTGATCGTGTCCGGCCCGGTCGCTTCCATGGCCTTGTCCACCGCGTGCGTGGCCGGTGTGGCCAGCAGGCTGTCGAAAGTGGTGATCTTGCGGCCGGCCAGATCGGGTGAAGCCGCACCGACGTCCGCCGCGCCGCCATGGCCCTGCTGCAGCACGATTTCGACGTCCGCAGGCGCGACTGCGGCGATTGCCCGGCCGAAGCGCGCGGCATCGCTCGCGAAGACGAGTCCTGGAGTGAGCGTCTCGAAAATGTGTCGCAGCTTGTCGTAGTCCTGACTGACGATGGAATAGGCAGGCGATACGGGGCAGTAGGGGATTCCGGCGTAGATGCATGCCAACGACAACTGGGCATGCTCCAGGCTGTTCTCGCTCAGGATCATGACCGGCCGCTCGGCGTTCAGCCCACGGTTCAGCAGAGCCTGCCCGATGCGCCGTGCATCCTGCAGCGCCTGCGCATAGCTGAGGTGCCGCCATTCCCCGGTGCTCCCGTCAGGAAGCTGCGCGCGACGCGCCACGAAAGTGCGATCGGGCGCCACGTGCGCCCAGTGCATCAGGCGGTCGGTGATGCGCTCAGCGTATTCCTTGAGCGGCTCCGTCGCCTCGATGTAGCGGACGCCCGCGGCGCCTTCGCGCACGCTCACACGACGCACGCCGAAGGTCACGGGACGGTAGCGCGGCGTGATTGCCGCTGAGCGAGGGGCTTGCATGGATGACCTCAGTTTTTCTGCACTTTGCCGGCCTTGCCTTCGAGGAAGGCGCGCACCCGCTCCTTGGCCTCTGGCGCGCTTTGCGCGATGCCTGCCATCAGCGCTTCGGTGAAGAATCCGTGGTCCGCGGGTTGCTCGGAGATTCGCGGCAGCGCGTGCATCAGCGCGTAGTTGGTCAGCGGTGCATTCGAAGCCACGCGCCTGGCGAGTTCGACCGCCTTGTCCAGGGCGGTGCCTTCGGGGACGAGGTATTGAGCGAAGCCGGCGCGCTCGCCCTCTTCGGCGTTGTAGACGCGGCCCGTCATCATCATGTCGGTCATGCGGGCGGTGCCGATCAGCTTGGGAATGCGCACCGAACCTCCTCCGCCGACGAAGATGCCGCGAGAGCCTTCGGGCAGCGCGTAAAAGGTGGTCGCATCGGCAACGCGGATGTGGCAGGCACTGGCGAGTTCGAGTCCGCCGCCAACCACGGCGCCGTGGAGCGCCGCGATCACGGGCACAGGGCCGTGCTGCACGAGTTCGAGCGCCGCATGCCACATGCGCGAATGCACGAGGCCCTGGCCGGCGTCGCGCTCCTGGAGTTCCGACAGGTCGAGCCCGGCGCAGAAGTGCGGCCCTTCGCCGTCGATCACGGCTGCGCGCACGGAACTGGGCAGCTTTTCGAAGGTGTTGCGCAGGGCGAGGATCAATGCGTCGGACAGCGCGTTGCGTTTGCTGGCGCGGGTGAGGCGCACGATGGCGATGTTGTCCTGGATGTCGAGCTGGAGGTCGGTGTGGATCATGATTGCATTCCGGAGTGCGATCGATTATGGTTATAGAAAATAATCAATTCAAGCCGCATGAAGGTGTGCGGCATGAGGACTTACCCTAAGCCCCCAACCCTTGGAGACACTGCCATGGACTATCAGAACCTCATCGCGATCGACACGCATACGCATGCCGAAGTGAGTTGCTGGAATCCCTTTGATAACTACGGCGAGGAATACGATCGCGCCGCGGACAAATATTTCAGGTCGAGCCGCCGCCCGACCATCCAGGAGAGCATCGACTACTACCGCGAGCGCAAGATCGGCTTGGTGATGTTCATGGTCGATGCCGAGTCGAACATGGGTCGGCGCCGCATTCCCAACGAGGAGATCGCCGAAGCGGCCCAGAAGAACTCCGACATCATGATTGCGTTTGCCAGCATCGATCCGCACAAAGGAAAGATGGGCGCACGCGAAGCGCGGCGATTGATCGAGGAGCACGGCGTCAAGGGCTTCAAGTTCCATCCGACGGTGCAGGGTTTCCACCCGTACGACAAGATGGCCTGGCCGATCTACGAAGTGATCAATGAGTACGCGCTGCCGGCGGTCTTTCATACGGGGCACAGCGGCATCGGCTCGGGCATGCGCTGCGGTGGCGGCCTGCGGCTCGAGTACAGCAATCCGATGCACCTGGACGACGTCGCCATCGACTTCCCCGACATGCAGATCGTCATGGCGCATCCGAGCTTCCCATGGCAAGACGAGGCGCTCAGCGTTGCAACGCACAAGCCCAACGTCTGGATCGATCTCTCGGGCTGGAGCCCGAAGTACTTTCCCAAGCAGCTCGTGCAGTACGCCAACACGCTGCTCAAGGATCGCGTGCTGTTTGCGAGCGACTATCCGCTCATCACGCCCGACCGCTGGCTCAAGGATTTCGAGGATGCGGGGTTCAAGCCCGAGGTGGTGCCCGGCATCCTGAAGGACAACGCGGTTCGCTTGCTCAAGCTCGCGAAGTAAGGCGGGCTACGAGGTCTGCTCCTGCTCGTTCTTGTCCCAGTCAAGATGGGCGGTGCGTTGGCGGTGCTCTTCGCGCTCACGTGCGATCTGCTCTTCGAATTGATGGCGCCCTTCCTTTTGGGCGGCGATCAGCTTGGCGCGGTCCTTGTAGTGCGGATAGACCTCGTGCATGAGCTGGATATTGCGAAGCCTGAAATGCATCGCCGTTTCGCGCGCCTCGTGCGCGGGCCAGCCGAGGCCTTCGAGCACCGAGCGGGCGCTCCGTAGCGAAGACTCGAAGAGTTCCCGTTCGACGTGCTCGATCTTGCGGTCGAGCAGTTGATAAACGTGCGCCACATTGCGCGCGCGCGCAACGATCCTGGCGTTCGGGAAATTCTGCCGGACGAGATCGACGATTTTCAGCGACTGCTCCATGTCGTCGACCGCCACCACTACCACCTTCGCCGTGCCCGCGCCTGCGGTGCGCAGCAGGTCGAGCCGCGTTGCATCGCCATAAAAGACACGAAAGCCGAATTCACGCAAGCTTTCGATCGTGTCCGGATCATGGTCGAGCACGGTAATCTTCAAGCCCTGTGCGCTCAGCATGCGCCCAACGATCTGCCCATAGCGACCGAAGCCGCAAATGATCACCTTGGCGTCCTGTTGCTCTGAAATCTCCTCCATGGTCGTCGGCGCTTGGGTGCTGTAGCGCGGCATCACCCATTTGTCGATCGCCACCAGCAGCAGGGGCGAGATCAACATAGAAAGCGCCACTGCACCGATCAGGAACGATGCGACTCCGCGCGGCAGCACATCGGGGCCAGCGGCCTGAAACACCACGAAAGCGAATTCGCCGCCCTGCGCAAGCAGCAGCGTGAACACCGGCCGCTGCTGATGCGGCACGTGCATCAACTTCGCTAGCCCATAGATCACGCCGAACTTCAGCAGCATGAAGCCGATCACGACTGCCGCCATGAGCGCGGGGTGACTGAGCAACACGCCGAAGTCGATGCTCATGCCCACCGCAATGAAGAAGAGGCCCAGCAGGAGGCCCTTGAACGGTTCGATGTCGGTTTCCAGTTCGCGCCGGTATTCGCTTTCGGCGAGCAGCACGCCGGCCAGGAAAGCACCGAGCGCCATCGAGAGGCCGATGAATTGCATCAGCGCCGCGATTGCGACCACCAGCAGCAGCGAGGCGGCGGTGAAGATCTCGGGAGTCTTGCTGCGTGCGATCCACCTCAACAAAGGCCGGAGGGCGAGACGCCCGCCAATCACGATGCCGGCGATCACGCCGATGATCTTCAGCCCCTGCAGTGCCCGCTCAAATCCCGAAATGCCGTCGCTGGCGTCAGGACCGACGGCCAGAAGCGGAAGCAGCGCAAGGATCGGAATGGCAGCCACGTCCTGGAAAAGCAGGATCGAGAAGCCGGCCTGCCCGCTCGGCGTCAGGAGCAGGTTGCGCTCGCCGAACACTTGCAGCGCGATCGCCGTGGACGACAGCGCCAGCCCCAGCGCTGCCACCAGCGCGACGCGCCAGTTTGCGCCCGCGAGGAAGCCGACCAGGAAGAGCACGGCGGCGCAGCCCAGCACCTGTGCCGAGCCCCAGCCGAAGATGGGTCCGCGCAGACTCCAGAGCCGCTTCGGCTCCAGTTCAAGGCCAACGAGGAAAAGCATGAGCACCACGCCGAACTCCGCGAAATGCAGGATGTCCTCGACATTGGTCACCAGCCCCAGTCCCCACGGTCCGATGGCAATGCCGGCGGCGAGATAGCCAATGATCGAACCCAGCCCGAGTGCCTTCGACAGTGGCACCACCAGCACCGCGGCGCCGAGGTAGATCAGTGAATTGATGAGCCAGACAGGGATGTGTGCCATCGTCAAGCCTCTTCCTGGCTCAGGGGGCGGTCGATTTCCGGCACGACGCAACTCGGGCAGGCGGCAATGTCGTCCATCTCCGGCCAGTTCGGATAGGTTCGAAGTCTTTCACTGAAGACTTCCACGTGTGCGGCAATCTCGGATGGTGGCGCGCTGCGGGCTCCATGAAACACCAGCGGCGGCAGGAAGCGCATGCCGCACAGTGCTGCGGTCTGCTCGTAGGGTGGCAGGAAGGCGTCGAAGAAATAGCGGTTGTAGCTTTGCGGGTGATAGCTCTCTTCAGGGCCGCCGGTGGTCGCGACCAGCCAGAAGTCCTTTCCTTCCAGCTTGCTGCCGCCCTTGCCGTAGGCCCAGCCATAGCTGAACACTTCATCGATCCAGAGCTTCTGGAGCGCCGGCATCGAATACCACTGAATAGGGTGCAGCAACACGAGTACGTCGGCGCGGGCCAGGCGCGCCTGCTCGGTCTTCACGTCGATGGAGTAGTCGGGATAGCTGTTGTAGAGATCGTTGACGTCGATGCCGGGTATCTCTCGCGCTGCCTTCAGCAACTGGAGATTGACCCGGGAATCGCGCCAGCGCGGATGCGCGGCGATCACGTAGATATGGGGCGTGCTTTCCGTGCTTGTTGTTGTCGGCATGCCGCGAACATAGCGCACTCCGCGGGCGGCTACCATGGCGCCTGTCTTCAGCCTCGAGGAGCCTCAGATGCCGGTGGTCCTGGTCGCCAATCCCAAGGGCGGGGTCGGCAAATCCACGCTCGCAACCAACGTCGCGGGCTACTTTGCCAGCGGTGGCCATCCGGTGATGCTGGGCGACATCGATCGCCAGCAGTCCTCCAAACTGTGGCTCGGCCTGCGCCCGCCCGTGGCGCGCGGGATCAGGACTTGGGACGCGACAGCGGACGGCGACGTCGTTCGCCCGCCGCGCGGAACCACGCATGCCGTCATCGACACCCCCGCCGGGCTGCACGGCTCGCGCTTCAAGGACGTCGTCGCCTTGGCCGACAAGGTGCTGGTGCCGCTGCAGCCGAGCATCTTCGACATCTACGCGACGCGCGATTTCCTGGACCGTCTGCTGTCGCATCGCCGGGTCGACAAAACGCAGGTCGCGCTGGTCGGCATGCGGGTCGACGCGCGAACCCTGGCGGCCGATCGCCTGCGCGAATTCGTTGCCGGTCTTGAAGTGCCGGTCCTCGGCGAATTGAGGGATACCCAGAACTATGTGCAACTTGCCGCGCGCGGGCTGACGCTGTTCGACATCGCGCCGGGGCGCGTGCAGCGTGACCTGGAGCAATGGGCGCCGATCTGCCGCTGGCTGGACGCTTGAGGCATCGCTCGTGGTTTTCCCTGAACATGCATGTCGCAGCGTCGACACCCGCAACCGAACCAGACCGCTACAGTGATCCGCATGAAACAGACATTCCAGACTCTCGAGGATCTCGCCGCATGCGTCGGCCAGGAAGTCGCCGTGAGCGACTGGATCACCATCACGCAAGAGCAGGTCAACCTGTTTGCGGAGGCCACGGGGGATCACCAGTGGATTCACGTGGATGTCGAGCGGGCCAAAGCCGGGCCGTTCGGCGCGCCCATTGCACATGGGTTCCTCACGCTGTCCTTGCTCCCCCGCATCTATGAGACTTCCTTCAGCGTGGTCGAGTCGCGCATGGGCGTCAATTACGGATTGAACCGGGTTCGATTCATGTCGCCGGTGCCGGTGGGCGGGCGCGTCCGTGGTCGTATGAAGCTCTTGACTTCGGAGCCGATCGCCAATGATGGGCTGCAGATGACTTGGGAGACCACCATCGAACTGGAGGGCTCTCCGAAGCCGGCCTGCGTGGCTGAGTCTGTGGTCCGACGGTATAAGTAGCTCGCCCCCAGGCTGCGCGCACTTCGTGTCGCTTCGCCTTCCCTCTACCGGGGGCACCACCAGCGGCCCGGCGGAGCCGGTTCCGCGGTGGTTCTGGGAGGGGAGCGGGGTGCGGCGCTCTTTTTATGCAAATCCGTTTTGGCGCCAGGCTTCGAAGACTGTGACTGCGACGGCGTTGGAGAGATTGAGGCTGCGCTGGCCTTCTCGCATGGGGAGGCGCAGGCGTTGGGGTTCGGGGAATTGTTCGCGCAGTTCGGGGGCCAGGCCTCGGGTTTCTGAGCCGAAGATCAGCCAGTCGCCGGGGTGGAAGGCTACGTCGTGGACCTGGCGGGTTCCGCGGGTGGTGAGGGCGAACATTCGATCCGATGGGGGGCGCTCGGTTTCGAGCAGCGCCTGCCACGTGGGGTGCCGGCGGACTTCGGCGTATTCGTGATAGTCGAGGCCGGCCCGGCGCAGGAGTTTGTCGTCCATCGAAAAACCCAGAGGCTCCACCAGATGCAAGGTGCAGCCGGTGTTGGCCGCCAAGCGGATGACGTTGCCGGTGTTGGGCGGGATTTCGGGTTCGACGAGAACGATGTGAAACATGGGGCAATTGTCGCGAGGGGCGTGTTCAGGGCGTTGCCTCGGTGCGCGCGAGCACGATGGCGGTGATGTGCGCCGCGCCGCCCAGCCGCAGCACCTGCGCTGCGGCGAAGAGCGAAGCGCCGGTGGTCATGACGTCGTCGACCAGCACCACGCGACGGTTCCGAACAGCCGTTGGCTTGAGCGGCTCCAAGGCAAATGCGCCGCGCAGGTTGCTCAGGCGCTCGACTCGGGTCAAGCCGCTTTGGGCGCTCGTTTCGCGGGTTCGCAGGAGTACGCCGGCATCGGTCTTTCGCGGCGCCAGCCGGCGTGCGAGTTCATGGGCCTGATTGAAGCCTCTTTCGCGCAGACGGGCCGGCGCCAACGGCATCGGCAACAGCAGGTCGGCGTTTTCGATCGCCCGCTCGACCCAGGGTGCACTTCGGAGCAATGTTGCCAGCGGTGCGGCCAGTCCGGCGTCGCCGCGAAACTTGAATTCAGCAATGCACTCCGGCCAGGGCCACACATACGCGCAGGCTGCAAGGCAGGCATCGAGCGGAGGTGGGTCGCGCAGACAGCCGCCGCACCGGTCGATACCCGCCGGGACAGCCAAGGCGCAGGTGACGCATCGCGGCACGGGTGGCGCAAAGCGAGCCACGCACGCATCGCACACCGGCCGGGCGGGCCACGTGCGACACACGAAGCACTGGCTCGGCACGCGAGCCGCAATGGATGAAAAAGTCCTTTCGGACCAGCTTTTGAACATCCCTCAATATACTGAGCGGCTCATGCCTCCCGACTCTCCCCAGCGACCGCCGACCATCGATGCCACGGCGGCTGGCCGCTGGAGCCGCCTCGCGCAAGCCGCCGCTTCTCCTTGGCTGCACGAGGAAATAGGACGGCGCATGGAAGACCGGCTTCAGTGGATCAAGGCGCAGCCGCGCCACTGGGCCGATTGGTCGCCGCTTCGCGGGGGCCTTGAGGCGCACGCATTGGTCGCCCGCCGCTACCGAAACGCCACCGCCTACGTCGTCGAGCCCGAGCCGTCGCTCGTGGCGCCGACCGCGAAGGTGCTCGCCGCGCCCTGGTGGACGGCACGGCGTTGGCAGGAGGCGCAAGCAACCTTCGATGCGCCGCCCGACGAGGGCGTGGACCTGCTGTGGGCGAACATGGCGCTGCACATGGCGGCCGACCCGGGCGCGCTGATCGGCGAATGGCATCGTCGGGTGGCGACAGATGGCTTCCTGATGTTCTCCTGCTTCGGACCCGACACCTTGATGGAGCTGCGCGCGCTTTACCAGCGGCTCGGATGGCCGCCCGCAAGCCATGAGTTCACCGACATGCACGATTGGGGCGACATGCTCGTCGGCGCCGGCTTCGCAGAACCCGTGATGGACATGGAGCGGATCGTCCTGACGTGGGCCGATGCCGATGCCGCCGTGGCTGAGTTGCGCACCCTCGGGCGAAACCTGCACCCGAGTCGATTTGCAGCATTGCGCGGCAGAGGCTGGCGCCAGGCGCTCGGCCGTGCGCTGCCCGAACTCGCGCCGGCAGCAGACGGGGGAGGGCGCATCGCACTGACCTTCGAAATCATCTACGGCCATGCATTCAAACCCGCACCGCGAGTCGCCTTGTCGGCCGAAAGCGCGGTATCTCTTCGAGAGATGCGATCGATGCTTCAGCGCGGTCGCCCAGGCGCATGAGAGGGTGCTGCTTCACCGCTACAATCCGGCGCTGCGTGAACTCCCGGGTATTGTCCCGTGATCGAGGTCTGTCGAATATGGGTTCGACAGAGATCGACGCACCGATTTGCTGAACTCGCCCGTGTCGAATTCCGTGTTTCGTTTTGCCACTGTTTCAGGCCAGAGCATCCACTGGTTCCTGAAGCGCAATTGCTCGGTCACGCCGAGCCAGCTTGGCTGGCTCTACGCGTCGCTCTGCGTGGTATCACTTGGCATCGGAACCGTTTTCTGGCTGAACGGCGCACGGCTCGTGTTGCCGTTCGCCTGGCTTGAACTCGCCGCAGTGGGTTTCGCGTTCGTCCTGTATGCGCGGCATGCGACCGACGGCGAAAAGATCGCCTTGCAGGGCGGCCGGTTGGTGGTCGAACTCGAGAACGGTGGGCACTACGAGCGTACGGAATTCTTGCCGCACCAGGTGCGGGTCGAGCCTCAGGACAGCGATCGTTCGCTGATCGAGGTCTCGGGTCAGGGTCGTTCGGTCAGGGTGGGGCGGTATGTGCGCCCGGAGTTGCGCGCAGCGTTGGCGCGTGAGATTCGCATGGCATTGCGAAGTGCCTGAGCAGGCATTCGCAGTGTTTCACCGTGGGGACCGGTGGGGTTAACTGGAAAATGAAGAAGTGAACACGATGAAGAGCATTTGGCGCAACAAGATCTTGCCGGCGAATTTGCTGCTGGCGGCCGGCGCGGCTTTCAGTGGCGCGGCGCATGCAGTCAATGACCTGCCCGGCGGACCGTCCGTGCGTCAACTGAATCTCCCTGTGGGCGTCACCAAGATCGCCCAGGAGCAGCATTTCCTGCACACGGTGATGCTGGCCTTGTGCACCGTAATCTTCGTGGCGGTGTTCGCCGTCATGTTCTATTCGATCTGGAAGCATCGCAGGTCCGTCGGCCACAAGGCCGCCAACTTCCATGAGTCCGTGGTGGTCGAAGTCATCTGGACCATCGTCCCCTTCGTCATCGTCATCCTGATGGCGCTGCCGGCCACCCGGGTGCTCGTCGCACAGAAGGACACGACCAACTCCGACCTCACCATCAAGGTCACCGGCTACCAGTGGAAGTGGGGCTACGACTACATCAAGGGCGAAGGCGAGGGCCTTTCGTTCATCTCCACGCTGGACGCCTCCCACCGCGCCATGTCCGACGCGGGCGCCCGTGGTGACATTCCGGACAATTACCTTCTCAAGGTCGACAATCCGCTCGTGGTCCCCGTCGACACGAAGATTCGCATCATCACCACCGCCAACGACGTGATCCACGCATTTGCGGTTCCGCAATTCGGCATCAAGCAGGATGCAATCCCCGGTTTCGTCCGGGACACCTGGTTCCGCGCGGAAAAGGTGGGTGACTACTACGGGCAGTGCCAGGAGCTGTGCGGCAAGGAGCACGCCTTCATGCCGATTCACGTCAAGGTGATGGCGGCTGCCGACTACACCGCCTGGGTCGATGGCAAGCGCAAGGAAGCCGCTGCCAAGCAGGACGATCCGAACAAGGTCTGGACGCTGCCTGAATTGCTGGCGCGTGGCGAGAAGGTCTACGCGGCCACGTGCGCCGCCTGCCACCAGGCCAATGGCAAGGGCGCGGGCCCGGTCAAGCCGCTTGACGGCTCGGCGACGGTGCTCAACTCGGACCACAAGCTGCAACTTCACGTGGTGCTCAATGGTCAGAACAACGGGGCGATGCCCTCGTGGAAACAACTTAGCGACACCGACATCGCTGCCGTGGTGACTTTCACGAAGAATGCCTGGTCGAACAAGACGGGCCAACTGGTGCAGCCGGCTGAAGTGCTGGCCGAGCGCGGCAAGTAAGCCGCGAGCTCCACGAAGACGAGTTTGCAAGGAATATCAAGATGAGCGCAGTCCTCGATCCCCACGCCCACGGCCACGGCGACCATTCCCACGACGAGCACCACCACGCGCCGACCGGCTGGCGGCGGTGGGTTTTCGCGACCAATCACAAAGACATCGGAACGCTGTACCTGCTGTTCTCCTTCACGATGCTGATGGTCGGCGGCGTGCTGGCCTTGATGATTCGCGCTGAGCTGTTCCAGCCCGGCCTGCAACTGGTCAATCCCGAACTCTTCAACCAGTTCACGACCATGCACGGCCTGATCATGGTGTTCGGCGCGATCATGCCGGCGTTCGTGGGCTTCGCGAACTGGATGATTCCGATGCAGATCGGCGCATCCGACATGGCGTTCGCGCGCATGAACAACTTCAGCTTTTGGCTCCTGATCCCGGCCGCGCTGATGCTGGTCGGCTCGTTCTTCATGCCTGGCGGCGCACCCGCAGCCGGCTGGACGCTCTACGCGCCGCTGACCCTGCAAATGGGCCCCTCGATGGACGCAGGCATCTTCGCGATGCACATCATGGGTGCTTCGTCGATCATGGGCTCGATCAACATCATCGTGACCATCCTCAACATGCGCGCCCCGGGCATGACGCTGATGAAGATGCCGATGTTCTGCTGGACCTGGCTCATCACTGCCTACCTGTTGATCGCGGTGATGCCTGTGCTCGCAGGTGCGATCACCATGACGCTGACCGACCGGCACTTCGGCACCAGCTTCTTCAATCCCGCCGGTGGCGGCGATCCGGTGATGTACCAGCACATCTTCTGGTTCTTCGGCCACCCCGAGGTCTACATCATGATCTTGCCGGCGTTCGGCATCATCAGCCAGATCGTTCCGGCCTTCGCGCGCAAGCGGCTCTTCGGCTATGCCTCGATGGTGTATGCCACGTCTTCGATTGCCATCCTGTCGTTCATCGTGTGGGCGCACCACATGTTCACGACCGGCATGCCGCTCACGGGCCAGCTGTTCTTCATGTACGCGACGATGCTGATCGCCGTGCCCACGGCCGTGAAGATCTTCAACTGGATTGCGACCATGTGGCAGGGCTCGATGACCTTCGAGACGCCGATGCTGTTTGCCGTCGGCTTCATCTTCGTGTTCACCATGGGCGGGTTCACGGGGCTGATCCTCGCGGTCGCGCCCATCGACACGCAGTTGCAGGACACCTACTACGTTGTCGCCCACTTCCACTACGTTCTGGTGGCAGGTTCGCTTTACGCGATGTTCGCCGGCTTCTACTACTGGTCGCCCAAGTGGACCGGTGTCATGTACAACGAAACGCGCGGCAAGATTCACTTCTGGTGGTCGCTCATCTCGTTCAACCTGGCCTTCTTCCCGATGCACTTTCTGGGCTTGGCCGGCATGCCGCGTCGCTATGCCGACTACCCGATGCAGTTTGCGGACTTCAACGCTGTTGCCAGCGTGGGCGCATTCGCCTTCGGACTGGCCCAGGTCTACTTCTTCTTCTTCATCGTGCTACCCACCATGCTCGGCAAGGGCGAGAAGGCCGGGCAGAAACCTTGGGAAGCCGCCGAAGGGCTCGAATGGGAAGTGCCTTCGCCCGCACCTTTCCACACCTTCGAAACTCCGCCCAAGCTGGACGCAACCGCTACCAAGGTCATCGGCTGAAGGGCCGCGCGCCATGACACCTGAACAAAAGAGGAACAATCGTCGCATGGGGCTCACGCTGGCCTCCATTGCGCTGCTGTTCTTCATCGGCTTCATCATCCGCATGGTCTGGATCGGGCATTAGGCGCACCCATGGCCATCGGTCAACGTATCCGTCGCGAAAACGTCCGCATGGTCGGCAAACTGGCCATTGTGGCGGCCGGCATGTTCGGATTCGGCTATGCGCTGGTACCCGTCTACCGGGCTATTTGCGAAATGACCGGCATCAATATCCTGGCGCTGTCGGAACTCGAGGTTCCAGGCGGGGCGTCGGGTGGCAAGAGCGTTCGCCTGCCTGACAACTCGCAGGTGGACATGAGTCGCACGATCACCGTGGAGTTTGATACGAACGTCCGCGGGCTGTGGGACTTCAAGCCCGCGCAGAACTCGATGCAAGTGCATCCGGGCGAACTCCACACCGTGATGTACGAGTTCCAGAACGTGCAGGACCGCCGGATGTCCGCGCAGGCGATCCCGAGCTATGCCCCGCAGCAGGCAGCGCCGTATTTCAATAAGCTCCAATGCTTCTGTTTCAACCAGTACACGCTGGATCCGGGCGAGAAGAAGGAGTGGCCCGTGGCGTTCGTCATCGACCCGAAGATTTCCAAGGACGTCAAGACGATTACGCTGTCGTACACATTCTTCGAGGTCGGCGGGAAGACGCCTGCAGCGCCCGTGGCCAGCAACGCGGCAGTGGGGCCTCGCTCATGACTGCGCCCGTCGGACAGCAAAAGAAGTCAGGGTCGCTGCTGCGAACGGCCAGGGCGGTTGCCTGGTCGTTCTTTGGCGTGCGCAGGAACAGCGGGTTTCAGGATGACCTCGCGAAACTCAACCCGCTGCACATCATTGCAGTTGCACTCGTTGCGGTGGCGCTCTTTGTCTGCGCCTTGATCCTGCTCGTGCGCTGGGTTGCCGCATCCTGAAGAAAAAGACCTACAGAATCTGAACCGAGAGAGAAGAAAGCCAGACCTGATATGAGTTCAACCACGCACGGCAACACGCCCTATTACTTCGTGCCCGGGCCTTCTGCCTACCCGGTGATGGCCGCGACAGGCCTGCTCTTCGTCATTTTGGGAGCGGCCCAGTGGATCAATGGCCATCAATGGGGCGCCTGGTCGCTGCTGGCTGGGATGATCGGTTGGCTGGGCACGCTCTTCGTGTGGTTCCGCACGGCGATCGGCGAAAGCGAGAGCGGCCAGTACGGCTACAAGGTCGACCTCTCGTTCCGCTGGAGCATGAGCTGGTTCATCTTCTCGGAAGTGATGTTCTTCGGCGCCTTCTTCACCGCGCTGTGGTGGGCTCGGACTCATTCGCTGCCGTCCCTCGGCAGCCTGGACAACGCACTTCTTTGGCCCGACTTCAAGGCCGTCTGGCCGACGATGGCCGCAGGCGCGACCGGCTCACCGGCCGACATCGTCGAGCCCTTCCAGACGGTTGGACCCTTCTGGCTGCCGACCATCAATACGGCGTTGCTCCTGAGTTCGGGTGTGACGCTCACGATCGCCCACCACGCGCTGCGTGCGGGCCATCGTGCGCAGACCGTCCGGTTCATGTGGCTAACCGTGTTGCTGGGCCTGACATTCCTGTTCGTGCAGGGCTACGAATACCATCACCTATATACCGAGCTGAATCTGAAGCTGAGTTCCGGCACGTACGGCTCGACCTTCTTCATGCTGACAGGCTTCCACGGCCTGCACGTGTTCATCGGTATGCTGATGTTGCTCTTCATCACCTTGCGCATTCGTGCGGGGCACTTCACGCCGGAGCGTCACTTCGGCTTTGAGGGGGCGGCGTGGTATTGGCACTTTGTCGACGTCGTGTGGCTCGGTCTGTACATCACGGTCTATTGGCTTTGAGTAAGAACGACGGCACAAGAAAAAAAGCGCCGCAAGGCGCTTTTTTCATGGTTCTCGGGAAACGATCAGCAGCTACTTGCCGACCGGAAGACCCCCTGGCTGGATGTAGCCGAGTTTCCACGCCACCAGAATGCAAAGGAACAAAACGACCGAGAGGGCAATCCGAACGGTCAGCGCGCGCGCCATGCCGCCACTTTTGGCTCGTCCATTGCGCCCGTCCTTCAGCATGAAAAAGAGCGCAAATCCGAGGCTCGCCAGAATGCCCGCAAAGGCGAGGGCGACAAAGTATTTCATGACCCACATTATCGGCCGCAGAGGCCGCATCATGGTTTGAACACAGATCTTTCGGCCACGGGACCGCGCTCCCGTGGCGGTCGTTTCTGGCTGATCACCGCGGTCGCCCTGATCACCATTGCGGGTACCGCGGCGCTGGGTCGCTGGCAGCTCTCGCGCGCTGCGCAGAAGGAAGCCATCCAGGCCGAGATCGATGCGCAGAAGAACCTTCCTCCGCTCGATCAGCAAGCCTTTCTTGCACTCGAAAACCCAGCGTCCACACTCCACAGGCCGGTCCGCTTGCGGGGGCTCTGGCTGACACCCCACACCGTGTATCTGGACAATCGCCAGATGCATGGCGTGCCGGGTTTTTATGTGCTGACGCCGTTCGCGATCGAGGGAACCAACCAGACCGTGATGATCCAGCGTGGCTGGATCCAACGCAATTTCACGGAAAGAGCCCATCTCGAGCCCGTCGCCACTCCTTCCGGCCTGGTGGACGTGACGGCAAGCATCGCTCCGCCGCCAGCGCGCTTGCTCGATCTTGGGAAGGTCGAACAGGCCGCTGCAACGCCAACTGCCGCGGGGTCTTCGCCCATCCGGCAGAATCTCGACCTTGAAGCGTATCGGACCGAGACAGGACTGCCCCTGCGGACCGATATTTCGCTGCAGGAGACCGGTGAGCCATCCGAAGGTCTGCAGCGCGATTGGCCGGCTCCCGCACTCGGTGTCGAAAAGCACTACGGCTATGCGTTCCAGTGGTTCGGCTTGTCGGCTCTTGTCGTAATTCTCTATGTCTGGTTCCAACTCATCGCCCCCCTCCGCCGCCGCGCACGCCTTGCAGGCCGCCGCTGACGAGCCCCTTGGCCTGACCGTGCATTCCATGCCGTCGCCTCGCCAGGCACTCGCAGGTGCCGAAGCGCGCCGGACCGTGCTCGGGCGTTGGAAGATGGTCATCGTGCTGCTCTGCTGCGCTGCGCCAGTGGTCGCCTCCTACTTCACCTATTACGTGATTCGGCCCGAAGGCCGGAGTGTCTATGGCGAGCTGGTCGATCCGCAGCGCCCCGTTCCGAACATCGCGGGTACTTCACCCGACGGTGCGAAGTTTCAGCTTCCGGCGCTCAAGGGACAATGGTTGCTCGTCGCCGTCGCAAATGCTGCCTGCGATTCAGTCTGCGAGCAGCAGCTCTACTTGCAGCGGCAGCTTCGCGAGAGTCTCGGCCGCGAAAAGGATCGCCTGGACCGCGTATGGCTCGTCAGCGATGCGGCGCCGATCCCCGCGCGGCTTGAAGCCGCGCTGCGGGGCGCCACGGTTGTCCGGGTTCCTGCGGACCAGCTTGAACAGTGGCTGGCTCCCAGCGCAAGCCATGCGGTAGGCGAGCACCTCTACGTCGTCGATCCGATGGGCAACTGGATGATGCGTTTCCCTGCTCGCATGGACACCGCAGGCGCCAGCCGCGCCAAGCGAGACCTCGACAGGCTGTTGCGCGCTTCCGCGTCCTGGGACGAGCCGGGGCGCTGATTCGGCCATGGACCCAACCTCCCTCTACGACCTCACTCCCATCGCCTGGTTGATGGCCGTCGGCGTGCTGCTCGCGCTCGGACCGCTGATCTGGGTCTGGCGCCGCAATGCCGGTGCCGGTCCCGCACGTCGGCTGCACGCGCTGACCGTGCTCACGCTTTTCCTGACCTTCGATCTGACTTTGTTCGGTGCCTTCACGCGTCTCACGGACTCTGGCCTTGGCTGTCCCGATTGGCCGGGCTGCTATGGAAACGCCAGTCCGGTCGGAGCGCGCCACGACATCGCAATGGCGCAGGCGGCGCAGCCCACGGGTCCGGTCACGCATAGCAAGGCTTGGGTCGAAATGGTTCATCGCTATCTCGCCACCGGCGTCGGCGCTCTCATCTTGGCGCTGGCAGTGGCGACTTTGGTAGCGCGACGCCGTCAGCACCTTCCCGGCCATGCCGGTGGGCGTCCTTTGAGCGCCTGGTGGCCCGCGGCCACGCTGCTGTGGGTTTGCCTGCAAGGTGCGTTCGGCGCGCTCACCGTCACCTGGAGGCTCTTCCCCGCCATCGTCACGCTTCACCTCCTGGGGGCGATTGTCCTGCTGGCCCTGCTGTGCATCCAGGCCGTACGCTATCAGCAAGACGCCATGCAACGCTTGCCTACACCTCTGCCTGCGATTTTGCGCAATCTGCTGATTGCCACGTCCGCGCTGCTCGCACTGCAGATCGCGCTCGGCGGTTGGGTCAGCACCAACTATGCAGTCTTGGCTTGCACTCAGTTTCCGACTTGCCAGAACAGCTGGTGGCCGCCCATGAATTTTGCGCAAGGCTTTCAGCTGTGGCGACATCTTGGCGAGACCGCTGATGGCGTGCCGATCGACTTCACGGCGTTGACCGCGATCCACTATGCGCATCGCCTGATGGCCTACCTTGTCTTCATCGCGCTGGCTGTGCTTGGCTGGTCATTGCACCAGGTGAAGCCGCTGCGTCCGCAGGCCCGCTGGCTCGCAGGATTGGCGCTGCTCCAGCTCGCCACCGGCCTGGGCAACGTGCTTCTCGGCTGGCCGCTCGTCGCGGCCATCCTGCACACGGGCGGCGCCGCGGCGCTTGCGGTCGTCGTGACGTGGACCCTCTGCGAAAGCAGGCGCGAGCGAACGCTGGTGCCTGCCGGTGCTGGTGCGCGCCGCGAACGAATGGAGGCCGCATGAGTGCGCCAGTTTCCCTGCACGGGCCGACGACGGCGAGCGTGCTGCGCCAGTTCTACGCCCTCACCAAGCCGCGCGTCGTCCAGTTGATCGTCTTCTGCGCGCTGATCGGCATGGTGCTCGCGGTGCCGGGCGTGCCGGGTCTCGCCGAAGTGCAGCAGGGCGCGCTCGCATGCATCGGCATCTGGCTGGTCGCGGGGGCTGCGGCGGCATTCAACTGTCTGGTCGAAAAGGGCATCGACGCAAAGATGAAGCGAACCGCGTGGCGACCTACCGCTCGCGGAGAGCTGAGCGATCGACAGGCATTGATCTTCTCGGCCGTGCTGTGCAGCGCAGGGTCGGCGCTCCTGTGGTTCGCGGTCAATCCGCTCACGATGTGGCTCACATTCGCCACGTTCGTTGGCTATGCGGTCATCTACACGGTCATCCTCAAGCCGCTGACGCCCCAGAACATCGTGATCGGCGGCGCTTCAGGGGCCATGCCGCCGGTATTGGGATGGGCCGCAATGACGGGAGAAGTAAGCCCCGAAGCGTTGATCCTCTTCCTCATCATCTTCCTATGGACGCCACCGCATTTCTGGGCACTGGCGCTCTATCGGGTCGAGGACTATCGCAAGGCCGGCTTGCCGATGCTGCCGGTGACGCACGGAAACGAGTTCACGCGGCTGCACGTGTTGCTCTATACCTTCATCCTCTTTGCCGCCTGCCTCATGCCCTTCATCTATGGCATGAGCGGATGGCTCTATCTGGTCGTTGCGTTGGGCGTCAGCATCGGATTCACCGGCTATGCATTCGCGCTGTGGCGAAATTATTCCGATGCGCTCGCGCGCAAGACCTTTCGCTTTTCACTGATTCACCTGAGCGTGCTGTTTGCAGCGCTGCTCGTCGACCACTATCTTCGATGACTCCATCCATCAACAAGCGTCAGGCTCTCCGCAGAATCGCCCGGGCAACTGCAACGGTCGGTGTTGTCGCCATTGCGAGCCTCAACCTCTCAGGCTGCACTGAAGCAAAGCCGACGTTCAATGCGGTTGACATCACCGGCGCCGACTACGCCAAGGACTTTTCGCTGACCGATGCGAGCGGACGTGCGAGAACGATGGCGGATTTCAAGGGTAAGGTGGTCGTGCTGTTCTTTGGCTACGCCCAGTGTCCGGACGTCTGCCCGACGACCATGAGCGAAATGGCACAGGTGAAGCAGCAGTTGGGAAGCGATGGCGACAAGCTGCAGGTTCTGTTCGTCACGGTCGATCCGGAACGCGATACGCCGGAAGTCATGAAGGCGTACATGGGAGCTTTCGATCCTTCGTTCGTCGCGCTGATCCCCACGCCAGAGCAGCTTCCGGCGCTCGCCAAAGACTACAAGGTCTACTACAAGAAGGTCGACGGCAAGACTCCGACCAGCTACTCGATGGACCACTCAGCCGCTAGCTTCGTCTATGACCCGCAGGGGCGCCTGAGACTCTACATGCGCTATGGCGCGGGCGTTCCCGCGATGGTGGACGACATCAAGGCACTGCTCAAGTCCTGAGCAGCGCCCCCGCGGAAGCTGTAAGGGGGTGCCTGAGCCGCACCGCGCCAAAACGAAAAAACCCGGCCATCGGGCCGGGTTCATGGAGGGCAAAAGACGCGAAGCACGCGTTACGCGTATTCGGCGAGCGCCTTCTTCATCTTCTTCATGGCCGCCACTTCGATCTGGCGAATGCGTTCGGCGCTTACGCCGTAGACCGCGGCGAGATCATGAAGCGTCATGCCGCCCGATCCGTCGTCGTTCACCTTGAGCCAGCGCTCTTCGACAATTCGGCGGCTGCGATCGTCCAGCGACGCCAGTGCGGTCGAAATACCGTCGGTCGACAACCGATCACGTTGACGTGATTCGATCTGCGCAGTCGGCTCCTGGCTTGCGTCCGCCAGGTAGGCAATGGGGCCGAAGCCTTCATCGCCGTCGTCGGAAGGGCTCGGGTCCAGCAGCACGTCTCCGCCGGAGAGGCGCGTTTCCATTTCCAGCACTTCTTCCGGCTTCACGTTCAGGCGCGTGGCCATTTGCGTGACCTCGTCGGCGCTCAGGGTGTCACGGTGCGTGTCGCCGTCCAAGGCGGCGGCATCTGCCTTAAAGCCCTGTTTCATCGATCGCAGATTGAAGAAAAGCTTGCGCTGAGCCTTGGTCGTGGCGACCTTGACCATGCGCCAGTTCTTCAGGATGTACTCGTGAATCTCGGCCTTGATCCAGTGCATGGCATAGCTGACCAGCCGCACGCCCTGGTCCGGGTCGAAGCGCTTCACGGCCTTCATCAGGCCGACATTTCCTTCCTGGATCAGATCTCCGTGCGGCAGACCGTAGCCCAGGTATTGACGGGAAATCGAAATGACGAGGCGCAGGTGCGACAGGATCAACGCGCTGGCGGCTTCCAGGTCGTTGTGATCGCGCAGTTTGCGCGCAAAACCCTGCTCTTCCTCGAGCGTCAGCAAAGGCAGCCGGTTGGCTGCCGAGATATAGGCGTCCAGGTTACCCAGCGAGGGGACCATCGACCAGGGATTGGCGACGGCAAGCTGGTTGGCAGAGGCTCCAGACAGTGATGTCATTCGGGAAACTCCTTTGTTGATGACCATATTAGCACTCGATTAGACGGAGTGCTAAGGTCAGGGTTCCCACCTACTCTCTATGGGGTCGATAGCCAAAAGCCAACCAAAAACCCTCCGTGCTTTGTCAATCAAAGCAAAGGGGCGGCGGCTTACGCTAAATATGGCGGCGGGAAGCGGCAGTTCAAGGCGGCATTGCAAGGCTGCGCAACACTGCGCAAGGCGTGTATGACCGCCAAGAGCAAAGCCGGTTCCCTATCGCTCTTCTATCCAAGCAGCGCCTGGGCGAATTCCCGGGCGTTGAAGGTTTCCAGATCTTCCAGCTTTTCACCGACGCCGATGAAATAGACCGGGACCGGCCTTTCGCGGGCAATGGCGCAGAGCACGCCGCCCTTTGCCGTCCCGTCGAGCTTGGTGACGACCAAGCCGGTCAAGCCGAGTGCTTCGTCGAAGGCTCTTACCTGGGCGAGTGCGTTCTGACCGGTGTTTCCGTCGATAACGAGAAGCACCTCGTGCGGTGCGGTTGCGTCAGCGCGATTGACCACTCTCTTGATCTTCTTCAACTCGTCCATGAGGTGGATTTGAGTCGGCAGCCGCCCCGCCGTGTCGACCAGCACGACATCCTTGCCGCGCGCCTTGCCTGCTTGAACCGCATCGAAACTGACGGCCGCAGGATCCCCACCCTCCTGGCTGACGATCTCGACCGTATTTCGATCGGCCCAGACGAGCAACTGCTCTCGCGCTGCGGCTCGGAAGGTGTCGGCTGCGGCCAGCAGCACTGACGCGCCCTCATTGGCGAGATGCTTCGTCAGCTTTCCGATGGATGTGGTTTTCCCGGCGCCGTTCACACCGGCGACCATGATCACGGTCGGGGTGTATTCGCCGATCACGAGCGATTTTTCAAGCGGGCGCAGAAGATCCGTGATCGCGTCGGCCAAGAGGATCTTTACCTGGCCGGCATCAGTCGCCATATTGCTTTTGACGCGGCGTCGCAGATCGTCCAGCAAATGCTCGGTCGCTTTGACGCCTGTGTCGGCCATGAGCAGCGCTTCTTCGAGTTCCTCATAGAGGGCGTCGTCGATTTGGGCGTTGACGAAGGCCGCCGTGATGGTGTTGCCCGTCTTGCGCAGGCCGCTCTTGAGCTTGCCGAGCCATCCAGTCCGTTCAGGTGCAGGGGGCTCGACTGGCGGTGCAAGCACGATTGACGCTGGCGTCGGCACGGGCGGAGGGGAGGGAGGTAGCGCAAATGTCGGCGCAGGAGCGGGAGAAGGAGCAGGGGCGACGATGGACGCCTCCGATTTCTCCTGCAGTTCCTCCAACTTCGCAGGCGCGGGCAACGGCTCCGCTTCCGGCTTTGGGATCGTTGCAGGAGGGGCCGTCCGACCCCCAAACCAAGTCGAGGGCGAAAAGACCGATTTGGTGGCCGCAGGCTCGGCGGCCGGCTTGACTGGCAAAACCTCGGGCTCGGTCGCCGGGGCTGGCGCCTCGGAGGGCGGTTTTTTCTTGAAGAAACTGAACATTGGCGGGTTTTTACAATCCGAGCCATTCTATGAAACACCCCTCGCCACGCTCCGCAGCGTTTGGTGCGGTGCTGGCCTCGGTGCTCATTGCGCCTTGGGTCCTGCCCGCGTTTGCGCAGACTTCCCCTCCCCAATCCCAATCCGACTCTCCAGGTCCGGTCGCCGCGTCGGCCGCGGCACAGCAGTTCACGCTGTCCAACGGCATGACGCTGATCGTGAAGCCCGACCGGCGCGCGCCCACCGCCGTCCAGATGGTATGGGTCCGCGTCGGGTCCGTGGATGAGGTCGACGGCACATCGGGTGTCGCTCACGTCCTGGAGCACATGATGTTCAAGGGGACCAAGGACCTGAAGCCGGGTGAATTCTCCCGGCGCGTCGCGGCGCTCGGCGGACGCGAGAACGCCTTCACGACCCGCGACTACACCGGCTTCTACCAGCAGATTCCGGTCGAAAAGCTCGAACAGGTCATGAAGCTGGAGTCGGATCGCTTCGCCAACATGCAATGGCCCGACGATGAGTTCAAGCGTGAGATCGAAGTCGTCAAGGAAGAGCGACGCATGCGCACGGATGACCAGCCCCGCGCATTGCTCAGCGAGCAGCAGAACGCGGCGATCTTCACTGCATCTCCGTATCACCGCCCCGTCGTCGGGTGGATGAGCGATCTGGACGCCATGACGCCCGCGGACGCTCGTGCGTTTTTCAAGCAGTGGTACACCCCCGAAAACGCGGCAATCGTGGTCGCCGGCGACGTTGACGTGGAGCAAGTACGCGCCATGGCCGAGAAGTACTACGGTTCGATCCCGTCCCGCGCCCTTCCGGCTCGCAAGCCGCGCGTGGAACCCGCGCAGCGTGGGGTCAGACGCATCGAATACAAGGCGCCTGCGGAGCAGGCCTACGTGTCGCTCGCGTTTCGCGTGCCGCAGATCGATCCTGCAGACAAGTTTGCGGGCGACATCGATCCTTATGCGCTCGTCGTGCTGGCCGCCGTCCTCGACGGCTATCAGGGTTCGCGGCTCGACCGTGCATTGACGCAAGGGCCTGATCGTGTGGCGGACCAGGCGGGGGCTTATTCCGGCTTCGTCGGACGTGGGCCGCAATTGTTCGTGCTCGAAGGTGTACCGGCCGCAGGCAAGACCGCCGAGGCAGTCGAAACCGCCTTGCGCGCAGAAGTCGCGCGGATCGCCCGCGACGGCATCGGGGAGGCCGAACTGGCCCGCGTGAAGACGCAGTGGGTTGCGAGCGAGACCTACAAGCTCGATTCCGTCATGGCGCAGGCGCGTGAACTCGGCAGCAATTGGGTGCAGGGGCTTCCGCTGGAGGCAAGCACGCAGATCATCGAACGGCTGCAGGGAGTCACGGCAGCGCAGGTGCAGGCTGTGGCTGCGAAATATTTTGGTGCCGACCAGATGACCGCAGCAGTTCTGCGGCCCCTACCGCCCGAGAAAAATGCCAAGCCTCGCAGCGTTGCTGCGCCGGCCGGCGATCTGCGTTGAAGGAAGGTTTCATCCCCATGTTCAAGATTCCAAAGATGACCCTGCTTTCCGCTTGTTCCTCCGCTTCCGCCCGTCCGGTTCGCGCCGTTCTCCCCATGCTCGCCGGCGCGGCCTTGCTCGTCGCCTCGAATGCTTTTGCGGCCATACCGATCCAGCACTGGACGCTGCCGAACGGCGCCAACATCTATCTCGCCGCAACGAACGCATTGCCGATCGTGGATGTCCAGGCGGACTTCGATGCCGGTTCCCGCCGGGATCCGCCCGCTCAGGCGGGTCTTGCCGGCGTGACCGCAATGATGGTCGAGAAGGGCGTTCGCGCGGGCGGAAGCGACCCGGCGATGGATCAGAACGCCCTCGGCGAAGCTTGGGCCGACCTGGGCGCCAATTTCGACGTCAGTGGCGGCGGTGAGCGCACCAGCTTCACTCTGCGCACATTGTCCGAACCGGCGCTGCTCGACAAGGCGGTGCGGCTGGCGGCCCGCCAGATCGGCGAACCCGCGTTTCCGGAGGATGTATGGAAGCGCGAGCGCGAGCGGCTCGACGCTTCCATCAAGGAGGCAAACACAAAGCCGGCAACAGTGACTGAACGCGCGTTTTCGCAAGCCGTCTACGGCGCTCATCCGTACGGGCTCGATGTGACTGAGGAGACGCTGGCGCGGATTGACGTCGCCACGATGCGGCGCCGCTACGAGCAACTCATCGTTCCGTGCCGGGCAAAGATCAGCATCGTCGGCGCCGTGACGCGTCCGCAAGCGGAGAGCATCGCGACGACCTTGCTGTCCCGCTTGCCGGCCGCATCGTCGTGCGGCGCGCTCTCGCCCGTTCCGGAAGTGGCGCCGCTCACCGCCGCCAAGGAGGAGCGGATCCCTTTCGATTCGGCGCAGGCACACGTGATCATCGGGCAGCCTGGATATCGGCGCGCCGACCCTGATCACTTCGCGCTCAACCTCGGCAACTATGTCCTGGGTGGAGGCGGATTCGTCTCGCGCCTGACGGAGCAAGTGCGCGAAAAGCGGGGCCTCACCTACAGCATCTACAGCAGCTTCTCTCCGGGCTTGCACGCAGGCGCTTTCCGCATCGCCTTCCAGACGCGGCCCGACCAGGCTGACGAGGCGGTGAAGGTCTCGCGCGAAGTGCTTGCAAAGTTCGTTGCCGACGGGCCGACAGAGGCAGAACTGAAAGCCGCCAAGGACAACGTCATCGGCGGCTTTCCCCTTCTGCTGGACAGCAATCGCAAGCTGCTGGGCAATGTCGCGAACATCGCGTGGAACGACCTGCCGCTCGACTATCTCGACACATGGACCGCTCGGATGAACGCCGTCACTGCGGCCGACGTCAAGGCAGCCTTCGCGCGCAAGCTCCACCCGGACCGCATGGTGACGGTGATCGTCGGTGCCAAGCCCTGATGAACGCCATGGTTCGACGTGGTGCCGTTAAGCT
Source organism: Variovorax sp. 10N420 (assembly GCF_056394705.1). Lineage (NCBI taxonomy): Bacteria > Pseudomonadati > Pseudomonadota > Betaproteobacteria > Burkholderiales > Comamonadaceae > Variovorax > Variovorax sp. 10N420. The sequence goes on along the minus strand of NZ_JBFTIJ010000003.1, from coordinate 52,553 downwards.
TTGCCCGTGAAGTCAACCTCCCGAACCCCTCTCCCCGCCGCAGCCAAGACCACTGCTTCCGCCAAGCTGGCGAAGGCGCCGCATTTCGTCCGGATCATCGGCGGCGAATGGAAGCGCACGCGCCTCGCTGTCGCCGACAAGCCCGGTTTGCGTCCCACACCCGACAGGGTTCGCGAGACCCTCTTCAACTGGCTCGCGAGCCTTGCGGGAGCAGGCGGCGGCGAACTGCCCGGCTGGAAGTGCGTCGATGCCTTTGCCGGCACCGGTGCTCTGGGGCTGGAAGCCGCTTCGCGCGGCGCGGGCGCCGTGTTGCTTTGCGAGCAGGACCCGGCACTCGTCACCCAGTTGCAGGCGCTGAAGACCAAGCTCTCCGCCGATGCTGTTCGCGTCGAGCGTGGCAACGGCGTCACTGTCCTGGAGCGCACTGCTGCCGGCAGCCTGCATGCCGTGTTCCTCGACCCGCCGTTTGAAAACCCCGCGTTGTACGTGCCCGCCTTGCGAGCCGCAGAGCGCGCGCTGCGGCCGGGCGGCGTGATTTATCTCGAAGCAGCGCGCCGATGGCCGGATGACGAGATCGCCGCGCTCGGCTTGACGCTGTATAGGCATCTGAAGGCCGGCGCAGTGCACGCGCACCTTCTTCAACGCTCGGCGGACGCGGCTGCATAATCCGCGGAACCAGGCCGCGATCGGCTGCATCAGGAGGAAGCCACCATGACCAGCAACGTGATCGCGGTATATCCCGGCACTTTCGACCCCATGACGCTGGGCCACGAAGACGTCGTGCGGCGCGCGACGCAGTTGTTTTCGCGGGTCATCGTGGCAGTCGCCGCGGGGCATCACAAGAAGGCGCTTTTCACTTTGCAGGAGCGCATCGACATGGCGCGAGACGCAGTTACGCCCTACAGCGATCAGGTCACTGTCGAAAGTTTCTCGGGGCTCTTGCGCGACTTTGTGGTCGCGCGCGGTGGCAAGGCCATGGTCCGCGGCCTGCGTGCCGTGACCGATTTCGACTATGAGTTCCAGCTCGCCGGCATGAATCGCTCGCTGATGCCGGAAGTCGAGACCGTGTTTCTCACACCCAGCGACAAATATCAGTTCATCTCCAGTACCTTCGTGCGCGAAATCGCCATGCTCGGCGGCGAGGTCGACAAATTCGTTTCGCCCAAGGTGCAAGAAAGTCTCATGGCCAAGGTGCGCAGCCTCGGCCGCGAATGACGCAGTCGGTGCCGCTTCGCTTGCACTCGATGGGCGAGGCCGCGCTGGTGTGCGAGTTGCCTGCGCCGGCGACGCTCGAACAACAGCAGCGGATCTGGGCGCTTGCCGCTGAAGCCATGCGGTGGCGCGGCGTTCGCGAAGCGCTGCCGGGAATGAACAATTTGAGCCTGCTCTTCGATCCCGACCAGATCGATGGCGCGGAACTCGAGATGCAGGTGCTTTCGGCCTGGCCACAGTTGAACGCCGCATCGATCGAAGGGCGATCCATCGAGATTCCAGTCAATTACGGCGGTGAGTTCGGTCCCGACCTGGCGGACGTGGCTTCGCACACGGGCTTGACGCCGTCGGAGGTCGTCCGGCGGCACAGCGAGGGCGACTACGTGGTGTACCTGCTCGGCTTCCTGCCGGGATTTGCCTTCATGGGCGGACTCGCGCCGGAGCTCGCCACGCCTCGGCGTACGGCGCCCCGGTTGGAAGTCCCTGCCGGAGCGATCGGCATTGGCGGCGAGCAAACAGGCATTTATCCGATGGTCTCGCCCGGTGGATGGCAGTTAATCGGCAGGACACCGCTCAAGTTATTTGATCCGACTGCGGCCGAGCCCACCCTGCTTCGGCCCGGTGATCACGTGCGCTTCGTCGTTGAAAGCCTGGAGACCTGATGGCCGTCGGCATCACAGTGCTGCGGCCGGGAATGCTGGCTTCGGTTCAGGATCTGGGCCGGCACGGCCATCGCCAGTTGGGCATCTGCCCCGGCGGCGCGCTGGACGCCCTCGCGTTGATGCTCGCCAACCGTCTCGTGGGCAATCCCGACGGTGCTGCCGGGGTGGAACTCACCATGGGGGGCTGCGAGTTCCGCTTCGATGCGCCGACGCGCATTGCGATCACCGGTGACGACTTCGACGCCCGCTTGGACGGCACTCCTATCTGGCCCGGGTGGAGCATGCCTGTGAGTGCAGGGCAGACGCTCAAGCTCGGGCGCGCCAATCGATCGAGCCGCAAAAAGGGATTGCGCACCTGGTTGGCCGTCGCAGGCGCTTTTGACGTGCCGGTCATCCTCGGGTCACGCAGTACGGACTTGAAGGCCGGATTCGGCGGCCATGAAGGACGGCCCCTGAAAGCCGGCGACAGCTTGTTTTCAGGCAAGTCGACCTTGACTGCCGAACAGTTGTCGAGGCGGGCTTTCGGCGTGCGCATGCCTGCTTGGGATTTGAACGCGGAAGACGGCGCCATCGTCTTGCGCACCATGCCGGGTCCTGAGCATGAGCAATTCACGGTCGCGTCGCGCGAGCTGCTGTGGCGCGAGCCATGGCGCATCACGCCCCGAAGCAACCGCATGGGCAACCGGCTGGAGGGAGCGGAACTCAAGCGCAAGCGCCCAATTGACATTCTTTCTTCAGGCGTGATTCCCGGAACGATTCAGGTGCCTCCTTCGGGTCAGCCCATCCTGCTGATGGGCGATGCGCAAACGACGGGCGGCTATCCGCGGATCGGTGTGATCATCCGGGCCGATCTGTGGAAGCTGGCGCAGGCACCGCTCGACGGCCGTCTTCGGTTCCTGCAGGTCGATGCCGCGGAAGCGCTGGCGGCCTGGGCGGGGCAGCGGCGCTATCTTGCGCATCTTGCGCAAGGCCTTGTCTCGATGGGCTGGATCGCGCCCTCCTAGAAGGCGTCTCCCTGGGGCGTGGGCTTCAATTGCCCGCGCTCAGCGGTACCAGCCATCGGCCCAGCGTGCCGTTGACGAACTCCGGCTTTTCCATCGTCAGCATGTGGCCGCACTGCGGAATCCACGCGACTTCAGCGTGGGGCATCAGCGCCGCGATTTCCCGTGAACATTCGGGTGGCGTGAGACGGTCGCCGTCGCCACACATCACCAGCGTCGGACATTGCAGCCGCGCCAGATGTGGGCGCTGGTCGGGACGCTCCATCAGCGCGCGGTTCTGCCGAATCAACTGCGCTGTACCTGCGTCAAGGATCAGGTCGATATAGCGCTGCACGAGTGCCGCATCGCGTGCCTGGATCGGGTGAAAGGCAAAGCCTGCGTTGAGCTCGATCACGTCGCGCGCCTCGCCGCGTTCGAACAACTCGATCGCCGATTTGCGAAGTTCATACATGTCCGGCGTCTCCGGACGCGCATTGGTGCCAAGCAGCGCCAGGCCGGCGATGCGTTCGGGAGCCTGCCGGGCGGCTTCCATGGCAATCATCCCGCCCATCGATGCGCCGCAGAGGATCAGCGAGCCTGAATGTTCCGAGAGCAGCGCCGCAGCCATGGTTTCGATGCGATCGTGCCGCATGTGCACGTCCGTCACCTCGACGCCGAGCGATCGGGGCAGGGAAGGGATCTGGGCTTCCCAGAGGCGTGCGTCGCAGGCGAGACCGGGCAGCAGGATAAGAGTTGGCATCGGCGAATTCTCCGCGATGAACACGGACACATCGCCGTCGCTCTCTGCAGGGACAATATGCCCCTGCCTATGCCCACTACCGAACTCATTCTGATCCGCCACGGTGAAACCGACTGGAACCGCGAACTCCGCTTTCAGGGCCACATCGACGTTCCCCTCAATGACATGGGCCATGAGCAGGCCCGCCGGCTCGGCCTGCGGTTGGCTGACGAGCCGATCGATCACCTGGTCAGCAGCGACCTGATGCGTGCGCAACAGACCGCTGCGCCGGCCGCGCAATTACTCGGGCTGGAGATCGTGACCACCGTTGCATTGCGCGAGCAGAACTTCGGCGTGGTCGAAGGCATGCGGGCTGACGAAATCCAGAGCCTGCACCCTCGCGCCTGGGAGGACTGGCTGAAGTTTCGCGAAGATCACGCAATGCCCGAAGGCGAGTCGCCGCGGCAGTTCCACAGCCGGATCATGCAGGCGCTCGGAAACATCGCCGAGGTCCATTCGGGTCAGCGCGTGCTCGTGGTGACGCACGGGGGCGTGCTCGACATGGTCTGGCGCACCGCCCGCGCGCTTGGGCTGAACGGACCGCGCCAAAGCGAGATCCCTAACGCCGGCTTCAACCGGATCCGCATCGCCGATGCCTCTGCGCCGGAAGACCTCGAGATCGTCGATTGGGCCGACACCCGCCATCTGGCCGATCTGCCGGCGCAACCCACCTATGACCAGCGCCGCCATCTGAAGAGCGTCGAGAAATAAGCCGCTGCGAGCGCGAATCGCTCTCGGTTTGCGCTGTTTCCCCATAATGTGCGTCTCTCAGGAGATGCATCGATGGCCCGAATGTCCGCGCAAGAAATCGACCACTACAAGGCTGAGGGCTGGGTCATACCGCAGTTTCGGCTTTCTCCGGAGCGCACCGCGGTCATGCGTGAGGCGCTCGATGCGTTGATCCGCGACAACCCGGGCGTGCGCCCGGAGAAGCTCGTCTCGGCGCACATCGAGGGCGACAACGGCGAAGGCGTGCGCGGCAGCCGTCACTTCCTCGATTTGGCCATGGACCCGGAGATCGTCGAACTCGTGTCCGGTGCCATCGGCGACGACGTGATCCTCTGGGGCTGCCACGTCTTCTGCAAGCCACCGGCCGAAGGCTATGAAACGCCGTGGCATCAGGACGGCCACTATTGGCCGATACGGCCGCTGGCCACTTGCACGGTCTGGGTCGCGCTCGAGGAATCGACGACCGAAAACGGGTGCCTGCGGGTCATCCCGCGCTCACATCGAGGGCAGGTTCTTCACGATCATCTGCACGAAGACCGGTCGGACCTGACCCTCAACCAGCGCATGGCGGCCGGCAGCTTCGACGAAGCGGCGGCGGTCGACCTGGAACTGCAGCCGGGCCAGATGTCCATGCACGATGTTTTCATGATCCATGGCGCCCAGGCGAATACGTCCGCCAAGAGACGGACGGGCGTGGCGCTGCGGTACATGCCTTCGACATCGGTGTTCGAACGTGACTTGCGGCCGTCGGACGGGAAGACCGGCTTGGCCGTCAACTTTGCCGAGCGGCCGCTCTGGCTCCTCAAGGGTGCCGACCGCAGCGGCCGCAACGATTTTCAGGTGGGACACAAGCGCTGGTAGCGCTATCGTGGCGCCTAGAATGCGCCGATGAGCAAAGACGACGTTCCCACCAGACGCGCCCGCCGAGGCAGCGGCGCTGTAACGTTGCACGACGTGGCAAAGCTCGCCGGCGTCGCACCCATAACCGCATCGCGCGCCTTGAGTTCCCCGTCGCAGGTGTCGGCGGAGGCTCTGCAAAAAGTCACCGACGCCGTGCGACGGACCGGTTACGTGCGCAATGTGCTCGCTGGTGGGCTCGCCTCGACGCGCAGCCGGCTTGTTGCTGCCGTGGTGCCGACCATGTCCGGGCCTGTTTTCCTGCAGACGGTGCAATCGCTGACCGAGGCGCTGGCGGAGCGCGGCTACCAGCTGATGCTCGGGCAAACCGGGTATGTGGATTCCCGTGAGGATGCGTTGCTCGAAGCCATCATCGGCCGGCGGCCCGACGGCATCGTGCTCACCGGCATCATGCATTCGCCCGAAGGCCGCAGGCGCCTGCTGGCCGCCGGAATTCCGGTGGTCGAAACATGGGACCTCACGCCGACGCCGCTTGACATGCTGGTGGGTTTTTCGCACGTGGAAGTTGGCCGGACTGTGGTCGACTTCCTGCGAGGCAGGGGGCGCCGTAACTTGGCGGTGGTAGCGGGCGACGATGAGCGCTCCCGGCGGCGCCACGAGGCTTTTTGCACAGCGGCACGCTCACTGGGCTTGCGTGATGTGCCGGTTTTTCCGGTGCCGGCGCCCACCACACTGAAGAGCGGCCGGGCGGCGCTCGCGGAATTGCTCCGCGAGTTTCCCGACACTGACGCGGTGTTCTGCAGCTCAGATCTTCTCGCGTTGGGTGTCTTGGTCGAGGCGCGGGCACAAGGGATCTCCGTACCGGCGCAACTTGCGGTCGTGGGCTTCGGAGACCTGGAGTTCGCCGCTGACTTTGAACCGGCACTGACCACGGTGCGGATCGATGGCGCGGCCATTGGTCGTCAGGCGGCGCAGTTCATCATCGACCGCGCCGAAGGGCGGGAGGTCGAACAGCGGGTCGTCGACGTCGGCTTTTCGATCGTCGACCGGGAAAGCGCCTGAGGGCAAACCCTGAGAGAGAGCGTCTGTTTTGTTTACGACGGTAGCGCTATCATTGCGGCACGATAGCGCTACCATTTGGAATCGTTTCGAACAGACGAACATCATGAAAAAACTACTGGTTTCCCTCGGCGTCGCGTTGGCCGCCGTCAGCATCGCGCATGCACAAGAGTGGCCGCAAAAGCCGGTCACTTTCGTCGTTCCGTTTCCTCCCGGCGGATCGACTGACATGGTCGCTCGAGCCATCACGCCGAAGCTCGCCGACAAATTGGGGCAGACCTTCCTGGTCGACAACAAGGCCGGGGCCACGGGCACCATCGGGGCGACCCAGGTCAAGCGTTCGGCGCCGGACGGTTCCACTTTCCTGGTCACCTCGCTCGGTCCCTTGGTCATCGCGCCCCACCTCATCAAGGGGATGCAGTACGACGCCTCCAAGGACTTCGACCTGATCACGGTCGCTGTGCAGGCGCCGAATGTCCTCGTCGTGCCCGCGAATTCGCCGCACAAGTCCGTCGCCGATGTCATTGGCTACCTGAAGGCGAATCCCGGCAAGATGACTTTCGCTTCTTCGGGCAACGGATCGAGCGACCACCTGACGGCAGTGCTTTTCTGGCAGCAGACCGGCACGAGCGGACTCCACGTTCCCTATAAGGGCGGCGCGCCAGCCATCACCGACCTGCTCGGCGGCCAGGTCGACGCCTCGTTCCAGAATGTCAATGCGGTGTTCCAGAACATCAAGGCCGGCAAACTCAAGGCACTTGCCGTCACGGGCGACAAGCGCTCGCCCGTGCTCCCCGATGTTCCGACCACGGCAGAGGCCGGGGTGAAGAACGTCGAGGTCTATTCATGGCAAGCCATCGTCGCGCCCAAGGGCTTGCCGCCCGCCGTGCGAGACAAGGCGCACGATGCAATGGTGGCCGCCCTCAACGACCCGGCCGTCAGGAAGCAGTTCACGGCGATCGGCTTGGAGGTCGTCGGCAACACGCCTGCCGAATTCGCAGCCTTTCAGCAGCAGGAATCGGCGCGCTGGAAGAAAGTGATCGAGACCGGCAAGATCACCGCCGATTGATGCCCCAGATTCAACTCGAGTCCATTCGATGTCCAATCCCCATCGCGATCCCAATCCCGATCGCAATTCAACGCCCACCATCTCCGGCTTGCGCGTGATCCCCGTCGCCGGCCGCGACAGCATGCTGTTGAACCTGAGCGGCGCCCACGGCCCTTTCTTTACGCGCAATCTCCTGATCCTCACCGACAGCGCGGGCCGGACGGGGGTCGGCGAAGTACCTGGCGGCGAAAAGATCCGCCAGACGCTCGAAGACGCGCGCGATCTCATCGTCGGGCAGTCCATCGGCGGCCACCAGCGTGTGTTGCAGCAACTGCAGCAGAAGTTCGCCGACCGTGATGCCGGCGGCCGCGGCTTGCAGACCTTCGACCTGCGCACCACCATCCATGCGGTGACGGCCGTGGAGTCTGCAATGCTCGACTTGCTCGGCCAGTTTCTGGACGTGCCTGTCGCAGCGCTGCTCGGCGAAGGCCAGCAGCGTGACGCGGTCGAAATGCTGGGCTACCTTTTCTTCGTCGGCGACCGCGACAAGTCCGACCTTCCGTACGCGCGGGAGCCGCAGGCTGACAACGACTGGTTCCGGCTCCGGCACGAAAAAGCCATGAGTCCAGAGGCGATCGTGCGGCTGGCGGAGGCTGCCCGAGAGCGGTACGGCTTCAATGACTTCAAGCTCAAGGGCGGCGTGCTGCGCGGAGACGAGGAAATCGAAGCGGTGGTTGCGTTGCACGAGCGCTTCCCGCAGGCGCGCGTCACGCTGGACCCCAACGGTGGCTGGCTGCTGAAAGACGCGATCCGCCTGATGCGCGACATGCGCGGCGTGGTCGCGTACGCGGAGGATCCTTGCGGGGCCGAGGAGGGTTTCTCGGGCCGCGAAGTGATGGCCGAGTTTCGCCGGGCCACAGGCCTGCCGACCGCGACCAACATGATCGCTACTGACTGGCGTCAGATGAGCCACGCGCTCGCGCTCCAGTCCGTCGACATACCCTTGGCGGACCCGCATTTCTGGACCATGGCCGGTTCCGTGCGCGTTGCGCAGACCTGCCGCGACTGGGGGTTGACCTGGGGTTCGCACTCGAACAACCACTTCGACGTTTCGCTGGCGATGTTCACGCACGTTGGCGCCGCCGCGCCGGGCCGCGTGACCGCCATCGACACCCACTGGATCTGGCAGGACGGCCAGCGGCTGACCAAGGAACCGCTGCGCATCGAAGGCGGCTTGGTGCGGGTGCCGACGAAACCCGGACTGGGCGTCGAACTCGACATGGCCGAAGTCGAGAAGGCGCACCAGCTTTACAAACAGCACGGCCTGGGATCGCGCGATGATGCGGTCGCGATGCAATGCCTGATTCCGGGCTGGACTTTCGACCCGAAGCGACCTGCTTTCGACCGCTAGAACAAGGAGTTCCCATGAGAGAAAACCGCCTGCGGGCGCTTTGGAAGACGGGAGGTGCCGCGGTCAACGGCTGGCTCGCGATTCCCAACGGCTTCTCGGCCGAAACCATGGCCCACCAAGGTTGGGATTCGCTCACCGTCGACCTGCAACATGGCGTCATCGACTATCAGTCGATGATCCCGATGCTGCAGGCCATCTCGACCACCGATACGGTGCCCGTTGTTCGCGTGCCCTGGCTCGATCCTGGCGCGTTGATGAAATCACTCGATGCGGGTGCCTACGGCGTCATCTGCCCAATGATCAATACGCCCGATGAAGCGGCGCGGCTGGTCGCCTACACGCATTACGCGCCGCGCGGCACCCGCAGCTTCGGGCCTGTTCGGGCCCTGCTGTACGGCGGCGCCGACTATGCCCAGCATGCGAACGACACCATCGTGACCTTCGCGATGATCGAGACCGCGCAGGCGCTCGAAAATCTCGACGCGATCATGTCCGTGGAAGGACTGGACGCGGTGTACATCGGTCCATCGGACCTTTCGCTTGCCCTGGGGTGCAGGCCGGTTTTCGACGACGTGGACCCTCCGGTTGAACAGGCCATTGATCACATCCTCGCTCGCGCCAAGGCGCACGGGCTGGTCGCAGGCATTCACAACGGCACGCCCGAGGGCGCGCTGGCGCGGATCGCCAAGGGGTTCCAGTTCGTCACCGTGAGCTCGGATGCGCGGCTTATTGCCGCAGGCTCGCAACAGGTGCTCGCAAAGATGCGCGCGACGCAGCCGGCCGGCACGTCGTCCGCCTCAAGCTCTTACTGAACGAAAGGACATCCATCATGAAAATCGGATTCATCGGACTGGGCATCATGGGCGCGCCGATGGCGCAGAACCTCTTGAAGGCCGGGCACGAAATGTTCGTGCGCACGCGTCGCCAGGTCCCGGAGGCGTTGAAGACGGCCACGGCCTGCGGCACGAATGCCGACGTCGCCCGCGCGGCGGACGTCGTGATCCTGATGCTGCCCGACACGCCGGACGTCGAGCTGGTTCTGTTTGGCGAAGACGGCGTTGCCTCCGGCCTCACCAAAGGCAAGCTTGTCATCGACATGAGCTCGATCGCGCCCATGGAGACCAAGCGTTTCGCCAAGAAGATCAACGAGCTGGGGTGCGACTACCTCGACGCGCCGGTCTCTGGTGGCGAAGTCGGCGCGAAGGCGGCGAGCCTCACCATCATGGTTGGCGGCGAGGAGGCCGTGTTTGAGCGTGCCAAGCCGCTCTTCGAAGCAATGGGCAAGAACATCACCCTCGTCGGCGGCAACGGCGACGGGCAGACCACCAAGGTGGCGAACCAGATCATCGTCGCGCTCAATATTGCCGCCGTCGGCGAGGCGCTGCTGTTCGCCAGCAAGGCCGGAGCCGATCCTGCAAAGGTTCGTCAGGCGCTGATGGGCGGCTTCGCAGCCAGCCGCATTCTCGAAGTGCATGGCGAGCGGATGATCAAACGCACCTTCGATCCAGGCTTTCGCATCGCGCTGCACCAGAAGGATTTGAATCTGGCGCTGTCCGGCGCGAAAGCGATGGACGTGGCGCTGCCGCAAACTGCGTCGGCCGCACAACTGATGCAGTCCTGCGCCGCCCATGGTTGGGACCAACTCGATCACTCCGCGCTGGTGAAGGCGCTGGAGCAGATGGCGGCGCACGAAGTCGCCAAGGGCTGATCTACGCGGTCAGGCCGAGCCGCCCATAGATCGCGCCGGCTTGTCTGCGAAGCCGCACAGACTCGGGCTGCGCATTGACCTGTTGCTGCAGGAGGCCCTGCGCACCGGCCAGGGTGGTCTTGGTTCCGTGCCGGATCAAGGCATCGAGATAGACCTGCTCGAAAAGATCGCGCTGCGCATGGCTGCCGCCAATCTCGACCAGCCTCGGCAGTGCCAGCCCCAGCCATTCGATGGCGGACGCCGCATCGCCGCGCGCATGTGAGAGCAAGCCGCGTGCGGCCGGTAGGCAGACGCGCTGCCACGCGTCGCGCATCGAAGGCGGTGCAGTCGGCGTGAAAGACTCGATGCGGCTCAACAGCGCGTCGGCTTCGGGCCGACCGGCGCGCGCGAGGCCGTAGAGATATTGCAGATCGAGAAAGGGCAGCACGTGATCATCGAGCCGCCCGACAAGATGGGTGGCGACATCCTGCCAACGATCCCCCACGTCGATACCCGACAACTCGAGTCGCGCGAGCAGGGAAACCGCGCCGATCTGGTCCTGCGAGTAGTCTTTGACGACGCCCCAGACGTGGCGGTCATAGGTGTCCAGTGCCTCCGCGTTCCGCCCGAGGTCGATCTGGAAGAGCGCCACATGCCACCAGTTGTGCGTGACCATGAACGAATTGAGGCCCACCCATGTGTCGCTCACGCCCTGCATGAATTTCAGGCCCTCGTCGAGGCGGCCTTCGGTCAGCATGACATGGGCCAGCGCGTGGTGAGCCCACGGTTCCTTGCGTTCCATGCCGATTGCGCGGCGCGCGCTTGATTCGGCCTGCCGCATCAGGTGGCATTGCTCGTACGCGAATGCGGCCATGCCATGGACATAGGGCACATCGGCAGCCGAAGGCAGCGCAGCAAGCGCTAGCCGCAGCATGCCAGGGCAATCGCCGATGTTGAAGCAGTGGTACTGCCCCAGCTTGATGGACGCCAGATCGCGCGGGTGCTCCAGGGCCTGCTCCTGATGCAGGGCAATGGCTTGGTCGATGGCGCCATCTGCCCAGGCTGCGATGGCCGCAATGTAGCGCTGCTCGCGCAATGTCGCCTGCGCCGCGGCGGCTTGTGCGCGCTCGATGAAGGGACGTGCGTTTGCCGCGGCGTCGCCCGACTCCGCGAACAGGTGCAGCGTCGCGCAGTACGCCTGCACGATGGCACTCGGATCCTCTGCGGCGGCGAGCACGTCGGCTGCGCGCGTCTCGCAGGAGATGAAGCCTTCGACAAAATCGTTGATCGCGCGCAAAGCGGCCGGATCGGCAACGCTGACCGGATTGCCGAGGCTGTCGCAAGATCGGGGCGCTGAACTCAAGGCTATTCCTGGAGAATATCGATCGAGAGAACGATACTGCCGCTTCAGACCTGCGGCTGGGGCCAGGGCCTTTGAGGTTCGCGGATCAGTTCGAAAGCGCGCGAGACCTTCAGAACACCCAGGTCGTCAAAACGATGTCCGGCAATCTGCAGGCCGATCGGCAAGCCGCTCGGGCTGTAGCCGCAGTTGATCGACGCGGCCGGCTGTTCGGACATGTTGTACGGGACCGTGAAGCCAATGTGCTCCAACGGTCGGAGCGGGTCGTTGGTGGGCGACGGCGCTTCGGCCGGAGCGGGCATGTTCGGCGCAGTCGGCGAGATCACATAGTCGTATTTCGCGCAGGCCGCCACAGCGGCAAGCCGCGTTGCATGAAACTGGCTGAATCCACGAAACACGTGCTCGCCGCTGAAACCGGCTGCGCTCTCGGCCCATGCGCGGATGTAAGGCAGCACCTTGGCGCGTTGTTCCGGCTTCAGCGCGTTCATGTCTACCAGCGAGCGCATGCGCCAGAAATGGTCCATGCCGTCGAGCATGGCCTGCGACATGAAGGGTTGCATGGTCTCCACGATCGCGCCCGCGCGCTCGAAGAGTCGGGCGGCGTGTTCGACGGCCTGCCGGATTTCCGGCTCAACGGCGAGTCCGCAGCCGGCATCCAGCAGGAGACCGATTCGAAGACCCCGAAGGTGGTCGATGTCCACCTCGAACGATGCCCAATCTATCTCCTGCGCGGGCAGGCTCATGCTGTCGCGGGCGTCCGGCTGCGCGAGCGTCTGCATCATCAGGGCGGTGTCGCCCACCGTGCGCGTCATCGGCCCGGCGGCCCGGCCCATGTAGGGCGGGTCGATGGGGACGCGGCCGAGGCTGGGCTTGAGCGTGAAGATCCCGCACCAGCCGGCAGGCAGGCGCAGCGAGCCGCCAATGTCGGTGCCGATATGCAGCGGACCATAGCCCGCAGCCGCTGCCGCGCCAGCGCCGGCGCTGGAGCCGCCCGGCGTTTTCGAAAGGTCCCAGGGATTGCGCGCCAAGGTATGGAAGCTCGACAGTCCCGAAGACAACATGCCGTAGTCCGGCATCGTGGTTTTGCTGAAGATCACCGCGCCGGCTTCCCTGAGCCGGGCAGCGGGCGGAGCATCCGACTGGGCAGGTTTCAGCTCGACAGCCGCGGTGCCGGCAGGGAGGGGATCGCCGCGCGTCGCGATGTTTTCCTTGATGGTCGTTGGCACGCCGTCGAGCGGACCCTGTGGCTCACCGCGCCGCCAGCGAGCTTCGGACGAGCGCGCCTGTTCGAGGGCGGCATCGGGACGAAGCAGCCACGTGGCTTGCAAATGCGGCTCCCAGCGCGCCGCATGATCGAGAACGGCTTGCGTGACCTCGACCGGCGAGAGCTTTTTTTCGCGATAGGCGACGATGAGTTCGCGCGCGCTCAGTTCGTTCAAGGGAGTGTTCACGACCAGGACAACGCCGACAGATCGTTGACAAAGATGGGCATGTCCTTCCAGAGGCCCTTGACCCCCTTCTTGGCGACAGTGGGCCACTGCGGCTGGAAGAGGAAGGCGTTGGCCGCATCATTGGCAAGCATGCGCTGGGCGTCGCCCAGAAGCTTGTTGCGCTCGGCGGTGTTGCCCGTGGTCTTGATCTTGTCGTACAGCGCGTTGAAGTCCTTCGATTGGTAGCCCCAGTAATAGTCGGCCTTGGCATAGTTGCCGAGGTCGAACGGCTCGACGTGGGAAACGATGCTGAGGTCGTAGTCCTTGTTGCCGTAGGTGCCGCTCAGCCATTGCGCCCACTCGACGTTCTGGATCTTCACGTTGATGCCGATCTTGGCCAATTGCGCCGCGACCACTTCGGAACCTTGGCGCGCATAGGGCGGTGGGGGCACCGTCATGGTGAGATCGAGCGGAGTCTTCACGCCCGCCTCGGCCAGGAGTTGCTTCGCCTTCTCGATGTTGAAAGGATTGACGCCAGTCGTGTCGACATAGCCCGCGGCGCCCGGCACATAGTGGCTGCCGATAGGTACGCCAAAGCCGTCGACGGCGCCCTCGATCACTGCCTTGCGGTCGATGGCCATCGATATGGCGCGGCGGACGCGGACATCGTCAAGCGGCTTGCGCTTGTTGTTGATCGAAACGATCGTCTTGGCCCGCGAGCCGCTCAAGATCACCTGGTACTGCGGGTTGGCCTTGAACTGCGGCACCACGCGCGTCGCGATGCGCGGGAAGGCATCGACGTCGCCTGCCAGCACCGCGGCCGCTTGCGCTGCGGGATCCGAGATGAAGCGGAACGTCACCTTGTTGATCTTCGCCGCGCCGGGGTTGCGGAAGCCGTCCCACTTGCTCAGCGTCAGCGAACTCCCTTTGTTCCAGCTATCGAGCTTGTAGGGTCCGGTGCCGATCGGCTTGGTGGCGTTCGTGTCGGCACTCTTGGGCTCGACGATGACGGCTGTGGCCTGGCCCAGGAGGAAGGGCAGGTCGGGGTCGATCTCGCTGTTGATGACGACGACCGTGTAGTCCTCGACCACCTGTGTCTTCAGGCTCGCGAAGGTGCGCTTGTCCTTGTTGGTGCTTTTTTCGCTTCCGGCGCGGTCGAAGGAAAATTTGACGGCCTGCGCATTGAACGGTTCGCCGTTCTGAAACTTGACACCCCGGCGCAGCTTGAAGGTGTAGGTGCGCAGGTCCGGCGAGACCTCCCAGCTCTCGGCCAGGAGCGGTGTGACGCTGCCGTCGGAATTGATCTTGGTCAGCGTCTCGAGGATGTTGTATTGGACGATTTCGCCAATTGCCGAAGCCGCGCCGGCGGTCGGGTCCAGGCCCGGCGGCTCGAGCGCAATGCCAAGCACCATCGCATCCTTGCGGCCCTGGGCCAATGCCAACTGCGGCAGCGCGAGCGGCACGGTGGCGAGCGCGGCGGTGGTCATGAGGGTGCGGCGATTCAACATGGTCAGGGCTCCAGGGAAAGGCTTTGTGGAAAGGAAATAGAACGTTACATCATCGCGAGACGCAGCCTGCGGGGCAAGTATTTGCTCATGCCGCTGCTACCGGCTCTGCGCGCGGCACGGCCGCCAGCAAGCTCCGCGTGTAGGGATGCTCCGCGTGCGCAAAGAGATGCTGCGGCGAACCGCGCTCGACGATGAGGCCCCGATGAAGCACGCAGACCTGGTCGCACAGGTGGTTCACCACCGCCAGGTCGTGGCTGATGAGCAGATAGCTGATTCCATACTGTTGCTGCAAGTCTTGCATGAGATTGAGCACCTGCGCCTGCACCGACACGTCGAGCGCGCTCACGGGTTCGTCCGCGACGATCAGTTTGGGGCGCGTGATCAGCGCGCGCGCAATCGCGATCCGCTGCCGTTGGCCGCCGGAGAATTCGTGGGGGTACTTGTGCAGGTCATTGGCTCGCAGGCCGACCGCGGCCAGCGATTCGCCTGCGCGCTCCTGCTGTTCGGCGCGGCTTGTTTCGCCGAGGGCTTCGAGCGGCTCGGCCACGATGCGCGCGACAGTCTGGCGGGGGTCGAGCGAGCCATAGGGGTCCTGGAACACCATCTGCACGTCTCGCCGGGCTCTTCGCAGTTGATCGCTCGGCAGCGCGTGCAGATCGCGGTTGAGCAATTTGACGGTTCCTGAGCTCGGCCGATCGAGCGCCATCACCAGCCGGGCGATGGTCGATTTGCCGGAGCCGGATTCGCCGACGATGCCGAGGCTGTGGCCCTCAGAAATGCTGAAGCTGACGCCGTTGAGCGCCTTGACCATCGGCGGAGGCCCGAAAAGGCGTTCACGCGGCAGCGTGTAGTGCCGGACCAGGTCAGTCACTTCGAGGAGAACGCCTGGTTCAATGGGGTCCGTCATGCGATCAGTCCCTCCGTGGCCGCGACTGCGTCGAGCCGGATGCATCGCGCCAGATGGTCATGGGGAAGCCGCACCGGCTCCGGGCGCGTTGCCTGACAGGCATCGACCGTGTAGCTGCAGCGGCCGGCGAACGGGCATCCTGCCGGCAAGTCGACGAGCTCAGGCACGCTTCCTTTGATGGTCGCGAGCTTGACCCCGCGCGGCGCTCCAAGTGCGGGCCGGGCCGCGAAGAGACCCTTGGTGTAGGGGTGCGCTCTTTCTGCGAAGACCGCTGCCGTGGGGCCGCTTTCGACCACGCTGCCGCCATACATCACCAGCATCTTCGACACGCTTTGAGCAATGACGCCCAGATCATGCGAGATCAGGATGAGCGCCATGCCGCGCTCGGCGACGAGACCTCGGATCAAATCGAGAATCTGCTTCTGGATGGTGACGTCGAGCGCGGTTGTCGGCTCGTCGGCGATCAGCAGGTCGGGTCCGCACGCCAATGCCATGGCGATGCCGATGCGCTGCCGCTGGCCTCCTGAAAACTGATGCGGATAGGCATCCAGCCGCGATGAGGCATCAGGAATGCCGACGCGCTCGAGCAGCGCAAGGGCTTCCTTGCGGGCATCGGCAGCGGAGAGGCCGCGGTGCAGGCGCAAGGGTTCGCCGACCTGGCGCGCAATGGTGTGGACCGGATTCAGCGCGGTCATCGGTTCCTGAAAAATCATGCCGATGCGGTCGCCACGAAGCTTGCACATCTCGCGCTCCGGCAGCCCGACGAGTTCGGTGCCCTCGAATCGGATGCTGCCCGAGACTTTGGCGGTCGACGGGAGCAGCCCCATCAGCGATTGCACGGTGATGGATTTGCCGCAGCCTGATTCGCCGACGATGCCGAGGGTTTCGCCGCGCTCCAGCGTGAAGCTCACGCCGCGCACCGCTTCGGCCGGGCCGCGCTGGGTCTGCAGTTCAACGTGAAGATTGTCGACTTCGAGGAGAGGCATAGGCGGTCAGCGCGCGCGGGCGAGGCGGGGGTCGAGCAGGTCGCGCAATCCATCGCCGAGAAGGTTCAAGCCGAGCACGGCCAGCGCAATCGCCACGCCCGGAAAAACAGCGAGCAGTGGCGCCTGGAACATCATCGTCTGCGCTTCGCTCAACATGCGCCCCCACGAAGGCTGCGGCGGCTGCGTGCCGAGTCCGAGGTACGACAGCGCGGCCTCGGCCAGGATGGCAATCGCGAAGCGGATCGTGATCTGCACGATCAGCACCGCCGAGATATTGGGCAGTACATGCTGCATCGTGATCGCGAACGGGCCCTTGCCGCAGGCGCGCGCTGCGGCGACGTATTCGCGCGACCAGATCGCATTGGCCGACGCGCGCGTGATGCGGGCAAAAGTAGGAATGTTGTAGATGCCGATCGCAATGATGGCGTTCACGATGCCGGCGCCGAAGACCGCCGTCATCATGATGGCCGACAGGATCGCCGGAAAAGCCATCGTGAAGTCGCTGAACCGCATGATCGCTTCCTCGACCCACCCGCGCCGTGCCGCCGCAAGCAGGCCCAGCGCGGTTCCCACGGTGAGGCCGATGCCTACCGCGATCACGCCAACCAGAATCGATGCACGGGCGCCGACCAGCAACAGCGACGCCACGTCACGCCCGAAGGTATCGGTGCCCAGCCAATGCGCTGCGCTTGGCCGCTGGAGCTTGCTGGCAAGGTCCATCTCATACGGCGACCAAGGGGTCCAGACCAGGGAGACGGCAGCGGCCACCAGCAGAAGCAGCGTGAGGACAGCCCCGACGGCAAAGCTCGGGTGGTGCAGCGCACGGCGCCAAAAGCCCGGCACCTTGAAAGCAGCCGCGCTGGGTGTCGTTGCGGGAATGGCGCTCATATGTCGCTCGCCTTGATGCGGGGGTCGATGACGGCATACAGAACGTCGACGACGAAATTGACGATGACGACCATCGCAGCCAGCAACATCACGCAGTTACGCACCACGATCAGGTCGCGATTGCTGATTGCCTGGAAGATAAGGCGGCCGAGCCCCGGCAGGTAGAAGACGTTTTCGACCACGATCGTGCCCGCGAGCAGCTCGGAAAACTGCATGCCCATCACTGTGACGACCGGGATCAGCGCATTGCGCAGTACGTGCCGCCAGAGCACCGCCCGCTGCGAAACGCCCTTGGCTCGCGCGGTGCGCACGAAATCTTCACGCATGACTTCGAGAACCGCCGAACGCGTGATGCGGGCGAGGATCGCGGCTTGCACGACGGCGAGCGACAACGCCGGGAGCAGCAGCGCCTTCAGGCCCGCGAAGATGCCTTCGCCCCAGCCTTCGAAGCCACCCGCCGAGAACCACTGGAGTTGAACCGAAAAGACGAGGATCAGCAGGATCGCGAACCAGAAGTTGGGTATGGCGACGCCGACCTGCGTGAGCCCCATCAACCCGACATCGCCCAGCTTGTTGTGGCGCGCCGCGGCGGTCACGCCGACGACCAATGCCAGCGCCGTCGTGAAAGCCATTGCAAGCAGGGCCAGCGGTACAGTGAGTGCAAGACGTTCGAGGATCAGGTCCAGAACGGGCGAGCTGTAGGTGTAGCTGTCGCCAAGTTGGCCGGTCAGGAGCCCGCCGATCCAGTGCCAGTAGCGGCTCCACGCCGGCTGGTCGAGCCCAAGCTTGGTGGCGAGCGCCGCCACGGCGTCGGGTGCGGCGTCCGGTCCCATGAGCATCTGCGCGGCATTGCCCGGCAGGATCTCCAGCACGAGAAAGACGATGATGGAAGCGCCGATCAGGGTGGCAATCAGCGTGATGAAGCGCTTGAAAAGAAACAGACTCATAGGGCGGGCCGCAGCATAACCCGAGTCTTGCAACGAGCGTGCCGGGGCTGCTGGCTTTCGGCCCATCGGCGCGCCCCTGGTGGGGGCATCGGCGCCATTTTGGCGGCCCGATTCGCGGCGATCGATAATCCGCACATGGCCCTCATGATCACCGACGAATGCATCAACTGCGATGTGTGCGAGCCTGAGTGCCCGAACGACGCGATCTACATGGGCACCGAGATCTACGAGATTGATCCGCACAAGTGCACCGAATGCGTGGGGCACTTCGATGAGCCTCAATGCGTGCAGATATGCCCGGTCGCCTGCATTCCGACCAACCCCGAGCATGCCGAGTCACGCGAGACTCTCTGGCAGAAGTTTGAGCGCCTCACGGCCGACAAGGCGGCCGCTCAGGGCGGCGGGACCGAGAGCGGCCCACCCGTGGCTGCTTCCTAGCTATTCGCTGGGCTTCCTGGCGCCGGACTTCTTCGACTTCTTTGGCGGCGCTGCTTCTGCGGCTCTGGCAGCCTGTGCGCTCACGTAGACGGTGTCCTTTCCTTTCTTCGGCTTCTTGGATGCATCCTTGTCCGGCCGGGTCTGTGTCTTCCGCGCCTCCTTGGGCTTGTCTCCGATCAGGATGGGCCGCTGTTGCGCGTGCTTGGCCTCAAGGCGAAGGCGGTCGCTCTTCATCCGGTCGGCGGCAATCTGCGCATCGCGTGTCGATTGATCAGCGACGCGCTTTTGCTCTGAATTTCTCGTGTCGTCCAGGTCGAGCTCCTTGCCGCCGGCGCAAGGTTGGTCGGTATAGGTGTTGCCGCAGCGCCAGGCACCGCCGGCACCAATGCTTTCCGCGGCCAGAGCGCCCCAGTGGAAGCACGCTCCCGCCAGCAGCAATGCGCTGCGAGCGGCGATCTTTGGACGTGACAGTTTCATTTTTATTTCTCCCTTTCGCTTTCTCTCCGCTAACCCGCGGCGGGTTCGCCTCCGCCCCCGTCCCCCGGCTCGCGCCTCGGCGGTTTAGGGCGCGGCGGCTTGCTCGTGTGAATGAGCAATGTCGCCTTGTCCATCTCGCCCGCAGCCAGCGCCGGGAAGGCATGCAGCGTGCGGACGATGGCGTCTTCGATGGCTTCGCGCTGTTCCTTCAGCGGCTTTTTCAGAACCCAATTGACGACTTCCGATTTGACTCCCGGATGACCAATGCCCAAGCGCAGGCGCCAATAGTCGGCGGTGCCGAGTTGCGCGTGAATATCTCTCAGGCCGTTGTGCCCGGCATGGCTGCCTCCAAGCTTGAGCTTGGCCTGGCCTGGCACCACGTCGAGTTCGTCGTGCGCCACCAGGATCTCGCTTGGTTCGATTTTGAAGAAGCGAGCCAATGCCGCGACTGACTTGCCGGAGAGGTTCATGAAAGTTTGGGGCTCGAGCAGCCAGATCGGCCTCCCACTCACTTGCGTCCGAGCAACCAGCCCGTGATAGGACCGTTCCGGCGACAGCGTGACTTTCAGATCGCGCGCAAGCGCATCGATCCACCAGAACCCGGCGTTGTGCCGAGTGGCTTCGTACTCAGGGCCCGGATTGCCGAGGCCAACGAATAGCTTGATCATGCGTGGATTATCTTGTTCGGGTTTGGTGCGGCCTCAAAAAGAGATGGCCCGCACAGGGCGGGCCATCGGACGCAACAGCGAAGGGGCGAATTACTTCTTCTTCGCGGGTGCCTTGGCGTCGGCCTTGGCAGCTGCCGGAGCACCTTCGGCGCCAGCAGCGCCTTCTGCGCCAGCGGCCGGCTCTTCGGCGACCAGCGGCGACACGGCGGACACCACCACCGGATTGCCCTTGCCATGGCTCACGTACTTCAGGCCCTTCGGCAGCTTGAGGTCGTTGACATGGATCGTGGCATTCTTGGTCAGACTCGAAAGGTCGACTTCGATGAACTCGGGCAGATCTGCGGGCAAGCAGCTGACTTCGAGTTCGGTCATCACGTGATTCACGAGATTGTGGTCGAGCTTGACGGCGGTGGACTCTTCTTCACCCTTGAAGTGCAGCGGCACCTTGACGGTCATCCGGGTACGCGCGTCGACACGTTGGAAGTCGACGTGTTGCACGAGCGGACGGAACGGGTGGTACTGCACGTCACGCAGCAGCACTTTGCTGGTGTTGCCACCGAGGTCCATTTCGAGGATGGACGAGTGGAAGGCTTCCTTCTTGAGGGCGTGCCACAGCGCGTTGTGATCGAGTTCGATCAGCTGGGGCTGGCCTTCACCACCATAGACGATACCGGGCGTCTTGCCCGAAATGCGGAGACGGCGGCTCGCACCCGTGCCCTGCTTTGCGCGCTCATAAGCGACGAATTTCATAACTCACTCCTGTGGAAGTCGACCGCGACCAGTGCGACTCCGGTTTAAAAAGGGCTTCCGAAAGGAAGCCCGGCTTTTTGCTCAGAACAGGTTTTCCTGATCCGAGAACAAACTCATGACCGACTCGCCCTTGGCGATGCGCTGGATCGTTTCCGCAATGAGCGGCGCGACCGAGAGCTGGCGAATCTTTCCGCAACCCATTGCAACATCGGAGAGGGGAATCGTGTTGGTCACAACCACCTCGTCGAGGGCGGATCCTTGGGTAATTCGCTCGATCGCGGGACCCGAAAAGATCGGGTGGGTGCAATAGGCATAGACCTTCTTCGCGCCACGCTCTTTCAGCACCTCCGCCGCTTTGACCAATGTGCCAGCGGTGTCGATCATGTCGTCCATGATGACGCAGTTGCGGCCGTCGATTTCGCCGATCACGTGCATCACTTCGCTCACGTTGGCGCGCGGACGGCGTTTGTCGATGATGGCGAGATCGCAATTCAGTTGCTTGGCCAGCGCGCGGGCGCGCACCACGCCGCCAACGTCCGGCGAAACCACGATCAGGTCTTCGTAGTTCTTTTGACGCAGATCGCCAAGCAGCACTGGCGATGCGTAAATGTTGTCCACGGGAATATCGAAGAAACCCTGGATCTGATCGGCATGCAGGTCCATGGTGAGCACGCGGGCAACGCCAACGGTTTCCAGAAGATTGGCAACGACCTTGGCCGAGATGGGCACGCGGCTGGAGCGCGGGCGACGGTCTTGCCGCGCGTATCCAAAGTAGGGGATCACCGCACTGATGCGCTCGGCCGACGCGCGCTTGAGTGCGTCGACCATGATGAGAAGCTCCATCAGGTTTTCGTTGGTCGGAGCACAAGTCGACTGGACCACAAAAACATCGCGCGCTCGCACGTTCTGGTTGATCTCGACAGTGACTTCGCCGTCAGAGAAACGACCGACGCGAGCTGCGCCCAGCGAGGTGCCTAGGTGGTGCGAAATTTCCGCGGCAAGCCCTGGATTGGCGTTGCCGGTGAAAACCATGAAATCAGGGTTGTGAGCCTGCATGAGCGTCCCGGCTAAGTGCATCCGGCAATGCGAAATGGCTCTTTAAGGAGCCGCCAAAAATCTCGTGAAAGGATTTGGCAGGGGAGAAAGGATTCGAACCTTTGCATGCTGGAATCAAAATCCAGTGCCTTAACCAGCTTGGCGACTCCCCTACACGGGTCAATGGCAAATGCCATCAACCGATATGTCGCACCAGGCCGCGCGCGGCCTGACTACCAACATCAGACCGCATATAGCGCCCTGATGTTTAAACCATTTAGACCGCCCACCCCATCAGTGGGTGAACAGCCAAGTTGTTGCACTTTCGAACCTGCCAGCCCTCCGGGGCCGTTGCGAGTTCGGCTTCATGCAACATTGCTGCAAATACCGAGCTTCCCGAACCGGTCATACGGGCTTCCAAACCTTGGTGACCGAGCCATTCGATGGCGTCAGTGACCGCGGGGCAAAGCCGTTGTGCGACCGGCTGCAGGTCGTTATGACCAAAGTCAAAGCGGAAACTATCTGCTCTCGCTTCGCTATGTGCAGCAAAGCCCGAGAGTATAGCAGCCGGAGTTGCGCGTTGGAGATCAGGTGCTGCAAAAATTAACGGTGTGTCCAAGCCATCAGTTGGCTTGACGACCGCGAAGCGACCGGAAGGCAAGTTGATCGGCGTGATTGATTCGCCGACCCCCTCGACCCAAGCGTTTCGCCCGCGAAGAAAAAAGGGCACGTCGGCACCAAGCGTAAGGCCGATCTGCTCCAGTCGAGCCAGCGGCAGATTCAAGCCCCAAAGACGATTCAATGCCATGAGGCACGTGGCCGCGTCCGAAGACCCGCCCCCCATTCCCGCCTGCGCGGGCACGTACTTGGCGATTGCGATGTGAGCGCCGTAGTTCGTCTGCGAGAAGTCCTGCAAGGCTCGTGCGGCGCGAACGACGAGGTCCTCGGCAGGAAGCTTCGTCGTCAGGTCTTCCCGGCTGATCGCACCGTCGCTTCGGCGCTCGACATGCAGCGAATCTGACCAGTCGATGAGCATAAAAACCGACTGCAATAGGTGGTATCCGTCTGCCCTTCGCCCCGTGATGTGCAGGAAGAGGTTGAGCTTCGCGGGCGCGGGCAGATCGTAGATTGCCTTCATGCGCGTTCGAAGACGATGCGCAGGTCGGCTCGCGGCTCTGGCGATTCGCGGGTGGCCTGCAAGCGGCCTATGCCGACGCGTGAAAGATCCGGACGCCAGCCGGGAACGCGTTCGTTCCGGCCCGCGAGCCAGGCGAACAGGGCGCCCACGGGGATGGCCGCGCCCGTCGCTGCCTCGATCAACGCGTCCACGGAATCGAAACGCTGTGTCTTGGCGCCGTTTTTGAGCAAGGCCTCTCTGGGCGACCAGTGAAGCTGCGCCAGAGTGCTGCCGATGGGGCTGGTCAGCGTTAGTTCGCCGGCCTGGGGCATGCCCCGCAATTCGAAGAGCGCGGAGAAGGTCTGCACAGGCTGGCTGTCGACGCGCAGCGACAACCTTCCGCTCCACGCTTCGGCACTGGCGTCGAGCGCGTCGTTGCGGCGGGGGCTTGCGCAGCCCGAGATGATCAACGCGCCAGCGCAGGCGGTCGACAAGAGTGAGCGCCGATTCAAAGTCTTACGCGCAGGCGTTTGAGCGTTTCCTGCAGCGTCTCGTTGTCAGCATCGGCCAGCGAGGCCTCTTTCCAGATGGAAAGCGCACGGTCTCGCTGCCCCGCCGCCCACAGCACCTCGCCCAGATGCGCCCCGATTTCGGGGTCGGGCCGGCGCTTGTAGGCGTCTTCCAGGATTCGTGTGGCTTCGCCCGTGTTGCCAAGCCGGAATTCGACCCAACCGAGGCTGTCTGCAATGAAAGGATCGTCAGGCGCAAGCTGGACGGCTTTCTGGATGAGTGTCCGAGCTTCTTCAAGGCGGACCTTCCGATCCGCGAACGAGTAGCCCAGCGCGTTGTAGGCGTTCTGGTTGTCGGGCTTCAGTTCGATCAAGCGACGCAGGAGGCGCTCCATCTCGTCCATACGATTCAGCTTTTCTGCAACCATCGCCTGGTCGTAGATGAGGTCGGTGTCCGAGGGCGCCGCTGCGCTGGCCTGCGCGAGCATGTCCAGTGCAGCTTGGTATTGCTTGGCATCGCGCAGCAGCTGGACTTCGGCCAGGAACTTTTGCTTCTTCTCCTCGGGCGTGCGCTCGGGCAGGCTGCGGATCAGTTCGCGGGCCTGGGGCAACTTGCCTTGCCGGGCCAGCAATGACGCGCGGCGCACTTGTGCTGCCGCCAGGTCTTCGGAGTTGTCGATGCGCGCAAGCCAACTGTCAGCGCCCGCAAAGTCCTTGCGGCGCTCGGCGAGTTGCGACATGAGGAGATAGGCTTGCGTCAGTCCGCGATCGCGTGCCTCGTCGTCTCCCTGTGTACCAACGAGCGAGATGTAGCGCTTCAGCGACGCCTCGGCCGCCGCGTCCTGGCGCGCCTGCGCCTGAAGGCTGCCGAGGAGAAGCCAAGGCTCGGGCAATTCGGGGCGTGCCACGGTGAGGGCGGCGAGTTCCGCAGTTGCGTCGGAATAGCGCCGTCCTTCGACCAGTACACGGGCATAGGCGATGCGCATTTCTGGCTGCGCCTTGGGATTTGCGAGGTAGCGCTGAACGATCGGCTCCGCAAGCGGTTGGGAGGGATCGATCAAGTCCAGCGCAAGCAGTGCCGGACCTTCCGAAGCCGGATCCATTTCCTGGCCCTTGATGGCCGCATCGAGCGCTCCTGCGGTGTCGCCCGCGGCAAGGCGCAGGCGCCCGACAGCCGCCCATGCGGCCCCACCCGTGGCGGGGCTCTTGAGGTCGTCTGCGAGGGCTTGCTCGACGACCGATGCGGCGAGTTTCTTGTCCGTGGCTCTCGCGTAGTTGCGCGCGATCACGGCCATCAGCAAAGGGCGCTCGATCTGCGGGGTTGCGGCCACTTCGGCTCGCAGCGGCTCGACCGTCTCGCTGATCCGGTTGAGCGCGATCAGGATTTGTAATTCAAGGCGCCTCGGATCGCGCGACTCGGGGATTGCTTCTTTCCAGGCGCGCGTCGCTGCAAGCGCCGCGTCCCAAGAGCGCGCCTGAGCGGCGATTTCGACGGCACGTTGGAAGAGCTTGCCGTCGCGAGCCTGCTTGGCAGCATTGAGTATCTGGGCATAGCCACCGCCGGGATCTCCGGACCGCAAGTCAAGTTCGCCGACCAGTACCTCGTAGAAAAGCTCGGCCGTCATGGCAGAGGACAGCGGCGCCGACTTGTCGGCACTGGCCGCGGCGGCGGCTGTTTGCGGCGTCTTCGCAGGCTCGATCAAGGGTGTGAGGTCGCTTGGGAGTGGAGGCTTTTGCGGTTCTGTCTGGGCCTGGGCCGCAAGCGTGGTCAGAGCAAAGAGCGCAGCCGCCGCAAGGCGGGATCGACGAAGCGGAAAGGTCATCGGACCATAATAATCCAGGCTCCTGAGCGATGGCGGGCGGGGGTTTCGATATCTGCCGATGTCCTCGCGGATCGTCCCACGCTTGCTCCCATGCCCGAACTACCTGAAGTTGAAGTCACTCGCCGCGGTTTTGCGGATCGCATTATTGGAGCCCGCATCGACGCTGTGCGCGTAGGCAAGCCGTTGCGCTGGGAGCTCGGCATCGATCCCGCCTTTCTGGTCGGGCGAACGGTAAAGGCCGTGCGCAGACGCGGGAAATACCTGCTTGTCGATCTTGACTCAGGCCTTCTTCTCATGCACCTCGGAATGTCCGGCAGCCTGCGTTTCGATGCCTCTCTGCCGCCTTCGGGCGCACATGACCACTTCGACCTCGCGACGAATCAAGGGGTCCTGCGCCTCAACGACCCGCGCCGCTTCGGTGCGGTGGTGTACGTTGACCACGAGGCTTCGCCGCTCGCGCGCAAATTGCTGGGCGGACTGGGGATGGAGCCGCTCGGTGAAGCCTTCGACTTCGATGCATTTCTGGCCGGAATGCGCCGTCGAAAGGCGCCAGTAAAGCAGGTGCTGTTGGCGGGCGAAGTGGTGGTCGGCGTCGGAAACATCTATGCCTCCGAAGCGCTGTTTGCCGCCGGAATACGCCCGACGCTTGCTGCGTCGCGGATCAGTCGGCCCCGCGCATTGCGCCTGCATGCAGCGATCCGCGAGATTCTGGCGCGAGCCGTCGAGCGCGGGGGAAGCACCCTGCGTGACTTTTCGAACACGGACGGGCAGAGTGGCTACTTTCAGTTGGAAGCCAACGTTTACGGGCGCGCGGGTGAACCTTGCCGAGTCTGTGCGTCACCAATCCGTCAGGTGCGGCAGGGGCAGCGGTCCACGTATTTCTGCCCGAACTGCCAAAAGTACTGAAGCAGCACAGGCGATTGGCCTTCAAAAGCCCTGCCGATGCTATATTTTGTAAATCCTCCTTACATTTGTCCCCTTGACTGCTTCCTTTAATCAGCAATTCGACCAGCATGGTGCGTGGCGGCGCAATTTCGCGCACCGCTTGAAGTGGCTTGCCAGTTGGCTGAACGAAAACGAACTGCTGAACCAGAGCGTTGCGGAGCGCTTGCGGGACGTCGAGTCGCAACTGCGAACCAGCAAGGTCATGGTCGCGTTTGTCGCAGAGTTCTCGCGTGGCAAATCCGAGTTGATCAACGCGATCTTCTTTGCAGGCTACGGGCGCCGCATCATGCCCGCGAGCGCCGGGCGCACCACAATGTGCCCCACGGAGCTGGGCTACGACGCCACGCATCCGGCCAGCCTGCGGTTGCTACCGATCGAAACCCGACTAGAGGCGTACTCTCTCTCGCATTGGCGGGACGAACCGGGGCGCTGGACCGAAATCGCTATCGATGTCGACAACGCAGAGCAACTGTCGCAGGCAATGAGCAAGGTCGCCGAGGTGCGCTGGGTTCCAGTGCAAGAGGCTCAGGCACTTGGCTTCTGGAGCGACGACGCGCCCGACGACAACCCGGTCCCCGATTCTGATGGCCGTGTGGAGATTCCACGCTGGCGGCATGCCTTGTTGAACATGCCGCATCCGTTGCTGGAGCAAGGGCTGGTCATCCTCGATACCCCGGGGCTCAATGCCATCGGCGCCGAACCAGAATTGACGGTGAGCCTGATCCCGCAGGCTCACGCGGTTGTGTTCATCCTCGGCGCCGATACCGGCGTGACGCGCTCGGATCTTTCGATCTGGCGCGAGCACCTGGTCACCGAGGGCGATGTGAGCGAAACCCGCATCGTAGTGCTCAACAAGATCGACACGATGTGGGACATTCTCAGCACGCCCGCCCAGGTCGACGCCCAGATCCAGAGACAGCGCAAGGGCGCGGCTGAACTGCTCGGCGTGCCGCTTTCGCAGGTACTCCCGGTTTCGGCCCAGAAGGGCTTGCAAGCAAAGATCCGCCGGGACGTGCCCCTGCTTCAGGCGAGCCGCCTTCCCGCGCTGGAAGCCGTGCTGGGTGAAGGATTGCTCGGCAAGCGAGAAACAATGCTGCGGCTGGCGGTCGATGCCGGCATCGCAGCCCTCCGCACAGAGGCAGCCCGCATCCTGCACGTGCGCCAGCGAGACCTGTCGGAACAGGCGCTCGAATTGCAGGGCCTACGCGGCAAGAATGGCTCGGTGATCCGTCACATGCGGGTGCGCATCGAACAGGAGCAAACCGAGTTCGAAGGCAGCAATACGCGCATCCTTGCCTTGCGATCCGTGCAGGGAAAGTTGCTGCGGGAGGTGTATGCAGTCCTCGGGAGCACCGCGCTCAAAGCGGACATGGGCCGCTTGTCTGCGGCCCTGAAGCGGCGCGGCATCAAGTTCAACGTGCGCAAGGTGTACGGCGAAACCTTCGACGCGCTGCGGAATAATTTGCGCGAGGTCCAGGCGACCACCGCCGAGATCCAGGCGATGCTGCATGCCACCTTCCGGCAGCTCAATGCAGAGCACGGCTTCACGCTCCAGGCTCCGCCCGAGCCGGATCTCACGGGTTTCGAGCAGCAGCTGACTCAGATCGAGCGCAGCCACACGCACTATCTCGGCGTCGGCAATCTGCTCAAGTTGTCGCAGCCCGATTTCTGCGACAAGCTGGTGCGCGCGCTGGCAAGCCGTCTTCGCGTCGTCAACGAAGCGGCCATGACCGAGGTCGAGCGCTGGAGCAAAGGCGCTGGCGCACAACTGGATGCTCAGCTGAAGGAGCGGCGCCGCACCTTCACAAAGCGGATCGAGGCCGTCGAACGCATTCAGGGAGCTGCCGGCAGCCTCGACGAGCGCTTGGCGGAGCTGGCCGCCCAAGAGAGCAATCTGGCTGAATTGCATCGCCGCTTGGGCGAGCTCACAACGTTGCTCGTGAGCCATGAGACGCCCAGCGCCGTGCCGGCGCGCAGTGAGCTCAGTGCGGTCTGAAGGCTCTCGGTCGCCGGCGCAACTCATCGCGCCCGCCTTCGCAGAAACTGTCGTCGCCTGGCAGCACACGCATGGGCGCAGTGAGCTTCCATGGCAGAACACGCAAGACCCCTATCGCGTCTGGCTCTCCGAGGTGATGCTGCAGCAGACACAGGTTTCAACCGTGCTCGGCTACTTTGCGCGTTTCCTCGAGCGCTTTCCGACTGTCGGGGCGCTCGCTGCAGCGCCTGAAGATGAAGTGATGGGGCTGTGGAGCGGACTCGGTTACTACAGCCGCGCCCGCAACATGCATCTGTGTGCAAAGGAAGTCATCGCGCGCTTTGGCGGGGAGTTTCCGAGTACGGCAGCACAATTGCAGACACTTCCTGGCATCGGCCGCTCCACGGCATCTGCAATCTCGGCTTTCTGTTTCGGGGAGCGCGTCGCCATCCTCGACGGGAACGTCAAGAGGGTGCTCACGCGAGTGCTGGGGTTTGAGGGCGACCTGTCTTCCTCGGCCCAGGAGCGCACGCTCTGGAACGAAGCGACCGAGCTGTTGCCGCCGGCCACGCAGAAGCAAGCCATCGCCCGCTATACGCAGGGATTGATGGACCTGGGCGCCACGGTTTGTCTTCCGCGCAACCCGAGTTGCATCATCTGCCCGGTGGGAGATGCGTGCGTTGCCAGACGGGAAGGTGCACCGGAGAGGTATCCGGTCAAAACGCGCAAGCTGCGGCGCAGTGCCGAGTCGCTATGGATGCTGAGTGCCCGTGACGATCAGGGGCGCGTATGGCTCCAGAAGCGTCCCGCCAGAGGGATATGGGCAGGGCTCTATTGCCTGCCCGTCTTTGATTCCCGCGAAGCGTTGATTGACAAACTCTCCGCCGCCGATCGCAAGCAGGCACGTGACGAAGCCGGGTTTGTTCATGTATTGACGCACAAGGACCTTCATTTGCATCCGGTTGCGGTCGTTTGCCGCGCACCCTCGACGCTGAGCGAAGACGGAGCATGGTTCGACGATCGCCAGTGGCCGGCGCTCGGCATGCCCGCGCCGGTGCGCAAATTGCTCTTGAACGCTGGTTGAGCCGACCGCAATCGCGCCATCGCGCAACCGCGCTCAGGATCCGTCGAGTTCCCGGTGCCGCTTGAGTGCGGCCCATTTTGAGCCGAAGCCGCGCGCCAGTTGCTCGACCAGGAAAACAGACCGATGCTGTCCGCCCGTACAGCCGATGGCTACTGTCACATAACTGCGGTGGTCCCGCGCAAGCGCGTCCAGCCATCTTCCGAGAAATTGCGCGATGTCGTCGTACATGCGCGCGACGTCGTCGTGCTCGCGCAGCCACTCGATGACTGGCGCATCGCGACCCGTCAACGGACGCAGCGCGGGCACATAGTGCGGATTGGGAAGCATGCGGACATCGAAGACGTAGTCGGCATCGAGCGGCACGCCGCGCTTGAAGGCGAATGACTCGAACACCAGAGTGAGGGCGCTCTCGGGCGCCGCGATCAGCGACTTGATGTAGCTCTGCAGTTGAGCTGGCCGAATGATGCTGGTGTCGATCACATCGGCACCATCGCGCAGGTCGGCGAGCAGTTCGCGCTCCAGGTCGATCGCTTGCGTCAGCACGCGCTGTTGCTCGGGTGCGTAGGTGTGGCCTTCCTGCCGGGACAGCGGATGGCGGCGACGGGTTTCCGAGTAGCGCCGCACCAGCGCGTCCGTCGTCGAGTCGAGGAACAGCGAGCGCAGCGAAACGCCTTCTCGCCGCAAGCCTTCGAGTTGCTGCGGGACGAGCGGCAGCGAAACGCCGCTGCGCACGTCCATGGCGATCGCCACCCGCGCTGTCTGTTGTTGCTGCTGCAATGCGACGAAAGGCGCGAGCAGTTCCGGCGGCAGGTTGTCGACGCAGTAGTAGCCGGCATCTTCGAGCGCGTGCAGGGCCACAGACTTGCCCGAGCCGGACATTCCTGTGATCAGCACGAGTTCGAGACTCATGCGGAAGTCTCCGGTGTCTTGTTGCCCAGCATCTCGCGAGCGTGCGCCAGCGAGGTCTGCGACACGCGTTCCCCGCCCAGCATGCGCGCGATTTCCTGCGCCCTGCCTTCGTTGTCCAGGACGGAGACTCCGCTTTCCGTGCGAAGACCGTCCTGGCCCTTGGCGGCCGTCTGTCGCTTCGCAACCACCAGATGGTGATCGGCACAGGCAGCGACTTGCGGCAGGTGAGTGACTGCAAGAACTTGCCGGTCACGACCCAACTGCCTCATGAGTCGCCCGACGGTTTCAGCGACCGCGCCGCCGACGCCGGCATCCACCTCGTCGAAGATGAGGGTTTGCGCCTCGCCGAGTTCACTGGTGGTCACGGCGATGGCCAACGCAATGCGCGACAACTCGCCGCCGGAGGCCACTTTGCCGATAGAGCGCGGCGTGCTGCCCGCATGCCCGCTGACCAGGAATGCGATGTCTTCGAGGCCCGACCTGCCGGGTTGCGCCAGCGGTTGAAGTGCCACTTCGAACCGGCCGCCTTTCATTCCAAGCTCTTGCATGGCCTGCGTGACCGCCTGCGCGAGCCGCGGTGCGGCCTGCTTGCGCGCCTTGCCCAAGGCCTTCGCTTCTTTCATGTACGCTTGTTGCGAAGCCAGTTCGGCACGTTCGAGCGCACCGATGTCACTTTGGGCATCGAGCGCTTCCAACTCGGACTGCCACCCGGACAGCAAGACCGGAAGCTCGGCAGGTTGCCGCCGGTAGCGCCTGGCAAGCGACATCCAGAGACCCATCCGCTCGTCCAGTTCGGCGAGCTTCTCGGGGTCCGTGTCAGCCTGCCGGAGATAGCCGTGCAGCGAGTGAGCGGCATCCGCGGCTTGCGCGACGCTCGAGGCCAGAACCTCGCCTAGAACCTTGAACTCGGGTTCGATGTGATCGCAGTTCTGCAGCAGCGTCACCGCACGGCTCAGCGCGGACAGCGCTCCGCCGTCGTCGTCTTCGAGGGCGGAGCATGCGCCCTCGGCGGCTTCAATGAGGGCCTGGGCATTGGAGATGCGCGCATGGCTCGCCGAAAGCTCTTCCCACTCGTCCGTGCCAGGGTCGAGTTTCATGACCTCGGCGACTTGCCACTGGAGCCGCTCACGCTCGCGCTGCAGGGAATCCTGCGCCGATCGCGCGGTTTCCAGTGCGGAAATGGCTTGCCGCCAGGCGTGCCATGCAGCTTCCAGTGTGGTGGTCGTGACGCCCGCATAGGCATCGAGCAGACCTCGAACCGCATCAGGACGAGTCAGGCTTTGCCACGCATGCTGACCATGGATGTCGAGCAGGTGGTCGCCGAGTTCACGCAACTGCGTGGCGGTGGCGGGACTGCCGTTGATCCAACCGCGGCTGCGCCCCTGTAGATCGACTGTCCTTCGAAGGAGCAGGGAATCGCCAGCCTCGAATCCGCCTTCGTCCATCCAGGGACTCAGCGCCGGGTCGGCGTCGAATTCTGCGCTGACGTCCAGGCGGTCGGCACCTTCGCGCACGGCACCGGCGTCTGCGCGATTGCCAAGCGCGAGTTGAAGCGCGTCGACCAGGATCGATTTGCCTGCGCCGGTTTCACCGGTGAGGACGGTAAAGCCCCTGGAGAGATCGATTTCGAGGGCGCGCACGATCACGAAGTCGCGCAATGCGATACGGCGCAATGCCATGTCAGGAACCTCCTTCGTTCCAATGCAGTTTCTTGCGCAGCGTGTCGAAGTAGCTCCAGCCTCGGGGGTGCAGGAACCGCACGCGGTAGTCCGAGCGGCGCACAAGGACCCGATCTCCGATGACCAGCGATGCGAGGGATTGCATATCGAAATTGGCACTCGCGTCCCGTCCGCCAACGAGCTCGATGGAGATTTCTTCTGCATCCGGGAGCAGGATCGGGCGGTTGGAAAGGGTGTGCGGTGCGATTGGCACAAGGATCCAGCCTGGGACAGCCGGATGCAACAAAGGCCCGCCCGCCGACAGCGCATAGGCAGTCGACCCCGTCGGCGACGCAATGATCATTCCGTCTGCCCGCTGGTTCGCCACGAAATGACGGCCGACCGTTACTCGCAATTCCACCATTCCGGATGTGGCGCCGCGATTCACGACCACGTCGTTCATGGCTTGGGCGTCGAAGACCGACACGCCCTCGCGCATTACCTGCGCGTGCATGAGGCTGCGGTGGTCCTCTTCGTATTCGCCGGCAAGCATTGGAATCAGCGTCGCCTGGTAGTTGTCCAGTGCGATGTCGGTGATGAACCCGAGGCGCCCCCGGTTGATGCCGATCAGTGGAACACCGTATGGCGCGAGCTGCCGTCCGATGCCGAGCATGGTTCCGTCGCCTCCGACCACCAGGCCGAGGTCGCACTCTTCCCCGATTTCTTCGACGGTGAGCGCCTTGTAGCGGCTCACTTCGACGATTTCCGCCTGGGACTGCTCGACAAAGACAGTGCAGCCTTGTGATTCGAGGAACGCGCCGATGCCCTCCATGACTTCGTCGAGAGCGCCGCATTGCGCCCGAGCACCAGAAGCCTGGTACTTGCCAATGAGTGCGACGTGACGAAAGCGAGGGCCCATCTACAAATTACAACATTAAAATTGCCCGATGCTGGACGATCGCGCCAAGTTGCTGCTGAAGACACTCGTCGAGCGCTATATCGCCGAGGGCCAGCCCGTCGGCTCCCGCACTCTGTCTCGCGCCTCTGGACTGGATCTTTCGCCCGCGACGATCCGCAACGTGATGTCCGACCTCGAGACCCTCGGGTTGATCGCAAGCCCACATACGTCGGCAGGCCGCATCCCCACGGCACGCGGCTATCGGCTTTTTGTCGACACCATGCTGACGGCGCAACGTGAACACCTCGCCGCGCCAAGCCTTGCCCCGGACCAGCCGCAGAAGGTCATCGCCAATGCCGCGAACTTGCTGTCGAGCCTTTCGCAATTCGTCGGGGTTGTCATGGCCCCGCGGCGCGCCTCCATCTTCAGGCAGATCGAATTTCTCCGGCTTTCCGATCGCCGATTGCTTGTGATCATCGTCTCGCCGGATGGCGACGTGCAGAACAGGGTCATCTTTCCCGAGGCCGACTATTCGCAATCGCAGCTAGTGGAGGCATCGAACTACATCAACGCCCACTATGCGGGGCTGTCGATCGAGCAGGTGCGCGACCGACTGCAGTCGGAAGTCGAGCAACTGCGCGGCGAAATCGCGGAACTGATGCAGGCGGCCGTCAAAGTGAGCTCGGAAGTCCTGACCGAGGCGCAGGACGAAGTAGTGATCTCCGGAGAGCGCAATTTACTTGCGGTCACCGATTTCTCCAGCGACATGGGCCATTTGCGTCGTGCTTTCGAACTGTTCGAGCAAAAGGCCCAGTTGATGCGTCTGCTGGACGTTTCCAGCCAGGCCGAAGGTGTGCGCATCTTCATCGGCGGCGAAAGCCAGGTCGTGCCGTTCGACGACCTCTCGATCGTGAGCGCGAACTACGAGGTCGATGGTCAAGTAGTGGGGACCTTGGGCGTCATCGGCCCGACTCGAATGCCGTACGACCGGATGATCCAGATCGTCGACATCACGTCGAAGCTCGTCACGAACGCTTTGAGCCATCGGAAGTAGCGAAGTAAAGGAAGCAGGAGTGCGCGCCTGTGTCCCACTAGAATCCGGATCGCGTGGGCCGTTAGCTCAGTTGGTTAGAGCAGCGGACTCATAATCCGTTGGTCGCTGGTTCAAGCCCAGCACGGCCTACCACCCCGTTTTTTTCTTTGCCTTGCGTGAAGCTCTGGATCGAGAAAAAGTGTCCAGTTTTGAATGCTATACTTGCAAGCTGTGCGGCTGTAGCTCAGTTGGATAGAGTACTTGGCTACGAACCAAGGGGTCGTGGGTTCAATTCCTGCCAGCCGCACCATCTCAATAAAGGGTTAGCTCGTTGACGCGAGCTAACCCTTTTTCTTTGGTGCGGCCGTATTCGCAGGTTCTTCCCGGCGCATGAAAAAGCCCGCCGAAGCGGGCGAAAGGACCTTGGAGTCCAGAGGAGAGCGTTCATTGTGAGCGTCTCCGGCCGCTTGTGTCCAGAACTACGTCACCTGATGTAAGTGGCGCTCCCGGCCGACTATGCCGTTGACACTACCGCGCTCAGGGCCGAAAGCGCCAAGCCTTTTACCCGCGGCCATAATCGTTGACGGCGAAGCCAGCGCTGCTTGGAGTGACTACCCTCTATCCATCAGATGGAGGGTCCCACGTTTCCTTCCTGGCCTTCTTTGGGGACAACAAGATGAGCTCATTGCAAATGTTCCTGCCAGTCTCCGAGCCTGCTCGCAGCGAGGCACTTTCTCGCCTGAAGCGAACACATCATTTGCCGCGCCATCTCGTCAAGGGCATTGCTCTTGGAGAGCAAGGGAAGAGATTGGTTGTTCCGGACATCTCTCGGCAAGTCGAGCAGTCCCTGCCAGTCTCGGACACCTCAGACGCGTCCGCGCCCGAGCAGCAGTCTGGCTGACCCTGCGGCCCTCTGGCAAGGGCAATTTCCAGCGACCGACGATCGCCCGGTGTGATACAACCGGCGCCCGATTTTCCTGTGGGTCGAAGGCTGGAGCAATGAGCAAGGCATTCACGAAAGAAAACGACGCCGACGACGATGAAAGCGGAGAAGGCAGCGCTCTGCCTCCGCTTCCGGCCGGCGGCAAGAACTACATCACGCCGGCTGGTTACGCGCGGCTGCGATCCGAATTGCTCGATTTGATGGACACGGAGCGTCCGAAGGTGGTCGAAGCGGTCCATTGGGCCGCGAAGAATGGAGATCGCTCGGAGAACGGCGACTACCTTTACGGCAAGAAGCGCCTGCGCGAGATCGACCGCAGGATTCGTTTTCTCACCAAACGGCTCGAGGTCGCCGAAGTCACCGATCCGTCAGTGCATCACGGCAGCGACCAGGTGTTCTTCGGTTCGACCGTGCTGTATGCGGACGAGAACGGCGACGAACGTTCGGTCACGATTCTTGGCATCGATGAAGCCGATAGCGCTCAGTCACAAGTCAGCTGGATTTCGCCGATCGCGCGCGCGCTCCTCAAAACCAGAGAGGGAGATGTCGTCAAACTCGCCACGCCGGGCGGCGTGCATGAGATCGAAGTGCTGTCGGTGAGCTATCCGCCGCCTTCGGACGGACCCCATTGAGCCGCTGAGATTCAGGGGACCGGCACCGTCCGGGTAGCGGCAAGGACTGAGGAGGTCCGCCGAACAGCGCGCAATACGACGTCGAGGTGCGTGCGGTCGCGCACCGCGATCACGAAGCGCAAATCGGTGGAGTCCTGCGGAGTCTCATCCGCCATCTCCACGTGCGTGATGTCGGCCTCGGTATCCGCGAGCGTAGCGGCGACCCGCGCCAATACGCCCTTGTCGTTGCGAACGGTAATGACCACTCCCGTTTCAAAAGCCCGGACCGGATCATCTGCCCATTCGACCGCGAAGAATCGTTCGCTGTCCTTGTAGCGCAGACGCTGGCCGACACCGCATTCCTCCGTGTGCACGACCAGGCCTTCGCCGTGCCCGAGATAGCCCACGATCGGGTCGCCCGGAATAGGGCGACAGCAAAGTGCGAAGCGCACGGATGAGTTTTCGCTGCCGTCCAGCGTGACAGCGCCTTGCGAAACGGCATCATGCGCCGCGAATCGCTCACGACTCAGCATCAGCGCATCGGGCTTTTCGCCACGTTCGGCCATCAGCGCCATCAACCGCTTTGCCACAATGCTTGCGATGCGCTTGCCCAGTCCGATGTCGGTCAGCAATTCGGCCCGCGTTCGGTTGCCGGTGAACCGCAGGAGCTTTTCCCACAGTTGTTGATGCTCGGCGTCGTCGACCGGCAGATTCCCGAGACCTTCGGCGCGCAGAGCCTGCGCCAGCAGCTTTTCGCCCAACCCTTCGGACTCTGCATGCGCGAGCGTCTTGAGATAGTGACGAATCTTGGAGCGGGCCCGCCCGGTCCGCACGAAACCCAGCCACGCAGGATTGGGCGTCGAAACGGGCGCCGTGATGATCTCCACGACGTCTCCGTTCTTGAGTTCGGTGCGAAGCGGAACCTGATCGCCGTTGATGCGCGCGGCCGAGGTGTGGTCGCCGATGTTGCTGTGAATCGCATAGGCAAAGTCCACCACGGTCGCGCCACGCGGGAGCGCCATGATCTGACTCTTCGGCGTGAAGACATAGACCGCATCAGGAAAGAGATCGACCTTGACGTGATCCCAGAATTCGGCCGCGTCGCGCGTCTCATCCTGGATGTCGAGCAGCGACTGGAGCCACTTGGCACCCAGCCGCTCGCTGGTCGGCGCCGTTGGCTCCGCGGCCTTGTAGAGCCAATGCGCCGCGACGCCCGATTCGGCGACCACGTGCATGGCTTCGGTCCGCAATTGGAATTCGACGTTCACGCCGGCTGGCCCCACCAGGGTGGTGTGGAGCGACTGATAGCCGTTGAGCTTGGCGATCGCGATGTGGTCCTTGAATTTGCCGGGCAGCGGCTTGTACATCTGGTGCAGGATGCCAAGCCCCGTGTAGCAGGAAATCACGCTGGGCACGATCAGCCGGAAACCATAAATATCGGTGACCTGGGCGAAGCTCAGGTGCTTTTCGTCCATCTTCCGGTAAATCGAATAAAGGGTTTTTTCGCGCCCTGCGATGCGTACGCTCATCGACGCGTTGGCAAAGGCTGTCTCTACTTCCTGCTGAACCTTCTGGATAAGGTCTCGACGTCGTCCTCGGGCCTTCGCGACCGCTTTGGCAAGAATGGCGTAGCGCCATGGACGCAGGTGCCGAAAGGACAAGTCCTGCAGCTCCCTGTAGGTTTGGTTGAGGCCCAACCGATGCGCGATAGGTGCGTAGATTTCGAGCGTTTCGCGCGAGATGCGCGCCCATTTTTCGCGCGGCGCGTCGTCCAGCGTACGCATGTTGTGCGTCCGGTCAGCGAGCTTGACCAGGATGACCCGCACATCCCGCGCCATGGCAAGAAGCATCTTGCGGAATGACTCCGCCTGGTTTTCTTCGCGCGTATTGAAGCGGAGTTTGTCGAGCTTGGTGAGACCGTCGACCAGCTCCGCAACAGGGGCTCCGAAGCGTTCAATCAGTTCTGACTTGGTCACCCCGCAGTCTTCGATCGCGTCATGCAGCAGAGCCGCCATCAAGGCCTGCGCGTCGAGCTTCCATTCTGCGCATTGGGCAGCGACTGCAATCGGATGCGTAATGTAGGGCTCGCCGCTGTTGCGCAGCTGGCCCAGATGCGCTTCGTCGGCGAAGCGATAGGCGCGGCGAACTTGGTCGATGTCCTCGGCGCCAAGATAGTCAAGCCGGTCGGTCAGCGCGGCGAAGCTCGCGGCGGCCGCATTCAGCGCCGCCGGACTCGGCTGGGGGCTTCGAGGAGCCTCGGATTGGGGCTTGACGACCGCACTCATAACTGCCACTTTAGCGTGGCAGCCGGGTCGACGCATTCAGGCATAAAAAAAGCACCGCATGCGGTGCTTCCTTGTTGCTTGTCTGCATCAGGTCAGCCGGGGACCTTTTTGAGCATTTCCAGACCGATCTTGCCTTCGGCGATTTCACGAAGCGCGGTCACGCCTGGTTTGTTCTTGCTTTCAATCTTCGGGGCGTGTCCCTGGCTCAGCATGCGGGCGCGGTAGGTCGCGGCCAGCACGAGTTGAAAACGATTCGGGATTTGTTGCAGGCAATCTTCGACGGTGATGCGGGCCATGAGGGTCTTTCGGCGGTGGGCTGACGGTTGGCGGATCAGGGAATGTTCAGTGCGGCAAAGGTGCTTGCACGTATGCGGCGCTGTGCAGAATAGCGAAGCCGCTGAGCGTGGACGATCGCTTTCAGATCGAAAAGTGCGCGCTCAAAAACCTCGTTAATTATAACGAAATCAAATTCGCTGGCCCTGGCCATTTCTTCTGCTGCGTTTTTCAATCGCAGCTCGATGACCGAGGCGCTGTCCTCCCCGCGCCGCTCGAGCCGGGAGCGCAGCTCCTCCCAGCTAGGGGGAAGAATGAAGATCATCACGGCGTTCGAGAATGTCTTCCGGATCTGCAGCGCTCCCTGGAAATCGATCTCGAGAATGACGTCTGCGCCTTGCGCAATACGCTCTTCGATGGCTTTTTTAGACGTGCCGTAGCGCTGGCCATGAACGTGCGCCCATTCGACGAAAGCTTCAGCGGCCACCATGGCGTCAAACTCTGAGTGGGACGCGAAAAAGTATTCCCGGCCGTGCTTTTCCTGACCCCTCGGGGGACGGGTCGTGTGTGAGACCGAAGGTTGCACAGCCGAATCGAGTTCCATCAACGCCTTGACCAGACTCGATTTGCCCGCGCCGCTCGGCGCAGCGACCACGAAGATGTTGCCGGGGTAGTCCATTCGCTGGTTCTCTATTCGATGTTCTGGACCTGCTCGCGCATTTGCTCGATGAGGACTTTCATGTCCACGCCGATGCGCGTGAGTTCGAGGGTCGCGGATTTCGAGCCCAGCGTATTGGCTTCGCGATGCAATTCCTGAATCAGAAAGTCGAGCCGCTTGCCGATTTCTCCGCCTTTCTTGACAAGGCGCTCGATCTCGTCGAGATGGGAGTTCAACCGGGTCAGTTCTTCCGCGACGTCGATGCGGATCGCGAAAGCAGTGGCCTCGGTCAATGCACGATCCTGTGCCGCATCTGGGGGCGTGGCGCCGCCGCTCAGACCCATGGCTTCCTGCCAGCGCTCGAGGAAGCGTGTGCGCTGCTGCTCCACGAGCATGGGCACCAACGGCAACGCCTGCATCGCGAGCCCGCGCAATTGCTCAAGATGATCTTGCAGCATGCGGGCGAGACGGGAGCCTTCGCGCTCCCTGGCAGACATCAGGGCCTTCAACGTCTTCTCTGTCAATGCGGTGATCTCCGGACCCCAGTCGCCCCTTATCGCGCTGTCGCCCGAGGCGAGCCGCAGTACATCCGCGACGCTGAGATCCCGAGCGCTGGGCAGCCACGACTTGATCTGGTCCTGCACGCCATTGAGGCGTTGCAGCAACTTTGCCGAGGGCTCGCCCACCCCTGCGGCTGCCGTCGATTCAATTGCAGCACGGACTTCGACCTTGCCGCGCTTGAGCTGCTTGGTAATGACCTCGCGCAGCGCCGGTTCGTGCTGGCGCAGTTCCTCGGGCAACTTGAAAGTCAGGTCGAGAAAACGGCTGTTGACGGAGCGGATCTCGACCCCGAGACGAGCTCCGGCGGGAGGGCGCGCCTCGGCTTCTGGGTGGCCGCCTGCAGGGCTGTTTTGCCCGCTGGCATAGCCGGTCATGCTGTAAACTGGCATTGCGCCTCGCTGTGAATCTGTTGTTTGCACCGTGACGTCGGCACGGCGTTCGCTTGCCGCACCATCGCCTTCGGGCGAAACTCCCGGATTATGTCAAAGGTCAAACCTTCGCCCTTGCTGCCAGACACGGTCATTGGCGGTTATCGCGTCGTGCGCCGGCTTTCGGCGGGTGGTTTTGGTGTTGTCTACCTCGCCGTCGACCATAGTGGCCAGCAGGTTGCCATCAAGGAATATCTTCCGTCGTCCCTAGCGACTCGAGGCACTGGCGAGCTGGCGCCGCAAGTCCCGCCCGAAAAGCTTTCACTTTACCGCCTTGGACTGAAGAGCTTCTTCGAAGAAGGTCGTTCGCTCGCGCAGATCTCGCATGCCTCGGTCGTGAGCGTTCTCAATTTCTTCCGCGAGAACGAGACGGTCTACATGGTCATGAATTATCTGGAGGGTGCGACCCTGCAGGACTTCATCGTCACCGCGCGCGACCTCAAAAAGCAAAAGGTCTTCCGCGAATCCACGATTCGTTCGTTGTTCGACGAAATCCTCCGTGGCTTGCGCATCGTTCATCAGCACAAGATGCTGCATCTGGACATCAAGCCGGCCAACATCTTCGTGACCGACGACGACCGGGCGGTGATGATCGATTTCGGCGCGGCGCGCGAAGTGCTGTCCAAGGAAGGCAATTTCATCCGGCCGATGTACACGCCCGGATTCGCGGCGCCTGAGATGTACCGCCGCGACTCATCCATGGGGCCCTGGACGGACATCTACGCCATCGGCGCGTGCATCTACGCGTGCATGCAGGGGTATCCGCCGAACGACGCGCCGCAGCGCATCGAAAAAGATCGCCTCGGCCTTTCGCTGTCCCGGCTGCGCGGCATCTACTCGGACAACCTTATCGAGGTGGTCGAGTGGTGCATGTCGCTCGATCCGCTTTCGCGTCCGCAGTCCGTTTTCGCCCTGCAGAAGGAGTTGAGCCGGGAGGGGGAGCGCCGCTATACCAAGCTCACGGTCGGTGAAAAAGTAAGACTTTCCATAGACAACATGCGTTCATTTGAAAAGAAGGGGTTGCCCAAAGCGGCAGCACCGACCACCCGCCCCGCATGAAATTTTCTGTCTTTCAGGTCAGCCGCAAGGGCGGTCGTCTCAAGAATGAAGACCGCATGGGCTACTGCTACACCCGTGAATCAGGATTGTTCGTTTTGGCAGACGGCATGGGCGGACATCCGGAAGGCGAAGTCGCGGCGCAATTGGCCCTGCAGACCATAGCGGCGCTGTATCAACGTGAAGCGCGGCCGATCGTGAAGGACGTGAAGGCATTCCTGACGTCGTCCGTGATGGCGGCTCACCAGCAGATCATGCGGTATGCCGGCAACAAGGGCATGCTCGACACACCTCGTACAACCGTCGTGGCGGCGGTGATCCAGGGCACGACCGCCACCTGGATTCACTGCGGCGATTCGCGTCTGTATGTTGTGCGCGACGGCGAACTCCTCATGCGCACCCGCGACCACTCGCACGCCGAACGTCCGCGTGCCAATGCCGGCCCCGAGCCGGTCAATCGCAATCTGCTCCTGACCTGCCTGGGTTCGCCGACGCCGCCCTTGTTCGACATTTCGGAGCCGCTTCAACTGTTGCGCGGTGACCGGATCATGCTGTGTTCCGATGGCGTCTGGGGCGTTTTGGACGACAGCCTGATCGTTCACACGCTGTCTTCGGGCAGACCGGTTTCCGACGCCGCCCCCGACCTCGCCGAAATGGCACTGCGCAACGGCGGCAGCCACAGCGACAACGTGACCCTGATCGCGCTCGAATGGGAAACCCCCGACGCGCCGGGTCAGAAACGGGGTGTTTCCACCGACAGCATCAGCGATGGCGTGTTCGCGTCGACCATCCAGGCGGGTATGCCGTCGGACAGCGAACTCGACGATCTCGACGAAGACGCGATCGAACGATCGATTGCTGAAATCAACGAGGCGATCCGCCGCTCCGCCGCGCGCAAGGGCTGAGTCTGTTCCCTCTTTTTTCTTTTCCGTTCATCAAAAATGACTGTTTTCGTACGAAGCGGCGGCCGTGCCGCTGATCAGTTGCGCCCCGTGCGCATCACCCGTGGCTTCACCATCCATGCCGAGGGATCGGTCCTGATCGAATTCGGCCAGACGCGCGTCCTCTGCACGGCCTCCGTTGAGGAAAAGGTGCCCCCGCACAAGCGCGGCAGCGGCGAAGGCTGGGTCACGGCCGAGTACGGCATGCTCCCGCGCGCGACGCACACGCGCAGCGACCGCGAAGCCGCTCGTGGCAAGCAGAGCGGGCGGACGCAGGAGATCCAGCGTCTCATCGGCCGCTCGATGCGCGCCGTCTTCGATCTGGCTGCGCTCGGCGAACGCACCATCCACCTCGACTGCGACGTGCTGCAGGCGGACGGCGGCACGCGGACGGCCGCGATCACCGGCGCCTTCGTTGCTGCCCAGGACGCCGTCAACAAGCTGCTGGCGGACGGCAAGATCCCCGCATCGCCGATTCGCGGGCAAGTCGCCGCCATCTCGGTGGGTATCGTGCAAAACACACCGCTGCTCGACCTCGAATACATCGAGGATTCGGCCTGCGACACGGACATGAACGTCGTGATGACCGGCGCCGGCCATTTCGTCGAAGTGCAGGGCACCGCCGAAGGCGCCGCCTTCTCGCGCGGCGAAATGAACGCGCTCCTGGCGCTGGCCGAAAAAGGCATCTCCGAACTGACCGCGCTGCAGACGAAGGCGCTCTCGAGCTGAAGCACCGACGATGAAGCTGGTTCTCGCGTCCAACAATGCCGGCAAGCTCGCCGAGTTGCAGGCTCTTCTTGCGCCACTCGACGTCACCTTGGTGCGACAGTCGGAACTTGGCGTCGGCGAGGCCGAGGAGCCATTCCGCACCTTTGTCGAAAACGCGCTTGCCAAGGCGCGCCATGCGTCGGCGCACACGGGGCTGCCTGCCATCGCCGACGACGCGGGCCTGTGCGTTCAGGCTTTCGGCGGCCTCCCTGGCGTCGACACTGCTTACTACGCGACGCAGTTCGGCTACGAAAAAGGCGATGCGAACAATGTGCGTGCGCTGCTGGAGCAATTGGCGTCCAAGACCGATCGCCGCGCCGCCCTGGTCAGCACCCTCGTGGCGCTGCGCAACGCCGACGACCCTGAACCGCTGATTGCGGTCGGGCGCGTCGCCGGCTTGATCGCCAGCGAACCCGTCGGCGACAACGGCTTCGGATTCGACCCGGTGATGTTCCTGCCTCAGTTCGGCAAGACCTTTGCGCAACTGTCGCCCGAAGTGAAGAACGCCAACAGCCATCGTGGACAAGCTGCGCGCGCCATGCTGGCCCTGATGCGCGAGCGCTGGTCGTGAGCGCCATCATTCCGATCTCCAGCGGCGACGAGAGTGCCGCGGGCGCGGCGGACGCCAACGACGCCCTGCACCTGATGCGGCCGGGGCCGCTGCAGTTGTCGGCTCTGCCGCCGTTGTCGCTGTACGTTCATCTTCCGTGGTGCTTGCGCAAGTGCCCTTACTGCGACTTCAATTCCCATGAGTGGCGGAATGCGTCCGGCGAATTGCCCGAGCAACGCTATCTGGACGCCCTGGTTGCCGATTTGGACGCGGCGCTGCCGCTGATCTGGGGCCGGACGGTTCACACGATCTTCATCGGGGGCGGCACGCCGAGCCTGTTTTCTCCGGCATCCATCGACCGGCTGATTGGGGACTTGCGCGCTCGACTCAAGCTGACACCCGATTGCGAGATCACGCTGGAGGCCAACCCGGGCACCTTCGAGCGCGACCGGTTCCGTGCCTACCGGGCAGCCGGTGTCACGCGCCTGTCGGTTGGCGTGCAGTCCTTCAACGACGAGCATCTGAAGGCGCTCGGCCGTGTGCACGATCGCGCACAGGCCATTGCGGCAGTGGAGGAGGCCGCCGCCAGTTTCGAGACCTTCAACCTCGACCTGATGTATGCGCTGCCGGGCCAGACGCCCGAGGACCTCGACGCGGACCTCGATCAGGCGCTTTCGCTGGCGCCGCCGCACCTGTCGGTCTATCACCTGACCATTGAGCCGAACACCTATTTCGCCAAGTTTCCTCCGGTGGTACCGGAAGACGACGCCGCCTACGCCATGCTCGACCGCATTTGCGAGCGCACGGCCGAGGTGGGGCTCGAACGCTACGAAATCTCGGCCTATGCACGCAACGGCCACCAGTGCGCGCACAATCTGAACTATTGGCAGTTCGGCGACTATCTGGGTATCGGCGCTGGTGCCCACAGCAAGCTGAGCTTTGCGCATCGTGTCGTGCGGCAAGTGCGGTT
Organism: Variovorax sp. 10N420; assembly: GCF_056394705.1. Classification (NCBI taxonomy): domain Bacteria; kingdom Pseudomonadati; phylum Pseudomonadota; class Betaproteobacteria; order Burkholderiales; family Comamonadaceae; genus Variovorax; species Variovorax sp. 10N420. The sequence continues at coordinate 8,719 of NZ_JBFTIJ010000003.1, read as the reverse complement.
CCGGGAGCCGCGTCTGTACATGGACAACGCACTCGCCGCCCATGCCGTTGCGCAGAGTGAGGATGTTGGCATCGGTGCCCTTCCTTTTGAATTCATGCTCAATGCCTTGCGCTTGAAGGACGGCTTTACGCTCGCGCAGTTCGCGGAACGGACCGGCTTGGCTGTGACGGCCATCCAGCGCGGACTGGAAGAAGCCGAGCGCAAGGGATTGATCGAGCGCGACTTGGCGCGCGTGTGGCCGACAACGCGCGGCTTCGACTTCCTGAGCGATCTTCAGACGATCTTCCTGCCAGATTCCTGAGGAGAGATACCGCCATGGAAAACCTCGAATCTCCCGAAGTCAAGCGCCGATCCCGCGGACGGCCCAGCCCCGAACAGGCCGTCGCGCTGCGCGAATCCTTCCTTGCCGCCGCGTTGGAATCCTTCCTCGAAAAGGGCTATGCGGCCACCAGCATCGAGGCCATTGCTCGCGAGGCGGGCGTCGCCAAGATCACGATCTACCGCCAGTTCGACAACAAGGAAGCCTTGTTCAGGGAAGTGGTTCACCGCGCCGTGAGCAGTGCCCGCGAAAACATGCAGGCCACCTTGGTGCGCCGGGGCGCCGACGAGAGGCAAGTCCTGCTCGACCTGATCGAGCGCATGTACCTGAGCGCGACCGAGCCGAAGACCCTGGCGCTGTTGCGCCTGGTGATTGCCGAGGCCGTGCGCTTTCCGGAACTGGCGAAGTCGCTCTATGCGGAGAACAGCTACGTGCTCGCGCCTGTCGTCGAATACCTTGCCGAAGCACATCGGGCCGGAACGCTGCATGTGCCGTCACCTGAATTGGCCGCGGTGCAGTTGTCGACCTTGGCGTTTGGCGGCGTGCGCTTCTTCATCTCGAAGCCTCTGGCCGGGCCTGAGGAGCGCCGCGCCTGGGCTGAAGGGATTGTTGATTTGGTCATGCGAGGTTGGGCGCCGACGGCCGAAACGCGGGAAGACAACCGCTAAAATCGCCGGCTGTCTTCTTTGCACAGAAGGCATCCCAGGAGAGTTGGGTGAGTGGTTTAAACCAGCAGTCTTGAAAACTGCCGACGTGAAAGCGTCCGTGAGTTCGAATCTCACACTCTCCGCCACAGGTTGATGTCTCTCATCGGCGCTCGGACAGTTCAAGGCCTTGTCCATCTCACCCATCCGTCGGCAGTGCGACTATCAGCGTAACCGATGAGACGCCGATTGCCTCGCGAAAGTTGGCGCTGCACGCTGCCAAACCCATTTCTGCGACAGGACGCTCCTGGTCTTACTTCCAGGAGAGTCGAAGGCCCACGCTGCCTTGAATGGAGGAACGCACTCGCGCATCTCCGGAGACGCTGAACACGCGCCCCAGTTCCCCGTAAAAACTGGTCTTGTCGTTCAGTGTCAGTGTCAGCGGCGTCGTCTTCCGCCGACGTGCCCTTCGCCTGATCCAGCAATGCTTGCAGGGCGGCTTCGTCCTCGGCCAGTGTCTCCTCGAACAGCCGGCGCTGCTCAGTGCTCATCGCCTCGGACTTCGCACCTAACTTCCAGGCCTTGTGACGTGCCAGTTCGAACGTGAGCTTCTCGAGCTTGCGTCCTTCAGGCGGAAGTCCTGCGCCTGGCGCTGGATGTGCCGCAGCATCTGTTGGGCGAGCGCCGTGACCGCCTCGGTCGCGCAGGTCCTGCATGGACACCCATCATGCAACCCTCGCCTGCTTCGCGTCATTGGGAGTTGCGCTGTCAACGCGCGCTCGCCGCTGCGAGCCTATAGCCGTGCGATCACACTCATCTCTGGCAGGCGCTTCCAAGGCAGTCCCACCACCAGCGCATCGAACTGCGCCTGCGTCAGCGACAGCGGTGTCGCAGCGCACGAACGTGACCAAGCTCCATTTCGAAGTGCGCCGCGGCGGCGTGGCTGTTGATTCGATGCCGTACCTGAAGCCGCCGCCCGCCCCGTGATGCGTGATAGGAGGGGCGTAACTTGAATGCAGCACCGCTGGCCGGATTGGGTAAACCGAAAACTGACCATCTGGGGGGTCAGTTTGTCGTGTCGCCTGACACCACCGCCCTGGGACGCTATTTTTTGGACAAGGGTGGCGAACTAATCGGATAGCAGCGGCAGGCGATTGACGGTCCAATGACCGCGAGCAACAAGAACCGGATCGCGACAAACGTCTCGACCGACGCTATTCGATCCCTCGTCAACCCTCGTCATGAATCGCAGATTTCGGCAACCTGCCTTTTGGAAGAGAGCAGCATGAACACCATCCTTCGTTCAATAGGTGGCACGCGCATCGTCGCATCCCATGCGCTCGGGTTTCCGTGGCGACAGGAGCTATCCGAACGCCTGCGCGCCCACCGCAAATCCAACCTTGCTTCGCTCGGACGCATGAGTCCACATGAGAGGAAAGGAGCACATCATGAACTCGTCTCAGGTGACTCTGCGCCCGAGCACTCTCTACGAACTGCGCATTCGCTCGCTCTTCAACGAGGGGCGCGGATATGCGTTCCCGTGCGATGCCGACGGGCAGGTGACCATGGACTCGCTCAGCGACAGGGCTCGCAACAACTACCTCTATGCGCGTATCGGTGTCGGACGCGAGTTCTCGGTGCCCGCCGTCCAGCTTGCTGGTGTGGCGTGACCCCACAAAGGCCGCTGTCATGCGCAACCCAGTGCAGACTGCAAAACACCTGTGGCTGAAGTTCCCCGAGGACTTGGCCTGGGACATCTTCACGCTGGACTGCATGCTCGTGGTGCTGTTCGCGATGCTTGTCGCGGGACTGGCGAGCTGCAGCGCCAAATTCTCTGAATTCATTGCCGACCACGAGCAATGGCTTTGGGTAACCGGCGTTACGCTGGCCATCTTCGCGCTCATCAGCCTGTTGCGTGTCTTGTGGCCCAGCGAACGGATCAGGCCTCGCGCGTGGTGGGGATAGCCGGGCAGTTCACGAGGACCGAGCATTCCGTTGGATGGTTTCGGACGGCGTTTCCGAGAAGGCGAGCTTGTAGTCAATGGCAAAGCGACCGAGATGATTGAAGCCCACACCCAGCGCAATGGACGACACGTTTTGGTCTGATCGGTCCTGCTGCAACTGAGCACGTGCTTGGCGCAGCCTGTAATCCTTGAGGTAGGCAGCCGGCGTGAAGCCCGTGTGCTTGCGAAAGCTCTCAAAGAGCTTGAGCCGCGAAACGCCCGAAGCCGCCTCGATGTCTTCGAGGTGGATCGCCTCACGGTAGTTTGCTTCGATGAAACTTCTGGCACGCGCGATAAATGCGGGGATCTTGGCGCCGAGCGCTTGTTGGATCTGCCCCGAATAGTTGCTCGGCTGTGAGATCAGAAGGCCTTTGATCAGGGTCTCCTCGATCGATCGTCGGAAATAGCCGCACCCGTAGAGTTCCCGCGCGCGATCGATCTCGGTGAGGTAGTGCTTGACCATGCGCCACCAAGCAGCTGTCGCCCCCTCCACGGCATCCATGCTTTCGGAAAACACCAGCAGGCCATCGACGGGCCTGCCGAGGACATCGCTCAAAGTCTGCTCTAAGGCTGAGCGCGGGATGCCGACCACAATGTTGCGGCAATTTCCCGCAAGGCTGAACTCGGATGGCTGCTCGGGCGACACGGCAATGCCACGATTCGAGTCGGAGCGCACACGGCCCTGTAAAGATCGCAATTCCTGCTCGCCTGAAAGCGGCAGACTGAAGCTGTAGCTAGCGGATTGCTGCTTCCGGTCCGTATCGATCCGCAGCTCGACGCCGCTCATATCGGAGTAACCGACGGTCGTGGACATACCACTCAAGACGTGGCCGCTGTACATCATCCGAAAACGACTGGGCGCCGAGACATGCATTGAGTGCGGCCCGTAGAGGTCCTCGTGTAATTCACATGCGGCATTCCAGTCCAGGCCCCTGGCCAAGATCGAACCGTCCGGCCGCAATGCTTCCTTGAACAACATGACCAGCCGTGCCCCCTCGAGCAAATAGTCAGAGCGAGAACCATCGCCTAACAAATGCGAGTATCGGCGAGAGCCTCGTCAGCACTATAGGGTTTCTCAGCATTGAAACGAGAGGTCGTCGTTTATTTGCGATAAGGTGCCCTTCCCCCAAAAAGGTAGGACATGCGCACGCGGATCCACGGTAGTGCGCGCAGGCAGCGGACGCGGGCTGTTGAGATGGCAGAGGGAATATCGACCTCGATGCACCGCGACCTGGCGCCCGCATGCGGTCGCACCGTCACTCTGTCCCGGATGCCCACTTTTCGGATAGAGGTGGCGAACTATTCGGATAGCAGCGGCAGGCGATTAACGGCCCAATTCCAGGCTATGTCCGCTCGAACCATCCAATCCATTGACGACCTGGCGCAACTTCCTGACGAAGAATTGCTGGCATGTCTCGGCGCCCTTCGGCTTGCCATCGTTGAAGCGAAGCGGCAACACGCGATCGCACTTCGAGAGCGTGTCGTTCCTGCGGGCTTGCCGTTCGCGTATCCCTCCTTCAATTGGCGACCCAAAGGTTCCCAACTGCTGAACACGCCCATCCGGCTCGAACCGGATACGCCGATCGACGAGATTCCCGTGCGTGCGAGCGCCCGCGAAGCGCTGAGGGAGCTCAGCATCTTCTGCATCGAGGATCTGTCGGAGATCAGCGAGCAGGAGCTTCTGAGAGAAGAGGGGATCGGTGCAAAGACGGTCGGTCGATTGCGCGCAATACTTGCGCGCGTGGGACTCGACTTTCTACCGAATCCGAACATTGAAGAACGCGCGCATGAACAAAGCAAAGCGGTGCTTGCGCTGCCGTCCGAGGCGCGCACGCTCGCGCTGCGTGGCCTTGCGGATTCCGCCCCTGTGTCCGCGCTGGGCCTGCGACCTTGCACGTTGACTAGGGCGTTGGCCAATGATCAGGAGACGGTCGGTCAATTGCGACGGCTCACCCTGCCTCTGTTGTGCGAGCGTTTCGGAAAACGCGAGGCACGCGAGGTCTACGACTTGTTGATGGCGACCGATCGTCCATTCGCCAGTTCGGCGCCTCCGTTCGAGCTCTGGCGCTACGGTCTGGTCTCGACGAAGGAACTTCACATTCCCACGGCGCCCGAGACGCCGATCGTCGAATTGCGGCCCTGGCTGGGTGCGTCGGTGGACTCGATGAGCGCTTGCGGCATTCATACACTGGACGCGCTGCGTGGAGTCGCATCTCGAGGAGATGTTGCCTCGTTCCGCGGGATAGGGCGCGCCACCGCTGATCGTGTTCTCGGCCTTCTCGGCGCCCATATCACGCCTCAACCCCATCGTCTCGGCATGTCGACGGCGAACGTATCGGTGGCTTGATCGATCGGAATATCTCGATCAATAGCACCGCCTACGCAAAACTCCCCATCGACCACGACAGTCAGTTTCGGCGAGGAGCCGACCTCATCCTGGAGTCGGAAACCTTCGACTGGCTCGGACAGCTGGAACGCCAAGGCCCCATCGTATGGACCGATGCCCCTTGTCGCGGCGCTTCTGAAGATGGATGTCGAGTTCGCCACCATGCTGATCGACGGCGCTTACGTCCATCCCTAACATGACAATGCCCTGGGCTCCAATCGGCGATCGCCAGCGGCCTTATTTCCAGGAGAGTCGAAGCCCCACGCTGCCTTGAATGGAGGAACGCACTCGCGCATCTCCGGAGACACTGAACACGCGCCCCAGTTCCCCGTAAAGACTGGTCTTGTCGTTCAGTGCCAACGTCATGCCGGCAGCCAGCTCGGCAGACGTATAGCCGGTCCGGCTCGAAATGTCGGTCACCGCGCCGGGCGAGATGAAGCGTGCGATATCCGTGCCCGATCCGCCGTAGTACAAGTTGGCGCGGCCGTAGGGCTGAAGCCGTCCTGCGGATGTCGCCACGTCGCCCTTGATGCGAACGCCGAGCCGGCCGATCCATCCAGCATCGGTGTCCTGCCGCACGGTTGCGTCGCTAAGCTGCACATCGTCGAAGCTGCTCCTCTGATAAACCAACTGCGCTTGCGGTTCGATGCTCCAGCTGTCGGAAAGCTTGAAGGGCTTGCCAGCTTCAACCGAGGCCGTCAGGCTGCTGGCCTTGCCCGAGACGCTCGGGTTGAAGTCGGGACGCAGGGTGTACCGGTGGCTTCCGCCCTGCAGCACCGTATCGGCATAGAGCCCGTCCTCGCGCGTCCACGTCGCATAGCCGCCGAGGTAGCGAGACTGCAGGTCGTTGCGGCCAACGTGGCCAAACGTTGCGCGTGCATTGCCGCTGGTGTCGGAGCCGCCTTCGAGATAGCCCACATACACGCCCGCGCGCCAGGCGCTGTCCGACCACAGGTCGGTGCCGGCCTGCAGGCCGCCAAGATACCCGCTGCTTTGAGGGTTGACGGTGCCTTCCTGCTGGATGTCGAGATCGGTATAGATGGCGCGCCCCCATGCGCGCCGATCGCGCGGCGTTGCCGACGAAGCATCCGACGCAGTCTGCGGCTGTGTAATGTTCTCGTCGCCGATCCGCCTGTGCAGATTGCCGAGCATGGCCAGATCGCCCTGGCGGAACTGTGCGGGGAGACCGGCAACCATGGGCACCTCGGCTCGGTAGGTGGGTACCTCGACCGGCGGAGGAATGATGACCGGATTAGGCCCCGGGGGTGGCGTCGGGACGATCGTGGAAGTCGACCGCAGATACCAGTTCTCGCCAGAGCCGCCGGCATCCGCGGCGTAAAGGCGGTACTCGTAGGCCCCCGCATCGATGTGAGGCGCTTGCAGCGTGGTGTTGCCTTTGGCGACTCCGGCGATAGTCGCGCCGCCGGCCAGCACAAAGGCATCCTTGGTGGTCTGCGCCGTGGTAGTGGCGCCATTGCGCGCGCTGACGACCTCGATGCCGCTGCCGCTGGTGAGCGCACCCAGGCCGGCCACATTGGTGATCTCCAGATGGGTGGTGCCGCTGGCGCTCGCGCCGGGGCCGTCGAGCACGAACCGATCGCTGAGACTTGCGCTGTCACCCAGCCGGGTGCCCAGGCGCAGCGTGCCGCCCCGGCCGACATAGGCGCCGGCGACCGCGAGCGTGCTGCCTGGCGTGGTGCTCAGCAAACTCACAGTACCCGCGTTGTCCAGCGCCGCAACAGTCTGGTTGAAGCCGCCGGTATCGAGTGTCGCGCCGCTCGACACGGTATGAGCCGATGCAGCGCTGAAGGCATTGGCAACACCGGCCTTGAGCGTGCCCACGTTGACGTTGGTCGCACCGCTGTAGGTGTTCGCGCCAGCCAATGAGGCGACGCCAGCGCCAAGCTTGGTCAACGAACCGCTGCCGCTGATGGGTCCGGGCAGTTGGACGCTGTCCGAACGGTTGATGACAAGCGCCGCATTGTTGGTGATGTTGCCAACGATGCCGCCGGCGGTGCCACCATCGCCGATCTGCAATGTGCCGGCATTGATCGTGGTGCCGCCGGTGTAGGTGCTGTCGCCGGCGAGCACCAGTGCGGCGGCACCCTCCTTGGTCACGCTGCCTGCACCGCTGATCACGCCTCCGAACGTCGTGTTGCTGTCGCTTTGCACGGTCAGCGCAGCGCTCCCGAGCGTGACGCTGCCAGCACCACCGAGGTTGTGCGCGAGCTGGTTGAACCCATTCAGCGCCAGCGTAGCGCCGGCCGCGACGTTCACGGCGCTGCTGGTTGCAAAGGCATCCGCTATGCCGGTTCGCAGAGTGCCCCCGTTGATCGTCGTCGCCCCTGTGTAGGTATTGGCCGCCGACAGCACCAGCGTGCCCGCGCCGTTCTTGGTGAGGCTCGTGCCATCCCACCCGGAACTGGAAGGCGTCTGGTTGCCCAATGGCACATCGACGTCGAAGGTTTCCGTCGCGCTCACGAGCGTGAACACGCCATGGCTTTGCGTCGCACCCGCCATCCAAGCCAGGCCGAAGCCTACGTTGTAGTCCAGCGAATCGACCGACTTGCTGCCGGCCAATGTGAGAAAGTCGAGATCGCCGCCGGCCCCGCCCAGTTCAACCGTCGAGAAGTCATTGGTGATGCCGCCCGACGTGTGGATCACGTTGAAATGCGTGCTCGTCAGGGCGCTCGCGGTGTTCGGCACAGCGGCGCCGAAGCCGGTGATGTCGAGCGTGCCGCCGAGGTTGGCCGTGGCCGCCGAGACGATGGGTTGGGTGCTGCCGAGATCGACGGCGAGCGTGCTTCCGGAAGCCTGCGTGAATGCGCCTGCGACAGTCAATGTCGATTCTGCGGCGATGTGCGTGGTGGCGCCGGATGCGGTCGTAAAGGCGTTCGCGTTGAAGGCGCCCGCCTGAGCGAGGTCGAGCGTGCCGGCGTTGACATCGACGCTGGACACCGAGGAGCCCGTACCCGTGAGCGTTGTCGTTCCGGCACCCGCTTGCACCACGGCTCCGCCGCTGATGGTGCCCGCGTAGGTCATCGCATTCGAGCGGTTGAACGCCAACGTGCCGTTGTTGGTGACGTTGCCGACGATGCTTCCGGTGGTGCCGCCGGCACCCAGTTGCAGCGTGCCCGCCGAGATGGTCGTGCCGCCCGCATAGGTGTTGTCCGCGGTGAGCGTGGTCGTACCGGTGCCGGCCTGCCTGAGCGAGCCGGTGCCGGTGATCGTGCCCGCAAAGGTCAGCGCATCGCTGCGGTTAAATGCCAGCGTGCCGTTGTCCACCACATCGCCAACGATTGAACCGCTGGTGCCGCCATTGCCCAGCTGCAGTGCGCCCGCCGAGATCGTCGTGCCGCCGGTGTAG